>NZ_CALGRE010000015.1 GCF_937958975.1 uncultured Eubacterium sp. | reverse complement strand
AAATAAAGAAACACATTTGTGGACGATTGTCCACAAATGTGCTGTAAACTTTACCCCCACTCTTGACAAAGAGCCAATAAAAGAGAGAGTATTCTCTCGTTCATGCAAGCATGCCCTCGTGAATACTCTCTCTTTTATTTGCACGGCTTTAGCCTAACTATTTCATCTGTGCTGCAACTTCCTCAGCAAAATTTTCTTCTTTTTTCTCAAGACCTTCACCTGTCTCAAAACGAACGAACTTCTTAAGTGTAACCGTTGCACCTACTTCTTTAGACACTTCCTCTAAATACTTAGCAACGGACTGTTTTCCGTCTTCTGCCTTAACGTATACCTGATCAAGCAGGCAAACTTCCTTAAACTCTTTGTTAAGACGTCCCATAATCATGCCATTGATAACCTTCTCCGGCTTCTGTGATTCCTTAGGGTCATTCTTAATCTGCTCTAAAAGAATTGCTTTCTCATGCTCTTTATATTCTTCACTGATTTCGTCCTGTGAAACAAACTTAGCGTTAAGCGCTGCAACCTGCATTGCAACATTTCTTAATGCTTCCTCTACTACCGGGCTCTGTGGAGCATCAGCTTCAACCAATACACCAATTCTTCCACCAGCATGAATATATGAAACAACAACACCATCTGTTGTAATTCTTTCAAATCTTCTGATATTCATATTCTCACCGATAACAGCAATCTGTGATACCAATTCATCTTTTACTGTCTTAGATGCATCAAGCTTCCATGGCTCTGCCATAAATGCATCCATATCTGCTGCATCTGAATCAACAATCTGCTCTGCCACGTTCGAAACAAATGTCTGGAATTTTTCATTTTTAGCAACGAAATCTGTTTCTGAGTTCACTTCTACGATTGCTGCCTTACCATCTTTAACAACTGTATATACAATACCTTCAGCTGCGATTCTTCCTGACTTCTTAACAGCTGTAGCTTCACCTTTTTTTCTTAAAACTTCAATAGCTTCTTCCTGATTTCCATCCGTCTCTACTAAAGCATTCTTACAAGCCATAACACCAGCGCCTGTTAATTCTCTTAATTCTTTTACCATTGCTGCTGTAATTGTCATAATTCTATTCCTCCTGATAAAATATTATTCTTCTACTGTCTCTTCTGTTGTAACCTCTGCTTCTTCAGCAGCTTCTGCTACCATTTCTTCACCCTGATTTGCTTCAACTACTGCATCTGCCATCTTAGAAACGATAAGCTTTACTGCTCTGATAGCATCATCATTACCTGGGATAACATAATCTAATTCTTCTGGGTCACAGTTTGTATCTGCAATACCAATTAAAGTAATTCCAAGTGCATGAGCTTCCTGAACACAAATTCTTTCCTTCTTAGGGTCTACAACAAAAATAGCATCCGGGATTCTCTTCATGTCCTTGATTCCACCAAGGTTCTTTTCCAGCTTATCCCATTCTTTCTTAATATTTACTACTTCTTTTTTAGGAAGAACATCAAATGTACCATCTTCTGACATTCTTTCAATATCTTTTAATCTTTTAATTCTTGACTGAATTGTCTTAAAGTTTGTGAGCATACCACCTAACCATCTCTCGTTAACGTAGTACATACCACATCTCTCAGCTTCTTCTTTTACAGCATCCTGTGCCTGTTTCTTTGTTCCTACAAAAAGAATTGTACCACCATCTGTCACAATATCAGATACTGCCTTGTACGCCTCATCTACTTTTCCTACAGATTTCTGTAAATCAATAATGTAGATACCGTTTCTCTCTGTGTAAATATATGGAGCCATCTTAGGGTTCCATCTTCTTGTCTGATGTCCGAAATGAACACCTGCTTCTAATAACTGTTTCATTGAAATAACGCTCATTTTAATACCTCCTGGTTTTTAATAATCTTCCATAAACTTCTATGATGTGAACAACCTCGAGCAAAGGCACCGGTTCACCTCTCTGTTTATGTGTTTAATACAACTTCATGATTTTACCATAAAAAAAAAGGGCATGCAACCCTTTTTTTCTATATCAATATATTATGCTTTCTTTTGTTCCACATATCCACACTGTGCATCTGCACAGGCTAATTTATTACCTTTCTCCACCATATAGCCTCCACATTGAGGACACTTTTTTGTGGATGGTTTCTGCCATGACATAAAATCACACTCCGGATAGTCAGCACAGCCAAAATATCTTCTACCTTTTTTCGTTTTTCGGATTACAATATCCTTTCCACATTTTGGACAGGAAACCCCCGCCTTCTCCAGATAAGGCTTTGTATTTTTACATTCAGGAAATCCCGGACATGCCAGAAACTTTCCGTGCGGCCCATACTTAATTACCATACGTCTCCCACATTCCTCGCAAATCTCATCTGATTCCTCGTCAGCTATTTGAATTTTTTCTAACTTAACTTCTGCTTCTTTCACCATCTCATCAAGGTCCGGATAAAAGTTTCTAATAATCGTTTTCCATTCAACATTTCCCTCTTCTACCGCATCTAGAAGCGATTCCATATTTGCAGTAAAATCTGTATCAACAATTACTTTAAAAGCTGTTTTCATAACATTGTTTACAGCTTCCCCCAACTCTGTCACATATAAATTTTTCTTTTCCTTTGTAACATAACGTCTACTGATAATTGTTCCAATCGTAGGTGCATAGGTGCTAGGTCTTCCGATTCCCTGTTCCTCCATAGCTTTTACCAGAGCTGCCTCTGTAAAATGTGCCGGAGGCTGCGTAAAGTGCTGATTTTCTTCAAAATTAACAAATTCCAACTCGGAATCCTTTTCCAATTTTGCAATCGTATTATTTGTGACAACTTTTTCGTTATCACTCTCCGTATATATTTTCATAAAACCATCAAAATCCAACTTAGATGTTGCAGCATTAAAAATATATTTTCCGGCGCTAATTTTAACATTTATCGTCTCATATACTGCACTCTGCATTCGGCTTGCCACAAATCTCTTCCAGATAAGCTGATAAAGGCGAAATAAATCTCTTGGCAGTTGTTCTTTAATACTTTCAGGTAATATAGTCACATCTGTAGGTCGGATTGCCTCATGTGCATCCTGTATTTTCTTTGATGACTTCTTGGCATTCACCTCATTTGCCATATAAGACTGACCATAATTATTTTCAATAAAATCTTTTACCTGTGTTTCAGCCGTCTCAGAAATACGGGTAGAATCTGTACGAAGATATGTGATGAGACCTATACTTCCACGTCCCTTAATCTCAACACCTTCATATAACTGTTGAGCAATTCTCATAGTCTTCTGTGTAGAAAAATTTAGAGCCTTCGATGCTTCCTGCTGCAATGTACTCGTTGTAAAAGGAACCGGTGCCTTTCTTGTCCTGCTTCCCTTCTTTACATCCTTTACAGAAAACTTTTCTTCCTTTAATTCCTGAATAATATCATCTAACTGTTCTTTTCCTGTGATTTCTATCTTTCCTTTGGAATCACCGTAAAAGCTAACTTTAAATTCTTTATTTTTATATTTTAATACTGCATCCATATCCCAATATTCTTTTGGAATAAATGCATTAATTTCCTCCTCACGGTCGCACAACATTCTCAGTGCAACAGACTGTACTCTACCGGCACTCAACCCTCTCTTTATTTTCATCCATAATAGCGGACTGATACTGTAACCTACCATTCTGTCCATAACTCTTCTCGCCTGCTGAGAATCAACCAAATTCATATTAATTTCTCTTGGATTTTTTAAAGATTCCTTGACAGCCGGCTTTGTAATTTCATTAAAAGTAATCCTAGCTGTCTTCTTTGGTTCTAACTTTAAAGCATTTGCCAAATGCCACGAAATAGCTTCTCCCTCACGGTCCGGGTCAGTTGCAAGATAAACCTTGTCCGCCTTTTTTACATAACGTCTCAGTTCTGCTAATTTATCCCCTTTTCCTCTTATCGTTATATATTTCGGCTCATAGTCATTTTCAAAATCAATGCCCATTGTACTTTTAGGCATATCTCTCACATGACCATTCGAAGCTACAACTTCATAATTTGTTCCCAAAAATTTTTTTATTGTCTTTACTTTTGCAGGCGATTCTACAATAACAAGATATTTTGCCATAAATCTTCCCCTTAAATCCTTTTAACCTTATAATCTATAATTATATATACTTTCTTGAAAAATAATTCTCAACCGGCTGCTCTATGAATCCATCTAACTGAAGTTTTAACAACATACTAATAATTTCTTCATATTTTATACCTGTATTGTCCATTAGCTCGTTTATATTTTTTGGCTGGAAGCCTAACTCACTATACAACAACAAAAAATCTTTTTCAAGTATTTTTTCTGTCTCCTGTTTATTCGACATGTTGTATGTAAGCTCAGAAAGAACATCATTTGTCGATGTAACGATACCTGCTCCAGACTTTATCAATTGGTTACACCCCTGACTTAATCTCTCTCCAATACGTCCGGGAACAGCCATCACATCCTTCCCCTGCTCCAATGCCCATTCAACAGTAATTAATGAACCGCTGTTTTCTTTTGCTTCTACCACCACAATTTTATCTGCCAATCCGCAAATAAGCCTGTTTCTTTGAGGAAAGTGCCAGCTGATAGGAGCTGTACCGGGCAGATACTCTGAAATAATTCCACCTTTTTTCAAAATTTCTTCATATAATTCTATGTTTTCCGAAGGATAACAGATATCCACACCACATCCGAGAACTGCAAATGTCTCTGCCTTTCCCTCACATGCTCCTAATTGACTATATGTATCAACGCCCCTGGCCATTCCACTAATTATCTGTATCCCTTTTTCTGACAACTCCTTTGCAATTCCCCTAGCCACAGTTCTTCCATAATTTGAGCAGGCTCTCGCCCCCACCATAGCAACACACGGAGCCTCTTCATCGGGTAAATTACCTTTATAGAATAAATAATATGGTTTATGATTATATGGCAACAATCTTTTCGGATATTCTTTTTCTGACACGGACACAAATTTAATTTCCTTTTTTTCTAACTTTTCAAAAAAAATTTCAGGGCTAAAACATTCTCTATGTTTTATGACTCTTTCTGCCTCTCCTTCATCCAATCCACCCTTGTGCATAAGCATTTTCTTATCTGCCGCCATCCAGTTATCTATATCTCCAAACACTTCTATCTGTCTTTGTATTTTTTTCCAGTACATTCCCGGAATATTGGAAACGCATGCCCACATTTCTCTCTCGCTCATCTTACCCCCTAACCGAAACAGCCTTATAACTCACTGCCTCCGCAATATCTTCACAGCTTATGCTTTCATGCTCTTTTAAATCTGCAATGGTTCTTGCCGTTTTAATTATTTTTTCATAAGCCCGCACACTCAATTCCATTTTTATATATATTTTCTGTATCAGATCCATTTCTTTCTTATTTAAATGACAATATTTTTCTATTCTCTCTCCCTCTAACTGGCTATTAAAATAAACGCTTTCCTGTTTGTACCGTTCTCTTTGAATTTGAACAGCCCTGTCTACTCTTTTTTTTATTTCAGCTGAACTTTCATGATTTGACTCCCTCGTCAAATCATGAAACTCCATAGGATTCATATGTACACATAAATCTATCCTGTCCCAAATAGGTCCGCTTATCTTTTCTAAATATTTTTTCACATCACGTTCTGTACAACTGCATTTATTTCTATCAGGAAAATAACCACATCTACATGGATTCATCGAAGCCAGTAAAATAAAGTCCGCAGGAAATGAAAAAGTTCCTCCCATTCTCGATATATCAATGCACCTATCCTCTAACGGTTGTCTTAACGCCTCCATAACCTCCCTGGAAAATTCCGGAAACTCATCCATATAAAGAACACCTCTATGAGCCAGTGTAATCTCTCCCGGTCTTGGATTATGTCCTCCCCCTGTCATTGCTGAAACCGTTGTCGTATGATGTGGTTTACGAAACGGTCTCTGTTTTGCAAGACTTCCCTTTAAATCCCCTACAATACTCTGTATTTTAGAAATCTCAATGCGCTCTTCTTCTGACATATCAGGTAATATGGTTCGCATTGTTTTTGCAATAACTGTTTTCCCTGCTCCCGGCGGTCCAATCAACAATAAATTATGCATACCGGCTGCCGAAATCTCCGCTGCCCTTCTCGCCTGAATCTGTCCCTTTATCCACCTAAAATCATTCTCTTTTTTCTCCGTATAAGTATTTAACGTAATTTGCTGCCTTTTTATTTCTTTATCATAAGAACCATTTGTTAAAATCATGACCAACTCATTTAAACTTTCAATTCCAATCACTTTGATTCCTGTGACAAACTGGCACTCTCCTAAATTTTTTGCAGGCACAAAACAGTATTTCATCCCCTGCTCCAATGCATATAGAACAATGGGCAAAACACCGTTTACCTCAACTACCCTTCCGCTCAGGCTCAGCTCACCGACAAACATTTTGTTACTCAAATCACATGAAATCATTTCAAGACACCATAATATAGACACTGCCACAGGCATATCAAAGTATGTCCCTGTTTTTCTTATATTTCCAGGCGAAAAATTTATTGTAATTCTCTTAGGAGGCACACAAAAACCTGAATTTTTCAAGGCAGTTCGTACTCTCTCCCTCGACTCTTTTATGTCATACGATAAAAGGCCTACCATGTCAAAAGATGGTAGACCATTGCATATATCCGTTTCTACTATTACAGGCAATACCTCCACGCCTATAATAGTTGCACAATTAATTTTACACACCATAATCTATCCTCATAACTAAATTTTGTGTGCTCTCCGTGCTTATTTATTTTCTCGTTCATATCATATTGTATTTTTTATATCATATTGTGTATGAATTGTCAAAAGCTTTCTTTAATTTTTCCAATGCTTTTTTTTCAATTCGACTCACATAGCTTCTGGAAATTCCCATTGTAGTACCTACCTTTTTTTGTGTCATAGGTTCCCTTCCATCCAATCCATACCTGTAAATAATAATCTCTTTTTCTCTGTCCGACAACACTTTTTCAACATACTTTCTCACTCTTACTATATCCTCGGCATTCTCCATCTTTTTCAATGCATCAATATCATCATTTTCCATTACATCGATTAAACTAATCGTATTCCCCTCTTTATCCATGCCAATCGGTTCATTCAGAGAGACTTCCCTGTTTTTCTTTTTCTCACTTCTCAACATCATAAGCAATTCATTCTCAATACACTTGCACGCATATGTTACCAGCCTGTTTCCTTTCTGTGGATTATAAGTATTAACTGCCTTAATCAAACCTACAATACCGATAGAAATGAGTTCCTCATTTTCCCTGTTTTCGGAATAATATTTCTTTGCAATATGAGCTACCAGCCTTAGATTTCTTTCAATGAGTATGTCTTTCGCTTTTTTATCTCCATTTTGAAATCTGTCCACATACATTCTCTCCTCTTCCTGCGTTAATGGTTCTAAAAAAGTCTTCACACCCAGCACCTCTTGACATACTTAATCTATTGTATGCTTTAATCCGTCGCGCGGTGCCTGTACTCATACAAAAAAAGAGTTTCGCAAGCGAAACTCCAATGCTGCCTGCACATTGCACAGGCAAAACTCAAATATTTTATGCCTTTACACGAAGGATATCTCCTTTTTCCAACTCCATTCCAAGCTGAATCAACAGCCTTTGTTTTGGATGCGGACAGCTTTCCATCTCTGTTCCATCTTCGTCCTTTATCGAAACTACCGTTGTCTGTATATCCCTGCCATCCGGTTTCATCACTTCAATCCTATCACCCACACAAAACTTATTTTTTTGTTCTAAGGCGTATTCATTTTCTCCCATTTTATCTCCAACAATTCCTAAATAAACATAATCTCTTTCATAAACATTGTTGTCATAGATTTGAGTTGTCTCATCCGGCTTTCCAAAGAAAAATCCTGTGGTATACTGCCTGTAAGTACATTGGGAAATTAATGTTTTATACTTTTCTTTATTATTCTCATATTTTTCCTTGCTCTCAAAGTAATCGTCAATTGCCATGCGATACGTTCTTGCAACTGTAGCAACATAAAGTGCGGTTTTCATTCTGCCTTCTATCTTAAAACTATCGATTCCCGCATCAACCAACTCCGGAATATGCTCTATCATACATAAATCTTTTGAGTTAAAAATATATGTGCCTCTATCATTTTCTTCCACCGGCATATATTGTCCCGGTCTCGACTCCTCGACTACCGCATATTTCCACCTGCATGGATGTGTACATGCACCTTTATTGGCATCCCTTCCCGCCATAAAACTGCTGAGCAGGCATCTCCCGGAATAGGAAATGCACATTGCCCCATGTACAAAAGTCTCTATTTCCATTTCCTCCGGTATATTATTTCTAATTTCCTTAATTTCTGCCAAAGACAACTCTCTGGCAGAAACAACACGTTTAGCTCCAAGTCCATACCAGAAATTATATGTCCCGTAATTTGTATTATTTGCCTGCGTGCTAATATGAATTTCCATATCAGGCAGCATTTCTTTAGCAATTGTAAAAATAGCCGGGTCAGAAATAATTAACGCATCCGGCTCTACACTCTTTAAATCATTAAAATATACTTTAACCGGCTCAATATCCGCATTATGAGCCAGAATATTTGCTGTGACATACACTTTCACACCATGATTATGGGCATATTCCACTCCCGCTTTCATATCCTCTATGGAAAAGTTCTTTGCCTTTGCACGCAAACCAAAGACCTCTCCGCCTATATATACTGCGTCTGCACCGTATCTTACAGCAGTTTTTAAAACCTCCAGGCTGCTTGCCGGTATTAACAACTCCGGTTTTCTCATCACGTTATCGCTCCTATCTTATTATCTATTTTTTATAGAAATTGTAATCCCATCTCCCAGTGGTACAATACTTGTTTCTAATTCAGAATGATTTTTTACAATCTCCATATATTCTCTCATACGCTTATGTATTGTCCTATCTCTCCTCTGAACAACATATTTTGATTCTATTAAATCTCCCTCTTGCAAAACATTGTCAGTAATCAGAACGGCTCCTTTTTTCATAAGTCTTAAAACTTCCGGCAGAAAATAAATATATTGCGCCTTTGCCGCATCCATAAAAACAAAATCGAACTGACTTTCTTCCAATTCGGGCATTATCTTCATGGCATCTCCCTCTAAAAGTTCAATTACGCTGTTTTTCTGAGCCAGAGCAATATTTTCTCTCGCTATCGGTATTCTCTTTTCATAATTTTCTATAGTAACAATCTTTGCGTCACTAGAAATACATTCACTCATTAAAATGGCTGAGTACCCAATCGCAGTACCCAGCTCTAATATTCTTTTCGGCTTTTTTAAGTATAACATTACCCTCAGAAAACTTTCCATTTCCTTTCTGATAATCGGAACATTATCTAAATGTGCCTGATGTTCAATTTTTTCTAAAACTTCACTATTTGTTTTTTCAAGCGAATGAATATATGATATGATTCTCTCATTGACTATCATATTTTCCTCCATCTATAAACCAATCTACTTTTTATCCTGCTTATCCTCTTCCGGTCCCGCACTGAGTGTCTTAAATATTTCCTCGCCATTCCATGAAGTATTAAAAGAATATGTTCCCGGCTTTATTTTCTTTACACTATATACATATGACTGAACTACAAAAACATCTGCATCACCAATCACACCATATTCCTCTAATGTTTTGCCAAAACTTTTAATTGTGGTTCCATCTTCAATGGTAAATGTCATATCTGTTCCCGGTTCCGGTTCCATTCCTTCACTGTTGAAAATCTTAGAACCAAAATTAAATGCAGCCGTGGCACAAATAACAATCACTACAACCATAACTACATATTTTAACATTTTAATAGATACTTTAGCAAATCCCTGTGAAGTCTTTCTATTATTCATATAAACTCCTCATGTCAAATGTCTTATATCGAAGCAATAAGGTCTCTCCTTACTGCAATAACTATTCTACTTCCATGATTATTGGTAATATCATTGGACTTCTTTTCATTGTTTTCCACAAATATTCTCCAAGACTATCTTTTACAACCATCTTGATTTTTCCCCAGTCCACATTTTTTCCTTCTAAACATTCCAGTAACGCTTGCGTTACAACTTCTTTTGCATTTTCAATCAGGTTCTCCGATTCTCTCACATAAACAAAACCTCTTGTTACAATATCCGGACCTGCAAGAATCTGATTAGAATATTTTTCTAAAGTGAGGACGACAATGATAATACCATTTTCTGCAAGATTTTGCCTGTCTCTCAATACAATATTTCCTACATCACCGACACCGAGTCCATCAACAAGAACAGAACCTGCCGGAACCTTTCCTACGACTTTAGCCTTTTCCTTACTGAGACTTAACACATCACCGGATTCTAAGATAAATACATTTTCTTTCGGAATCCCCATATCCTGTGCCAATCTTCCATGCTCTCTCAAGTGCTGATACTCGCCATGAACCGGAATCGCATATTTCGGTTTAATCAAAGAATAAATCAATTTAATTTCTTCCTGACACGCATGTCCCGATACATGTGTCTCCTGGAAAATAACATTTGCTCCCTGCTGATACAATTCATTCATAACCTTCGATACAGCTTTTTCATTTCCCGGAATCGGAGTGGAACTAAACACAATTGTATCATCCGGCTTAATGTGTACCTTTCGGTGAAGAGATGCTGCCATACGGGACAAAGCCGCCATAGACTCTCCCTGACTGCCCGTCGTAATAAGCACTAACTGGTCATCTGTATAATTGTCCATTTCTTCTATATTAATTAGTGTATTATCGGGAATTTTAAGATATTCCATTTCTCTTGCTACAGAAATGATATTTACCATACTTCTTCCCTCTACAATAACTTTTCTGTTATATTTGCAAGCCGTATTGATAATCTGCTGTACTCTGTCCACATTTGACGCAAACGTAGCAATAATGATTCGACTCTTTGTATTCTCAGCAAATATATGCTCAAAAGTTTTTCCGACAGTTCTCTCTGATGGTGTAAATCCCGGCCGCAAAACATTTGTACTATCACACATCAGTGCCAAAACACCCTTTTTGCCAAGCTCACTAAATCTGGCAAGATTAATCGCATCTCCATATACAGGCGTATAATCCACCTTAAAATCTCCTGTATGAACAATAATACCTACAGGTGTATGGATAGCCAATGCCGCCGCATCAGCAATACTGTGATTTGTTCGAATAAATTCTATTCTGAAATCCCCAAGATGGATACTTTGTCCAAATTTAACAACCTTTCTTTTCACCACGCCCAACAGTTCGTGTTCTTCTAACTTACCATCAATAATACCGATAGTCAGTTTTGTTCCATATATCGGAACATTTATCTCTTTCAAAACATATGGCAGAGCACCGATATGGTCCTCATGTCCATGTGTTATCACGAAACCTTTTATCTTATCTATATTCTCTCTTAAAAATGTAATATCCGGAATAACACAGTCTATTCCAAGCATATCATCACCCGGAAATGACAAACCGCAATCCACAACAACAATACTGTCATTGTACTCAATGGCAGTCATATTCATTCCAATCTGTTCTAAACCTCCCAGTGGAATTATCTTTACTCTTGAATTTTCACTCATTATATTAATTTTTCTCCTTATAAACCTTTAAAACTTATCCTTTCCATTCACTAACTGCTGCAATAATTATGGACATCCCTAATCCTCTCTTGTGACATCAATGCCATCTAACAATTCGGAAAATATTTTTCCTATGTAATCAATCTCCGAATCATCATCCACGACCTCATAGACAGCCTCTTCATCTTCTTCGTTAGAAATATCCTTTAATATATAGGCAGTTGCCTCCTCATCCTCGCCATCATCATCCGTTACAAGAATGTAATTTACATTATTTATTCTGGTTTCTTCCACCACAAACATTTCAACTTCTTTTCCATCTTCATCTACAAAAATAATTTTCTCTTCCATAAAAACCTCTTAAACTCCATTACAATCATCATGACTCAAATTTTCCATGTGATTCATATAATCCTCTAAAATAATTTTTGCTGCAATTTGGTCGACATACTTATACCTGTCCGCTTTTTTTATTCCAGCCATATCCATGATTTCATATGCCTCCACTGTAGTAAGCCTTTCATCCTGAAAAATAATATTCATACCGGTACGTCTCTCCAACATAGCCGCAAACTCTTTTGTTCTTTCAACTCTTTCCCCCTCACTGCCATCTAACATTACAGGGTATCCTAATACAATTTTCTCAATTTTATATTCATCAATCAACTGTTCTATCCGAGCCAATGTTTTTCTCAACTTATTCGGCGAATCCCTTCGTATTATTTCTATTCCGCTTGCAGTAAGACCTAAAGGGTCACTCACTGCCACTCCTACTGTCTTCGAGCCAAAATCTAATCCCATCATCCTCATGGTTTCACCTATACTTCTATATTATTACGCACTATTAATAAAAAAGAGCATGCTTATAAAACCTAAACAGGTTTCTTTGTATTATTTTAATTTGTTATTGATGTAGTATTTTACAGCCTCTTCTATAAGTTCATCTCTCTCCACTTTCATAATCAGGCTTCTCGCATTTTTATGACTGGTAATATATGTCGGGTCACCTGACATAATATAGCCCACGATTTGATTTACCGGATTATATCCTTTCTCAGCCAATGCCTCATACACCTTTTCAAAAATTTCTTCTACACCTAACTTCTGTTCCTGCTGAACTCTAAAAAATTGTGTGTTACCTAAATCGCTCATCTTATCACGTCCTTTTTTTGCCTTTTTATGGCAGTATATTATAAGTTTAATATAAAACTCACCTAGTGGCAAGCATTATTTCTTTATTGACAAAGTCTTTTATTGTCACATTTCTCATCTTCCCAGACAAATCTTCAACTGTTTCTAGTGCCACTTCTATGTATTCTCTCGTATGTCCAACCTGGTACCTTTTCTGCCCAATCACTTTTTCTTCCTCAAACAGCACTGAAACTTCCGTGCCGATTTTTTTCTCTCTATATTCTCTCATAAGCTTTTCACCAACTTGTATCAGGTTTTCGCTTCTTTGAGATTTTATTGATTCTTCTATCTGATTTGGCATGTTTGCCGCCACCGTCCCATCTCTTCTGGAATATTTAAAAACATGAAGTTCTGCAAATCTAACTTTTTCTATAAACTCCCTGGATTTCACATAATCCTCTTGTGTCTCTCCCGGAAACCCTACGATTACATCTGTCGTAAAAGCCGGATTGTCAAACTTTTGTCTTAACATCTGACATTTATTAAAATATTCCTCCGATGTATAATGTCGGTTCATCGCTTTCAAAGTCTTATCACACCCACTCTGCATCGACAAATGAAAGTGTGGACATATCTTAGATATTTTTGATAATCTCTCTACAAAATCATCTGTGATAATTTCCGGGTCCAATGAACCAAGGCGTATTCGTTCTATTCCATCAATAGTTTCCGCCATCTCCAGTACGTCTATAAGTTTTTTTCCTTCATCATTATAACAACTAAGATTAATTCCTGTAAAAACGATTTCTTTAAATCCCCTGTCTGCTAATCGAAGCATCTCATTTCTTATATTACCCATTTTTCTGCTTCTTATTCTGCCTCTCGCATACGGTATAATACAGTAAGAGCAAAAATTATTACATCCATCCTGAATTTTCAAATGAGCTCTTGTATGTTCTGTAACAGTTTCAATCTCTAATTCCTCATATTCATTCGTTTGATTGATATCAATAATATATTCTTTTCCCCGGCATTTAAAATAATTCTCTAATATATCAACTATCTCTTTCTTTTTATTATTTCCGACAATAATATCAATAGCCATATCTTCCACTGCTTTTGCCGATGAAGTCTGAACGTAGCATCCGGTAGCCACCACAACTGCCTGGGGATTCATTTTTTTTGCCTTATGCAGCATCTGTCTTGATTTTCTATCAGCAATATTTGTAACAGAGCAGGTATTAATGATATATACATCTGCCTTTTCTGAAAAAGGTACTATACGATATCCTGCCTTATGAAGTAATTGAGACATTGCTTCCGTCTCATAGAAATTTACTTTACAGCCAAGATTATGTAACGCCACTTTTCTCATGATTGCCTCCTAAAAATTTCTATATTAAATAATTTTTTCCTCAATTTTCTCTAAAACACTTATACACATTTACAACATTTTAACGAAAATTTTACCATAATTTTGGTATTTGTTCTGATTGAACAAATATATAATCCGTGCTATTATGTACATGTAAATAGAGAGATGAAAGAGAGGTGTTTATATATGAAAACAGTTACAATTAATTTAGGTTCTATCGACAAAGTAAAATCTTTCGTAAATGACATTACTAAGTTTGACAGCGATTTCGATTTAGTATCAGGACGTTATGTCATCGATGCAAAATCAATTATGGGTATTTTCAGTCTTGATTTATCAAAGCCAATCGACTTAAACATACATAACGAAGAAGATATTGACGAAATCATGGAAATTCTAAAAAAATACGAATAGGGTTTTAATCATATTTTTATTAGCTGGCTTATTTTTAAGCCAGCTTTTTTTGAAATGACAACGAGGAAAATCGTCATCATATTTCAATAATCTCTACTGTTTCCACCGCCTCTTGAAACATCCTATCAATCTCTTCTGACAAATGACTTTCTGAGTTCTTAATTACATTAATATTTGGCTTTGTCACCGGATGTTTTGCAACAAATGTTGTACAACAATCCTCATAAGGGAGAATAGATGTCTCATAGCTTCCAATTTTCAATGATACATCGACAATTTCCTGTTTATCAAAAGCAATTACCGGTCTAAATACCGGCATTGTACAAACCTCATTTGTTGCAGCGAGACTCTGCATGGTCTGACTTGCGACCTGACCGATAGATTCTCCTGTAATCAATCCCTGAGCGCCTTCCTGTTTTGCAAAATATTCAGCGATTCTCATCATATATCTTCTCATGATAATCGTTAACTCATCATGCGGACACTTATCATAAATATACATTTGAATATCCGTAAAATTGACTACATACAACTTCATCGGACCAGAATATTTGGAAACAATCTTTGCCAAATCCACAACTTTTTGTTTCGCTCTTTCTGATGTATAAGGAGGTGCATGAAAATATACTGCATCGACCACTACACCGCGCTTTGCAGTCATCCAGCCGGCAACAGGGCTATCTATCCCACCAGACAAAAGAAGCATTGCTTTTCCTGCTGTTCCTACCGGCATTCCTCCCGGTCCCGGAATAATCTTGGAATATATATTGATATGGTTTCTAATCTCAATTGTCAAAATAACATCAGGATTATGTACATCTACTCTGGTTTCCGGAAACGTTTTCAAAATTCTCGCGCCCATCTCTGCATTAATCTCCATAGACTCCATCGGGTAATTCTTTCTCGCACGTCTTGCCATTACCTTAAATGTAAAGTTCTTATCCTCATAATTTTGTTCAATATAATCCAGAACATTTTTTACCAAATCCTCAAATCCGTTGTCCTCTATCTGTACCATCGGACAAATTCCGACAATGCCAAAAACGTGTGCTAACGCATCCACAACTTCATCAAAGTCATACGCACTCTCTGCCACAGCATAAATTCTTCCATATTCTTTTGTCACTTTAAAATTTCCATCGATTTTGTCGAGGGCACGCTGTGCATTATCAACTAATGCATCTTCAAACAAAAACCTGTTTTTTCCTTTCACGCCTATTTCAGCATACTTAATCAAAAATGATTGAAACATTCTTTTACCTCTTTATCTTCTTACATATTTTCTTAACACAGGAAGCATTTTTTTTATTTCCTCCACTGCAAAATCTATTTCCTCTATGGTATTCAATTCACAAAAACTGAAGCGGATTGTGGAACCAAGTAAATCCTTATCAATTTTCATTGCTTTTAAAGTCTCGCTTACAGCCGGTTTATTGGAAGAACAGGCGCTGCCTGCTGATACATAAATCCCTTTATCCTCAAGCGCATGGAGCAAAACCTCACTCCTCACCCCGCTAAAACTGACGCTCACAATATGGGGGGCACCCTCTGTGCCTTTTTTGCTGTTTATCACCACGTCTTCTAAACCTTGTAGTTTATCTATCAGATAATCTTTTAAATCCGTTAAAATTTTTACATTTTTTTCTAAGTTATCATAGGCATCCTTTGCCGCCTGTCCGATTCCTGCAATTCCTGAAACATTCTCTGTTCCCGAACGAAATCCATTTTGTTGTCCGCCACCGAAAATAATCGGATTCAATTTTGTATTCTTTTTAATATAAATAAATCCACTTCCCTTTGGCCCATGAATTTTATGACCACTTACAGTAAGCAAATCAATATTTTCTTTCTTTGGCCTGATTTCCATTTTTCCAAACGCCTGAATAGCATCGACATGAAAAATAACATCCGGTTGAATACTCTTAATATACTTTCCTATTTCTGCAATAGGCTCAACAGCTCCCACTTCATTGTTGACATACATAACGGAAACGAGGATTGTATCTTCTGTCATTTCTTCTTTCAAAGTTTCCATATCCACGATACCACATCTATCCACCGGAAGATATACTACTTGATACCCTTGTTTCTCTAAATACTTCATAGTATTTAAAACCGAAGGGTGTTCAATTTTTGTTGTGATAATCTTATTTCCCTTTCTCTTATTAGCGTCAGCTGCTCCAATAACCGCCATATTATTTGACTCTGTTCCGCCGGAAGTAAAATAAATCTCTCCTTCATCTACTTTCAAAATATTTGCAATAATGTGTTTCGCTTCTTTTACATACCGTTCAGCTTTCACACCAACCATGTGCATTGAGGAAGGATTTCCAAAATCTTCTGTCATGGTCTTCACTACAATATTTTTCACACTCTCTGTCACTTTTGTAGTTGCTGAATTGTCAAAATAAGCTTCCATCTTTTTCCTCTCTATTCTTCCATTAAATACATAATAACCGACATCAATGCCATCCCTGCGGTTTCCGTTCTCAAAATACGTTTACCAAGTGTAATGGCCTTTGCTCCATATTCTGCCGCTAATGTCACTTCGTCTTCTGAAAATCCACCTTCCGGACCAATAAAAATGCCAATACTCATACCTGACTTTATCTCAGAGACTGTTTTCCTTGTTATTTGCATGTTTTCAGCTTCCTCATAAGGAATCAATAACATGTCCATTGTTCTTGCCTTTTCCAACGCCTGCCGGAAACTTATCGGTTCTGTTACCTCCGGGATAATACCGCGTTTCGATTGTTTTGCTGCACTTTCAGCAATAGCATTCCAGCGTTTTGTCTTCATTGCAGCCTTTTTTTCATCTAATTTCACAACACATCTTTTCGTCGCTACCGGCACGATTTCATAAGCTCCCAGCTCCACCATTTTCTGAATTACCATCTCCATTTTATCAGACTTTGGAAGTCCCTGAAACAGTGTAACCTGAACGGACAATTCTCTTTCCGGTCCGTCAATGTCGCAGATAGACAATAACACTTTTTCAGGACATATTTCCTCTATGGCGCATGTATATTCCCTATCCTGTCCATTGCTTATCAGAACTTGTTGACCTACCTTCATCCTCAAAACATTTTTTATATGATTTACATCTTTTCCCGTAATACAAATTTCGTTCTCTAAAATCTGCTCCGGATTTACAAAAAATCTGTACATTTTCTACCTTTTTTCTGCCATTATGGCTCTCCAGTCACCCTGCTTTATAACATGCGTCAACTTCAAATTTTTATTCTTTGAAACCGCGTCCTTCACCGCTTCCTCTTTCATATAAATAATACCGGAAGAGATAAACACTCCTCCAGCGTTTAGAAAACGGTCTACAATCCCCACAATCGGAATGATTACATCCGCCAAAATATTTGCCACAACAATATCATATTTCTTTTGCTCGAACTTTTTCTGCATCTCATCATCTTCCAGCACATTTCCCAATATTATCTCCACGTCATCAGTAGGAATATTGTTCACCTGAAAATTTTCATGCACCGCTTTGATTGCTGCCTCGTCAATATCAGTCATTGACACATGTCCGGCCCCTAATTTCTTAGCAACAATAGAGAGTATACCACTGCCACATCCTAAGTCCAGTATCTCATCTCCCTTTTTTACATACTCTTTTAACTGATGAATACAGAGCTGAGTTGTCTCGTGCTTCCCTGTACCAAAAGCCGTTCCCGGGTCTATTTCAAGCATCTGCATACCACTATATTTCTCATCAAAGGGTTCCCAGGTCGGTTTAATATAAAATTCCCCTACAGTAAAAGACTTAAAATATTTCTTCCAATTGTTTACCCAATCAACATCCTCAGTCATACTTTTTTCAATGCTGCCCTCGCCAACATCTAAAAAGCTGTTTGCCTCTTTCAGTTTTTCTCTCAATTCGTCTAACAGTTTTTGGTCTTCAACATCTTCACCACTCTCTTCTGTATAAAAACTGATATATGCCACTCCGTCATCCTCCGGCAAATCCGGGAGATAATCTATAAACATCTTTTTCTTTTCTTCCTGTGTTATCTGAACATTATCCTCAATCTGTATTCCATCGATGCCAAGTTCAATCATTACCCCACTCACAAAATCTATTGCCTGTGTTGTTGTTTTTAGTGTATATTTATTCCATTTCATAAGAAAACCTCGTTATTGATAGTATGAAAACATTAACTAATTTATCATATCATAATAACGAGGTTTAATCAAATATACTCTATTTATTACTTAATTTTTGTTACTTTAAAACTTTCCCAAGCGCCTGCAACTGTTTCGCTTGTCGCATATAATTTTCCACCATCATTAAGATTTGCCTGAACATACTTGCCATTAGAAAGTGAATAAAATGCATATTCATTGTTTGCTATTTTTTCAACAATAAATTTTTCCCATGTTCCAATGTTACCACTTCTTGGAATTAACTGACTCTTTTCGTCTGCTACCGCACATACATATTTTCCATTTGCGGCAGACCTTAATGATACTGTTCCGTCATCATTATTTACTATCTGAATTGACTCCCATGCACCACCACATGAATCACGGTTTGCAACAATTGTATTATTTCCGCCATTTTCTGCACATACAACTTTATTGTTCGCTATTGATGTGATATAGGTATCTGCATTGTTAAAATTAACTCTGTCTACCTTTTCTATAATGATTGAAGAGGTCTTATCGTTAAAGTTTCCTAAATTTGAAGCATCCTGCAAAAGAACCTTAGCTCCACCACCAAATCCTGCATCATTATATAATGTAACTCTGTATCCGTCAGGAACCTTTACTGATGACAATGCATCATTTTTAATTCCCTTTCCAACCATTTCATTATAATCATATTTTCCAACGCTTAATGAAACTTTTGTTCCTCTATAATCAGAGTCCAAATAAAATATAGCTTTTTGTTGTCCTGCATCAGCATTATATGTAAGGCCTGATGATTCTCCTGTCTTTGTAATCTTAAATGCTTCCCATGCTCCTGCTACAGAATCACTTGTTGCTGAAAGCTTTCCGCCATTGTCTAAATCTGCCTTAACATATTTGTCGTTTGCACATGCTTTCAGTGCATATTCGCCGTCCTTAATCTTTTCAACCTTGAATTTTTCCCATGTGCTTGCCGAATTGCTTCTTGGAAGCAACTGACTCTGTTCATCAATTACCGCACATACATACTTGCCATTCGCTATTGATTTCAGTGATACTGTACCATCATTATTATTTTCAATTTTAAGGCTTTCCCATGCACCACCACAAGAAGAACGATTTGCAATCAGTGAATCATTTCCACCATTTTCTGCACATACAACACCTCCATTTGCAACGGATGTGAAGTAATATTCTCCATTTGAAACAACTGCTTTTGCACTGGAGGAATCACCTACTTTTACAATTCTGAATGCTTCCCATGCTCCTGCTATCGAATCACTTGTTGCCACAAGTTTTCCGCCATTATCTAAATCCGCCTTAACATATTTTCCGTTTTCTACACAGCGGATTCCATATTCATTATCTTTAATCTTATAAATTCGGAACTTCTCCCATGTACTTGGAGAATCACTTCTTGGAAGTAACTGCTTCTGTTCATCAAGCACTGCACATACATACTTGTTATTTGCTTCTGCCTTTAATGATACTGTTCCATCATTATTATTTTCTACGATTATTGTTTCCCATGCACCGCTATATTGGTCGCGATTTGCTGCTAACGAATCATTTCCGCCATTTTCTGCACATACCAACTTGTCATTTGCAACAGCCTGAATGTAATACTTGCCATTTGACAGATTTGTTGTTGAATACGACGAATTTGAATTTGAAGCCACATATGAGCTTGCACCGGAGCCATTGCGTTCTACCTTAATCGAAGTCGCCTGATCATTCCATTCATTTCCTACATAACTTGTATCACTTGTAAACTCTTTTGTTTTTCCTGTAAAATTATCATCCCAATAAAGTGTTACTTTATATCCTGCCGGAACCTTTAATGATGAAAGGTCATCATTCTTAAATCCTCTTGACTGTAATGATGAAAGGTTATAACTTCCTGCTTCAAGAGCCACTTCTCTGCCACCATAATTAGAATCCTGATAAATATAAGCCTTTCTTCCTATGTTTTCTATCTTTATGGAACTCATCTGATCGTTCCATTCATTTCCTACATAACTTGTATCACTTGTAAACTCTTTTGTTTTTCCTGTGAAATTATCATCCCAATAAAGTGTTACCTTATATCCTGAAGGAACCTTTAATGATGAAAGGTCATCATTCTTAAATCCTCTTGACTGCAATGTCGCAAGATTATAATTTCCTTCTCCCAATGAAACTGCCGTTCCGCCATAGTTAGAATCCTGATAAATAGTTACTAATCCTGATGAAGAACTTGCATTTGATGAACTTCCTGTATTTACTGAATCATTTGAGCCTAACGGAGTTACTGTTCCCGGCAGATATGCTTTCACAACATTGTATATCATATTGTTCTTCCACGCACTGCCTGTTCCAACTCCTGACCACTTACTCTTTATTGTAGAAGCCGAGTCACTGTAAATGTCAACTGTCTGCGGATTATGATTGTAAATTCCCCACGAACTGTTTCCTGTCACCTTATATGACCATGTAGTCCAATGCCAGCCCTGCTGATTAAATGTCGACATTGCATTTTTCCATGCATTCTCCTGTTCAAAGCATGTAAATTCTCCAACAAATGTAGGCACGCCATAATTGTGATTTGAAATGTCTCTAACCTTACTTTCTATGTAAGATATCTGACCTGATGTACTATTCACTGCATCCCATGGATAATAATGATATTCATATGCTACATTTGTCCATCCATACTGCGATGGTCTTGGAAGATTGTCTGCATCCCAGCAAGATTCCATTATTATAATATGCTCAGAATCTTTTGAACGTATCACCTTATATATTTCATTATAAAAATCCCACTGAAGACTATATGTTGCAGCTGCTTTGATTCCCGGCTCATTTAAAATATCGTATGCTGCTACAGCCGGATTTCCGTTAAAATGTTCAGCAATCTTTCTCCAAAGATTTAATGTCTTATCCTTATTCCCCTGGTTATAATATAATTGTGTTCCGTCATTTACTGCTCCTGAATGATCCATTCCATTTTGTGAACCAAAAGCACCATGCATGTCAATAATTACATAGATTCCTCTTGCACTGCAATTATTGACAAACCAGTCTAATCTGTCAAATGCGTTCGATTTCAGATTTCCATTATCATCACATAAATTCATATATGTGAAAGGTAAGCGGATAACACTCATTCCCATCTCTGCACAATTATCAAAATCCTGTGTCGTCCAATAATTGTTTTCATATGTTGCAACTAAGTCATCTCTTGTCGAAGAACCAAATCGGTTTGCCAATATGTCCATCATCGTTCTCTGGTCAGATGCATTGGTAGGATTCATCCAATTTTCCTGAACCAGCCATCCACCTGCATTTGTTCCTCTCAAATAAACAACATCACCATTGCCTTTTGACTTACGAATCTGTGTTCCATTTACTTTTAAAAAATCATTAGAGCCAAGCGCTGAGGCTGCCTGAACTTTTTTTGTACTTATAGCCGTTCCCCCGAACATTAACCCGGCTATCATAGCAGCGCTAATTACCATGCTCATAATTTTCTTTCCTGTCATTCTTAATCGTCTCATATAATTTCCTCCTTGCAATTTTAATCCGTTTCATTTCTTTTATTGTAATAATTTTACAATATTTTTAGTATGTTATCAATAACAAATTTAGTATAAAAACGTTTTATTTGTTAGTTTTTACTAAAATATATGCCATTTTTTCTTTTGTAACGTTTTTATCTCATGTAAGATATGTTATTGATAACATTTATTCTCTAATACATTTATCTAAAAAAATTTATTGATAGGAATTTCCTATATAATAAAAAAGAACTACAGATTTCACTATAGTTCTTTTAAAATAAGAGGACAATTTTATAAAATTGTTTTTTTTACTTGTTTCGTTTAGACAAATTGATTTTTTTCTGCGTCGTATCTATAATTTATTTTTTCCAACTTATCAATAATCTCTTTTCCATCCACATCTTTTGCCTTACAAAAATCCCCAAAACTTCCGTAAAAGTCTCTCAAATTTGTATTCACTACGCTTAAAAGCATCACCGGGTCTTTTGGTAAATTATCCATAATGCATCGAACCTTTCTTATATCCAACTATTTTGTTCCCCAAATCAGATAACCAATGATAACTCCCACAAAAATTCCTATAATCATATGTAAGATTCGCATCATGTCCATCTCTTTTGGTTCATCTGCTTTACCATACTTCTTTTTCTGTTTTCTATTAAAAATAACAATATCAATAGCTAAGACCACACTTCCAATAAAGGAGATAATAAATGTAATCGCAGTAACGATAAGCGCCTGAATCATTCCAAACACGGCTATCATAACAGAAATAAAAGCTATAATAGCAGAAGGAATCGTTACCGCCATAGCTATTTTTCCAACAGCTCCGGGCGTATATTTTTCATTCGCGCCATTGATGCCCGAATTGCTTTTTTTACCTTTATACATATAATTGTAATTCATCTGTTTTTTACTCATTCGTTTCTCCAATCACTTTAGAATGCCGCACTAAATGCTGATACTCCCAGTGCACTGAGCACTCCCATAATCACTCCTGCTAAAAGTACACCGCCCATGCATGCGACTACACTCTTTTTAAAATCCATATCCAAAAAGCTTGCGGCAAGCGTACCAGTCCATGCACCTGTCCCCGGAAGCGGTATTCCTACAAACAGTAACAAGGCAACATATAAGCCTCTGCCTGCTTTGGATTTTAATTTTTCTCCACCACGCTCCCCTTTGTCTAAGCACCATGAGAAAAACCCACCGATAAACTTTTTATCAGCTCCCCATATCAAAACTTTTCTTGCAAAAAAGAAAATAATAGGAACCGGAAGCATATTCCCAATAACACATATAATATAAGACGGAACCATTGGAAGCCCTGCTGCTGCGGCTACCGGAAGCGCTCCTCTCAATTCTACAATCGGTACCATTGAAATCAAAAAAACCATTATATATTTTGCCATCGAATTATCTCCTCATTTATCTTTTATAAAAATCACTTATAAAGTATAACATTGGCTCCTTTATTTCACAATGATTTTTTATTCATTTATAATAATTTTGCTGCTGTCTAACTTATCTATTGTCACAAAATGATATCCTTTCTCCTGCAATGCATCAATTATCTTAAATGCAGCCTCCACCGAGGTCTTAAATATGTCGTGCAATAAAATAATATCTCCCGGTTCTGTATTTTTTATCACACGGTTCGCCACAACATCCGCATTTTGGTCTTTCCAATCCTCAGGGTCAACGCTCCATAGTACAATAGACATATTGGTTTCTTTTAATAAATTCTCATCCCAATCACCATAAGGCGGCCGCAAATATTTTGGAACTTCACCCGTAACTTCCTGAATACATTTGTTTGTATTTTCAATTTCTTTCTTCGCCTCAATGTAATCCGTTTTTGCTAAATCCACATGAGAATATGTATGATTTCCTATAATATGCCCATCCTTATGCATTCTCTTTACCAGCTTTTTACTATATTGTATCCTCTCCCCCGTTAAAAAAAATGTTGCCTTGACATCTCTTTTTTTTAATCCTTTTAATAACTTTTTTGTATAAAAATTACTTGGACCATCATCAAAAGTAATTGCTACTTTGGGAACCGTATCCTTCATGTTCGTAATATTCAGATTTGCCACCTGCGCCTGTTCTTTGTCTTCCACCGGTTTTTCTTTTTTATATACCAAATTCACTACTAAAGCACATAATATTACAATCATTACAAGAATTATTATATTTACTCTTTTCACATTTAACCCACAACAACTTTTATTATCTATCATATTCAAAAAAGCTTACATTTAGAAATATTTCCAAATGTAAGCTTTCAAAATCATTCTTCGGTAAATTAACTTGTTTTCACAGTTCTCATAGCATTCAGTATTGCAAGAACACACACACCTACATCCGCAAATACTGCTGCCCACATTGTCGCTGCACCAACTGCTGCCAGGACAAGAACTGCCACCTTAACCACAAGCGCAAATACAATATTTTGCTTTGCTATACCAATCGTTTTTCTGGATAGCCTTATGGCCTTTACAATATTTAACGGATTATCATCCATAAGAACCAAATCCGCCGCCTCAATTGCCGCATCACTTCCCATTGCCCCCATTGCAATTCCCACATCTGCTCTTGCAAGAACCGGTGCATCATTGACTCCATCTCCCACAAAAGCCAGTGTTCTGCTCTCTTTCAGTAAACTTTCTACATGTTCTACTTTGTCTGCCGGAAGGAGTTCAGAGTACACTTTATCCAATCCTAACTGTGCAGCTATACTTTCCGCAATTTCTTTTCTGTCACCGGTAAGCATTACTGTATTTTTTACGCCCAACGCTTTCAGTTGTTTTATCGTTTCTTTAGATGTTTCCTTCATCTCATCTTCTATTAGAGCATATCCAAAATACTGTCCGTCCACTGCGACATAAACTACAGTAGCCTTGCCTTCTGCTTTATCATAATCAATACCAAAGCTCTCCATCAGTTTTTCATTTCCGGCCAATATTTCACTGCCATCCAAAACTGCTTTCATACCCTTTCCATGTATTTCTTCTACTTTTATATCTTTTTGTCTCGACTCAATCCCATAATACGCTTTCGCATTGAGAACTTTCAATGCATCCCTGATAGATTTTGCAATCGGATGATTCGAGAATATTTCGGCCACTACTGCCGCACTGAGAAACTCATCCTCCGACACCTTTGCGGTGATTTTACTAACCTTAAATATTCCCTTTGTCAATGTTCCTGTTTTGTCAAAAACAACTGTGTCACAACGTGCAATCAATTCCAGATAATTGCTGCCCTTTACCAGCACGCCTTTGGTGGAAGCCGAACCAATACCCGCAAAAAAACTTAACGGCACCGAAATTACAAGCGCACATGGGCATGAGATAACAAGAAATGTAAGTGCCCTATAAATCCAGTCATTCCATGTTCCATAAAAATCTCCAATATTTGCACCAAAAACAACGGAACTGATAATTGGCGGAATAATAGCAATCACAACTGCACATCCAACAACAATCGGTGTATATATCTTAGCAAATCTGGTAATAAATTTTTCTGTTTTTGCCTTTTTACCACTGGCATTTTCCACAAGTTCAAGTATTTTTGAGACAGTAGACTCTCCAAATGGTTTTGTAACTTTAATAGTCAACACTCCATTTACACTAATGGAACCACTAATAACATTTTCTCCTGCCATCACATCTCTTGGAAGACTCTCGCCCGTAAGAGATGAAGTGTCAAGACTTCCCTGTCCATCCACTACAATTCCATCCAATGGAACTTTCTCTCCCGGTTTTACAATAATAAATTGACCAACTTTAACTTTATTCGGTTCAACTTTCTCATAAGAACCATCTTTTTTTACTATATTTGCATAATCAGGTCTTATATCCATTAATTCTGTAATAGAATTTCTTGACTTATCCACCGCATAATCCTGAAATAACTCTCCCACCATATAAAAGAGCATAACTGCACATGCTTCGGGATATTCTCCCACAAAGAATGCGCCAAGACTTGCAGCCGTCATGAGAAATTGTTCATCCAATGCTTTTCCCTTAAATAAATTTTTAATTGCATTCACTGCAATATCTCTTGCCGTTGCTAAATATATCAGAAGATAAACAATCAGCTCTACCGTATCCAATGTTTCTTCGCTTATTGTATGAAACAATCCCGGAATGTGAAACACAACCATTGCCACAAGAAAAACAGCTACCCCTGCAATCGTCTTTCTTAAATCAATTTCTGCCCCATCCTCGCAACAAGTACATCCATGCTCGTGTCCATGATGTTTCTGTGTACACTCACAATGTTCACCATGCATATGTTCACCATGTTCATGATTATGTCCTGTCCCGACGTCATGACCATGTTCATTTTTTCTATTGTTGATTCTATCCATCAAATTCATAAGCTTACACCTCCTATTCCATTACATGTTCTAATCCCTGATTTAATATGGACTGTATATGTCCATCATCCAATGAATAATATATGGTCTTTCCCTCTTTGCGGTACTTTACCAACCGCATTTGTTTTAAAATTCTCAATTGGTGCGAAACTGCTGATTGCGTTAAACCAAGACTCTGCCAGATATCACACACACACAACTCTCCCCTTGACAATGCATATAATATTTTTATTCTGGTCGAATCCGCAAAAACTTTAAAAAATTCAGCTAAATCACATAAAGTTTCCTCATCCGGCATATTGAGAGTCATATTTTCCACAATTTGCTGATGATGGTGTTCTGTACTACAATTTTGTAACTTTTCTTCCATAAATATACCTTTCCAGTCTTAAACTCACAACATAAAATAACATATGAACTATTGTTCATATGTTATTTTATGTTATATATTCTTTTCTGTCAACTATTTTTTAATTAATTCTTTTGCCTCTTTTATATATCTCTTATATGGCGTTAAATCTATATGATATTTTTCCTTTTCTCTATAATCTGTCAGTGCAAATGTCTCCTTTAAATATACTCCTATTGCCTTTGTAAACTTTTCTGCTCCCAATACATTTAGATGCTGCTCATCATTGGCGTCTGTTTTCCAATCCAATTTCAATTTTTTATAATTTTCTTTTTCACTATAGTCAATAAATGTGACATTCATTTCTTTTGCACGTTTCTCAATCAGATTGTGTTTTTCCACTGTCCAAGTTGAATCAGGAGCTTTCAATAACACCACCTCAGAACCATTTTCCCGGCACAATTCAATATTTTGCTTTAAATAATCATAATCTGTCTTACTATACTTTTTAGGCAATTCATTACCGCTCATGTTTGTGCCATAAAATTCAATACCAGATTTCTTGACCAGAGCATTAAATCCCCGTGCCGGCGCCAGATTTTCCTGTATATCCTCTTTCCCAAGTTCACCCCATCGCCAATGAAATATAGATAGTGGGAAGACATAATCTAATATATCTGCCTCCTTGTTACTCTTACAATATGCGAGCGCAAATTCAAATTTATTCAGACTATTTTTCATGTAATCAAAACATCTTCTAAATTTTTCTTCTTTTTTTGGACGCTTTCGCGCTGCAATCTGTATTTCAATTATAACTACTTTAGGACTTTGCGTTTTATACAATTCTTTCAACCAGTAATATGTTCCAATCATCGGTTCCGATATAATTGCCAGATTATATGCCAAAATTCCCTGCTCCTCATACAATTGACAGGGGTCTACTCCCGCTGCACACACACTGGAACCAATCGCCGCAATCTCTAAGGAATTGGGTTCTAACTCATAAAATGAATTGGCTGTACTTTCACTATCCCATCTCCCCTGAACCAGTGCCGGCTGAAACGTCTGACTCATTGCATCCACTAAAATCATTGCAACAATAATAAATATAACTGCCTTGCTAAACCTTTGTAATTTCATATTTGCCTCCCAATGCACACTTATTGCTTTTTTTGCCTCTTATATGAAAAAAGCATACTTTTCTGCTTTTAATAAAACAAAAAAGTATGCTATAAATTTGATTTCACAATATTATCAATCTTTTCCTGATTTTACCTCCAATTTATCATTCTCTACATAAAAACAAATTGTATCACCCATACTGACCTTTCCCTCGAGAATCACTTTCGCTGCAAGCGTCTCTACGTTTTTTTGTAAATATCTCTTCAATGGTCTGGCACCATATACAGGGTCATAACCATTATCCGCCACATATTTCTTTGCCTCATCTGTAAGAGAAATTTTAAGACTTTTATCTGCCAAGCGTTGATTTAAATTATCTATAATCAAATCAACAATACCACCAATATTATCTCTCGTAAGCGGTTTAAACATTACAATTTCATCCAAACGATTTAAAAATTCAGGTCTGAAATGATTCCTTAGGTCATTCATAACCAGATTCCCATTTTCTTCTTTAATGTTTCCTGCTTCATCGATTCCCTCTAACAGATAGGAGGACCCAATATTAGATGTCATGATTAAAATCGTATTTTTAAAGTCTACAGTTCTTCCCTGAGAATCTGTTATCCTTCCATCATCTAACACTTGAAGCAAAACGTTAAATACATCCGGATGTGCCTTTTCCACCTCATCAAATAGTACAACCGAGTATGGCTTTCTTCTAACCGCCTCTGTCAGTTGTCCTCCTTCATCATATCCTACATATCCCGGAGGCGCTCCTATCAGTCTTGACACACTATACTTTTCCATGTATTCACTCATGTCAATTCTTACAATATTACTCTCGTCATCAAACAAATTTTCTGCCAATGCTTTTGCAAGTTCTGTCTTGCCGACACCCGTCGGTCCTAAAAACAGAAACGAACCAATCGGCTTCCCCGGGTCTTTTATTCCTGCCTTGGACCTGATAATTGACTCTGTTATTTTTGCCACTGCCTCATCCTGTCCAATAACCCTTTGGTGTAATGCCTCATCTAAATGTAAAGTCTTATTTTTCTCTGTCTCTGTCAGTTTCGCTACCGGGATTCCTGTCCACCGGGAAATAATTCTCGCAATTTCCTCATCAGTAACACTTTCTCTCACTAATGACAATTCTTTTTCTTTTACATTTTGTTCTTCAACCTCTAACTGCTTTTGCAAATCCGGCAGCTTTCCATATTGAAGTTCTGCTGCTCTATTCAAATCATAAGCGCTCTGTGCCTTCTCAATTTCTTTCTTAACCGCCTCTACCTGTTCTCGCAAATCCTGAAGTCTGTTTACAGAATTTTTTTCATTCTCCCACTGTGCTTTTCTGTTATTAAATTCTGACCTTTCTTCTGCCAGCTCCTTCTGTAATTCTTCTAATCGCTCTCTGCTTAAATTATCGCTCTCCTTTTTCAATGCTGCTTCTTCTATTTCCATCTGCATTACTTTTCTTCTCAACTCGTCCAGTTCTGTAGGCATAGAATCCATCTCCGTCTTAATCAGAGCACAAGCCTCATCAACAAGGTCGATTGCCTTATCCGGCAAAAATCTATCTGTTATATACCGGTCTGACAATGTGGCAGCGCTCACTAACGCGCCATCCTGTATCTTTACACCGTGAAATACCTCATATCTTTCTTTTAATCCTCTTAAGATTGATATAGTATCCTCGACACTCGGTTCACTAACCATTACAGGCTGAAATCTTCTCTCTAATGCCTTATCTTTTTCAATATACTGTCTATATTCATCTAAAGTCGTTGCACCGATGCAGTGAAGTTCTCCTCTCGCAAGCATTGGTTTCAACATATTTCCTGCATCCATTGCTCCATCCGTCTTTCCTGCCCCAACGATAGTGTGAAGCTCATCAATAAATAAAATAATCTCTCCATCACTTTTCTTTACATCCTCAAGGACAGCCTTTAGGCGTTCTTCAAATTCACCTCTATATTTGGCACCTGCAACGAGTGCTCCTAAATCCAGCGAAAATATCTTTTTCTCCTTTAATCCTTCCGGGACATCCCCCTTTACGATTCTCTGTGCTAACCCCTCCACGGCCGCCGTTTTTCCAACACCCGGTTCACCAATCAAAACAGGATTATTTTTCGTCTTTCTTGACAGGATTCTTATTACATTTCTTATCTCGCTGTCTCTTCCAATCACCGGGTCTAATTTTTGATTTCTCGCCCTCTCCACTAAATCCTGCCCATACTTTGACAGGGCATCATATGTTCCCTCCGGATTATCTGAAGTTACTCTTACATTTCCCCTGACTTCTTCTAAAACACCAAGAAAGCGTTCTCTTGTAATGCCATATTCCCTAAAAAGTTCTTTTACTTCTTTATTTGGCTTATCTAACAGAGTCAAAAACAAATGTTCCACAGAGACATATTCATCTCCCATTCTCTTTGCCTCATCTTCCGCATGAATTAACACCTGATTGAGTGACTGACTCATATACATATTTCCACCCTGTACTTTTGGGCGCTTTGCAATATAATCTTCCACTCTGTTTTTAAAATGTTCCGGCTGAATTTCCATCTTTTCAATCAATTTAATAATCAGACTATCCTCTAAATTAACAAGCGCATATAATAAGTGTTCCTGAGCAATCTCCTGATTTCCATATTCATTTGCTATCTTTTCACAATTCTGAATTGCCTCAATGGATTTCTGTGTAAATTTACTTATGTTCATATATCTCGCCTCCTAACAATTTTTATAGTAATATCATGTCAAACTATTTTCTGTAAATTCTATTTTACTCTATTTTTTTATATTTCATTAGATATTAAATTAACAAATTGTTACATTTTTATATCAAATAACTGAACTGCTGCAAATTAAAAACAAAACGAACCTGAAAGGTTAAATTTTAAAATCTAACCTTTCAGGCCGTTCATTTTCCACATTCTCTTTTATATCTATAAAAAATGTTCTAATACTACTTTAATTCCTATCAATATTAAAATAAGTCCACCTGCAATCTCTGCCCTCTTCTTATATTTGGAGCCAAATACATTTCCAATAAAAACACCGGCCATAGAGATTATAAATGTAATACATCCGATTACTAATACAGCGCTCCATATCGGAAGACGAAGTTTATCACCCATTGTACCAAAAGTTACACCAACCGCCAAAGCATCAATACTTGTAGCAATTGCCAGCAAAAACAACTCCTTTATATCTATTGAAAAACCCGGCTGCTTCTCCTCCGTTTCATCTCCGACAGATTCTCTAATCATATTTGCTCCAATAATGAATAACAGTATAAACGCCACCCAATGACTATACGCATTCATATACCCCACAAAACTTACACTCAATCCATAGCCTATCAGTGGCATTATCGCCTGAAATATGCCGAAGAAAACCGCAATCACAAAGCACTGCTTTAAATCTATTACCTTCATTTTCAATCCTTTGCAGATAGATACTGCAAAGGCATCCATAGATAATCCTACACCGATTAGAATAATATCAATGAATCCCATCTTATCTTACAATCTCCTCCAATGCTTTGTACAACTGTTTCATCTCCTCCTCCGTACCAATCGTAATTCTGAGATAATTGTTAATTCGCGGTTTATTAAAATATCTCACATATATTTTTTTCTTCTTCAATTCCTCAAAAATATATTCTGCCGACACACATTTATGCGTAGCAAATATGAAATTCGTTTTAGAATCTGTAAATGAAAAACCAAGCTGCGTCAATCTTTCTTTTGCATGCTCTCTTGTCTCGACAATTTTAGCGACCAATTCTCTAAAATAGACATCATCTCTAATCGCTGCCTGACCTGCATAGATGGATGTCTGATTCATCGTATATGAATTATAAGAGAATTTTACAGCCTTAAGTGGATTAATTAATTTCTCATTTCCTATGGCGTAACCAATTCTCATTCCTGCCATAGCTCTTGATTTAGAAAATGTTCTCACCACCAAAAGATTATCATACTTATCTATCAAAGAAAGTGCTGAAGCATCTCCAAAATCTATATACGCCTCATCGATAATGACTACGACATCTGTATTTTCCTTAATGATTTCTTCTATTTCTGAGAGAGGCATTTCTATCGCGGTAGGTGCATTCGGGTTCGGAAAAATAATTCCACCATTCTCCACAAAATAATCCTCTTTCACTATTTCAAACCTATCATTTAGTGGTTTTGTCTCATATTTTATCCGAAATAAATCTGCCCACACATCATAAAATGAATATGTAATATCCGGAAAAAGTATCGGCTTATCCGAATTGAAAAATGTTAAAAAAGCCATTCCCAATACATCATCAGAACCAACCCCAACGAATATCTGCTCCGGGTTTACATCATAATATTCTGCCAATGCCTCTGTCAGAACAGTCGCATCCGGGTCAGGATACAGTCTAAACTGTTCCGGCCAAATCCCATTGATTGCTTTCTCCACCATAGGTGATGGCGGATATGGACTTTCGTTTGTATTTAATTTAATAATATCCTTATCCTTTGGCTGCTCCCCCGGCGTATAGGGAGTTACCCTTCTAACGTTATTTTCCCACACTTTTTTTCTTCCTCCTAAAAATGAGAAGCCATAAAATCACAAAAAATACAGCTCCCACGAAACTTCCTGCTGTGTCTATACACACATCCATAACTTTTGGACTTCTGCCATCCACAAATCCCTGATGAATCTCATCTGTTGCCGCATATATCATTCCCACCAACGTAGTTATCAAAATAGGCAGCATTCCAATTCTCCTTAGATTTCTAATTGTTTCGAACGTCATAATAAACGTAACCATTAGTATACCTAAAATAGCATATTCTCCAAAATGTCCCGTTTTCCTGACAAAAAAACTTATTGTATTAAAATATTCCCGCTGCTGTGCAATACTCATGTTATCATAATCAGCATTGAGAATATTTACAACTCTTATCGTTATTTTATCACTCAAAGACTGAGATTGTTCCCCACTCTCTGCTGAAAAACCAAATATTGTACTCATCCACAAAACGATAAGAGCAATAAGAATCACTCTTACTGCCCATAGTTTTATCCGATGTTTTTTATGTTCTTTCATTTATACCGCATGTCCCTTTTTCTTTATCACGTCAATCACTTTGTCAACACACTGCTCTGCAATCTGGTCTGTTTTTGCCTCAACCATCACACGAAGAACCGGCTCGGTTCCACTTTCTCTTAAAATAATTCTACCGTCATTTCCTAACACATCTGAAACTTCCTGCACTGCCTTTTGTACATCCACGTCTGCTTTTGCCTCCGGCTTGCTTATTACCTTAATATTTTTTAAACACTGTGGGTAAATTGTAACCGGATTTATCAGCTCGGACATCTTTCTCTTAGATGAAATCATTACTTCCATTAATTTTATGGATGTAAGAATACCGTCACCTGTTGTGGCATATTTACTAAATATAATATGTCCCGACTCTTCTCCTCCAAGACGATAGTCATTGTTTCTCATACATTCATAGACATACTTATCCCCAACATCTGTCTTTTCGTATTTGATTCCAACAGCATCAAATGCTTTGTATAATCCGATATTAGACATTATTGTAGTGACAACTGTATTGTTATCTAATTCTCCATGCTGTTTCAGATAAACTCCACATACATACAGAATCAAATCTCCATTCACGATATTTCCCTGGTCATCTACACAAAAGCACCGGTCTGCATCTCCATCATACGCAAAGCCAATGTCTAAATGTTTCTCTTTTACAAACTTTTGCAGCACTTCTATATGTGTCGAACCACAATTCATGTTAATATTCGTTCCGTTGGGTTCATTATTAATTACATATGTCTCTGCACCTAATGCATCAAACACACTTTTTGCAATCGTCCATGCGCTGCCATTAGAGCAATCCAGCCCTACCTTTATATTTCTAAATGAGTCCTTCGCAAGTGTCATCAAATATCCCATATATCTGTTTCTACCTGCAAAATAGTCAATTGTTCTTCCTATCTTATCCATTGTAGCATATGGTATTGAATCAAAGTCTGCATCGATATATTTTTCGACTTCGTCAATAACCTCCTGCTCCATTTTCTCACCTTTTCCATTAATCAGCTTAATTCCATTATCATAAAAAGGATTATGGCTTGCAGAAATCATAATACCACAATCAAAATCTTCTGTTTTCACCACATAAGATACGCTTGGTGTTGTGGTAACATGGAGGAGATAAACATCTGCACCTGTCGATGTCAGCCCCGCCGAAAGTGCATCCTCAAACATATAACTGCTTCTTCTTGTATCTTTTCCTATGGCAACAGAACACTTGTGATATCTCCCATAATACCATCCAAGAAATCTTCCAACCTTAAACGCATGCATTGCCGTAAGGTTTACATTTGCCTCACCTCTAAATCCATCTGTTCCAAAATATTTTCCCATGAAACGCCTCCATAAATTATTATGTCTCAGTAACTTTTTTATTATATAATATTGTACTATTTTTTACAATGTTTTCTATTACTTCCAATTAGCTGTAACCAATAATACACTTTGTTGTTTAAAGTCAATATATGTCGATATTTTTTTCACACAAACTATACTATCAATGTTATAATTACTTATTGGGAGTATAAAAACTTTTATTTTGGGGGAAAGGGAAATATAGAATGAGTCATGAAGAAACACTATTACTTCGAGATACCGAATCTCTGCTCAATGAGATTGAAGGACTCAAAAGACAATTAAATTATGAAAAACAACAACATCAACATTGGGAAGAACTTGCTATGATATTCCACGATGCTTTGTGGAAAGAATTAAAACTTACAAAAAGTTCTCTATAAGAAAAAAGTAAAGCGTCAAAGAAGACAGATTAGAAAAAAGGGCTGCAAAGCCCTTTTTTCTATTTTTCAATACAATACAGTTTTTTATTATCAATTACAAATTCTTTGTTACACACATCCAGTGCTGCTGCTTTATGTGTAATAATGATGCAAGTTTTTCTATTAAGACGTCTCATTCTCTCAAGTACATTTTGCTCAGTTGCCGCGTCAAGAGCTGATGTTGCCTCATCTAACAGGAGAATTGGCGCCTCGCTCAGCAAAGCCCTGGCAATGGCAAGGCGCTGTGCCTGCCCCTCTGATATTCCCAGTCCTTTCTCTCCTATAATAGTATCCAAACCATTCGGAAGTGTTTTTACAAAATTATAAATATCACTAATCTCTAATGCTTCTTTAATTTGTTCTTCTGTTGCATTCGGATTAATCAAGAGAATGTTTTCTCTCAACGTTCCGCTGAATAAATAGTTTCCCTGCGGAACATACGAAAAGAGACATCTTGTATCCGGACTAGCTTCTACAGATTTTCCGTTTTCTTTATAAAGTCTTATATGACCACTCTGCGGCTTAAACACGCCAAGAAGCATTTTCATCAATGTACTCTTGCCAATACCTGAAATACCTCTTATCGCAACAAAGTCACCCTTGGAAAATGCCGCTTCTCCCGATTCCAAAACACTTTCTCTGCCATAATTAAATCGAATATCTTCAAATTTTACCTTGGTAAACTCTGAATAGAATTTTTCGACATCAATTTGTTTGTCGGATTTCTCTTCTATTTCAATATCTTCAATTTCCATAACACGTTCTGCTGAAGCTAAGATTGCATAATACTGAGGAACAACCTTTGTTATATTTACAAAAGGTGTCTGTATCTGTGAAATAAGTTGTAAAACTGCGGTCAGTGTTCCATATGTCATTGCATTCGTACACACCTTTAATGCACACCACACAAGTGCAAACAAATATCCTGCATTAAAAACAAAAGAAAATCCCGCATTAGCAAAAATGCTGATTCTTCTTCGTTTCATTTTTGCGTTATAATTTATTTTCTGCAGGTCGTCTCCCTTTTCTTTAAACTGCTTTTCCACACCAAAAGTTTTTACAACCAAAATACTCTCAATTGCTTCCTGAAAAAACGACCTTACCTTTCCGTCTGTTTCCTGAACTTCTTTATGAAGACTCTTTAATTTTGACCGAAAAAGCAGTGTAACCATGGATATCACCACACCTGCTGCAATAAAAAGCATTGTAAATTTCCAGTCAAAAAATATCAGGACAACAAATGCCCCTGCAAATTGCGTAACAAAATATAGAAAGTTCGGAACAATCGTTGTAATTCCATCTGTAATAATTTTTATATCACTGGTAATTCTATTCATTAATTCACCACTGTGATATTGATTAATACAATTAAATTTCTTTTTGAGTATATCCTCAAATAAGTTTGAACGCATATGCATCTCCAAACTCGCCTGAATTTTAATTGCAAGACTTTGTGTATAAACCCGCAAACATAGACGAAACGTAATAATCGCCAATATCAACACACCGTAAAAAACAATCTGATTTCTATAATGTGCAAATTCTGCACCACCGTCAGCCATCGCCGCTCTTTGCGCTGAATCGATAGCATATTTGCTAACCAACGCCAGTGCTGTTGCTACCGACGCCAAAATCATATTGGAAACACTTAAAATTATTATTTTAGGAATCTGTCCCTTTCCGTTTTTTATTATCCAACGTAAACTATTCGTATCTTTCATCTAAATATTCCTATTATTCTTCTTTTTATTTTTCCTGCAAGAATCCTGGTTTTGCGTAGTATTTTGCGTAACTTTACTGTTTTACTCCATAAAACACAATAAAATTTATAAGTTTTTTCATTCCCATTATACTCTTTTCCACTTCTTATAAAACTGCTTACTATGCCAATTATCTGATTTTCCCTGACACCCTTTTCAATACGAAACTGATTATCTCCACGCATACCATATGTATTACTTTTTTCCACCTTTACGACACGATGCAAAACATATTGACCATTATCTCTCAGATAAAAAGCAATCTGATATCTCTTCAGTGGAAACTCAGGTCTCCTTAATGTAACACAATCTTTATTGTTTCTCAGCGTTGGCAACATACTATTTCCTTTGGGAGTAAATTTTATGCAACCATTCTTATCTAATTGTTCCTTTATTAACGGAACAATATCTTCAATCGATACAACTTTATTCAAATAAATCCTCTCCTTCAACCTTTTGTATAAATGTATCAACGTCTTTTTGCGCCAATTGTTCGTCTATCCCATATTCAGATATCAATTCCTCTATTAACTTCTCTCTTGTTGTTCCCTCAATCATTTTCGAAAAAAGAAAAGCTCCTGTATCATTAAGGCTCATCATTCCATTAAAATCCAGAGTAGCCTGTCCAATTGGAACAACTACATTATTTCCCGCAACATTTCTCAATAAAAATCCTTCTTTTATTTTCATTACATTCTCCTGATTTTCTCATATGCTGTAACGACAGCATTATCACTTATGTCACACCCCATTTTATAAATAGGCGTATTGGTCAGAATCTGCTCCATATATTTTAAAACCAAATCCAACTTTTCAACCCGCCACATCTTTCTGATAGTCTGATTAAAAAACAGTGGAATTGCCTCCTTTACGTCAATAGGCTGTATCCAATTTTCTTCTGACCTTTCGAGAAACACAATTGCTCCTAGTTTCGCCTTCTCATTGACATTTAAATCCGTTTTACCGCTCCAGGGTGTTCCATACACATACCATTCGCCATTTATAAATCTCAATATCGGTTTATCATCATTAATGATATATGCTTTTTCTCCAAAATACTTTACCCATAAACTGGTATGTGTCGATTTTCCCGTACCACTGTCTGCCGAAAAAAGATACGCATAACCATCTACCACCACTGCTGAAGAATGCAGCATGCATCCATTATAATTTAATAAATAACGGCTAAACAGACTTCCCGTATATATATATTCAATACTTTCATAACCTGTGTACGGCAAGGTTTCATTATGCACTTTTTCATAAAAATCCTGTCCAAAATCTATTTTTATATCTGCCTCTTCTTCTTTCCACATTTTCTGTGCCCTGTAAGGTTGTGCCTGCACCATTGTTTTATTATAATATGTGGTCATTAAAAGTTTTAAATCAGCAATCTCATATCTTTCTTTTACTATATTCATTTTAATTATATCCCTGTAATAAACTACCAAAAACGGCACAAGCCGCATTCTGAGATTGTCTATAATCATCAATGATACAAATAACACCTATGCTGTCATCATAGGTGTTATCTGCTATTTGTATTCGCGATTATTTCCATATCCGTAACCGTAGCCATATCCATAGCCATATCCCTTCTTAGAATATCTGCCATAATAGCCACCGTAATAACTGCCCTTTTCTTCCGGGTCTACTTTATTAAGAACCGCACCCAAAATCCTACATCTTGATTTCTTCATCTGTTCAATCTGTTTCTGTGCATATTTATAACTGATATTAGCTTGTGAAATCAAAAAGATAACGCCATCTGTCTGCTGCGCCACAATAGCCGGGTCAATCACCTGACCAATCGGCGGTGTATCAATTATAACATAATCATATTCTTTTCTTGACACCTCAAGAAGTTCCTTAAATTTATCATTATTCAGAAGTTCTGCCGGATTCGGTGGAACAGGTCCCGATAAAATCATATCAAGATTTTGAACATTTGTAGTATACTTAACATTATCTAAAGTTTCTGCTCCTGAAAGAAACTGAGTAAGTCCTTTAATTGCTTTATTTATTTTATATCTTCCGATGAGAACTGATTTTCTAAGGTCAGCATCTACAAACAAAACTTTTTTCCCTGTCTCTGCCATAGAAATAGCCAGGTTAAACGAAACCATAGACTTTCCTTCGTTAGGCACACAGCTTGTCAGGGAAATAATCTTCACATCATCTCCACAGAACTGTACATTTGTTCGCAATGTTTTATATGCCTCTTTCGTTTTAAAGTCCAAATCGGTAATCTTATCAAGATTTATATTTAACACCTTTTCTTACTCCTTTCCCTTCGTATTTTTTTCTTTGTTATCTGCCACAGTCTGTTCATCTTTTTTCGTGTCTGCTGTATTGTTTTTATCTTTTTGCACTTTTTTATCCTTTTGCTTGACTTTCTTCTTATCGTTTTTCTTTTTGCTCTCACTGTGGCCATAACCATATCCATAAGAACTTCTTCTGGAACTGCTCTCCGCGCTCTTTAACGGTATTGCAGCCAAGACACTTACACCTAATTTCTTTTCAATATCGTCCGGTGTTTTAATGGTATCATCCAGAATAAACATAATTATCACAACTAATAATGAAATACCAAAACCGACAATAAATCCAATCATCGCATTCTTTTTTACATTTGGCGAAGAAGGGATTGTCGGAACTTCTGCCTCCTCTGCTAAGCGTACCGGCTCTAAACCATCCATTATAACTTTTAGTCGCTCATTCGCTACTTCGACTACTTTATCAGCAATTTTTTTTGCCAGTTTAGGGTCTGTACTTGTAACTGAAATTTCCATAAGACGTGTTTCTTCCTTAAGAGAAACAGTTATCATATGTTGAAGCGTATCTACCGACTTATCTAAATTAAGTTCTTTTTTCACTTCCTCTAATACCGGACGTGTTGCCAGTAATTCTTCATAATCCTTCGCCAGATAGGAAGCAAAGGAAATGTCCGATGCAGTCAGAGTTTTTTGGTTCGGGTCCTGTTTACTTAATATATATACTTTTGTAGTTGCTACATACTGAGAATCAACAAAATATTGTGTATATGCAAATGCAACGCCCCCTATAAGTATTCCAATTAAAACAATAACAACAAGTCGATTCAGAATTGCCGCAAACAAACCACGCACATCTATTTCAATTTCATTCTTTATTTCCTCTGTCTCAATATTACCCGAAATAAATTCATTATATCCTATGGGATTATTCATTCCATAATTTATTTTATTTTCTATCCTATTATCCATAGTATTCTATATGTTCCTTTCAACTTTATATGTACTCACCTTTCAGTACCTTAGCTGGATTTTCTATTAATAACCAATGAAGGTAATCATCATTGTATCTTTTTTCTAAATATTTGATACATTCTTTCCAATACACACCGCGCCTTCCTAAATTATGTGCATCGCTTGCTATCAAATGCAAAAAGTCATTGTCAATTAATTTTGATACAAATTTATGGTTTTTACCAAATACACTCTCTGTGTTTACTTGTAAATATGCTCCTTTTTCTATTAAATGACTAATATTTCTACTATTAATAGTTCTCAACGTATTGCGCAAACATTTATACCGCTCACAATGCGCAATAATCGGAGTATAACCTCCATTCAAAAATGAATTAATACTCCTCTCCATCTGAGCATACTGAACCGTAGGATAAAACTCCACTAATACATAATTAGAATCTGCAAGCGTAAAAAGCTCTCCTCTTTCAAGCAGCTCCACCATATCATTACACGCCATAATCTCATTTCCAAGAAAAAGCTCAAGGCCTGGTATCTCTTTTATCACTTCTCTTTTCAATGTCAAAAAATTCTTTTTTATGACGTCAGGTTTCGGCATACATTCTCCTGCATGATAATGTGGTGTACATATTACATTTCGTACGCCCTGCTGATATTCTTTTTTTAAAATCTCCAATGATGTTTCAATCGATGGTGAACCATCATCTACCTGAAACAAGATGTGGCTATGAATATCTGTTATGTCTACCATAGGCTTGACCTCCTTAATGCCACAATTATAAATAATGATATCAAAAAACACACTATGATACAACCATTTCCTTTTATTTTTTATTCCTATTTTTGTATTTTCATATATTCACGAATCTCAAAAAAACACCTGTTTAACATTTCCACATCGATGGTCCCATCTTCCCCAAAAGCTGTGGCTTCTACCGTAAATGTATCATCATAACCGCTTTTTTGTAACACTCGAAAAAAGGCATCAAAGTCTATTTTTCCTTTACCTAATGGCAATGTATGCAATTTACTCCACTCCATATATCCTCCGCCATAATCATTTATATGATAATGCCTTATATGATTGTCCCTCCACAGCCATGCATAGTCATCTTCAAATAACACGTTCTCCTGCCCATGGAATGCTGCCATCTTTGTATCAAACACAAAATGTACATCCGGATAAACTTCCGCTAACTGCCTCCAATGTTTCATCGGGTCAAATTGATTACAAACTACGTTTTCAACCAACAAGTCTATGTTGTATTTTTTAATTATTGTATCCAAATTCTTATAAGTTTTTAAATTATTTTCAAAATATTTATCCGATGTCATTCCATCCCAAAGGTGGACTACCAACTTTTGGGTTCCAAGTTTCTGAGCCATCATACAATTTATTTCAAATAATCTTAGAGCTTCTCTATTCTCCTCATCTACACCTTTACTTATCATTTCACCGATATGCTTATCACAATGCATCACAGGAATGTCTATATGTAAATCATTTAGAAAATCCACTATTTTGTCAACTTCATTATACCATGTGCTGTACATCATAAATTCAAATCCATCACAATCCAGTTTTGCTTTTAAATCTTGCAATAAATGATAATCACGATGATTCGGTCTGCCGATGAGCGCTCCCGTGGAACATAATATCTTTGCCATTACAATTTCCCTCCCTTTGTTCGTTGGCAATCATTTCTTTCTAACGACTTGCTATGAGTGCATACAAACGAACACCTCGATTTCGCTTCGCTGCATCTGTTCGTTTGCACTCATCTCTTTCTAACGACTTGCTATGAGTGCATACAAACGAACACCTCGATTTCGCTTCGCTACATCTCGGTGTTCGTTTGTATAACTATGATTGCCCAAAAAATTATAGACAGTCGACTGCAAGCAGTCACTGTCTATATTTTTTTGGCAATCGCACTCATAGCTAGTCGTTCACGTTTGCGAGTTTTGCCGCCTGGTCAGCAGCAATACAATTGTTGATGATTTCGTCGATATCGCCATTCATTATATTTTCTAATCTATGAGATGTGAATTTTATTCTATGGTCTGTCACACGCCCCTGTGGGAAGTTGTATGTTCTGATTTTTTCTGACCTGTCTCCGGTTCCTATCTGACTTCTTCTTGCCTCTGACTCCGCATCCTGTTTTTTCTGGCATTCCAATTCGTACAATCTTGCTCTCAAAACCTTCAGTGCTTTATCTTTATTTTTCAACTGTGATTTTTCATCCTGACATGAAATTACAATACCTGTCGGTATATGTGTCAATCTCACCGCCGAATCTGTTGTATTGACACACTGACCACCATTTCCTGATGCTCTAAACACATCAAAGCGGCAATCATTCATATCAATTTCCACATCCACTTCTTCCGCTTCCGGCATAATAGCGACGGTTGCAGTAGATGTATGGATACGTCCGCCTGATTCTGTAACCGGGATACGCTGCACACGATGTACACCACTTTCATATTTCAGTCTGGAATATGCACCCTGACCATTAATCATAAATACAACTTCCTTAAAACCGCCTAATCCGTTTTCATTGACTGAAATCATTTCCGTTTTCCATCTCTGTGTTTCTGCGTACATACAATACATTCTGTAAAGTTCCGCTGCAAATAATGCCGCCTCATCGCCACCGGCGCCACCCCTGATTTCTACGACAACGTTTTTATCATCATTTTCATCTTTTGGCAAAAGCAAAATTTTTAATTGGTCTTCCATTTCCGGAATCGATGCCTTAGCTTCATTCATTTCTTCTTTTGCCAATTCTTTCATATCCTCATCACTTTCTTCTTCAAGAATAAAAAGACTGTCCTCTATCGTCTGCTTTGCCTGTTTATATTTCTTATATAATTCAACAATTGGAGCTAAATCACTCTGTTCTTTCATTAATTTTCTGAAATTGCTCTGGTCACTCACAACATTAGGGTCATTTAACTGCTCCATAATTTCGTCATATCGCTCTACTATTCCATCTAATTTCTCAAACATTTTCTGTCTCCTTATGCTTTCTTTCTATATGCAACAACCACTCTGTCATTTCCTGATAAATCTTTTATAACCTTAATATTATCAAATCCGTTTTGTCTTAAAATTTCCGGTACCGTCTCCCCCTGATTATATCCAATCTCAAAAAAGACTGCGCCCTCTTCTGACAAATACTTTTTCAAATTTTCACATATAATTCTATAAAATTTTAATCCATCCTCTGTACCGTCTAATGCTATCAACGGTTCGTGTTCGCGAACCTCTGGCATTAGCTTTTCAACTTCCGCTGTCTCGATATAGGGCGGATTCGATACAATAACATCATACTTTCTATCTATATTATCAAACATATCTGACAAGATAAAGTTTACATTTCCACTATGCTTTATATTATTTTTTTCTGCCACACACAAAGCTTCTTCTGAAATATCAACCGCTTCTACCTGTACATTGTCACATATTTTATCTATAGAGATACCAATACATCCCGACCCGGTACACATATCTAACACTTTAACGATATTCTCTCTCTGATTAATATATCTGATTACCTCTTCCACCAGCGTCTCTGTGTCCTGCCTTGGTATGAGAACATGTTCATTTACAATAAACTCCATTCCCATAAATTCCTGTATTCCCGTAAGATGCTGCAATGGAATATGCTCTGCCCTTTTCTTTATCAGTTCAAAATATTTTTCCGCCTTACTCTCATCCGCTTTCATATCAGAAAATAAATATATTTTAGCTCTCGTTATTTGAAATACATGCTCTGCCAAAAGCCAACTGTCAATATCAAAATCTGCTATCTCTTTATCTTTCAGATAATCTGACGCCTGCTTAATTAAATCTTTTATACTATTCACTTTTTTAATACTTCCAATTAAATCCTGAACTCGTCATTACTTTTTCATATTCATTCGGCAGCGCTTCCTCTCTCTTCTCCTGAGGAAGCTCAATTCCATTATTTCTCAAATATTCTTCCCAGTCAAACACTGCTTCCACAGCCTCGATTGCCACTTCAATCATATCATCGTCCGGCTCTTTTGTAGTAATTTTCTGCATCCAAAGCCCCGGTTTACTCAGGGCATTGATTATAGCATTATCCGAAGAACCCGCTTTCCTTATAAATTCATATGAGATTCCTGCGATTACCGGAATCAGTAATATTCTAATAAGATATCTCAGCCACACTATATCTGTTCTGATAAGTACAAAAATAACAATACTAATGACAAGTACAATCAACAGAAAACTTGTTCCGCACCTTTTATGAAATCTTGAACTGCGCCTAACATTTTCAACGTTTAATATTTTTCCGTTCTCAATACAATTAATACATTTATGCTCTGCACCATGATACATAAATGTTCTCTGAATATCTTTCATAAGAGAAATCAATAAAAGATATCCTATAAATATTATGATTTTGACCAAACCTTCAATCACCGGTACATGTCTCTCATTAATTACAGGAATATATCTTTCCATCACATCAGCAATAAACAATGGTAAAATCATAAATAACGCTACCGCAATCACCACCGACAGAGCAACTGTAAATCCCATTATAATTTTTTCTGCCCGGTCACCAAACTTATTCAGCAGCCATTCCTCAAATTTATCCGGCTCCTCCTCTTCATTTTCTTCAAATAGATTGGCAGAAAAAGTAAGAGTCTTTATTCCAAGTATCATAGAATCTATGAAATTAAAGATACCCCTAATAAATGGAAGTGATAAAATCTTTTTTCCGCTTGTGATTCCCTTATATTTTTGTACATCCACCTCAATAGAACCATCGGATTTTCTGACAGCAACGGCATAGTCCTCCTTGTTGCGCATCATGATTCCCTCCATGACAGCCTGACCGCCTATTCCTGATGAACCTAATTTATTTTTTTCATTCATAATTATCCACCTGTATTGTCATCATAGAATAAGAAAATAGGTTGAGAATCACTTCCCAACCTGTTATCCTTAAAAATTATTTGATACCATATTTCTTATTGAACTTATCAATTCTACCACGAGCTGAAATAGCTTTCTGCTGACCTGTGTAGAAAGGATGACATGCTGAGCAAATTTCAACATGAAGTTCTGATTTTGTTGAACCTGTTACGAATGTGTTACCACAGTTACATGTAACGGTTGCTTCCTGGTAATCTGGATGGATTCCTTCTCTCATTACATTCACCTCTTCTTATTTTTTATGCTTATTGGCAACGCCAATCCGTTTTCACTCAATAGCTTACATATTGTATCATATCCATTATATAATAGCAACCCCTTTTTTTTAAGAAACAACGTGTTTATAACAAATACTCAACTGATATTTCAGTTGTCACAATTTATCGACTATAATTTGTTTTAATTTTTCCAATCTGCCCTATAAACTCTTTATTACTCTTTGTCCTCGCAAATAAATTTAAAATCTGTTCCACAGCATCTTCTTTTCTCATTCCATTCATTTCTTTTCTAATAATGTACGATGCCCCCAGCTCTTCCGTGTCGAGCAGTAAATCTTCTCTTCTTGTACCCGATTTTGTAATATCGATTGCCGGAAAAATTCGTTTTTCAGATAATTTCCGGTCAAGAACCAATTCCATATTTCCTGTTCCTTTAAATTCCTCATAAACAACGTCATCCATTTTACTTCCTGTTTCTACTAAAGCAGTAGCCAAAATCGTAAGACTTCCACCTTCTCTCATATTTCTGGCGGCGCCAAAAAATCTCTTTGGCATATGAAGCGCTGCCGGGTCAAGTCCTCCCGACAAAGTTCTTCCGCTTGGCGGAACTGTCATATTGTATGCCCTCGCAAGCCTCGTAATACTGTCCAGAAGGATAATCACATCTTTTCCATGCTCGACCAATCTTTTTGCTCTCTCGATTACCATTTCAGATACTCTTTTATGATGCTCCGGCAATTCATCAAAAGTAGAATAGATAACTTCTACATTATCCCCTTTAATTGCTTCTTTAATATCTGTTACCTCCTCCGGTCTTTCATCTATCAATAATATAATCATTTCCATTTCCGGATTGTTTTTCAATACAGCCTTTGCTGTCTCTTTCAACAAAGTTGTTTTTCCCGCCTTCGGAGGTGATACAATCATTCCTCGCTGTCCCTTTCCGATAGGGCTCACAATATCGACAATTCTCATTGCCGTACTATGTCCGTCCGTCTCTAAATGTAATCTTTTATTCGGAAAAATCGGTGTCAAATCTTCAAAGTTTGGTCTGTTCAAAACCTTATCTAAAGTTTCTCCATTTACCATATCCACATAATATAATGCACCAAATTTTTCATTCTCTCTTTTTTCCCGCACTCTACCTGTGACAAAATCACCTGTTTTTAATCGAAATCTTTTTATCTGTGATGGCGCCACATACACATCATCCTCTCCGGGGAGATAATTATCACACCTTATAAAACCGAATCCGTCAGGCATAACTTCCAATATTCCCGTTTTAGAATTACCCTGCTCATTTGGAACCTCATCCTTATGTTCTACACTTTTTTTCGTATGTCTTTTTCTTGTGTCTTCCGCTTCCTGTTTTTCAATCTTTTCTTCAGATATTTCTTGTATATTTTCTGTTTTCTGTTCCTTGTCTTTCTTTTCAATAACCTCAATTATCATATCAATTAGCTGTTGTTTCCTCAATGAACTTACCGACTTTATTCCATTCGTTTTTGCAATTTCCCTCAGTTCATTTACGGGTAACGACTGTAACTTTTCTCTCATTTTACTCCTTTCTTGGGTACTTAACCCAAACAAGCATACTAATAATCTTTTCTTTGAATATATTTTTGGAATTTATTATGGGGAGACCCCTTAGATTCTTAGAATTTTTGACAGTTTATTTTAACATATATTTTCAAAAAATAATAGTGTAATTTTTGAAAATATGTTATGCTTGTATTTGTTTGTTTAGTTTTATTATATAAATATGGAGGTTCACAATGACAACAGACGAAAAAGCACTAAAATTACATGAAGAATTAAACGGAAAGCTAAGTACAGAAGCAAAATGCAGAGTAAAATCACGGGAAGACTTATCTCTGGCTTATACACCGGGTGTTGCAAAACCTTGTATAGAAATTGCAAACAATCCGGAGGACGTTTACAAATATACATGGAAAGCCAATACTGTCGCTGTCGTATCTGACGGAAGCGCGGTTCTGGGACTGGGAAATATCGGAGCAAAAGCAGCCATGCCGGTCATGGAAGGAAAAGCAGTTTTGTTTAAAGAATTTGGCGATGTCAATGCTGTTCCTATCTGTCTTGATACGCAGGATACTCAGGAAATCATTGATACAGTAGTAAGAATTGCTCCAGGATTTGGTGGTATTAATTTAGAAGACATTTCTGCTCCAAGATGTTTTGAAATCGAGAGCCGCTTAAAAGAAATTTTAGATATTCCTGTATTTCACGATGACCAGCACGGTACTGCTATTGTTGTACTCGCAGGTATTATCAATGCCTTAAAAGTTGTCGGAAAAGAAAAAGAAAACTGCAAGGTTGTCGTGAACGGTGACGGTTCTGCCGGCATTGCAATCTCTAAACTCTTACTGAAGTTTGGTTTTAAAGATTTAACTATCTGCGGACTCTACGGCATTCTTTCAAAAGATATAGAAGATTTAAACTGGGCACAAAAGGAAATGGCAGAAGTTACAAACCTTTCAGGTAAAAACGGAACTCTCGCAGATGCAATGGCCGGTGCCGATATTTTTGTTGGTGTTTCCGCACCAAATATCGTCAGTCCTGAAATGGTTCAGTCAATGAATAAAGATGCTATTATGTTTGCAATGGCAAACCCTGTTCCTGAAATTATGCCTGACATAGCCAAAGCCGCCGGTGCCAGAGTTGTAGGTACAGGTCGTTCTGATTTTCCAAATCAGGTAAACAATGTAGTTGCTTTTCCCGGTATTTTTAAAGGCGCTTTAGAGGGACGTGCAAAACAGATTACAGAAGATATGAAATTAGCTGCTGCTTTCGCCATTGCCTCCCTAGTTCCTGATGAGGAATTATCCGAAAATAATATTTTACCGGAAGCATTTAATCCGGATGTTGCAAGAGTAGTCAGCGAAGCGGTAAAGGCAAATATTCCTGCATAACTTCACTTGCTTATATAACTGTTATAGGAGATAACACATATGAATTACGCAGAGATAAAGACATTTGATGTGGCAAATGGCCCCGGGATACGCATTTCTCTATTTGTCAGTGGCTGCCATCATAGATGTCCCGGTTGTTTTAATGAACAGGCCTGGGATTTTAACTACGGAAAAGAATTCAATCAGGAAACTATCGATTCTATTATTGACACTTTAAAATTTGGCGCTTATTCCGGAGTTACTTTCTTAGGCGGAGAACCGTTAGAACGTGAGAATCAAAAAGGTCTTCTTCCCCTGGCAAAAAAAATCAAGGAAGTTTATCCTGAAAAAAATATATGGTGCTACACCGGATACGAATTTGAACGTGATGTTATGGGAAAGATGTATCAGGAATGGCCGGAAACAAGAGAGCTGCTCTCTTATATAGATGTTTTAGTTGACGGTCCGTTTATTGAATCTTTAAAAAATCTGAATCTGGTATTTAGAGGTTCTGAGAATCAACGGCTTATTAAATTACAGGAAACTTTATCGACTGGCAATATCACTTTATGGGAAAAAGAAATATAGAATCAAGTATCTTTTTTCTTTATCGCAGAAAAAACATAATACCCAAATATTTAAGGAGAAAAAAAATGACACAACTAAACTTTAAGAAATTGAAAGAATATGCAACTACTCCCACATATGGTTCTGACTATGCCGCAGGCGCAGACCTATATGCCTGCATAAAAGAACCAGTCACCTTATTGCCTGGTGAGACGAAATTTATTGGTACCGGAATTGCGATGGAAATACCTATAGGATATGCCGGTTTTATATATGCCAGAAGCGGATTATCCTGTAAGATGGGAGTTGCTCCCGCAAACAAAGTGGGGGTGGTAGATTCAGATTACCGTGGAGAAATCACAGTTGCCCTTTATAATCACTCACCCCAAACCCGTACAATAGAACCACAGGAACGTATTGCTCAGATTGTAGTAGCTCCGTTTTTAAAAGTAAATTTCAATGAAGTAGACGAGCTTTCGGACACAGTAAGAGGCGCAGACGGATTCGGCTCTACCGGAAGAAAATAATTTCTACGAAAGAATAGACTGTTATTTTTAATAAGATTGATTGACAGCTTATGTAAACCGCCGCATATGGTTCACACCATAGCGGCGATTACAAAGATTCATCTTTATTTTTTATTTCCCATAGTAATATCAATCAACATCGCCAATGGCTCTGCCGCATTTCGTGCTTCCTGATATGTATTTGTCTGTGCTCCAACCTCTATCAACATACATTGTCTGCACAAATCCAAATTATATTTATATGCATTTACATAGTTTCTTCTGGTAAATCCCGGATAATATGCTTCTGCATTTACCTTCATCTGTAATGTAAGAGCCAGATTTTCATATAAAAACGGATTATATAAATAGTCAATATTTCCAGAATTTTTAAATCTGGACATTCCATTAAAAAGCATAATCTGTGCTGTCTTTTTTCCATTTATCTCCGTCACAAGTCTTGTGTTTTCGTTGACTCCGTCTCTATGAATATCCAAAACCAAACTTATGGATGGATATTTTTCAAGTATTTTTTTTACTCCAACCCTTGCCTGGTCGTATGCCTCACTTCTGTCTAATTTTCCATCCACAATGTCATACTTTGTTGTGTCATGTATAACATTATAACCAAACTGTTCTTCCAAAATTTTTGTCAGCCTGTCACCAACTCCTATAATCGTAGTAGATGTATTGCTATTACTATTACGAAATTCTTCCTGAGAATGTGTATGGTAAATTAATATTTGCGGTTTTTTATTATTTCCCTTTATCTTAAAGTTTTCGCTCAGAGCATTTTTTAATGGTAAATCTGTGGAATACAAACTTGTAGCTTCCGTAACAATATAAAATTTTCCCATTACATCTTTAAATGAACCTATATTTTTTGCCGTATATAATTTACCGCTCAATTTAGGCTGCGGAACAATAACATTTGCTGCTGTTGCCACTGCTTTATTTTTCTTCTCATCCTTCTTCTTTTCTGTCTCCTGTTTCGTCTCATTTTCTTTATCCTCCGCATAATGTGCATTTTCATATATCAGATTAATTACCTGCGCATATCCGGGGTCACTGGTATCATAAGTATATTCACTATGCATCATATACTCCGAAACAATTTGATTTAACAGCTCTTTTTTTGCCACTTCAGAAATAGATCCATGGTTTTCAACATATAACATATATTCATTCATAATACCTGAATTTTCCACGATTTCCTTGGCAATTACAGAGGAAGTATTACTTATAATATCTTTTGCCGCTTCTTTCGCTCCATTTCCTGTAATCAGATTAATACAGCGTGTTGCTATATATATGCACAAAAATACAATAACTCCCTTTACAAGCCATGGAAAAAGCGTTTCCGGAATTTTTATTCTATGGCTGTTCATATGTCTGCTTATTCCTCTCTGCACAGTGTCCCCCCTAACTTTGTCCCACTGATATAGTATATGTGTCCTGTGCAGTTTATAGAACATTACCCTAATGCTAATTTACAATATTCATTTAAAGATGCTCCAATTGTTTTACTCAGATTCTCCACAATTTCATCCACATCCTTTGGCGTTACAAACATTTGCTCTGTTTCTTCCGATAACAATTCTTCAAAAAGCTGATACTTTTCCTGCTCAGTATATCCTTGAAATATATTTGCCATAGAATTATTTTTCACAGAAGAAAGTATTTTTAATAGATTTTCCATTGTATCATTGACAATCGTTGCACCGCTGACAACCATAGGTACGCCTATTGCTATCACTTTTCTTCCGAGCGCCTCTTCATTTAATCCTTTTCTATGATTTCCAATCCCCGACCCCGGTGTTATTCCGGTATCTGTCAACTGAATTGTCGTTGTTATCCTTCGAACATTTCTCGCTGCAAGTGAATCAATTGCTATCACCAAATCAGGATTAATTTCATTTACAATTCCTTTAATCACAGAATACGTCTCCATTCCTGTCTGTGCTAAAACTCCAGGAGCTATACAGTAAACATTTTCTCCACTTTCTATGTTTTCTATTGTCTTAGGTCCCAGTGCATCCGGTGTCGCAGAAGAATTACCTAAGCCCACAATCAGAACATTTTTCGGTTTATCTTTTTTAGTGACCTCAAGCAAATGATGTGCCACCTGTCCCGCAATATTTTTTCTCTCATCCTCATCATTATCTTTTAGTAATCTTGTCTCCATTGTGATATAACTGCCCTCAGGCTTTCCCATTGCGTCCTCACCTTTTTTATTAACAATATCGACTACTGTTGTTGTCATATCCAAACTTTTATCATATTTTTTGTCAATTTGAACTCCCTCAATTTCAACATTTCTTTGAAATCGTTCTCTTTCTTCTAAAGCTAAATCCGTATAAATATTCTTATTCCCCAAAAATGACATTTATCACATCTCCATAAATTATATTTTTTCATTTTTATTATTTACATGTTTCCAGGAATCCATACAAATTTTAGGAATTGCTATTGACATCTTTATTTTCTTCTACTAAAATATTCATTGATGTCTGCGTCTGACGTCCGCATTTCCAGTGGCGCAGATAATAAACAAGATTTCCAATCTCTCTCAACGGAAATCTCAAACGTAATTTAGCGGAGGTATTTAAAATGGCTAATATTAAGTCAGCAAAAAAAAGAATTTTAGTTAATCAGACAAAGTACGAAAGAAACAAATCAGCAAAGTCAGCTGTAAAGACTGCTGTAAAGAAAGTTGAAGCAGCTGTTGCAGCAAAGGATAAAGCTGCTGCAAACGATGCATTAATTACAGCTACAAAGCTTATCGAAATGGCTGGTTCAAAGGGTATTTACCACAAGAACAATGTTGCAAGAAAAGTTTCAAGATTAACAAAATTAGTTAACACAATTGCATAATTAATGTAATGAATAAAACGCCGGTCAAATGACCGGCGTTTTATTCATTACGAAACTTGTTAATTTCTTTTACTATATTTAATTAACAGCATTTCAACTCCAATATTTTCATCCATCATTCCGGACTTAATAAGTTCTTCTGTCCGAACACTCTCAGCGAGACCGGATTTTAATTCTGCCACTGTAAAATTCCTGCTTTGATTCATACTTTTTGAAGCTATAAACCCCTGCACGCCCATAGCACTGGCAATCTGTTCCCTGTTCATTCCTCTTGCAGACAAATCTTTTGCCTGCAATATAAGATGAAACTGTCTGCTAATCATAAATAATATGCGCATGGGCGGTTCTTTTTCTGCCAGCAGTTCATAATAACAGTCCAAAGTTTTCTTTTGATTTTTCACGGAAATTGCATCAATCATATCAAAAATTCTTACATTTAACTGTTTCACACAAACCGCGTCAATATCTTCTACACGAATTACACTCTGTTCTAAAGCATAACTAATTAATTTTTCAATCTCTTTGGACAGAATTTCCATGTCTGTCCCTACATTAGCTATCAGATAGGACATTGTTGCCTTTGTAATTTTTTTACCATTATAATCAAAAATCCTTGCCGCCCATACTGCAATGTCCTGTTCGGTCTGACGGTTAATCTCGCATATATATCCGTTTTTCTTAACGGCCTTATACATTTTACTTCTCTTGTCCACATCCTGCTCTATAAACAAAAATATGGTAGTTTCAGGAATTTTATTCATATATTCTGCCAATGTTTCTCCACCGCTTTTAAATAGCCCTGTTCCATCCATAACAATCAACCTGTACTCAGCAAAAAACGGAAAAGTCTCTGCACTATCTATAATTTCATTGACATCAATATTTTTCCCCTCATAAATTCCCAAATTCATAGTATCATCCCCGACAATTGCCTGTATCATCTGATTTTTATAGTTTAACTTCAGATATTCTTCCTCACCGCAAATGAGATATGCATTTTTAAATTTTTTATTTTTAATATCCGCTGCTAATGTTTTCATTTTTTGTTATTTCCTTTTATCCCGCTTCCACCATATTTTTCTCTTCTAAATTATAGTATGTCCCATAAATAATCTCAATGTTTTTCTTAATTATCTTCATGAAAGCAGGAGATTCTCATATTTTCACCATCACTGTTAAATTCAATCTCACCGTTGTCATCCGTTCTCAGTATCCTCGTTTTTATGTTCTCTAACCTTTCTAATGTTTCCTTTCCCGGATGTCCATAACGATTGTTTTTGCCCACAGAAATTATCGTATACTCTGGTTTTATAATTTTTAGAAATTCATTACTTGAAGAATAATTTGAGCCATGATGCGCTGATTTTAATACGATATAATTTTCTTTTACTGCCTGTTTTATTTGTATTTCCTGCTCTGATGAAATATCTCCTGTAAAAAGCACAGAAAATTTGCCATATTTAAGACTTAATACTGTAGAATAACTATTCCTATCATCAGCAATGTATTCCCGTCCCGGATGAATACATCTTATCTCCGTCTCACCAAATTTAAGCACGTCTCCTTTTGTTATATATAGCACATTTATATCTTTTTTTACCGCTAAACTTATAATCTTCTGGTATGCCTCATCTTTCATATAAATATCCGGAAGCACTACATTTCTAATTATTAGCCCATTTAAATCGGAGGCTTCTAACATTTCTTTGAGACCGCTTGTATGGTCTTCGTCTGCATGTGTCACGATTGCATAATCAATTGTATTCTGTCCGTCTGCTTTAATACATGGAGCAATCCTATACTTTCCAACATTAGAAACCGTTGTACTGCCCCCGTCTATCATTAATGTTACACCGTTCTCCGTTCGTATAAAAATACAATCTCCCTGACCCACATCAATAAATTTTATATTGATACCATTTTGAAAATGAATATATACCAGGAAGGAAATAACAAGACAAAATACTCCAAAAGAAATTCTAAATTTTATGTCTGTTTTTCGTTCCTGTTTCAAATGAATTCTCCTGCTTACAAGAACCCTTCCATTTTCCTCTATAGTGTGTTCCTTTACATCATTTCTTTTATCTACTCTTTGTCTGAGGATTACAAAACAATATATGAAAACACTCAAAATAACATAGTATAAAACAACAGACAATATCGAAGGCTTTCCTACAATTATATTAGAAAACGGAATTTTCGCTATTATATTGCACAGAGTGTTATATATTTCAATAATACAACATGCAGGTAAAATAAGAATCTGTCCTGCCGAAACACTTATAAAAACAGTCATACTTCCTAATATTGCCGATATTACCACAATACTCATCAATGGTACAACAACAATATTTAACAGAAAGGAATATACCGGCAGCTGAAAATAATAATAAGCAATTATTGGATTTATAACCAATCCGATGCCCACACTAAACAAAACACTTTTCGCCACTTTAGATTTCAGATTCATTATAACAAATATATGAGGCAGCACAATTGTAATCGCAATCGTGGCAGCAAACGACATCTGAAAGCCGGAATTTACTATAATAAAAGGATTCTGTAGCATTAATATAAGTCCGGTCAACGATATCGCTGTCAAATAGTCGTATTTTCTTCCAAACACATCACCAATTAATCGGAGTGCAAACATCATAAATGCTCTAAGTGTAGCGATTCCCATCCCTGATACAATTCCAAATATTGTTACGAATCCTATAGAAAAAAATGCTGCCAACCCAAAAGAGAATCTTCTCCGTAACATACCATATACAAACATCCCTATAACACTGATATGCAATCCGCTTATAGCGAGAATATGTGCAATTCCCGATACAGAATAAAGTTCTTTAATTTCCTTATTTAACTCTGTTTTATCTCCAACGGTTATCGCCGCAAAAACACCTGCCTTATCCTGATATAATCCGGAAACTATATTCTCTCCCCTTTCATTACATATTTTCGTAAAATTATCTACAATTTTTTCTCTCAATTGAAACAGTCTATCCCATAACCCGTCATACTGTACATCCTTAATTTTACAATCTGCTGCAATAATCCTAGTAAAAATTCCAAGTGACATATAATACTGGCGTGCATCAAAGTTCCCCTTATTTCGTGCTCTCTCAAAATGCTTTATCTTTCCACTTATCTCTACAAGATTTCCAATTTTTATATCAGGATGATTCTCGAAAAAAATAATCGTTTCTCCACAGTCTGTATTATCTATAACCGTTTCTTCTAAGAAAAGCTGATATCCATAATCACTCTGAATTATTTTTCCTGCTCTTCCTTTGGCAATTACATTTTTTTCTTCTAATTCCCACACCCAATCTTTCTGCAACAATTTATATTGACTTAAACAATATCCTAAAAAAATAAATAAAAAAACCACTACAAAAACACTTACATGCTTCTTTGTAATGATTTTTATAATAACCATAACGGGAATACTCAAAAATATAACAAATACCCCCATTTTCAAAACAGCTATTACCTCTCCAAGTACAAAAGCCAATAACAAAATAACTATCGGTCTTTTTATAACTGTTCTCCTTTATTATTTAACACTATTCTTTCATTTCTATAAGGTCAAGATTTCTTATAAATGGCTCTGCCAACGACGTCTCATCATGATATTTCAGCATAGCATCTCCATTTACACTAATCTGAACTTTATGTATTTCATTTAATTCTGACAATGAATTTACAATAGAATAAATCACCAATGTGTTTGATACTGCACTCTGTTCTGTAAGGAAATTTTCTTCAAAATCTACATAACAGATATTGTTTGCAGTGACAATATTTACTAATTTTAGATTCGATGACAAAGTAGCAGTATATCCCTTTTTCTTTGGTCCCCGAATCAACTGCTCGACAATAAACCTCTCTTTTGATTTTTCTCCATATTTTGCGTTCATCAGCTTATATTCTTTTAATTTAGAACCTTCTGAATTGGCAAAATAAAGTGTAAAATCGGCTGTGGCATGGGTATTTGTTCCTCCACCTAAATCAGCAACAAAATCTGAGGCTTTCATTGTTCCCACAAGGCTTCCGTCTCTCTGCCGCAAAGGACTGTCATTTACAGTAAATGCCACATATTCGACTCCTTTTATCTGTGTTAATGTGAGTACAATCGCCGAACGACATAATACCTCTCTCTGAGGTGTCAATTTCGAATAACTCTCAGTAAACTCAATGGTTGCAATCCCGTCTGTAATATCAAATCCATTAATCTCAATACCTGAAGGTATCGCAGCAGAACTTCCATCCTCTTCACCATTATTCGCAAGCTTTTCCAGATAATCTTCCATTATAGACAATGCTTTATCCTGCCTGCTCTCATAATTCTCACTGACCAGTTTTTTTTCTTCTTGGTTAACATAATATATTCTTGTGTTTGCCTTTTTACTGTTATTATCCTTTTGGCATCCTATCAGCCCTAAAGATAAAACAGCACATATAATTATAAAAATAACTAAATTAACATTTCTTTTTATTAAACACTGTTGTTTCATTCAAGCACCTGTTATCTAATTGATTTATGCAATATACTTTAGAGGAATCCTTACAGTAAATGTAGTTCCCTCCCCTTCTTTACTATGAATTTTTATGGAGCCATGATGTTTTAATACAATATCCTTTGTAATTGCCAGTCCCAAACCGGTACCCCCTGTTGCTCTGGACCTTGCCTTATCCACTCTGTAAAACCGGTCAAATACCCGTTTCTGGTCTTCTTCCGAAATACCAATCCCCGTATCTGTCACTTTCAGATAAAAATACTGATGGTCTGAATTTAGTGACGCAGTAACTGCTCCGTCCGTATTATTATACTTTATGGCATTCTCTACTAAATTTGTAGCCACACTCGCAAATTTTACTTTATCCACATCGGCAATTACCGGTCTGAAACTCTCAAAAACAAGCTCTATATTCTTGCTTTCTGCAATCGGTTTTAAACGCTTTAAAACAGTCTCTAATATTTCATTTATATTTACAGATGATATATTAATTTCTGTTTCTGATTTTTCCATCCTTACCAGTTCAAGCAAATCTGTTATGATATCGTTTTCCCTGTCTATCTCCTTACATATATCCTGTAAAAATTCCTGATATAAATCCTCAGGCATTCCCTGTTGTCCAATCAAAGACTCCGCTAAAACCTTCATAGATGTTATCGGGGTCTTTAATTCGTGAGATACATTTGAGACAAACTCCTGCCGGGATTTTTCCTGTGTATTCATTCTGTCCATCATTTTTTGGAACTTTTCACTTATCTCGACAATCTCAGAATAGTCCCTCGTATTTCTTCTTGTTCCTTTTCCCACAGAAATATTTTCAATATTCTCCTGTACCCGCTTTAGTGGTCTGCTAAACAAAACAGAACATACCCACGCAGCCACAAGCGCAAATACTACAAGCAGACAATCTACCATCACAACATAACGTCCCAACGTATCACTAAAAGATTCCACATCTGCTATCGAATAGTTAATATATAACGCACCGATAATATTGGATTTGGTTTTCCCTTCCTCGTTTGGAACTGTTGTAACCAAAGGTATAGCAAACTCTACAAACTTTTCATCCATATTTTTTATATAGATGTTTTCGCCCTCTAAACACTTTAATACACTATCTGAAATACTTGTCTTACCACTTTCACTGCTGTCAGTGTCCTTTAAAATTTTATATTGTGTATTTATAATCTCAATTCTGCAATTATACTCCTTTGACAACTGCTCTATCTGAGTATCCACAACCTCTGACTGTAAATTTTCGATATAACCTTCACTCACAATACTATTTTTCAGCATTGTATTATTAGATTTAAATCGGTCGATTTTTTTGTCTATAAATCCGGTTGTTGACATTGCCATAATAAATATACTCAATAAAATGGTCGGGACAATAATAGAAAGAGCAACAACTGCAAAAACTCTAAATTTCAAACTTTTTATTTTTTTTAAAATTTTATGAACTGATTTCTTTTTCATTTATCTATCCCTGAAAATAATAACCCATTCCCCATTTTGTATGAACGTATTCCGGTTTCGCTGGATTTTCTTCTATCTTTTCTCTTAATCTTCTAACATTTACATCCACAGTTCTCGCATCTCCCGGATATCTGGAACCCCAAATAATTGTCAAAAGCTGTTCTCTTGAATAAATCTTACCAGGGTTTTCAGCCAACAATTTTAAAATGTCAAACTCTTTTACCGTAAGTTTAATTTCAATATCTTCTATGTATAAACGTTTCGCTTCAATATCCAGCTTCATTTTTCCTGATGTTATAATCTTTGGCTCCTGTGGTGCACTGGCATTTTTTCTTTTATTTCTTCTAATAATGGCCTTAATTCTTGCCTTTACTTCAAGAATATTAAAAGGTTTTGTAATATAATCATCTGCACCATATTCAAGGCCTAAAATCTTATCCATATCATCACCTTTTGCAGTCAGCATAATAATCGGCATATCCGAAAACTCTCTTATCTGCTGACATACTTCATATCCTGATAATATAGGAAGCATTAAATCTAAAAGAATAATGTCATATTCTGTTGCCTGTGCTTTATCTACAGCCTCCTGACCATCATACGCACAATCTACTTCATACCCTTCCTGCTCTAAACTAAATTTCAGTCCCTTTACGATTAACTTTTCATCATCAACTACTAAAGCCTTCATTTATTATCCTTTCTAATTAACTGTAATATTTGAACGGATATTTGAAAATGTAGAATCACCTATTCCTGAAACATTTTTAATTTCTTCTATTTTGGAAAAATTACCGTGTTCCTCTCTATAGGAAACAATCGCCTTCGCTTTTGTCTCCCCAATTCCCGTCAATTGCATCAGTAAAGCAACATCTGCATTATTAATATTAATCTTTCCTTCATTTATTTTGTTATTTTCTATCAAAATGTTTTTTGTTTCATTCTGTATGATTTCGGCATACTGCTCTTTGGTAAATACCTTTATATTTTGACCGTCAACGACAGTCTCTGCCTGATTTAAACAATCTTTTCTGGCGGACTTTATCATACCACCTGCAAGCTTGATTACCTGAAACACACGGCTGCCTTCTTTTACAACATATACTCCGGGCTTTTTCACAGCTCCTGAAACATAAACATAGATATCGCCTGTCCTTGCAGCCGTTTTTTCCTGCATATCTTTTGTACTTTCTTCTATATTCACACTTTTTTCTGTCAAAGATACTTTATTTATTTGTTTATCGCATCCACACGAAAATATCATACACAAAAAAGTATTTGTTATCATTACAGTTAATAATATCAATTTCTTATTTAATTTTTTTAACATTCACCCTCCATTTGGAGTTTCCCCATGAATGTCTACTATTAATTATACAAGAATAAAAAAAGTTGGCAACACTCATTTTCACTAATTTTTAATTTATTTTAGCGGTGAAAAATATAAATTCCTACAATTGCAACCAATGCGCCCACAGCCTTATTCCATTCAAATCCTGTTTTTTCTACTCCAAAAAGTCCAAATACTTCAATTAAATATGCAACAATAATCTGGGAAACAACGATTAAAAGGACAGCCTGCGCCGGTCCTAAGCTGTTCATACTCTTTATGACTGTCAATGTAATAAAAGCACCAATCACACCACCTAACAGCATGTATTTATTGTCCATATGGAACATTCCCATTACATTTTGTCTTCCTGTTACAAACCAGGCAATAATACACACCAAAAAGGCTGTCAGCTGTACCCATGAGTTTGCCGCCCACATACTGCTGCTTTTCGTGACCCCCGTATTAAATACACCCTGAACGCTCATAAGTGCTCCTGAAATTAATGCAATAATAAATCCCCACATAAACCTTTCACCTCATCGTTTTTGATAATCATATCATTTACAATGATTCCATTTTTATGCATAATTCTCATTTTTTATCATGATACTTCATAAACACTACAGAGATAATCGTCCCCTGTCCAATTTCACTATCAATTTCAATTTCTGCATTATGCTGCTCTGCAATATGTTTTACAATGGCAAGTCCCAACCCGGTTCCACCGGTCTTTTTTGACCTTGCTTTATCTACTCTGTAAAACCGCTCAAAGATACGCTCCTGTTCTTCCTGCGCAATTCCAATTCCATCATCTTTTACCCGCAATATCACTTTTTCTTTCTTCTCATATACAGAAACCCACACATGCCCTCCCGGCTTATTATATCGTATAGCATTATCACACAAATTAAATACTATCTCCTGTATCATTTCCTGATTTGCCTCAATAAAACAATTCTTTTGAATTTCTTTCACTAAAATTGATATATCATGTTTATCTGCATTCATTTGCAGCATCTCTACACAGTTATGTGCTTCTTCGCTTAGATTCACCCTAATTTTATCCGTATCTCCTCCCATCACATCTAATTGAGACAACTCAATAATATCATTAATTAATGACAATAACCGAATAGAACTCTTATGAATTTCACTGGCAAAATGTTGTATATCTTTTTCCTTTGCCATCCCTGTTTCAATTAATTCAGCATAACCGGAAATAGAGGCTAAAGGTGTTTTTAACTCATGGGACACATTCGCCGTAAAATCCTGTCTCATTTTTGCACTTTTCTTTAAATCTTTATGCTGACTGTGTATCTTATCTAAAAATGGCTGTATCTCCTCATAACTTTCTGAAAGTTCCTCATCTTCTAAATTCTGTGCCATTTGCTCAATAGGCTCTACAAGCCTTTTTGCTAAAAGCCGCGCTACTACAATACAGATTACAACCGCTAAAAATAATTCGGCAATCAAAACCGGTAAAATTCTGACACAAAACTGCCAGATACTTCCTACCTCTTTTGCCACTCTGATTACCTGGCCACCATCCATCTTTTCAGCGTAATAATATGTCGTCTTATCAAAAGTTCCTGACTTTCGAATCGCCTCACCGGAACCATATTTCAATGCTTCATGAACTTCCGGTCTGTCTCCATGATTCTCCATTGTTCCAATATCTGCATTGCTATCGTATTTTACCTCTCCACTGTTTCCAACTACAGTAATCCTTAAATTATCGATTTGAGGGTCAAAATCTTTCTCTATATATTCTAAAACAGCCTCTGTTGTCCTCAAAATATGAACATGCGTTTTCAAATCATCCATAACCTGTTCACGAAATAAGCTATAAAAAATACCTATCGTAACACTCATTGTAAGCAACATCATGATTACAGAAATTGTGGTCATTCTCGTATATAATTTCTTTTTCATTTCATTTTCCCTTCCTGTAGTTCAATGTGTATCCCACATTTCTTACAGTCTGTACAAGGCTTCCTTTTTCTCCCATTTTCTTTCTTAATGTCTTTATATGCATATCCAGTGTCCTGGATTCCCCTTCATAATCAATTCCCCAAACTCTGTCTAAAATGCGGTCTCTCCGCAAAACAATTCCCGAATTTTGCATTAACATCTTTAAGAGTTCATATTCTTTAAAGGTCAACTCGCATGGAAGATTGTCGATTACTACCTGATGTTTTGCATCATCCATGATAATTCCATCAAACTCTAAAATCTGAGAAGAATTATCCAGATTTGCCCGCCGCAACATTGCCTTTACTCTGGATATCAGTTCCATAATTCCAAAAGGTTTCGTCATATAATCATCTGCTCCCTGGTCTAACCCCTTCACCTTATCCATCTCAGAGGCTTTTGCTGTGACCATAATCACCGGAATTTTTGATGTTGACACATCCTCTCTTAAATCCTTTACAAGACTGAGACCATCTCGGTCCGGAAGCATTATATCCATAACAATTAATGCCGGATGTTCCTGTTGCAGCTGATTTTCAAACTCCTTTGCCGTACTGAATGCCATAACTTCATATCCCGCATTTTTCAATGCGAATTGCTCTATTTCCGCTATATTTTTGTCATCTTCCACGATATAAATTTTTTTCATTTTTGTTCCTTTCCTCGTCACTGATACAAAAATGCGAGAAATCCGCTTTGCCGACCTCTCGCATTTATTATAAGTTTCTATTGTTTTTCCGGTAAAATTGAGTATGCAATATTCGTCGCATGGTCTGCAATTCTCTCAAGACCAATTACTAAATCCGTAAAAATAAGTCCTGCCTCAATAGAGCATTCCTCTGCTGACATTCTTCTGACATGTCCTTCCTGACAGTCAATCTGCATCTGGTCAATTGTATCTTCTAATACATTAATTTCATCAAAGCATGATTTATCCATAGTAACAAAAATATTTACCGCTTTGTCATAAATCTCCAGCACCTTATTATACATATCGGCAATTTCCTTACCGCCTTCTTCAGAAAAACTAATTTTATTACTCTTTTCCTTTATGGCATCATCCATAATATTAATCGCATGGTCGCCGATTCTCTCAATGTCAATCACCACATGAAATAACCCTCCGAGTCTTGCTCTATCCTTTAACGGCAACTCATATTGGTTCGATTTAACCATGTATTCAGTAATTCTATGACTTAAATAATCAATATATTTTTCTCTTTTATAAATTTCTTCTGCCTGGCTCTTATCTATTTTTAAAAGCGCTCTCATAGATGCCTGAAGATTCTCCCTCACCATCAGAGACATTCTCTCTATCTCCTGCACGATTTCAACCACAGCAGTAGATGCAGTCGGAGAACCCGTACTTCCAATGTACTTTAGCACCATCTCATCTTCATCATGTTCTTGCCCTTTAGACTTGATAACCTTCTTTGACAGTTTTACTAACTGATTGCTGATTGGTAATGCTATTAATGTCATTACTACTTTGAAAATCGTATCAGAGTTTGCCACAAAACGCTGTAAGTTGCCTTCACCTGAAATGGTACTGATAGCTTTAAACAATGGTTCACCTGCCAATGCCAATACGATTGACAACACAATCATTCCCACTACATTAAACATAACGTGGATAAATGCAGTTCTTTTTGCCTCTTTATTACTGTTCATAGCTGCCATAACAGCCGGTGTACACGCTCCAATATATGCACCAAGCATAAAATACCAACAGGAAAACGGCTCCACAAGTCCTGAACCCGCCAAAAGCACCAATACGCTGACTGTAACGGATGAACTCTGTACAATAATTGTAAGAATCAGACCAAGTACCAAAGCGATTACCGGATTTCCCAACGATTGAAATAACTCCACTAACTGTGGAAATTCAGGAACCAGCGCCAACGCCTCTGTCATTAATTTAATTCCCTGAAATAATGCTCCAAAACCGAAAATAACAGATGCAACTTTTTTCAATAATGGTCTCTTGCCAAACATTAAAATGACTGCACCGATAAATAATATAAACGGTGCTGCATCTGTCAACTTTAAGGATACCATCTGTGATGTGATTGTCGTTCCTATATTCGCACCAAATGTCAGTCCTACAGACTGTTCCAGTGATAATATTCCCGCATTTACAAAACTGACTTCCATAACAGTAGTGGCGCCCGATGACTGTATAAATGCGGTAAACAATGCTCCAAAAACTACAGCAATATACTTATTCTTTGTGCATCTGTCTAAAAAGCCTCTAAGTTTCTCACCTGCTGCCTGCTGTAAGCTTTCACTCATATACTTCATTCCAAACAGGAACAAAGCCAATCCGCTGAGCAATGCAATAATCATCTCGTACATAATTTAATTTTCTCCTAAATAACTTTTTGAAACGATTCAGAGCCCCAATCATTTTTCTTCTGAATGATTCTGCCTTTTCATATTATTAGACTTTCCATACCCTACCATAACATAACAGGTATATGTAAAGTCTATGTAAAATTTTAACATACATTTTACTTTTGTACCAGTAGGAGCGTTTCCATATGCTTATTTACCCAATACTGTCCTCAATATTTCTATCATTTCATCTACATGCTCTCTCGTAATAATCAACGGCGGCACCATTCGCAGAACATTGTTGCCCGCTGAAATTACAAGTAATCCCTTTTCCATTGCTCCGTTTACAACATCTGCTACCGGACTAGTTAATACCAATCCCTGCATAAGTCCTTTGCCACGTCTTTCTAAAACATTGTCAAAATCCTCTACCAGCCTTTCTAACTGTTCTTCAAAATATCCGCTGATTTGACTTACATGCGCCAGAATATTGTTCTCCTCAAACAGGTCAAACACCTTACTCACCGCCGCCGTCGCCAAAGGATTTCCACCATAAGTTGTGCCATGGTCTCCCGGAACCAGACTGTCGCAGCATTTTTCTCCCGCCACAAAAGCTCCTACCGGAACGCCACATCCTAAAGCCTTTGCACAGGTAATGATATCCGGTACCACATTATAATGCTCAAACGCAAACATCTTTCCTGTTCTACCCATACCACACTGAATTTCATCACAAATCATTAGAATATCATTCTCATCACAGATATTTCTAATTCCTTCCATAAATTCTTTTTCTGCCGGATAAATACCTCCTTCACCCTGCACCGGTTCCAAAATAATGGCACATGTCTTTTCGCTCACCAAAGCCTTAACACTATCAAGATTATTAAACTCTGCATATTTTATTCCCGGAATCATAGGTCCGAATGGTTCCTGATAATGTGCATTTCCGGTCAATGCCAATGCCCCCATTGTTCTTCCGTGAAAAGAATGCTTCATAGCAATTATCTCGTATTCGTCTGCTCCATTTTTATCATACGCATAACGCTTTGCCATTTTTAGAGCTCCCTCAATTGCCTCAGCGCCACTATTTGTAAAAAATGCCTTCTTTAACCCCGCCTTTTTCACAAGCTTTTCTGCCGCCTCAATGGAAGGAACATTGTAATAAAGGTTGGAAGTATGCAAAATCTTATCTACCTGCTGCTTCAACGCTTCTTTATAAGCATCATTGCTATACCCCAATGCCGAAACCGCAATACCGGCAGCAAAGTCAAGATACTTTTTTCCTGTCACATCATAAACATAAACATCTTCACCTTTCTCAATAACAACCGGAAATCTGTTGTATGTATGTATAAAATATTGTTCTCCTAAATCCATATATTCTTTCTCTGTCATCATTATATTCCCCTTCTTTTAATCAGCCTTTACGGTGTAAAACTTCTCCTGATTGTCGTCTAAAAGCGCCGTTCCAATACCTTTGTTCGTAAAAATTTCAAGCAAAATACTGTGTGGTATTCTCCCGTCTAAAATATGGACTCTGGAAACACCATTCTCAATAGCGTTCATGCAGTTTTTAATTTTAGGAAGCATTCCTCCGGCAATAATTCCATCATCAATTAATTGCTGTGCCTCTGCAACCGTGAGTTCAGATATTACCGAGTTTGTATCGTCAGGGTCCATATATACCCCTTCCGTATCTGTTAAAAACGCAAGTTTCTCCGCTTTGACAGCCTTCGCAATCGCACTTGCCGCGTCATCCGCATTGATGTTATATCCATGGAACTCTTCGTCTAATCCGATAGGACAAACTATCGGAAGAAAATCTTTCTCTAATAAATCCAGAAGAATATCTGCATTGACTGTTGTTACTTCACCTACATAACCAATATCTTCACCGTCTGATAATTTTTTCTTAACTGTTAGGAGTTTTCCATCTTTACCACTAATACCGATTGCTCTTACTCCCAGCTGTTCTACAATCTGAACTAACTTTTTGTTTACACTATTCAAAACCATCTCTGCCGCTTCAAGTGTTTCATTATCTGTAACACGAAGTCCGTTGACAAAATTCGTTTCCATTCCAAGTCTGTCTATATGTCTGCTTATAGCTTTTCCGCCTCCATGAACAATAATCGGTTTAAACCCAACTAATTTTAATAATGTAATATCCTGAATCACACTGGTCATAAAATCCTCGTCAAGCATTGCGCTTCCGCCATATTTTACTACAATAATCTTTCTGTTAAATCTCCGGATATAAGGTAACGCCTCTATCAGAACATCTCCTTTTTCAATCCATTTATCCATATGTAAATTTTGCTGTCCTTTCATTAACACAATTCTTACCTCACTTCTCTTTTAGCTTCTATAATCTGCATTGATACTCACATATTCATGGGTCAAATCACAGCCCCATGCAGTAGCCTCATAATCACCCATCTTTACATCGGCAATGGCTGTAACCTCATTTTCCGACAGTATTTTTGTAGCTTCTTCCTCACTGTAATTCGTAGCCATACCATTCTCTACAATCTTTAGCTTTCCTGCTCTGCTCTCGAAATAAATATCCACAGTGTCCGGATTAAATTTTGCGTTGGAATATCCCATCGCACAAAGGATTCGTCCCCAGTTTGCATCATGTCCGTAGATTGCTGCTTTTGTCAAACTGGAAGTCACAATCGATTTTGCCAAAGTAACCGCCTGTTCCTTACTCTCCGCATTTACAATCTTCACTTCAAACAGCGCTGTTGCACCCTCACCGTCACCTGCAATCTTCTTTGATAAGAATACATTTACTTTGTGGAGCGCTTCCACAAATTTGTAATAATCTTCATTCTTTTCTGTTATCATTTCATTGCCTGCCAAACCATTTGCAAGCAACAAAACAGTGTCATTTGTAGATGTATCTCCATCCACAGAAACCATATTAAAGGTATCCTGTATATCTGAACTTAATGCCTGATATATCAAATCTTTTGAAATATTTACATCTGTCATTATAAATCCAAGCATCGTGCACATATTTGGATGAATCATTCCGGAACCTTTGCACATGCCACCAATTTTACATGTTTTTCCACCAATCTCAAACTCATACGCAATTTCTTTTGGAATCGTATCCGTAGTCATAATAGCCTGTGCTGCCATATGACCACCCTCCTGTGTCTCGTCCAGTGTAGGCGCCAACATTCCGATTCCATTTACAATCTTATCCATAGGAAGCTGTGCTCCTATAACTCCTGTTGATGCAACTAACACTTGTTCTTTTTTGATATGTAACGCCTCTGCTGTAGCCTGCGCCATTTCTTCACAATACTGCATCCCTATTTGTCCTGTACATGCATTGGCAATGCCACTGTTACATACAACTGCATGCACAAACGGTGAATTATATATAACATCCTGGTCCCATTTTACCGGGGCAGCCTTTACCTGATTTGTTGTAAATGTTCCTGCTGCTACACAAGGTGTACTACTATAAATCATTGCCATATCTTTTTTATCAGGATTTCCCTCTTTAATTCCTACTCTCAATCCCATTGCCGCAAAACCTAAAGGGGCCGTAACACCGCCACTAATTTTTTTCATGGTTCTTCTCCTTTTCCTTCTACTATAATTTCTCTGCTTATTTTATGCGAAGCCACTTGCTTCTTCACACTTTCTCTTATTCAGTGCAAAGACGCTTCGCTTTCTCATACTTTCTCCTACTTATTCAGTGCGAAGACGCGAAGCGTCTTCGCACTGTGTTTATGTCTGTGATTGTTTATGACACCGGATTACAACAGGCTCTAAAGTTCCATAAGTATACACGACAATAGTCGTGTTTTCAATAATAAAAGCATATGCTCTTTTGTAAGCAAGCTTCCAACGAGCATATGCTTTTATTATTGATACGCCTTCGGCGTATACTTATGGAAACATTGGAATCTGTTGTAATCCGGTGTTTTCTCCCAATCCAAACATTATATTCATGTTTTGGATTGCCTGACCGGCTGCTCCTTTTATTAAGTTATCGAGCGCTCCCATCATTATAACTCTACCTGTTCTCTCATCTATTTTAAAATTAACATCCACGAAATTACTTCCCTCTACCCAGCGTGTTTCCGGACATACATCTCTATCCAGAACTCTTATAAAATATTCGTCTCCATAATACTTATCATAGATGGACTTTATTTCTTCATATGTCACTTGTCTTTTTAAATCAGCATACGCAGTCACTAATATTCCTCTCTGCATTGGAACAAGGTGCGGAGTGAAATTTATAATAACTTCTTCTCCCGCTGCATAACTTAACTGTTCCTCGATTTCCGGAGTGTGTCTATGAGTTGTAACCCCATATGCCTTAATATTTTCATTTACTTCACAGAAAAGGTTCGGTACTTTCGCGCCACGCCCTGCTCCTGATGTTCCGGACTTTGCATCCACAATAATAGATTTCGGATAAATCATTTTCTCTTTTATCAAAGGATATATAGATAGAATACTGCAAGTTGTATAACATCCGGGATTGGCAATTATTCTCGCATTTTTTACCTTATCTCTATTAATTTCACAGAGACCATACACTGCTTCTTCAATAAACTGTGGACTCTGATGTTTTATGCCATACCATTTTTCATATGTAGCAACATCTTTTATTCTAAAATCTGCACTTAAATCAATAATTTTTACTTTATTTAATATTTCCTCATTTACCAATGAACCACATAATCCCTGTGGTGTTGCTGTAAAAATAACATCCACTGCATTCGCCAGTTCCTCCATATTATCATCCATACACTTTGCATCAACAATCTGAAACATATTTCTAAAAACATCTGCATATTTTTCATCAACATAACTTCTCGACCCAAACCATACAACCTCAACGTCCTTATGCTGTTGTATTAATCTTACAATCTCTGCCCCTGCATAACCTGTAGAGCCGATAATACCTGCTTTTATCATAATAACCTCCAACTTTTTCTTTATTAAAAGAAAACTTTTCAATTCACATTTTAGTCTTTTCCCCGGCGAAAAACAAGTATGACTTTTCCCTCTTGTCGCATTATACACCTTTAATGAATATTATTCAAGTTTTATGCATATTTTTTGCATAATATTCACCTTTTCCTAATTTTTTCTTGCATTTTATGCATGCATGATGTATAGTAACAACTGTTGAACATCATGCAGATATTTTCTGCATTATATAAAGAAGTAATATTTTATGGAGGATTTTTAAAATGGCAAAGGAAAAAGTTATTTTAGCTTATTCAGGTGGGCTTGATACAACTGCTATCATCCCTTGGTTAAAGGAAAACTACGATTATGAAGTTATCTGCTGTTGTATCGACTGTGGACAGGAAGAAGAATTAGATGGTCTTGAAGAAAGAGCAAAATACTCAGGTGCTTCTAAATTATACATAGAAGATATCACAGATGAATTTTGTGATGATTACATTGTACCTTGTGTTCAGGGCAGTGCAGTGTATGAAAATAAATACTTACTCGGTACTTCAATGGCAAGACCGGGTATTGCAAAACGATTAGTAGAAATCGCAAGAAAAGAAGGCGCTTCTGCCATCTGCCATGGTGCAACAGGTAAAGGAAATGACCAGATTCGTTTTGAATTAGGCATTAAGGCATTGGCTCCGGATATTAAAATTATTGCTGCATGGAGAGATGATAAGTGGACAATGGATTCCCGTGAGAGCGAGATTGAATATTGTAAGGCACATGGTATCGACCTGCCATTCTCAGCAGACCAGAGTTACAGCCGTGACAGAAATCTGTGGCATATCAGCCATGAAGGTCTTGAGTTAGAAGACCCTGCAAACGAGCCAAATTATGACCACCTTTTAGTTTTAGGTGTCTCTCCTGAAAAAGCACCTGACGAAGGCGAATATGTAACAATGACATTTGAAAAAGGTGTACCAAAATCAGTAAATGGTAAGGAAATGAAAGTCTCCGATATTATTCGTGAGTTAAACAGACTTGGTGGAAAACATGGTATTGGCATTGTTGATATCGTTGAAAACCGTGTTGTTGGAATGAAATCCCGTGGTGTTTATGAAACTCCGGGTGGAACAATTCTTATGGAAGCACATGACCAGCTGGAAGAATTAGTTCTCGACCGTGCTACAATGGAAGTCAAAAAAGATATGGGTAATAAATTTGCTCAGATTGTTTACGAGGGAAAATGGTTTACTCCACTCCGTGAAGCTGTTCAGGCATTTATTGAATCTACACAGGAATACGTTACCGGAGAAGTGAAATTTAAACTTTATAAAGGAAACATTATTAAAGCCGGAACAACATCTCCATATTCTTTATACAGCGAGAGTCTTGCATCATTTACAACAGGAGATTTATATGACCATCACGATGCAGAAGGATTTATCACGTTATTTGGTTTGCCACTTCAGGTAAGAGCAATGATGGAAAAAGAAAATGGAATTGAGAAATAAACATATTAATTTTAATATGTAAAACTGACATAGAAAGGGCGTTGCACTAAATAGTTAGTACAACACCCTTTTTTATTCGCAAAGCTCAATGAAATAACGGTTTCTTCCAACAATTTTTTCCGGAACGGATATTCCTATAACCATGTGTGTAAATTTTGATACAGCAGAAACCATACCCCCAAAAATGATTGTATATAACCGCACCACCCACAAACATAGTCACCATATAAACCGATGATATTTGTCACAAAATAAAAAAAGTGAACTTTGTATATAAAATATCTAAACAGTCCAATCACACTTAATGCCGTTAAAACCATGACAAAGTTTATCGCTTCCTTGCCCCCAAAATATTACAATTGTGCAACTACTCTTCAGCCTAAACATTTCCCAAAACTTCAACCATTCCAAATACACTTCTCCTGTTTCATTCATACCTCGTGTGAGGCTGTCCCCATCATTCTTTCTTTGAAAGAACAGGTTAAATTAATGATAAAATTCTCTCTTTCTTCATGACATGTTCTGCCTTCTTTTCAAAAAGTGAAAAATGGTTTGACATCCACTTCCTCAAGCTTCATCTTTGCAATGTTTTGACAAAGATGATATTTAGAAATAAATGTTTAAATTCAAACTCCATTTTGGTTCTATTAATACATGAACAAGCTGAAATTGTCAAAAATATTTTTAACCTTTAAATTCCACTTTGGTTCTATTAGTACACAAACTATATCTTCCGCTTTGTGCATACCATCACAGCTTTAAATTCCACTTTGGTTCTATTAATACGTTATCACATTGTTCCTGAAAAATTAAATCAATATGCCTTTAAATTCCACTTTGGTTCTATTAATACACACGCTGCTAACATATGGAATAATATGTTAAGCGTCTTTAAATTCCACTTTGGTTCTATTAATACCAATACAAGATTAGAAAACTTAAGCCAATAGAATGTCTTTAAATTCCACTTTGGTTCTATTAATACAAAGATAGCAAATTGCATCAAAGCAAGTTGTGATGACTTTAAATTCCACTTTGGTTCTATTAATACTTGACATAATATTTTCTCTTTTCTTTAAAAAGGCTATCTTTAAATTCCACTTTGGTTCTATTAATACTAGAACAATCAAAATCGGGAGACCATCTTGATAATCTTTAAATTCCACTTTGGTTCTATTAATACGATTATGTTCATGGAATAATGATAATTTTGCTAATCTTTAAATTCCACTTTGGTTCTATTAATACAATTCCAATTATATTATCTAATGAACTTTTTACAGTCTTTAAATTCCACTTTGGTTCTATTAATACTATGTCTGTGATAAGGTTCTCCAATTTCAAAATTTTCTTTAAATTCCACTTTGGTTCTATTAATACTCGTAGGACTTCCAAAAGAATACAAGTTACTTGTCTTTAAATTCCACTTTGGTTCTATTAATACAAGGAAGAAATCTTAGAAGGAAAACCAATTAAAGCTTTAAATTCCACTTTGGTTCTATTAATACGATTTGGAGAAAGCAAGAAGATATTGTGTTAGATGTCTTTAAATTCCACTTTGGTTCTATTAATACAAAATGGACATTATAGAATAACAGTAAACATACACACTTTAAATTCCACTTTGGTTCTATTAATACCAATAGAAAATTATTTGATGAAAATAAGAAGTGACCTTTAAATTCCACTTTGGTTCTATTAATACCATATCTTCAAATTTACCTATAAAACTTTTAAATATCTTTAAATTCCACTTTGGTTCTATTAATACAGAAAAAATGGTAAAACAGTATGACGAATTAGAACTTTAAATTCCACTTTGGTTCTATTAATACCAAATGTTTCAAATACTTTTTGTACAATCAATAACTTTAAATTCCACTTTGGTTCTATTAATACAAAAAAAATCTAGTATTTTTTTTCTAAATGCAACCTTTAAATTCCACTTTGGTTCTATTAATACACCTATTGTGCATACGAGGGAAAAAGTTCTACCTGCTTTAAATTCCACTTTGGTTCTATTAATACGAAAAAAGAAAAGTAATAAAAGTAATAACAAAAGACTTTAAATTCCACTTTGGTTCTATTAATACTATGCAGCGCACACGAATGCTGATAGTGATATTTACTTTAAATTCCACTTTGGTTCTATTAATACAAAAACACAGTAAGCCAGTTGAAAAACTTGTGTTCTTTAAATTCCACTTTGGTTCTATTAATACTATCACAGACATATAGATGTAACAAATTATTTTAACTTTAAATTCCACTTTGGTTCTATTAATACTACGCTATGTATAATATGCTAGCCCTTGCATATTGCTTTAAATTCCACTTTGGTTCTATTAATACAAAAAACGGTAATGCTTTAATATATAGTCCTGTTGACTTTAAATTCCACTTTGGTTCTATTAATACTTGCTATATTTTTTATTACTTCACTTGTATATTTCTTTAAATTCCACTTTGGTTCTATTAATACACATTCGCTTAAAAGCCCTCTATTTACTAACATTCAATAACCCTTTTTGTCTACCCTCTCACATTATAACATTCTAATACCTTTTAATCTACTAAATTAACAATAAAACAGCGCTCTATTCCAATAAATAAAAGAATTGTCGACCACGGCACTTTTTACCGTTACCGTAGGTCGACAAAATTTTCTCAAACAATATAAAGCTCTTATTCATTTAAATGTACAAAAATCTTTTTGTCAGCTCGCTTCGCTTGATTAATAGTATCTACCAGATACTTTTCATCAATGTTGCCACACTACGAAAATGTCTTTTTAATCACCACAGCCTGACAACTTTTCAAATCAATCACTCCACCAGAAATATCCAAGGCTTCCATATTATTCAATACAAGTTCATATCTTCCTTCCTCAAGCTCTAATTTCTTTGCTTCCTCTCCAAAATTTGCCAACACAAATATTTGCATCTCATCTGTATATCTTTTATATGCAAAAATTTTATCTTCATCCTCAAATATCGGCTCAAAATTTCCATATGTAAAAACTTCTTTATAATCCTCTGATTTTCTCAGTGCAATCAGTTTTTTATAATAACTCAGCAATGAATCCGCTCTATTCTGTTGTTCCGAAACATTAATCTCTTTATAATTTGGATTTACCTTTAGCCAAGGTTTCCCCGACGTAAAACCTCCATTTTCTTTATCGTTCCACTGCATTGGAGTTCTGGCATTATCTCTGCTATGCTCATAACATCCCTGTAATGCCACTTCCTCTGACACACCTGCCGCTATCGCCATTTGATATTGATTCTTTGTACTAATATCATCATATTCCTCAATACTTTTCATTGAACAATTTGTCATTCCGATTTCCTGTCCCTGATAAATAAACGGGATTCCTCTCAAAAGAACATTTACAGTAGCAAGCATCTTTTTTCCCGTTTCATTTCTTGCATATTCAGGAATATATCGACTGACACCCCTAGGCTCATCATGGTTTTCAATAATATTGGCCATAAATCCAATATCCTGACACTCTGTCTGTGCATGAAAAATAACCCTTCTATAGTCCTCAAAAGTTATATTCGGGGCATCATACCATCCGTGGCCTCCAAATGCCAGACACTCTGCTGAAAAATCAAACATTGTGGAAAAATGCCCTTCTTCTCCAATAAACTCTTGCAATTCTTCTTTTCTCATATTAAACACTTCTGCAACAGTAAACGCATCATACTTCTCAAATGTATTTTTCTTTAAATCCTGTAACATCTTTCCAATTCCCGGAACCTTTTCAGCTGCTACACCTGCATGTACAAACCCATCATCGCCATCCGGCTCTAAACTCTTGAATTGTAAATCTTTCCTTATATTAATAATCGCATCAATTCTAAATCCGGCAAGTCCCTTGTCTAACCACCAGTTTATCATTTTATAAAGCTCATCTAAAACCTTAGGATTGTGCCAATTCAAATCCGGCTGTTCTTTTGCAAACAAATGAAGATAATAATAATCGGTCCCGTCTACCTTCTCCCATGCACTTCCACCAAAATAAGAGCGATAATTGCAAGGCGGCTGTCCATTTTTTCCTTTTCTAAAATAGAAATAATTCCCATACTCACCCTCTATATCCTTCAATGCTTTCTGAAACCACTCGTGCCGGTCGGAACAATGATTAATCACCAAATCCATAACGATTCCAATGTCTCTCTTTTTTGCCTCCTTCAGCAATTCATCAAAATCATCCATTGTGCCAAATCGTTCATCAATTTTATAATAATCCGAAATATCATATCCTTGGTCAACCAATGGGGACTGATATATCGGTGAAATCCAAATAATATCTATTCCCAAATCCTTTAAATAATCTAGCTTTTCAATAATTCCTCTAATATCGCCTATTCCATCCCCATTCGTATCCTTAAAACTTTTCGGATAAATCTGATATGCAACTTTTTCATGCCACCACTTTCTTTCCATAATAATCCTCCCTGTAATCTAACGTTCCAATCACCGAAACATTCTTCTTTACCTGTTTCATTATATTTTCTATTATTTATAAGTCAATACATTTATGGAGATATTAAAAAAGGACAGCACCCGCTCTTATTTTCGCTGCCACTTTCTTGGTTTACACTTGACAGGTTTTATAGTAAAATAGTATTAATTATGGTCATTTATCCAAATAATAATTATGCTTATACAAAATTATGGAGGCTTTATGAAAACAATTGATATTGTCGTTCCTTGTTATAACGAAGAAGCTATGCTTACCATGTTTTACGAGGAATCAGAAAAAATTTATAACACAATAGATAACTATGCATTTAATTATATTTTTGTAAATGATGGGAGTAAAGATAAAACATATCTCATTTTAACTGATATGGCTTCAAAATATAAAAATGTAAAATACATCTCTTTTTCCAGAAATTTTGGAAAAGAGGCAGCTATGTACGCAGGACTTTGCAATACATCCGCTGATTATATAATTGTTATGGACGCTGACCTTCAGCATCCACCGGCTTTAGTCCCAAAAATGATTGAAGAAATTGAAAAAGGATTTGACTGTTGTGCTGCACAGCGTACCAGCAGAACCGGAGAGTCTAAAATAAAAAGTATGTTTTCCGGTCTATTTTATAAATTCAGTAATCGTTTTACTGATGTAAAACTTGTACAAAACGCTGTAGATTTTAGAATCATGAGCAGACAAATGGTAGATAATATCATTAAACTATCAGAAGTTCAGCGTTTCTCTAAAGGAATTTTTGAGTGGGTCGGCTTTAAAACCAGCTGGATTCCTTACGAAAATATTGAACGTCCGGCAGGCGAAACAAAGTGGAGCTTTAAAAGCCTATTCAAGTATGCCATTACCGGCATTACTTCTTTTTCTATTACACCACTTAGGTTTTTAACATGTTCCGGATTGGTTATTTCACTTTTTACATTTGCAATGATTATTTTCACGCTGATTCGAAAGCTTGCTTTTGGCATAGATGTTTCAGGTTACGCTTCGCTTATGATAGCCGTCTTATTTATGGGCGGAATTATTGAATTATCTCTTGGAATACTTGGAGAATATATTGCAAATATTTACCTTGAAGCAAAGGACAGGCCTATTTACATTATTCAGGATACAAATATTGATAACTCCAAGTAATCTGTAATAACTAAAAGGAATACAGAATGAAAGAATTAATCATCAGATTTAGAACGTTTCTTCTAAAACATTTTAAGAGTGAAAAATCACAGATTCTTATAAAAGGAATTATCAGCTATGAAATGCTCTTATACGCTGCCTTTGGAATTGGAACTATCACAATAGACTATGTCGTTTTTTCTTCATTTACAGCTTTGGGACTTGATGAATTAATCTCCAATATCATATCCACATCATGTGCGATTGTCTTTGCCTATATAACAAATAAATTATGGGTATTTAAAAGCAAAACACACGGTTTCAGCGAGGTAATAGGAGAATTTTTCAGATTTGCCAATGTAAGAATCTGTACATTGATTATGACTGAAATTATACTGATAATTTCAAAGTATATCAAAGGAAATCCATATATAGCAAAAGCTATAGCTATGGTATTAACAATACTTCTGAACTATATTTTTAGTAAATTATTTATATTTAATAAAAGAAAGGGGATAAACAATGAATTTTAAGAGAGATACTAAATTTTCTTTTAGCACATGGTTAAAAGATAATTGCCTTTATTTTCTGGCATTTATACTTCCTGTGCTATCCATGCTAATTGTTTATTTTTTCAAGGGCGTTGCTCCATTTGGAGACCAAATGTATCTAAGAAGCGACTGCTATCATCAGTACACTCCTTATTTACAAATTTTACAGGACAAGCTACATAGCGGTGGAAGTCTTTTTTACACCTGGGAAATAGGTGCAGGAATGAACTTTGTCGCTATCGCTGCTTACTATTTGTCCAGTCCACTGAATCTTTTGACCATATTATGGCCGGGAAATATGGCAGATTATGTAAGTTTCTTTATAATCGTTAAGATGGGACTTGCCGGTTTTTCCGCTACTTACTATTTAGTGAAAAGATTCCATAAAAAGCAGGTTCCTGCCGTAATTTTTGGTATGATTTATGCCTTATCAGCATACTTTGCTGCTTTCAGCTGGAATATCATGTGGCTGGATTGTATGTGGCTTCTTCCATTTATTATTTTGGGACTCGACAGACTTGTAACACAAAAAAGATATAAAATGTACTGTATTGCATTAGCACTTAGCATTTTTTCTAACTATTACATTGGAATCATGCTTTGTATATACAGCGTAATTTATTTTATATATTTACTTTGTGTTTCCGATTTTGATTCTGAAATTGGTCAGATTAAAGCAAGACTGATTGCCTTCAAGGATTTCGCCATTTATTCAGTGCTTGGCGGCGGTCTGGCTGCATGCGTTATTCTGCCCGAATATTTCAATTTATTAACAACAAAATCAGCTGATTCATCTTTTCCTGAAACAATTGAAGAATACTTTTCTATTCTCTATATGCTTTTCAGGTCACTGATATGTATTCCTGTAGCTGATTTAAAATATCCGCATGACCCTAATATTTATTGTACCGTTGCTGTTTTTGTACTGATTCCGCTTTTCTGGATATGCAAAAAAATCAGCATAAAGGAGCGTGTTGGAAAAACAGCTATTGCTGTAATCATGCTTTTAAGCTTTAACTTAAATATACCAAATTACATCTGGCATGGATTACATTTTCCGAACAGTCTTCCATGTAGAGAATCTTTTCTCTATATATTCCTGATTATAACAATGGCATACGAGGCCTTTATACACTTAAAAGAATACAAGCCATCCCAGATTATTGGCTCGATGGGAGGTTCTCTCGGACTAATTCTAGTTTTACAGGAGCTGTTTAAAGATACTTCTTTCTTTAGCGACCTCGCAGTAGATACAAATATAAGAAAAATAATTTATTTTAGTATGCTATTTATTATTATTTATGTATTACTATTTTTCTGCTATAGAAAGAAATCAGATATGAAAGCTTTCTTTACATATCTGTTAGTGCTTACAATGTTCTGCGAATTGACATTAAATATGTGCGTAACAGGTATGGCAAGTACATCTTCCAGAGCTGCTTATTATGAAAGCACACAGGCTCATAAGCAGCTAAATGAAGTTGCAAAGCAAAAAGCTGAAAACGAAGGAACGAAATTTTATAGAACAGAATCGGCATCTCATTCAACAAGAAATGACGGCGCAAGATTTAATTACAATAGTATATCAACATTTTCATCTGTAGCATCTGCTGCAATGCAGGAATACTACAATCAGATAGGTATGCAGACATCGTTTAATGCATATTCGTATTATGGACATACGCCGCTTACTGCCGCACTGTTTTCGATAAAATACGAGTTTACGAGTGACAAACCGTCACTTCCTAAAAATATGACAGAAATTGGTACTCAGAGCTATCAAACTGAAACAAACGTACCATCAACCATTCATTTATATGAATACAATAACACATTACCACTTGGATTTATGATGAATATGAGTACAGATGCTAACTGGGATAAAGAAACCGGAAATCCATTTATGACACAAAACAATTTTGTAAAATCAGCTGTAAACGGAGGTTCCAATATCTTCCATAAGCTTCAGACATCAGATACGGTTGGTACATTTACCGCTGCTTACCAGTTGGATGAAGGTGACACATTTAAACCAACCAAGAAAGAACAAACCTTTGATATATATTTCTATTGTGTGACATCATCTGAAAGTCTGACGGCAACAATAACAAACGGAAGCATCACAGATGACAATTCAACTACAAAGACATTTTCGTCCACAAACCAGAATTACATCTGTCATATCGGAAATGTCTCAGCCGGTTCTACAATTACAATTACGTCCGGTGATGGACAGGCATTATCATCCTGCTATGCTTATGCATTTGATGAAGCTGCTTGGAAAGCAGGCTATGAATTACTGAATGCTAACCCATATATTGTAGATTCCTATTCAGACACAAAAATTACAGGTAAGGTCACAACAGATAAACAAGGTATCATGTACACATCTATTCCTTACGATGAAGGATGGACCGTATACATTGACGGCGAAAAATCAAAAACTACAGCTATCTGTTCCGGCGCTTTAACCGGAGTTCTTCTCGAAGCAGGAACTCACGATATTACCTTTAAATATACACCAAAAGGATTTATGCCGGGAATCCTTATCTCACTAGTATGTCTATTGATATTCCTGGGAATTATCTTTAGAACAAACATTATGGAATTTATAAATAAGAAAAGCAAAAAGCCGGCAAAGAAATAAATAGACTATTATAATACAAAAACACCTTATAATTTAGAAAGCGTTTCTAAATTATAAGGTGTTTTTATTCTTGAGAATCTCTTTATATTTATCACTCTATGTATGGCAATAACTCAGAATAGGATTCTTTATTATCTCGAATTAACCACCTTTTGAAAGCAGCAAACGGTGAACTATCCTCCAATTGTTTTTTTATAAGATATTTCAAATCCTCCTTTTCATCATCTTCTGCCTCTTGATATTCTCGAACATATTCTTTAAATTGAGAAAGTTCCTTTCTTAAAGTTCTTCTCAATATTTTAGATTCCATTTTCTTTTGTGGAGTAAAACCATAATATACCTCTTCTAGCAATTTTACAGTATTTATCGTCTCTTTTCTAGAATCTAACTTTTCAAACACCAATTCTTCCTCTGTTCCAAAATATCCTTTTTTACGAAAAGCAATGTATTCTTCCACATTTTCTTTTGTACAATCTATAATCGGTACATATTTATCTAGCTTTATATTATTACAGTGGGCACAAGATAAAAAAAGATTATTCCAATCATATTTTAATTCTTTATTTCCCCGATATGGAATCAAATGCTCAATTTGATAAGAAGTAATTTCTTTATTCTCACAAATATAACATTTGCCATGAAACATTTCCCTGAGCGCTGAATTAACTTCTAAAGTATTATATGAAGCATTTTTTGCTTTTGCTTCCTCTAAAGATTCTATTGCTTTCTGTGCCTTATCTGTTAGTTTCCGTTCAACTTTTATCATAAACGATGTCCCTCTATCTCCTCAAATTTATCTCTCGCCTCCCGAGATAATCCCCGTGGAATATTCTTCAAATCTATTCGGAGTTTTGCTCTCTCTGCACGTTGTTCTTCTGTTGGATTATTTATTTCCGTCAGATTTTTATATTTCTCAATCTTTTCTTTCAATTCATCTGCATATTCTTCTGCACCAAAATAGCCCTCTGCAAGCCCATCTGAGGAATATACAGATAAATCTTCTAATTCTACACATCTTTCCAAATCATATGCTTTAGCATTTGAAATAGAATTAAGAATATAAGGCGAATGTGTTGTAATAATAAATTGTATTCTTGGAAAAAACTTAATCAAAAACGGCATAATTTTTCTCTGTAATTCAATATGAAGATGCGTCTCCAATTCATCAATTAACACAACTCCTTCTACATCATATTCACTCAGTCCATCACCCAAAAGCCAGTTTCTGTCCATCCTTAAAATCAAATCCGATATAATATGAATAACCGATGAATATCCATCTGATAATTGGTCAAAACCAAAAGGCTCTCTTCCATCCTCACAAATTTTAAAATCATATTCTTTATAATCATATTCCAAAGAGATGGAATCATCATCCAGCAAAACTCGTAATGCCTCTACAAACCGGTCAAACCATTTCTGAATCCTATTTACATTTATCATGTCTCCTTCATTTCTTGCATAGGATTGCTGGGTTTTTAGATGTACCATATACTTATGCAGCAACTCTCCCGGCTCAGAATTAATACTATAAAAATTACTTAATTTAATATCTTCTACACCATTTCCACGGACAATCTGTGTTTTCCTGTTTGCTGAAAAAAATGCTGTTATAAAATTTCCCTGCTGATATAAAAAATCTAAATCTTCAGGATTATTAAAAAAAGGTTCTACACCATCCTTGTACCTTTTTACCCGTGATATATTCAGATTATAATTTTTCTCTGCTTCAAATTTCTCTGCTTCTGTTTTTGCATTAATTAGGCTTTTTTCCGCCTGTAAAGTCCACTTTATATACTCATTTCGTAAAAGATTCAATTTTCCATCATTAATTGCCTGCAAATATTTTTGAATTTCCAAAAGTAATGATGTCTTTCCCGAACCATTTTTACCCGTAATGATTAAATGCTGTCTCCTATCTTGATTTAATGATATAACGATGTTTGATAAATGCCTCAATTCATCAATTCTTATTTCTGTAATAAAATGTTCCATATTTATTTTTTCCCTCCGAGATTTTCTATTTCATTATATTTCATCCTTTTAAGTAATTCAATATTTCATTGAAAAAGGCAGTCAAATTTCCATTTAACTACCTTATCACACTGATTTTTCTAGCACTTAATTTTAATCAAACACTACAATACTACTCATATCATCACTATCTTCTATCTTTATCTTTTTCTCTTCTTTCTCATTAAAATCCGTCTCTATATTATTGAGAAATGCAGTGTACTCCTTATTAAAATATTGTTCCTTTTCTTTATCCATAAGCTCCTGCTTATTTTTTGCAGTCTCATCTTTCATATAATTATCTATACAATATATCAAATAATAATTATTTCCATCTTCAATAATATTACTTATTTTACCTTTACTGACCTTAAAGGCTTCCAATTCATATTTGGATGCTGCCTCACTTTTTTTCATTACTCTCTCAATTGTGTCATCCAAACTATACTGCTTTGCCTCTCTTGCAAACTCCTGATAACCGCCCTCTACAATACTTTTCACATCTTTTAAAGTAGATTTTATTTTTGCCGCTTTTTTTGATTCCGTATTCATTCTGATATATTGAATCTTTATAACCCGTGCATCTTCCTCACTAATGTCATTACCTACATTTTCCGTTATTTTTGAATATACTTTATCTGCCAGCATATAGTTTGTATATAGATTCTCTACATCTTTTTCCTCTGCACCTGTATACTTTTTTTCCCCGTCTGTCAGCGCTTTATAGTAATCTGATGCTTTTGTCTGTATCTCAGCTTTTTCTTTATTCGTCAGAGAAACACCATTTTTTTCTGCCATAGCCGAAAGAGCATATTTCATCGTAATATCTTCTTTCACTTTATCCTTAACAAAATCTGTCATTGTCAAATCTTTATTAACATTGGCATTCCAATCTATGTTCCCGCCAAAATCACTCTTATACCGGTTCGCCGTATTCATCATAACCAGCATATATTCAGCTTTGCTGCAAAGTAGCTTATCTATTTTAAACATTTCATCAGATTTTAATCCGACCAATTTACCGACAATCGGTGTATCACTTTTCAAAGCACATCCTGAAAAAGCTGAAAATGAAATAGATAAAACTAATCCGGCTATTGCAATTTTTCTGATATCAATCATTCGTTTTCTCATTTTTTCCTCCAAATTACATACGCATAACATCTTCCAAAATAGTATTTACATTTTCTGCAATGTGTTTTGCTGCTCTTCTGACTTCCGCATCTGACCACTGCATTGCATAACTGTAAAAACAATGTTGAAACATATCAATATCACTATACCCACTGCCAAACACAACTGTATCTTCTTCAGAAATTTTGAAAACATGCTGTAAAAGTGCTATTGCCATTCCTTTTGTCACATATTCTCCTGTAATAAATGCCTGGTCCGGGCTTGAAATTGCCACATTTGCCTTTTTTGCCCATTTCGTATAGAAATACTCATAAGTCTCCCCATCGAATCCATCACGGGCGCAAATTGTAATTTTCGTAATATCACCGGGAAGTTCTTTCATATCTTTTACATATTCAGGCTCTATTCCCATATTTCTTAAATAATTGATAAAATCCATATCATGGGTGTTTACCATTGCTCCTCTTTCATTCGAGAATAGTAATTTAAACCGCCTTATAAACCTATCATCCTTTTCGATTTCAGATAATACTTCAAGACATACCAGACGGTCAACCGGCGTTTTGCTGATAACCCTATCCTGATATATAATAACACCACCATCATTACAGATATATACAATATCATTTTTAACTTTTCCAAAAAGCGGCTTTACTGCATCATAATTTCTTCCTGTAGCAACAGCGAATTTTATTCCGTTTCTGTTGAGTTCTGATATTAATTCTATCGTTTCCTCATCCACTTCCAATCTGTCATCTCTAAGTAATGTGTTCTCTAATCCACACACTATAAAATTAATCATTTCTGCCTCCTGCTGAGCTATATTCAGTTTTCTATTTCTTTACTGACTTGATTTTTGATTGTGTACCATAAACTGTTCTTCCCGACACATTCCTAAAAGCAGCAACTTTATAGTAATATGTTCTTCCTTTTGTCAGTTTTCTATTTGTAAATGTGTTACTCTTCTTTCCGGACAACGAAACTATCTCTTTATACGTTCCATTTTTCTTCTCACTTCTATATACTTTATAGCCACTTGCCCCCTTAATCTGTTTCCATGTTATAACCACGTTACTGCCTGTAGAAACAATTGATTTAATTTTTGTTCTGCCCGGAATTGGACGAACTGTAACTGTTTTCGATTTTGCACTCTTGTACTTTACTTTATTAACTTTTCTAAAAGCTTTCAATTTATAGGAATATGCCTGACCTGTTGTAAGTTTCGTATCTATATAACTGGATGTACTTCCTCCCACTCTCTTAATCAATGCATATTTTCCCTGTGCATTTTTTTTGTAAATCATGTAACCGCTAACCCCACTCTCTGGTGTCCATGTCAACTTTATAGATTTATAATTTTTTGATGCACCCTTCATCACCGGTTTTTTAGGTTTATAATTTGCGCCACCGACCTGAATTGTCATTGACCCCATACTTCCCGCACCAAGAAAAGCTCTAATTGTAACAGAACCATTTTTTATACCCGTCACATATCCTGAACTATCCACGGTCGCTATCGCCGGGTTATCTGACATATAGTACACAGTCTCACTCTTATTCAATGTGACAGGCAATTTTACCTTTTCTCCCTTTGCCACATTCTTCTCAGAATTTAAGTTTACATATGTAGCCGCCAAATACCCATTATAACTCTTTCCATTCTTAGTCACTGAAACCTTATACCAGTACGGATTACTTAACCATTGTGTTCCATAGAGCACATCTGTCATAACACCCCCATTTACTTTAACAGCATCACCTTTGCTGAGTGTAACTAGGGTTTTATACCCTGTACTTGGACCTTTACGCAGGTTCACAGATGCAATCGTCGAACCACTTTTCGTTGTATTTCCCAACCTGACAACATTTGTCTCATTCGGCATATTATTGAAAACCGGAATAATAAACGTCTTTTCCAACGCTGCAATTCCAAGACTCTCATATGCCTCCGCTGTAAATGATGCTTCTGATGCCGCACCGTAAATATTTGTCATGTACTGATGTGTATACAAAGAATACTTTGCATTTTTATTTACATTAAATCTCTGATAATATGTCGTATTTTGACCACAATTAATATATTTTTCTCCTATATACTGCGCTCCACCCAGAATAGATTTCCCCGGTGTTGTCCACGGTCTGCCATATGTTTTTCCACTGCTTGCCCATGACAATCCATTTGCTATCGGATTTGCACCTGAATATGCACCTATGTTATAGAAATTATAAATTCCCGTATACGCCTTGGAATACTGCCCTGAAACGCTTCCACTTGCTCCCATTCCGGCATATTTTGAATTTTTCTTAGTTCCTATCTCCTGTAAAATCTTGGATGCCAAATAATAGGCGCTGACTTTTGTCGATTTTGCAGCAGACATTATTTGTGCTGAATATCGTGTATTTGTGGATTTGTATTTTCCTGCCGTTGTTATGTATCCTATATTCGTTTTATACATAAACGAGCCATCCAAAATAGCCTCCACACCTGCCTGAGTCTGTGTCTCTGAATCAAAAGATAAAGATTCAAACATATAAATATGTGTTGTATTTAAAAAATTTCTCGGGTCCATAAAATATGCTATTGCATTTTTCGAAGTAGTTACCCAGTTTCCTCCATCCTTTGGTATATAAGTTCCTTTAGAAACATTATAATCTCCGCTGGCATTCGACTTCAAAAACTTGCTATATGCATTTTCAATAAGACTTTTATTATCTTTAAATTCTTCCGATACAGCTGTGGAAAAGTTAATTCCTGTATTATAAGGCACGAATTTCCATTTTGGATATTTGGCATGCAATGTTCTAAGATACGGTTTGTAGCTATCCGGAAATCCACTGATACTTTTTTCAAAAGTATTACTTGCAGCATTTACCTCAACCGTATCTGCATCAAAAACTGTACACAAACCAACAACCATAGCCACTGCCATGATTACAGAAACAATAATATTCAAAATTTTGTTCTTATGTACTCTCATAATACCTCTCTTATAGTGTATTAAGCAAACGTTTTTAACGTCTGACCTTTACGCCTTTTGTTCCTCTTTTTCCTATTTTCAACTTTCTTAAGTCTACTTCTTTTCCCTTGTATTCTACCATCTCATTATCCCCCACATCAAGAAGGTAAACGTTGGAAACAAAGTCATCAGCATTTAACTTAATGCCTTTTACACCCAGTGTTGCTTTTTTCATTTCGGGAACTTCTTTTATCGGGAATCTGAGGAATATTCCTCCCTCTGTCTGCAATACCAAAATCTCCCTCGTATATTGCAGCTCTGTTTCCTGAACAACATCCATCATGTCATCCATATGTCCAAATTCCATCTGCTCAAAATCAAGGGTTTCAAAATCATCAGAACCACCGGATAGCATGACTGGTATTTCCACATTCTCTACTACCGCCTCTTTTTCAGAAACTCTTGTAATTTTTACAGATATTAACGCATCTCCTTTTCCAAGCTTCGTAGCAGCCATTGTTTTTCTGTTCGTCTCAAACTCACTTCCATCTACTAATTTAATCATTCCATTTTTTGTCGTAAATAAAAGCTTTTTCCCTTTCATCATAGATGCTGAAACCAGTGCAACTATACTTTCTCCCTCACTGCTGTAATTTCCCAGATTATCAATCGGGACTCCTTTCTCGCGTACCTTTTTAGTAGGAATTTTTGATACTTTTATCTGATGTACATTTCCATTGTCTGTAAAAATACAAATTGTATCAGTGTTCATACAACTAAAGTAATATTTATTTTCTTTTGTCACGGATTCAAAATTTCTATCAAATGCTGCCGGTTCCAAAAGTTTTGCATAACCAAACTTATCTTGTACAAAGACCACTTCCTGCTCCACAAAAGCATTCTCATCAAAGACAGCTTCCTTTCCATCCTCAATCAGCGTGCGTCTGGAAAGAGCATACTCTTTCTTTATTTTCTGTAAATCTTTTTTTATAGTCTTTGTCATAGTTCTTCTGCTTCCAAGAATATCCTCATATTCTGCAATCTGATTTACTAACTCTTCATATTCCTTTTGGAGTGCCATAAGTTCTAATCCAATTAGTTTTGCAAGGCGTAAATCTAAAATTGCCTGTGCTTGGCGTTCTGTAAAACAGAGATTTCCCGCAAGAATCTCTGACTCCGGATTTTTAAATTTGACTCCGTCTGTCTTTCCATGCACAAGACATTCTTTCACCTGTTTCTGACTCTGACACCCTCTGATGATTTCGATAATCAAATCAATAATATTTGTCGCCTTAATAAGACCCTCTTTGATTTCTTTTTGTTCCAATGCCTTATTGAGTAATGTTGTATACTTTCTGGTGGTAAGTTCATACTGAAAATCTATGTTGTATTTAATAATACTCTTTAGCCCCATTACTTCCGGTCTTCCATCGGCTATGGCAAGCATATTTACACCAAATGTATCCTCTAATTTTGTCTTCTTATACAACATGTTTTTTAATTTATCAACATCTGCACCTTTTTTTAATTCGAGAACAATTCTCATTCCATTTTTATCAGACGCATTAGAAATATCTACGATATCAGAAGTTTTTTTCGTCTCCACAAGGTCGATTACATCAGATATAAACTTCCCAATTCCCGCGCCAATCATAGTATATGGAATTTCAGTAATAACAAGTTTATCTTTTTCTCTCCCTTTCCCTTTTTCAAATACCAGTTTTCCTCTCAGCTTTAATTTTCCGACACCAGTCTCATAAATATTTAAAAGCTCTGATTTATTTGCAACAATTCCCCCTGTAGGAAAATCGGGTCCCGGCATTATTTCCAATAACTGCTCTGTGGTGATATCATTATTGTCCAAATAAGCAATGACTGCATCGATAACTTCACCCAAATTATGCGTTGGTATGTTTGTTGCCATACCAACAGCAATTCCTTCTGCACCATTCACTAAAAGATTCGGTACTCTGACCGGAAGAACAACCGGCTCTCTCTCCGTTTCATCAAAATTCGGCATAAAATCCACAACATCTTTATTCAGGTCAGCTAAATACACATCCTGCGTAAATTTCTTTAATTTTGCCTCCGTGTAACGCATGGCAGCCGCACCATCGCCCTCGATAGAGCCAAAATTTCCATGACCGTCTACCAATGCCATTCCCTTTTTAAAATCTTGTGCCAAAACCACCAAAGTCTCATATATAGAACTGTCACCGTGAGGATGATACTTACCCATAGTATCACCGACAATACGCGCTGATTTTCTATGAGGCTTATCATAATTCAGCCCCAATTGGTCCATTGCATACAACACGCGTCTCTGTACCGGTTTCAGTCCATCTCTGGCATCCGGTAATGCTCTTGCACAGATTACACTCATTGCGTAATCAATATAGCTTTTCTGCATTACTTCGGAATACTCTGTTTTTATAATCTGCTCCGCCATACTATCTCCTAAATATCCAATTCTGCATCTGTTGCGTGGTCATAAATAAATTCACGCCGAGGTGCAACTTCACTTCCCATAAGCATGCTTGTCACGGCGCTCGCCATTTTTGCATCTTCTATTTCTACCTGTTTCAAAATTCTCGTCTCAGGATTTAATGTTGTCTCCCATAGCTGGTCTGCATCCATCTCTCCTAAGCCTTTATATCTCTGTAATGTAAATCCTGAATGATTTTTCCTATATTTCTCTAGGGCTTTGTCATCATAAAGATATTGTCCCTCACCTTTTTTAGGTACCACCTTATATAACGGTGGAGTTGCCAGATACACATGACCATGTGTAATCAGTTCCGGCATAAACCGATAGAAAAATGTCAACAGCAGTGTATCAATATGTGCACCGTCCACATCTGCATCTGTCATCAGAATAATCTTGTGAAATCTCAATTTCTCAATGTCAAAGTCATTTCCATACCCCTCTGAGAATCCACACCCAAATGCATTAATCATAGTCTTAATTTCTGCATTTGCCAAAACTTTATCCATTGTCGCCTTCTCAACATTAAGAATTTTTCCACGAATCGGCATAATTGCCTGAGTTCTTCTGTTTCTGGCGCTTTTTGCAGACCCCCCGGCAGAATCTCCTTCCACAATGAAAATTTCGCACTCCTCAGGTTTTCTGCTCTCACAATTGGATAGTTTTCCATTGCTGTCTATAGAAAACTTGCTTTTCGTAAGCAGGTTTGTCTTTGTTCTCTCCTCAGCCTTTCTTATCTTTGCCGATTTTTCTGCACAGGAAATAACACTCTTTAATGTTTCTAAATTTTTGTCAAAAAATAATGTAAGCTGCTCACCCGCAATATTTTTTGTAACCTTTTCTGCATCCGGATTGTCCAGCTTAGTCTTCGTCTGCCCTTCGAATCTTGGGTCAGGATGTTTTACTGCCACGACTGCAACCAGGCCATTTCTTACATCCGCACCGGTAAAGTTATTGTCTTTCTCTTTTAATATTCCAAGTTCTCTGGCGTATTGATTTACAGTTGCTGTCAGAACGGATTTAAAACCTGTAATATGCGTTCCACCTTCCTGCGTATATATATTGTTACAAAAACCTGAAATATTCTCTGTAAATTCATTAATATACTGGAATGCGACTTCCACTTCTATTCCATCCAAGGCCTTTTTAAAATAAATAATATCAGTAACCTTCTCTTTATCCTTATCCATGTCCGTAATAAAAGCTTTAATGCCGTCAGGTTCATGGAAAGTCACACTCTCCTCCTCCCCAACTCTTTTATTTTCAAATACAATTGTCAGCTCAGGATTCAGATAAGCTGTCTCGTGTAAACGGCTCTTGATAGACTCTGATTTAAAATATATCTTTTCAAAAATCTCTGCGTCCGGAAAAAATCTTACGCTTGTCCCTGTATCATTTTTCCTGCATGTTCCGGTCTGCTTTAGGTCATAGCACACCTTTCCCTGCTCATATCTCTGATTATATACTTTTCCCTCACGTTTTACATCTACCTCCAGCCAAAGAGATAATGCGTTTACCACCGAAGAGCCCACACCGTGAAGTCCGCCTGAAATCTTATAATTTCCATCACCGAATTTTCCTCCGGCATGAAGTGTCGTAAAAACTACCTCTACAGCCGGTCTTCCTGCCTGTTCGTTTAAGTCCACAGGTATACCTCGCCCATTATCTACAATTGTAGCGGAACCGTCCTTTTCCAATGTAACCTTAATTTCTGAGCAATAACCTGCCAGATGCTCGTCCACCGAATTGTCCACAATCTCATAAATTAAGTGGTTCAGCCCCTTTGTTCCTACACTTCCTATATACATTCCCGGTCTTTTTCTAACCGGGTCTAAACCTTCTAAAACAGAAATGCTATTTCCATCATAACGATTCGCTGCCATATTACTCCTTTTTCTCTACAATGCTTTTATTCATGTTTCACCTGAAAGAATCCACTGCCAAAATGTTTTCTCATCAAGTAGTCTTTTCCTTCAAGATGCGCAAAATCATTAAACCTTTCGATATGAAATGTTTTCATTGTCTCATCATACAAAATATGTGAAATGCTGCAATTCTCTATCTGCCGTCCATAGGTAAGCCATTTCGCATAATCGGCTCCAAGCAGTCCGGTCAAAATAGCTCTTAATACACCACCATGGGTTACTACACAGACATTTTTATAATTTTCCTCTGTGAATCCTTTCAGAGCTTCATACGAACGCTCAAAAACCATCTGACAGTTCTCTCCTCCACCCGGATACGGAACATCGTCACTCATTTGAGCTCTTTTTGCCAGAAAATCACCATACTTTTCCTTGAGTTCATCATTCGTAAGACCTGTCATTCCACCAAAATCTGCTTCCTGCCACCTCTCATCAATATAACGTGGTTTCTGTAGATGTCTATTAATAATATCCGCTGTTTCTTTTGCCCTCAATAATTGGCTCGAATAAACAGCATCAATCTCATAAGTTTTTAATCTTTTGCCTACTAAGTCAGCCTGTTCTCTTCCCTCTTTTGACAATTCAACATCGACATTACACAGTGTACTATTTTGCCTGCCATGTCTAATCAAATAAATATTCATTTTGTTTCTCCATTTATATACAATATCATTCCCGGACCCAACTGTTCCGTTGGTCTGGCTATAAAACCATATCTCTTATAAAAACTTTCTCTCCCCTTTGCACACATTAAGTCAAGCATTATATCTGTATCCGGAATTTTTATTTTATTTACATAATCAATCAGACTTTCCATAATCATATGTCCGACTCCCTGTTTTTGATATTGAGGGATTACAATCAAATCCTGTATATAGCAGATAACTGCTCCATCTCCCACAATTCTCCCCATGCCAATCGGCTCATCATTATCATAGACAACTACTGTATATAAACTATTTTCAATCGCCCTCTTTGCCTGTTCCTCTGTGAGAGTTTTCCATCCCACTTCATATCTCAATTTTAAATATGTACTTAAATCTAAATCATTATCCTGTGAAAACATTTTTTCTTTTATTTTAACCTCTTTTTTTGATAAAAAATGGTATTCCTTTTTCTATCTGTATTTTTTTCATACTAAGCCCACTTTAACTTTTATATTCTACTATATCTCAGATATTTCTTCAAGTTCTCGCATCTAATCTTATCGTAATTTACCAAATAGATTTTTATTTTCAAAAATTTAACTGACATTGTAATTTGTCTATCGCAAATACTATAAATGGGTGATTATAATGAAAAAATTTATGAAAACAAATTTTGAATCAATTTATAGAATTATATTTATCATAATCTGCATGACTGGAATCATTATGCATTTTGATATCAACGACAGAGATTATAATACACATGAATTTAGTTTTTTTACAATTCAGAGTAATATCTTCTGTCTTGTTGTTATGTGCATTTTGCTCATCAAGCATTTTTCAGGCAAAAATAAAACTTCCGAACTTATGGTTTATTTTAAGGGTATGGCGCTTTCTTCCATAATTTGTACATTCTTAGTTTATCACTTTGCAGAATGCCGTATTGTCTATCCTATTTATGAAAATGGACTATTTAGTATTCCATTAAAAAGCCTATTGGTACATTACATTATCCCTTTTATGTTTCTCTTTGACTGGATTCTTTTCCAACCCAAGGGATATTTCAAATTTTATTATATTATTTTATGGCTGTTATTCCCTTATTTTTATATTTCATGCTTTTTTACACGATGCCATTGCAATGATTCCTCTGCTTTTATTAATGTGCCTAAATTTCCATACTATTTTCTGGATTATGAAACCTTAGGATACAGTAAGTGTTTCGGGTATATTGGACTTTTAGTATTTGTCTTACTTATCATTAACATACTGATTACTACAACAGATTACCTACTGTATAAAATTGGAATACACAAATCAGATTCAAACAATAAATAAGTCTTCTTTTTATGCTATAATATAAATACTATTTTTGATATGGAGGACTATAATATGAATACACAAACGACAAAAGCAGCATTGTTTGCTTTATTTACTCTTTCTCTGGCATTACTCTGCTTTCATTCCAATAAAATTACAGTTCAAGCCAACAATTTATCGGAAAACTATAAACCAACTATCACAGACACAATTATCGACAAATCTTCTCAGACAATAGAACTTCATTGGTCTGTAAATTCATCCGACTATGATTATTTTATTATTTATCGCTCAACTTCAAAAAACGGAAGCTATGAATATTATGATGAAACATACTCCCTCAGCTACACCGACTATGATGCTCAACCCGGAATTTCATATTATTACAAAATTGTAACCGTTTATGAAAATGATGATTGGGAAGAAATATTCAGCGACCCTGCTTATTCCAATGGTATGTGTATCCCTCTTTCTACACCGGTTATAAAATCCATAAAAGCTGTCAATTCTCACGGCTTAAAGCTCACATGGAACAGTTTCCCTGACACGGACGGTTATGCAATCTATCGGAGTGACAAAGCAGACGGTACATATACTTGGATAAAAAATATAAAAAATGATAATGACTGGTATTGGAATTTTGAAAATGAAATGACATATACGGACAAAAATCTTATTGTAGGCAAAACATATTACTATAAAATCAGACCATATGTCACATATCAGGGTACCAACTATTATAACAATTATTCTACTTACAAATTTGGACAGGCAACCATTAATTCTGCTGTAATTTCTAAGGCTGTATCAAAGAAAAAATCTACAAATACAATTACTTGGAAAAAAATCTCAGAGGCAAATGGCTATATTGTATACTATTCAAAAAAATACAACGGTAAATACAAAAAGCTAAAAACCATAACAACTAACAAAAAAGTCAGCTATACCCATAAAAAGCTAAAAAACGGAACAGCATATTATTATAAAGTTTATGCCTATAAAAACAATGCCGGAAAGCAGTTGCTCAGCTGTGAACCTGCAATATATGAAAAATACTGTGACTATTTTACATATGCAAATGAATCCTTTGAAAGCCGTCAAAAAAGAGTTTTTGGCAACAGCAAGAAAAAATGGTATTCTAGCGCTTCCAAAGCAAAAAAGAATATGAAAACTATCAAAATAAAAGTTTGGGATATTAATTCCAAAGGGAAAAAATATACAAGAAAATTTTATCTAACAGTACAGAAAAATCTGGCACCATCCGTCAAACAAATGTTTAAAGAAATATACAAAAGCAAAGAAAAATTTCCAATACATGATATCGGCTGCTATAGTTGGCGTGGAGATAATTCCACATCAGAACACTGTATCGGTGCGGCAATAGACATCAACTCCAACGAAAATTACATGATTGAAGACGGAAAAATCTTAGCCGGCTCCTTTTGGAAGCCAAAGAAAAATAAATATTCCATTCCTCTAAAATGTAGTTTAGTAAAAATACTGGAAAAATACGGTTTCCAAAGAGGATTCTGGGGAAACCGAAAAGATTACATGCATTTTTCCTACTTTGGAACCTGACGAGCAGTATAAGAATAGAAAGACAGGCAGCGGCTAAGTTTACTTAAGCCGCTGCCTGTCTTTCTATTCTTATGGTGCGACCAGCACCACTGAGATGTAGCGTAGCGAAATCGAAGTGGTACTGCTCGTCAGAGGAGTGATACTGCTCGTCAGAGGAGTGGTACTGCTCGTCAGAGGTGTGATACTTCTCATAAAAGGAGTACCCCTACTCTTATTCTATTCCACAATTTCAAATTCTCCTGATACCCACTGATTTTCTACCAGATGTGAATATCTATAATGCCCTTTTGTTAATCTTTCTTTCAAATCAATCCAAGTAGTTGAACCACTCTTGCCGAAATCGATTGTAAACACCATCGGTGTATCATAATACAGCCAGGAAATAATTTCAATATTTCCACCACTTCCACTTGCTGCATTTATCCACTCACCATTTTCTTCTTTCTCAAGTTTCCCAAATTGATAAGTAGTCATTAAAGCTTTATTTGTATAATTTGTAATTTGAATATTTAGTTTATTACATTCACACTCTCTTACAGGACTATTTAAAATTTTTAACTGTATCCCCTCTTTAACTTCAGTTTTCGTTTCATTTTCAACTGTCGTTGTTTCTTCTATATCATCTTTAATGTCTTTGTTCTTTGTACCACTTTTATTCTTTTTGGGAACCACTTTAATTTTTACAGTATATTTTTTATTTTTATACTTTGCTACAATTTTTGTATTCCCCCTTTTCATCCCCTTAATGCTAATTACATTTTTGTATTTTCCTTTTTTATTAACTATTTTTGCAATTTTTTTATTCTTCACTCTCCAGGTAACTTTTTTGTTAACATTTTTTAGTTTGACCGTTACCTTTTTTCCTACACGCACAGAAACTACTTTCTTGCTAACTGAAATTTTTTTTGTTCTTTTTACAGCATTTACCCCTGTATCACTAAACGTACAACAAGAAATTGCAATTACAAGTAATAATATAACTGACATTGTTTTTTTCATAAATCTTTCCTCCCCTCTAAATATTTATTCCTTTATTTATATATTTCAATTCCTTGACTCTTTTTTTCTCGAAACAAACTGAAATTTAATGGAGTAATCCTGGCTCCAGCATTGGAAATATATGTAGTTTCATCCGTACGATAACCTGCAGTATGAACTCCACACACAATATTGGATGCATTCAACACTGGCGAACCGCTCTGTCCTCCCTGAGTATTTGCATTATAATTAATTTCCTCATTACCTGCATATGTAATTTTTCCACTATCCTTAAATAAATTCCAGCCTGAATATCCTGATTGTTCATATACTGTATAACCTGCAACAGTAATATCACTATCATATAAGGAATCTGAGGTTTCAAATCCTAACCAACCTGTTTTTTCTCCAATGTTTCCATCAACAATAACTACTGCCCAATCATATCTTATCTTATTAACATTGCCCTTTTCTATACAATCTAAATATTTAGATAAACAATATATCTCTTTTACTTTATAAACTGTTGACGAACTTGTTCCATACTGAGATATTACTCTCATATTTTTTACCCAGCCCTCACTATTTACAACACAGTGTGCTGCTGTAACTATCACATTAGGACCTATCACAAATCCAGAACCATACACTCCATTGCTATGAGTATTACTATTATATGTAGCAAATGTCACAATTGTGCTATAAGGATATATATTAGGTGATACATAGGTCAATGACCCACCCGGCAAAATGCCATATGTTGATATTCCATCATTTATACTCGTTAATCCATTTGGTATAAAACCTGTCTCTATTTGATTTGATAAAGTGTTATCATACTCATGACAATATGAGATTTCTGACATATTAACATAATTTAATTTTGTTATTTCATTATCACATCTATATGAAATAGATATCCACATATATCCTGTACCAGAAAGTTCTGGTCCTCCAAATGAATCACCGGTTCCCTGTTCCCTAGCAACAAATACCAATCCAGTATCCTTTATCTTTCCATCTGCTATTTTTTGTACCCACTGAGTTATGTCCATATTATGACGTGTCTGATTCACTCCAGTAAATACACAACTTGTTATCAAATCATCTCCTATAAGAGGTTGATTATTCCAAGTAACCGTACTTGTATCCCATGATTCAATAGGTTGATACACTTCCACCGTTCCCGTTGTAAATTTAGGTGATTCTTCACAAATAGATAATGTTGCACTTTTTATTTCTTTTCCAATAAAATCTGCTGGTCCCTGCATATACTTGCTACCTTTTACAACATTACTGGTATCCAAGTATACCCTCTGTATTGAATTGCTTGAATTACATTGATTCTGAACATATAAAATGGAGGAATGTAAATTTAACCCAGAAGTATAGGGAGAACTATTTACTACTGCTGTGGATAAACCATTTGAAAACCATACTGCTGTAGGGTCAACAACAACAGGATATTTTGCGTTATTTAAATAGCTACTATCTATTATTAAATCTATATACGTTTCCCCTTGTTTCTCCCTAACTTGATATTCTATTTCTTTATATCGAACAATCCCATCCGAATCTTCTATTGTAGGGGTAGTTAAATATCCAATCTTTTTTCCTGAATCTTTATCTAAAATATTTATACTATCACTCAATTTCTTCTCTTCTAACTTTATATTAGTTAATGAAACTTTAAATGTTATAATATTGGAAGAGGGCTTGCTATTATATATAATTCTTTCCTTTACACCATTTGTATTTGAACAATATTCTATTTTAGTATTTTCTGAATTATATATTATTTTTTTATCTGAAATAGAATATGTAAAAGTTTCTCCTATATTTAAAGAAAAACCTAACTTAAAATTATCCTTAGTCAAAATAACATCACTATTCACAGGTGATTTGGGAAAAAACTGCTTTGAGTCGCCGCTTTTATTAACAGCAACATAATCTTCTATTTTTTCATCTCCAAACTTATGTAATAACTTTTCATCATCATAACTAAGACAAACTAAATTATTATCATAATCTACTAATTCTCCATTTTCCATATATCTAATATTATTAGTACAAATATCTGTTCTAATGGTACCATCACTCATAAGAAATGAACTAGAATTTTCCGTTCTTTCCTCAACTAACTCTTTGACAACATTCGTTTCTTTTCCAATTACTTTACTATGATTCTTTACATCCTTACTATCATCAGCTAATAATGTTACATCAAAAATCGAAAATGTATTACTTATTAATAAACATAAAAACATTACTAATATTAATACCTGTTTTGTTTTTCTTGCCAATCTCATTGTTCATCATACCCCTTTCTTCTATATAAAATCCGTACAGTTATATATTTTTAGTATACCATGCAAAGCAAAATATTCAAGTCCTTTAAAGTAATTTTATTACAATTAACTACTTAACTTGCAATGTTCAAATTCACACTATAAATTATTTTTAAATTGCCATACTATCTCTAAAATTAAAGCGGTTCATTAAAAACAATAAGACAATGCAAAAACTTCTTTAAAATTTGCATTGCCTTATTTTTTACGTTTTATTGATAATCAAACTTTAACTACACTCTAATTCTCTCTATCAAACCAACCTTCTTCTGCACTTTTCTCAAAGTTTTATTTGCAAAATATGCAGCTTTCTCATCGTTTTCTTTAATCACACTGTTTATATAAGTCTTATCTTTCTGTAAATCATAAAACTTATCCTGTAATGGTTTTAGTCTGGCCACAACAGATTCACCTACCGCCAGCTTAAACTCTCCATATCCTTTGCCATCAAACTCTTTTTCCACTTCTTCAATTGTCTTATTTGTCATACATGAATATATATTAATAAGATTCTGAATCCCAGGCTTGTCATCTGAGTATCTGATTTCCATATCCGAATCCGTTACTGCCCTCTTAAACTTTCGAATAATTGCATCCGGGTCATCCATTAACAAAATACTTGCATTCGGATTTTCATCTGACTTTGACATCTTTTTTGTCGGGTCCTGAAGACTCATAATCTTTGCTGTAGCCTTTCCAATATATGGTTCCGGAATTGTAAATACATCTCCATACACGCCATTAAATCGATTCGCTATATCTCTTGTCAACTCTAAATGCTGCTTCTGGTCTATTCCAACCGGTACCACATCCGCCTGATATAAGAGAATATCTGCCGCCATAAGTGATGGATATGTAAACAATCCAGCATTAATATTATCTGCATGCTTTGCTGACTTGTCCTTAAACTGAGTCATTCTGCTAAGCTCACCCATATATGTAAAACAATTCAAAATCCATGCCAATTCAGCATGTGCTGAAACATGTGACTGATAGTAAATACAATTCTTTTCCGGGTCAAGTCCTGCTGCGACATACAATGTATATAAATCTTTTGCTCTTTTTCTCAGCTCTGCCGGATTCTGCCTTACTGTCAATGAATGTAAATCTGCAATCGCATAAAAGCACTGATATTCATCAGCCATTTTAATCCAATTGTCCAATGCTCCCAGATAATTTCCCAATGTAAGTGTTCCTGTCGACTGCATTGCACTATATAAAACTTTATTTTCTCCTAACATATATTCTCCCTCCTTTTCAATCGCTTTTATTATAATAACACTAATTCACTTATTTGTGTAAAAAATCTCACTTCTTCACTGCCCAACGCATTTTTGTAGACTTTGCTCTGGGATTCCTATTGCATTCTTCCCTGGATGGTCTTATCACATCATCCGCTATTTCACTATATACACCTGCCTTCTTCAATGCCTTAAATGACTTTTTCACAAATCTGTCCTCTCCTGAATGAAATGTCAAAATCGCTACTCTGCCATTAGGTGCTAATGCATCAGGTAATTTTTCCAAAAAATCATATAATACTTCAAACTCACTATTCACATCTATTCTTAACGCCTGAAATGTTCTCGCACAGCATTTCTTTATTTCATCTTTTCTATCTTTCACTGGCAAGAACTGTAATGTGTTCTCAATTATCTGACTTAACTGTGTTGTTGTTTCTATTTTTTTCTTTCTTCTGTTTTCTATAATCGCCTTTGCAATTTCAAAAGCATATGGCTCATCAGAATTTTCAATCAGCATACCTTCCAGTTCATCAAATGAAACCGTCTCCAATCTCTCTGCTGCTGAAATCCCTTTTGTAGGATTCAACCGCAAATCAAGGGGACCTTCAAATTTATAGGAAAACCCTCTCTTTGGATTGTCAATCTGCATTGACGATACCCCTAAGTCTGCCAATATAAAATCGAACGGTCCATATTCCTCTGCAACCTTATCTATATTTTGAAAATTCGTATTGACTGTTGTCAACATTTCCTTTCCAAAACCTTTTTCCTCCAACCTTTTTGTTGTCTTTTCTATCTCGATAGGGTCAATATCCAAACCATAAATATGACCTTCTCCCCCTAGGCATTTTAACATTTCTAACGTGTGTCCCCCATATCCCAGGGTAGCATCCAACCCTTTTTGTCCTGGTTTAATCTGTAAAAAATCTAATATTTCCTTTACACATATAGATATATGCATTCCTGCCGGTGTACTCCCCTTAGAAATCACTCTATTTATTGTATCCTTATATTTGTCAGGGTTATGTTCTTTATATTTTTCCTCATACTTTCTAGGATGTGTCCCTTTATATCTCACTCTTCTTTTATGTATTTTTTCTCCTGAAATATTTTCTTTCTCTTCATTCACTATTTTTCCCTCTCTCTGCCACTAAAATATTTTATGTATATTTTAACACATTTCGACTTCGTGTCACTTGATTTTTTATATTAACTTAATTATGATGTACTTGTTTCATTATTTATCAAATATGAAACCTTATTATCACAGACAAATCGAAATAATATTTAGGAGGTTCCCATGGAAAAAATAACAAGTTTTACAATAGACCATTTAAAACTTTTACCCGGGCTTTACGTTTCCAGAAAGGATAAAGTCGGAGAACAGATTATCACGACATTTGATATACGAATGACAAGACCAAACTTTGAACCTGTTATGAATACAGCCGAAGTTCACACAATTGAACATTTAGGAGCAACTTTTCTTAGAAACAATAACGAATACAAGAATAAAGTGATTTACTTTGGTCCTATGGGGTGCAGAACCGGGTTTTATATGGTTTTGGCAGGGAATTATTCCTCAAAAGATGTTCTTGAACTTGTCAAAGATATGTATCGTTTTATGAAGGATTTTGATGGTGATGTCCCAGGTGCATGCGCCAAAGACTGCGGAAATTATCTTGACATGAATCTTAATATGGCAAAATATGTTTGTAAAAAATATTACAGTGAAGTTCTTGAGTCTATTACGGAAGAGCAGTTAAATTATCCGGAGTGAGAAACTCTATGCCCCAATTATTCACCTTATGAAAATTTAAGCCGGATTTTCAATTTGAAAATCCGGCTTTCTATTACAAAAACAGTTACTCAGCTCTTTACGTTTTAGAAGGGGGTCTTCTCCAACGCAAATTTTTATATCTTAGTTTACCATTACAAATTTCCAAAGCTGATTTGCCTGTTGTTTGTATGTCCATTGTTGAACATTTCCACCTCGGCTTGTAGACCATCCGCCTACCTCAAGACCCTTATTACTCTTCTGGTTAATAAGACTTGAATAACCATCTCCAATATATGTTATCCACCAATGTTTATTTGAATAACCTGTCTTATAAGTCCACATATGAACATTTGCTCCATCATTTGTTGAGCATGAATCAACATCTAACACTTTTCCATTTAATTTGCTATAAATGATAAAGCTGCTATCACTATTCATCGTCACATACCATCTCTGTGCATTTGTTCCATTATCATCCCACTGCTGAACATTTGCCCCATCATTTGTATTGGAGCCTGAAACATCTAACACTTTTCCACTGTGCTTATTTACTATTTTGTATATTGCCTTTTCAACTTTAATAGATGACGTTTTATCATTCCAGTCATTTCCTATCCAGCTTGTATCACCGGTAACAACCTTTGTGCCTCCTGAGAAATTATCATCTGCATAAAGAGTTACTTTGTATCCGAAAGGAACTTTGATAGAAGACAAATCATCATTTTTGAATCCCTTAGCCTGAAGTGATGCAAGATTGTATTTACCTTCTCCAAGAGAAGCAGAACGTCCACCATAATTAATATCCTGGTAAATGTAAATCTTTCCGGAAGCTGTATTCACACTTGATGATGAACCTGAGGAAACATTACCCGATGTGCTGGAACCACTGGAGGAACTTCCTGATTTATGCGTATAAGTGTACGAACCTGTATCCTTAGTAAATCCTGATGTATTACAATATGTGAACCAATATTTTACTGTATCGTTCGATTTCAATCCATTAATTGTATAAGTTGCCTTTGTTCCTGACTGCTTCATTCTCACATTCTGTTGTGCACCGCCATTTACAGAATAATGAATATCTGTCCATGATGAATTATTTACATATGCTGTAGCTGAGCTTGAACTTGCATAGTTCATTCCCATACCGCTTGCAGGTGTCGATGTGGAACCACTTGATGTGTTTCCTGATGAGCCGGAACTACTTGAAGAGCTGCCATTATTCTTATCAACATTACTTGAAGATGAGCTGGAATAAGACGGACTCTCCTGGTATACACGAACGTAATCAACTTTCATTTCCTGTGGAAATGCACCGTCATTAATAGAAAATCCCGGCCAGTTTCCGCCAACTGCAACATTTAGCAACAAATAAAACGGTCTATGAAACTCTTCTGTATCACCGGCATTGTTTCCAATATACATCTCATAAAGTTTGTTTCCATCTACAAACATTCTGATATACTGACTATCCCACTGTAATCCATAAGTATGATATTGCATTCTATCAGAAACCCCTGTTGAAAGCCCATATTCTGCATGACCATTACAATTCCAATGACATGTAGCATATGTCTTGCTTTCAGCATTAATTGCTTCCATAATATCAATCTCACCACATGACGGCCATCCTACACTGCCGATATTTGCTCCGAGCATCCAGAATGCCGGCCATATACCCTGACTCGATGGAAGTGCAATTCTTGCTTCTACATAACCATATTTAAATGTAAACTTTCCATTTGTATTCAGTCTTGCTGATGTATATCTCATACCACCATAAGACTCTTTTTTTGCTCTAATATGCAACGCTCCACCGGAAACATAGGCATTATCTTTTCTATTTGTGTAATATTGCTGCTCATTATTTCCCCAGCCACCAGAGCCTGTTCCAATTTCATATCCCCATTTTGATGTGTCCAGTGAAGAACCATTAAATTCATCACTCCAAACTAATGTAGATGATTTTGTCGGCGCTGCCTCGACATCTGCTGTCATTTTCTGTGTTGTAATACTGATAGACGATACCACAAGTGCAAACGACAAAACTAATGTTGTAGCCTTTTTTAATAATTGCTTTCTCATAAAAATCCTCCATTTAAAATTTATAACGATCATTTCTACTAATTCCAGTATATGTCATATAATTAAATGAAAAAGGACTTTATTTTATAAAAAAGGGGGCAATATTTTATAAAAATATCCATCGCTTCAATGTTACCAGTAACATTAAATGTATCGGATAAAACCAGTAAAAAAAGTATTTTGCTTTTTTACATCCCGGTTTCCCATTATATAAAGCAATAGGTACTATACTTATAATCCCTGCCCACTGTATTCCATAACCAAACATTCCCATATTAAAAACAATATTGGAAACTATTTTCCCTATATGATGCTTTTTAAAAACATAAAAACATATAATCAACAGAACTCCGGCATAAGAATATGTAACTTTAAATAAATATGCTGCGCCAAGACCTAATGCCATAACAATCAGTTCAGCCACTACATTTAATCTTAATATTCCTATTTTCTCTAAAATCATTTTGGGATACTTTATTGCGAATCCTGTAATCAAATCCAAAGCCCAAATAACCATAAAACCAAAAAACAGTACAAATATAACATTTTGTTTTTCCATATAAAAAATCCTTCCAAACATCATATTATATGGAATCTCTGATACAAGGGCAAATATTCCAAGCCTTATGGCATAACTCATACGATTTTTTGTATGAAAATATCCCTCAACAAGAACAAAACAAAATATGGGAAAACTTATTCTTCCAATAATTCTACACACTTCATATGCCTTTGCATAATCGCTGAGCAATATCAATCCAATATGGTCTATCATCATTGTGATAACCGCAATTATTTTTAATGAAAAAGTGCTAAGTCCCCATTTTTCTAAATTAATATATTTTCCTAAACCTTTATCATTAAACTCTCTCATTTTTGACTCCGAACAACTTAATTATTTCCTGCTGCCAATACATGAATGCACCTTCCGGGTACACAATGCATTCTCCCAATTTCCTCTGTATTTTCTAATCCATTATCTGTAGAGAATACCAGCTTCCATTTCTTTTTATTTCTGGCAGACGGTACCCCAAACTGCTGTGGCTCCCAGTACATATTATATGCCACATACACATCCGCTTCTTCCTGCTTTCCCTCTATTAATGCATATTTACCACAATACATCGCAGAAAAATGTCTGTTAAAATGGCTGAAATCTGCATACCATGCCTTTGTTCCATGATACGACATATCCGGAAGTCCATAAGATTTATAATCCATCTGACGTGTTTCTTCTGACAAATGAAGTATTTTATGCCCTTTTCTGAAATCTATTAACATTTTCGTAAAAGCAAAAATCTCCTTTGCCATAGCATTGCTGTTCCAGTTTGTCCATGAAATTTCATTGTCAAGACAATATGGATTATTGTTTCCTCTTTGGGAATTACACATTTCATCCCCCGCATAAATCATAGGAACCCCCTGACTTAATAGCACAAGACATAAAGCATTTTTTATCTGCCTTTTTCTTAAATCCATAATTTTTCTTTTTCTTGTATTTCCCTCTGTGCCACAGTTCCAGCTATAATTATACACTGCACCATCCTTATTATTTTCCCCGTTTGCCTCATTATATTTTCGTTCATATGTGACCATATCATAAAGGGTAAACGTATTGTGGTTTGCTATATAATTTACGACAGCAGCTCCCGGAGGATTTGCTTTTATTTTATAACTCATCGTATTAAGCATGTCCTCATCACCCTTTAAGAATTTTCTGGCACAAATCATAAAATCATCATTGAAATTTGCAAGATTTCTTGTCTCATTTTTTGTACTGTAAAAATCTGTATTATGGGAAAAACTGTAGGTGAAAATTTTCGTAGTACAAAGAAGATTGTCTGTCTCAATCATTCGCATTACTGCTTCCTCACAGTTTACATGGATTCCATCAATATGATATTCCATCACCCAATAATGCAGACAATCCAGAATCCTTTTCGGATTGGCTCCGTGCGGAAAGAAAAACTCCATTGAAATCTCGATTCCATTTTTATGAAGCTCTCTTACCATATATTTAAATTCTTCTACTTCACTTCCCGGATTTTCACTGTAAGCATATGCCGCCTTAGGCGCAAACATATAACCGTCTGTATATCCCCAGTAATTTAACACCGGTGCTTCTATGTCAAACTGTCCTCTCATAGATGTGGCGGATTCTTTTTTAATTTCTATAAATTCATATGCAGGCATCAACTCAATCATAGTAACACCCAGCTCTTTTAGATATGGAATCTTATCTACAATTCCCAAATATGTTCCCTTATGTCTTACTTTAGAACTCGAATGTTTTGTAAATCCTCTTACATGCATTCTATATAATATAGTCTCATCGAAAGGTATATTTAATGGTGCATCCTGCTGCCACTCATAATCATCATTGATAATAATGCCTCTAAGATTTTCACCTATACTTCCCCACTGTTTCTTTCCCGATAATGCTTTTGCATATCGGTCTGTAAGAATTTCTCCATTTATTGCAAAGTTATATTCATAACTTTTATAATCAATTCCCATTACACTCATTGCATAAACATTTCCAATTACCTGGGCATTTTCAAATGGAATCCTGAAAGCTTCCTCTTTTTTTCCTTTTTCATACAATACTACTTCACAATTGCTGCCAACTTTTGCAGTAATTGCAAAATTTACCGCTTCTCCTATTACAGTTGCCCCCATGACCAGAGGATTTCCCCTGTACACTTTAATCTTTTCTAATACATTATTATCCATGCTGTCTCCCTTTCCTGCCATATCTTTTTGTAACTAATATGAACAATTATATCACATTCAAAACTGTATTTAAATCTCTATTAACATTGCTTTCAGTTTCAAAAACTGATATACTTTGATTTGCGGTTAATTTTGGAATTTTTAACAATAATAGAAATATATAAAGTGAGGTTTAAAAATGATTAGTACAAGCAATATTTCACTGCGTTTTGGAAAGAAAGCATTATTTGAAGAGGTTAACATAAAATTTGTACCGGGACACTGCTATGGTCTGATTGGCGCCAACGGTGCCGGTAAATCTACTTTCCTTAAAATTCTTACAGGAGAAATTGAACCAACAAGCGGTGAAGTCATTATCACTCCCGGAGAACGTCTGTCTTTCTTAAAACAGGATCATTTCCAGTATGATGAGTATACAGTTCTTGATACTGTCATCATGGGAAATCAACGATTATATGAAATAATGAAAGAAAAAGAAGCTATCTACATGAAAGAAGACTTTAGTGACGAAGATGGCATCCGTGCTTCCGAACTTGAAGGAGAATTTGCAGAGATGAACGGATGGGAAGCCGAATCTGATGCTGCTACTCTCCTAAATGGACTTGGTGTAGACACAGAATTTCATTATAATCTTATGAAAGATTTAAACGGTTCTATGAAGGTCAAAGTATTATTAGCTCAGGCTCTATTCGGAAATCCTGACATTCTTTTATTGGATGAGCCTACCAACCATTTAGATTTAGATGCCATTGCATGGCTCGAAGAATTTTTAATAAATTTTGATAATACGGTTATCGTTGTATCACACGACAGATATTTCTTAAATAAGGTTTGTACGCAGATTGCTGACATCGACTATGCCAAAATCCAGCTCTATGCCGGAAACTATGATTTCTGGTATGAGTCAAGTCAGTTAATTGTAAAACAGATGAAAGAAGCAAACCGCAAAAAAGAAGAAAAAATCAAAGAACTTCAGGACTTTATTCAGAGATTTAGCGCCAATGCTTCAAAATCGAAACAGGCAACTTCAAGAAAACGTGCATTAGAAAAAATTGAACTTGATGAGATAAAACCATCCAGTCGTAAATACCCTTATATTGACTTTAGACCTGCCAGAGAAATCGGAAATGAAGTTCTTACTGTAGAACATTTATCAAAGACAATTGACGGTGTCAAGGTTTTGGATGATATTTCATTTATTATCGGACGCGAAGACAAGGTCGCTTTCGTTGGCTCTAATGGGTTGGCAAAGACCACGCTCTTTCAGATTCTCATGGGTGAAATGGAACCTGATGAAGGAAGTTATAAATGGGGAATCACAACAAGTCAATCTTACTTTCCTAAAGATAATACCAAAGATTTTGACTGCGATGATGTGATTGTAGACTGGCTTACTCAATACTCAGAAATCAAGGATGCAACTTATGTTCGTGGTTTCCTTGGAAGAATGTTATTTGCTGGTGATGACGGAATGAAGAAAGTAAAAGTCTTATCCGGTGGAGAAAAAGTGCGTGTTATGCTGTCAAAGCTTATGATTAGCGGTGCAAATGTCCTGGTTGTAGATGAACCTACTGACCACCTTGACATGGAAAGCATCACAGCGTTAAATAATGGCTTGATAAAATTTCCGGGTGTACTTCTCTTCTCTTCAAGAGACCATCAGGTCGTACAAACCACAGCAAACAGAATTATGGAAATTGTAAATGGTAAGCTGATTGATAAAATCACAACATATGACGAGTACCTTGAGAATGACGAAATGGCAAGAAAGAGAACTGTATATACGACAGAGGGAATGGACATCGAAGATTAATTTTATATTTATTACAAATAATAGAGTTGGGAGGGATTATGAGACCAACAACTATAACTTATCCACCGGAAGGCATTAAGCCTATTGGTGTTATAGAATTTGTGCATGGTATGTGCGAAAAAAGGCAGCGTTATGCTGATACACTGAAATATTTTAATAATAAAGGATTTATTTGTGCTATTTCAGACACAAGAGGGCATGGAGAAAACATTTTAACCAATGAAGATTTGGGCTATTTCGGTGAAGATGGATACAAAGGACTCGTAGATGATGTTCATGAATTTACGATGTATTTAAAAAGAGAATTTCCGAAACTCCCTTTAATTCTTATCGGTCACAGTATGGGGTCTCTCATTGTCCGCACATATTTAAAGAAAAATTCCAGAGAAGTAGATGCTGTCGTTATCAGCGGTTCCCCTTCTAATCGCTCATTTATTAAATTGGGAAAGGCTTTTCTGAAATTTATTGCCCTCTTTAGAGGCTGGCATTATAGAAGCCCGATGGTAGAAAAAATGGTAAACGGACCTTTTGAAAAACCATTTGCAAAAGAAGGAATTGTTAATTCCTGGCTTTCTACGGACAGACATATTGTTGAGTTATATAACAGTGACCCTCTATGCGGTTTCACATTTACACTAAACGGTTACTATACTTTATTTAGCTTAGTCCAGCAGGTGTATAGTAAGATGGGATGGACAAGTAAAAATCCTTCTCTCCCTGTAATGTTTATCTCCGGTGCAGAAGACCCCTGTCGAAAAAATGACAACGCTTTCAAAAAGGCTGTAATGCATTTAAAACGATGTGGTTATCCAAATACTTACTACAAACTATACCAAGATATGAGACATGAACTTTTCAATGAAAAAGGCAAATTAGAGGTTTATAAAGACATCTTAAAATTTCTTGAAATAAAAGGCGGAATAGAGATAGAAGTTTTGTAAACAAACATTAATTTTGATATATTAAGAGCTTCTACTATAATAGTAGAAGCTCTTAATATATTGTTTTTTTATCAAACTCCTTTTTTGATATTCCTCTTAAAAAATCCTTCTTTAAATCTCTTTTGGTATGAAAAATTAATTCCTCCGACCTTGTCAAATTCTTTCCTGATATTATTTTAATTTTTAATAATTCCAAAGTACAAATCAAATCTGCCACTTGAAATAATCGATATTCACTCGGAATAACTTTTCTAATATTGTAACTTGCCAACTCTGTTGCTAATACAGTATTTAGTATTCTATTAAGTTCATGCTGTCCATTGTCATAATACAAATTTACATTTTTAAAACTCTGAAAAAAGCCCAAATTTTCACGAATAAATTGCGATATATCTCGTGCCATTCTGGCTTCCATTTTAAAAATATTACTGTACTTATTTTTTTGAAATACAAATGTTTTATATGTAATATCACTTTTAATTGTAAAATAATATAATTTTGTAAAAATAGCCCGCCGCTCATTCGGCGTAAAATACTGATAAGGATATTCCCTTCTTATTAATGGTTCCGTATGTACAGCATATTCTTTATAATCCAAATTTTCTAATGCCCTATCTAACTTGCTTATCATACCTGATAAGTCTACATCTTGGTTATGAAAAACCATTGCTACAATATAATACGGTGAATGAACATCATTCAATCCAAAATCTCCGGATTCATCTACAAATATGCTAAGTACTTTCATTCTTTTCTCCCATTTATATAAAAATAAATGGCGGGGAGTCTCCCCGCCGAATAGGTTGGACCTGGGTCTCACAACCAGCCCAAAAATGTAACAATTATTACACTATTATTGTATGATTATACTAGCATGTTTATTCTAAAAACACAAGTATTTCCCAAAATAAATTGTCTTGTATAATTTCTATATTTAACAGATATCTAATTCTTTTCCAACAACAGTTTATGCCCCATATCTATCCCGAAAGCCCCAAGCGGTGCAGTGATTATAATAGACAATACCGCAACAGAGAGTACAATTTTTCCACAAGGAAGCCCCAGAGAAAGCGGGACGGAACCGATAGCTGCCTGCACTGTTGCTTTGGGTAAATATGATATTACACAAAATAAGCGTTCCTTAAAAGTAAGCTGTGTACCAAGCATACAAATCATAACACCCACAGAGCGAAAAACAAGGGCAATAAAAATCATTCCCACGGCAACGATTCCTGCATCCAATGTGTAACGAATGTCTACTGCTGCACCAACGAGTACAAACAAAATCACTTCCGCTGCAATCCATAATTTTCCAAACTTTTCAGACAGTCTTTGAGATACCGAAGAAACGCTTTTTATTTTAAGAACGCACGCCATACTGACGACTGCCAATAATCCTGAAACAGATACCATGCCTTTTGCCCATATTTCAATCGCCATTAACATAAATGATACTCCAAGCACAATAACAACCTTCATACTATTTCTGACAAGATGATTATGTAAATAAGCCGTTTCAAAAAACAGAGACAAAATATATCCGGCAAATGCCCCTAACAAAATTCCAAGTATGATAGAAATAGGAATATTAACAAAATCCATAACTTTTGCACTGCCGCCCTGAGCCATACCGGCAAAAGTCGAAAACAATACTATAACAAAAATATCATCACATGATGCCCCGGCCATAATAAGCTGCGGAATACTTTTATCTACTCCATATTTATTCTCTATAAGATAAATCATTCGAGGTACAACTACTGCCGGAGAAACAGCCGCAAGCACAGCCCCCATAACAGCCGCTTCCATGCTCGAAACTCCTAGAAGTTTTGGAGCAAATAAAAAATATCCTATTATCTCCATACATGCCGGTACACATGCCATCATAACAGCAGGTCTTCCAACTTTTTTAAGGTCAGCGATATTAAGTGATAGCCCCGCCTTAATTAGTATAATAATAAGAGCCATTTGTCTCAATTCTGCCGAAATATTCAGGATAGATAAATCAAGAGCATCAAGAACAAAAGGGCCTAATATAATACCGGTCAAAAGCATACCTATAATTCGAGGTACCTTAATCCTTTGACAAATTGCAGCCATTGCAAGACCTACAAGAAAAATAAGCGATAATGATGTCAACATAATATTTAATAATTCCCTAATATTTTCATATTTAATGATTCTGCATTAATACCACTCAGTGCATTGATGACCCCCGCCTGTGTTGCTTTTCCTTCAAATTCTACATAAAATCTATATTCCCATTTTCTCTCAGGAACCGGTCTCGATTCTATCTTTGTCATATTCAAATCATTATAAATAATATGTGACAACATCTGATATAGTGTGCCGCTCTCATGAGGCATTTCAAAGCTGATACATATCAATCCCGCATTTCGTCTTGTAATTCTGTCTCGGCTTATTATGATAAATTTTGTTGTGTTTGTGGCATTAAAATTAATACCTTTATGTAAAATCTCCAATCCGTAAATCTGCGCAGCATTTTCACTGGCAATACAAGCCCTTGTTTTATCATCCTGTTCTGCAATATATCTGGCGCTAATTGCCGTATTTGCAAGATTCACTTTTCCCCAGCCATGTTCTTCTATAAATGAATTACTCTGCATAAATGCCTGCGGATGAGAGTAAACTTCTTTGATGTCTTCTATTTTTGCTCCTTTTACGCCACAAAGGCAATGCTCAATCTTTACATCAAAGGTATCCACAATGCAATTATGAAACTCTACTAATAAATCATATACATCTGTGACGATTCCTGCAGATGAATTTTCAAAAGGCAGGACCGCATAATCCGCGTTCCCATCACTGACATATTTCATTGCTTCCCGGAATGTGGTAACATTCACATATTTCACTTTTTCTCCAAAATATTCCGTAGCAGCCTGTTGGCTATATGCCCCTGGCAGTCCCTGATATACAACGGTTACATTCTCTTTCGGCAATTCATCCACTATATCAAATCCGATATCATTGTTTACCCCTTCCTCTGTAAGAAGCTTATACTGCATTTTTCTGCTCATAGACATAATCTGCTCGAATAATTCTTCCACGCCGTGTGCATAAAATTCGTCTGTCGCTTTCGTCTTCAATGCTGCAATTTTATCTAATTCGCGCTTTCTATCTAAAACCGGCTTTCCTGTACTCAATTTATATGCAGCTACGTCTTTGCAGACTTCCATTCTTCTCTCAAACAGTTTTATGATTTCCTCATCAATATTATCAATTTCCTTTCTGCTCTCCTGTAAACTCTTCATATTTTCGTCCTTTCCTACGTCTCTTTAATCTTGCATCCACTACAACCACTGCATTTATTTTCTGGTTTTAGTTCTTCCAGCATTTGTGACACTGTTTTTTTGTAAATAGGATGTACTGCATATGGTGCAATCTGATTCAACGGTTCTAACACAAACAATCTTTTATGCATTTCCACATGCGGTATCTTTAAATCCGGTTCATCAACCATTTCATTGCCATAAAAAATAATGTCAATATCTAAAGTTCTTGGTCCCCAGTGTAGTTCTCTTGTTCTTCCTGCCTCTGCTTCGATAATATTTACCACATGCAATAATTCTCTGGGAGAATACAAAGTTTCTATTTCAATACATCCATTCAAAAAATTGTCCTGCTCCACCGGTCCGTATGGCTCGGTCTCTATAAAATTCGATACTAAATTCACACGACAATTATCATCATCATAGAGGCTGTCTATGGCCTGATTCAGATAAGAAGTCTTATCTCCCATATTCGAACCGATACTCAAAAATACTTTATTCCATTTTCTATTTACCGTGACCGATACATTTCCAAACGGCAGTGAAATCGGTGCATTGGGTTTATTGACTGTAAGCTGAATCCCCTTTATTTTAGGAAATTCTTTTAATAATTCCCTCGCCATCTGCTCGGCAACCGCCTCTATTAAATCAAAACGTTTTTCTGTCATAAACCGATTGATAAACTTGCATACCCCGGAATAATTCACCGTATCTTCTAATACATCACTGCTTCCAGGTGTTCTTATATCTGTATACAAATCAGCATCCACATAAAACTTTTGACCATTTATCTTTTCATCTTCACGGCAGCCATGATACGCAAAAACTTCCAGCTGCCTTATTTTAATACAATCCATATTATTTTACCCTTTACGTTCATTTTACGCCCTTGATAGCCTTGGCCATCATCAGTGCCTGATAATTTTCTTTCACATCATGGACACGGAAAATACTGCATCCCCTCTCGTATCCCATTACTGTAGTTGCCACTGTTCCTGCCATTCTATCATTCTTGTCCACATCTAAAGCGAATCCTATCACAGATTTTCTTGATGTTCCAAGAAGAATTGGATATCCCAGCTCTTTTAATCGAGCCACATATTGAATCGCCATCAGATTCTGTTTGAAATCTTTTCCAAACCCGACACCCGGGTCCAAAATAATTTGTGAATCTTTTACCCCTGCATTATGAGCAATATTCACAGATTCACGAAGTTCCTCTAAAATATCTTCCACAAAATTATTATAGTTTGTATTATCTTTATTATGCATCACGCATACAGCTACTCCGCTCTCTGCCACAAGCTCTGCCATATCTGAGGTTCCCCATTTCAAGCCCCACACGTCATTAACCATATCAATTCCGGCACCGACACCTTCTCTTGCCACTTTTGTCTTATATGTATCAAGAGAAACGGCAATATCAAACCTCTCTTTTACTGCCTCAATCACCGGAATTACCCTCTCAATTTCTTCTTCCTCCTGAATCAATGTATATCCCGGTCTCGTAGACTCTCCACCGATATCAATAATTTTCGCACCCTCTGCTATCATCTGCTCTGTATGTTCAAGCGCTTTATCTATACTGTTCCATTTTCCACCATCAGAAAATGAATCCGGAGTTACATTTAAAATACCCATAATAATCGGTTCATTTTCTAAATCAAAGCTGAATTTTCCAATATTCATTTTTATTCCTTTCTGTCTGCCACCTTACATGTATTAATATAAAAAATTTATATTACAAGCATGGTTATCTCCTGTCTCAACGCTTGATTTTCCTGAAATACCCCCTTTGCTGCAAAAGTAATGGTCTTACTTCCCGGCTTTTTTATTCCTCTTGCGGACATACACATATGTTCGGCTTCAACCATCACATATACACCTTTTGCACCGAGATATTCTTCTATTGCCTCAGCTATCTGATTTGTCATCTGTTCCTGAATTTGCAGACGTCTGGCATAAACCTCAACTGTTCTTGCTAATTTACTAATTCCAACCACTCTTCCATTCGGAATATATGCTATATGAACCTTACCATAAAAAGGCATCAGATGATGCTCACAGGTAGAGTAAAATGTGATATCTTTTTCAATTACCACATTTTCATTGTCACAAGAAAATACCTTAGATAAATGCTCTTTTGGGCTTTGTTCCATTCCCGCACACAATTCCTGATACATTCTCGCCACTCTCGCCGGAGTTTCTTTCAACCCCTCTCTGTTTACGTCCTCACCGATACCTTCTAATAATAATTTTACTGCTTCTTGAATTTTTTTCTGATCAAACATGTCAATCTCTCCTTTCGGCTTTAACTGTTTGCATTCTCCTTATAACAGTTCTTCCACTGCTATTTTTAAGTCTCCTAAATACGACAGTGAACCAAACGCTAAAATCATATCCGCCTTCTTTTCGCATACCGTTTGAAACGCTATCGCAACAGCCTGACTGATATCATCTGCTGTTTCCACATTGTCATTATATTTTTTTATTGTTTCTGCTAATTTCTCTGCCTCTAATGCCCTTTCATTATCCGGTGTAACGGTTATTATTTTTACTGCCCGTTTCCCAATCAGTTCAATTTCAGTCTGAAAGTCCTTATCAGCCAACACTCCCATTATAAAGGTAATTTTCTTATTTGTAAAATACAAATCAATAGAACTTTTTAATTCCCTGACTGCGCCCGGATTATGAGCCCCGTCAATTACAACATATGGATTATCATGTATTACTTCCAGCCTGCCCTGCCATTTTGCCTTTTCCACTCCACGCTCAATACTTTGCTCTACATGAAATCCTTGTTTTTCTAATGTCAATGCTGCCTCAATAGCCGTAATGGAATTTTTTATCTGATATGTCCCGAGAAGGTTCAATGTTACATTGTACTGTTTTCCATTACCCGCTCTATAACAATATAAGGTAACAAGCTTATCCCGTCGTATATTCTGCCCCTTTCCACTTATGGTTAACGGTGCATCCCTTTTGATACAAATTCTTTCAATTATATTTTCTACCCCATTTGTCTGTTCAGAAAGGACAACCGGACATTTTTCTTTTATAATACCAGCCTTCACCTTTGTTATATCTTCAATGGTCTCTCCTAAAAACTTTGTATGGTCTAAGCTGATAGTGGTAATAATACTGCACATTACACGCTCAAATACATTCGTGGCATCTGTTTCCCCTCCCATACCACACTCAACAATAACAATATCACATTCTTTTGCAGCAAAATATGAAAAGGCCATTGCTGTTTCGACTTCAAATGGAGTAGGGTGAGGAAATCCACAATTCACTATATAATCACATTTTTCTTTTATCCATGTGATGATGTCTGCAATTTCGTCTTTTTTTATATATTCGTCATTTATCCTTATAATCTCTCTATCATCAAATACCGCCGGAGAACTATATCTCCCCACTTTGTAACCCGCTTCCATAAGAATACTCTGTAAAAAAGCACAGGTAGAACCTTTTCCGTTTGTTCCCGCCACATGGACAACCTTTAATTTTTTTTCAGGATTTCCCATTGTTTTCAATAATCTTTTTATACTGTCTAATCCTAAGACACTTCCATACCTACTGATTTCCTTTAAATATTCTCTCGCTTCCTTATAATTCATTTCCTCACCTCTTAACAGAATAATGGAGCTGCAGTGCAGCTCCATTATTCTTCATCATATACATTTGTACGACTCAAATATTTTGTAGATACATATCCTGTATTACCATCATATTTAACCTTTGTCCATCCGTTTTCAGCTTCGTATACCTTAACCGGTTCTCCTTTTTCAATCTGAGCAATAATATTATCCGATGAATCCGAAGTCGGCTCACTTCTAAGATTTACTCCCTCATTGGTGTACATCATTGAAGAATTATTGTCTGCCGAGCTGTCCCCGTCATCTTTTTTGGTCGTCTCCTGATTTGTTGTAGGTTCTGCTGTCGTCTCATTTTTTGTTGTCGTCTTCTCAGCAGCCGTCGTCTGTTGAACGGTGGTCTCCACAATCGACTCTGTGGTCACCTCAGGTTTTGAGGTTGTCTTTACCTCACTCTTACTTTTTTTAGAAGAACACGAAACACTTATGACAACAATTAAAATCAGTAACACTGCAACAGCCGCAATTCCGGCAATCATCATATTTCTTTTTTTAATTTGCTGTGCTCTTCTGATTTCTGCATTTCGCCTTCTATTTTCAACAATTCTTCTAATTTCTTCGTCTCTTGTTTCTGGCATCGATATCACCTTCTACTGTATATTTTCTTCTTCATCAATAATTTCGTCATACTCGCCTTCTTCTACCAAAGCATCAAAGGCCTCAGATGCGAGATAAAATTCTGCTTCTGTCTCAATATTATCAAGTCCCGGCTCTCCGTCTTCCTCTTCATAGTATCTATAGAGAAAAACCTCGCCTTCCTCATTTTCCGGTCCCTCCGTCGGAAGCAAAGCAATATAATCCTGTCCGTTTTCAGCTTCAAATATACTTACAACAAGGCAATCTACCTCACTGTCATCTTCTAATGTCAGAGTAACAAATAAATCTTCATCCTCTTCAAATTGGTTCTTTCCCATATTACCCTCTTTCTGCGTATTTACGCCGTATGATATATAACTTTATCAAAATAAGCGCTAAAATGCAACAAAACAACCATTAATTCACGAAAAGTTAACATATTTCTATTCAAGCATTTCATTTGCAAACATCGACATCTCTACATCACATCCCAGACTTTGTGCAATGCCAAACACAAACAGCTCCTCTGCTGCTCTCGTGACTGCCACATAAAACACTCTTCTTTCTTCCTCAAAGTCCTTTTCCCGAATCGCTTTTGTAGTAGGAATAATTCCCTGATTAACATCTAAAATAAATACTATTTTAAATTCCAGCCCTTTTGAGCCATGCATTGTCATAATTGGAATCCCTTCTCCCACCATGTCTCTTTTTGCACCAAGAGAGAGTTGACTTTCCACATCCTCAAGCCACTTTTCCAGTGTATGGAAATTATGCGCTGCATTGCTGATATCATCCAGCTGTTTTGACAATGCAGAAAATTTCACTTTATTTTGTAATGCAAACTGCTTTAAATACTTCTCATATCCTGCTCCATATCTAATATAGGTGACTGCAGCGCCCGGTTTTAATTTTCGAATCATATCAAAATGAAATTGTAACTCAACAATATTATTTATAATCTCACTGCTGTTACAATAAATTTTTTTCAGTTCTTCCAAACCAATTTCACCTTTCCCAATCACCTGCCTGCTAATATATCTCTGGGGTTTATTTAAAATGTAAATCAGATGTTCGTTATCTCTCAATGGCATTTTTTCATAGGAAATTGCAGCTCTCACATAGCTTATAACTTCCTTCGCAACTTTACCCTGATATATATTATCTCCTTTTTTCTTTGAATGAGTATTTATCTGCACATTTTTGAAATAAGCCTGTATTGGTGGTATTTGTACATTATTTCTAACTAGAATTGCAATGTCCTCTGCCCGCATTCCATTTTTTAAATATTGCCTCACCTTATCTGCCACATACCTCAATTCCTCACATTGATTTTTAAATTGCCTTATATCTGCCCCCCTGCCTTTTTTATTTCCTGAGACAATTTTTTTATCAAATCTCTGTTTGTTATTGCCAATCAAATTTTCTGCTGCTTTCACTATCTCTGGTGTTGAGCGATAATTAATGTTCATCACAACCTTTTTCGCTTCTTTATAATCCTCTAAAAATTTGTTCATTATCGCAGGGCATGCTCCACGAAATCCATAAATAGACTGGTCGTCATCCCCCACAACAAAAATATTCCGCTGTTTTGCAAGCATTTTTATCACTTTATACTGTATCATATTAATATCCTGAAATTCATCAATCAATATATACTCAAATATTTCCTGCCACTTTCTTAAAACTTCGGGTTTCTCACAAAAAAGCTCATAGCATCTTAAAATTATGTCATCAAAATCAAGCTTTTGTTCCGCTTTAAGTTCCCTTTCATATTCAATAAAAATATCGGAAAAAACTTCCCATTTGCAGCATTTTGGTGCATAATCCCGTAATTGTATCATGTTTCCCTTGACACAACTGATTTCCCCTAAAATACTTTGTATAAACTCGACAATATTTCCTGTCTCTATTCTTTTTCTCAATATAATTTCTCTGATTATATCTTTTTGTATATTGGACGTTATAATATCTTGCCCCCGATATCCATAGGACAATTTCAAAATCCTAAAATATACACTATGAAAAGTTCCAAAAGTAACCGGATAGTTTCCTTTTACCCGGTTTTCTCCGCTCATTATACCAAAGAATTTCTTTTGCATATGTACTGCCGCCGCCTTCGTAAATGTAACTACCATAATTTTCTCAGGGGAAACACCTTTTTCTATTAAATTTTTAATTCTATGGGTAACAACTGTAGTCTTTCCAGACCCGGGACCTGCAAGAACAATGGCCGGTCCCTCCTTATGGCTGATTGCCTCGATTTGTGACTGATTCAACATAACAACCTTTCCGGTTGTGTTCTCTCCGGATTTGATTATATATTTTACTCAGATAATAGTCAATGACCGGAAACAGCATTAGCCGCATTCCGGTCATTCAATTCCTCTACTTAGATAACAGTTCAATTCCTTTTTTTATTCTTAAAATTGATTCTACTTTTCCGATAATCTCCATAATTTCAAATGCGCCTGCCGGTGTCATCTGCTTTCCTGAAACAGCTGTTCTAAGAGGCCATAAAGCCTGTCCATTTTTACATCCTTTCTGCGCGATATACTCAAATACAACATCATGTAATCCGTCTGCTGAATAGTCATCCGTCTTCTCTAATATTGGAAGCAGTTCTGTCAAAACTTCCAGTGAATTTTCTGAATTTGTTTTCATCTTTTTATGTGTATACATCTCAGGATTATATTCCGGAAGTTCCTCAAAAAAGTCGACCATATCAACAATCTCCGGAAGAATTTCGATTCGTGTCTTAACCATATCCAAAATCTTTTCTAAATCTAAATCTTTTGTAATCGCCTTTTTGACATATGGCATTGCAATTTCATAGAACTTATCATTATCCATTGCCTTAATATATTCTCCGTTCATCCATTTTAATTTCTGGATATCAAACACAGACGGACTCTTATTCACTTTATGATAATCAAAATTCTGTATCAGTTCATTTAAAGAAAAGATTTCTGTATTATCCTCAGGGCTCCATCCTAGAAGTGCAATATAGTTTACAATTGCCTCAGACAAAAATCCCTGCTCAATCAAATCTTCATATGACGAATGTCCGGAACGCTTACTCAGTTTTTTATGCTCCTCATCCGTAATAAGCGGAAGATGAACATACTTTGGAGCCTCCCAGCCAAAAGCCTCATATAATCTCTGATATTTTGGAGACGAGGAAATATATTCATTTCCCCTTACAACATGTGTAATCTCCTGCAAATGGTCATCCACAACATTCGCAAAATTATACGTCGGATAGCCATCTGATTTAATTAAAATCATATCATCTAATTCTTTATTCTCTACTGTAATCTCTCCATACAACTCATCAAAAAACGTTGTAGTTCCCTCTGTAGGCATATTTATCCGGATAACGTATGGCTTACCCGCATCAAGATTCGCCTGTATTTCTTCCTTTGAAAGATTCAGACAATGCTTATCATAAACCGTAATTTCTTTTCCATCCTCACCAACAGAAGTTTTTAATGACTCCAATCTTTCTTTATCACAAAAACAGTAATAAGCATTTCCTGTCTCAATCAATTTCTTCGCATACTCTAAATATACTCCTGATGCCTGACGTTCACTCTGTACATACGGACCATATCCTTTATCCTTATCCGGTCCCTCATCATGTACCAGACCCGTCTGCTCTAATGTTCTATATATGATATCAACAGCGCCTTCCACATAACGTTCTCTGTCTGTATCCTCTATTCTCAAAATAAAATCTCCACCTGCATGCTTCGCAATTAAAAATTCATAAAGCGCAGTTCTCAAATTTCCTACATGCATTCTTCCTGTAGGACTCGGTGCAAATCTTGTTCTAACCTTTGTCATTTTTTCTCTCCTGTTTGATGTTATTGGCAAAATGCCATTTTTATTATAATTCTTTTCATATACTTTCGCAAGTACACTGCTATGCTAAATACAAAGAATCGTGTGCGGAAACTCCACACACGATATATTATTCCATGTCATTCACAAAAACTTATGTTCCTGCAGCACTTTTTATTTTAATTCTTCAAAATATTTTACCGCTTTACCGATAGATGTCTTAAATGAATTGTCAGATGAATTATCAAATAAGAAAATATTCTTAATGCCTTCCGGTACAGAAAAATCTAATTTTTTAACATATTCATCCCAATTATCTAACTTCCATGTATCTCTGTCTGAGTTTCTTGCAATCATACGCTGTCTGCACACTTCTACATCGCACTGTACCCACACAACTACCAGCTCAGCACCCTTTTTCTCTAAAAGCTGCTGTCTTAAATTCTCCATATAACCCGGAGTTCTCACTTCTCTGGTATAAGGTGCATTGATAAATACTGTGTCATTATATTCTAAAGCTTCCATCGCAATTTCCATAATACAATCGTATTCGTAATCTCTAATCTCCTCTTCAAAGAAATCCGAACTTCTGTTATACTCTTCATTTGCAACGACAAAAATCTGTTTTGATAATACAATCAATGAATCTTTATCAAGATATACACAGTTTGGAATCGCCTTTGCCAGTTTCTTTGTTACAAATGTTTTTCCACATGCAGGTGGAGATGTCACTAAAACTAATTTCTTCATAATAATTAACCTCTTTATATATATAATGAAATCGTTACAAATTTAACCCAATTTCTTTACATAATACCACTAAATACCAGCCTTAGTCAACACTAATCCCCCCAAATACTGACACTTTTTATCACAAATATCATGATTTCGGCTATTAGTCAAGGTACTAACCGTTCTTTACACCCCTCACTATTTTTTTACATGGATTTTTTTACAAAACACACCCCTTCAAGGAACTGACAAAATACGAATATAAAACGCTTGATTCGTTTCATATTCTATAAAAACAGGAATGGCATCTCAGATTACTCTAAGATGCCACAAAATTGAAAGGGTTTAGATTATTATGTTACCTAAAAATCTAATACACTTATAGTTTAAAAATTAAAAACATTTTTTGCAAGATTGCACTTTTGCATTTATTTTTTTTGTGATTTTTGCACAATATTCAATTTAATATTCCTGGTTTTAGCTTGCTTTTTTGTTATTTATGCACTATTTTTGTTTTTCTTGCTCTTAGAACAAATAACACAATTCTTCAAAAAACAATAAAAATATTTTTATACAATATTTTAACTATAAAATTGGTTGTTATCCGGCTTGTTTTCCCCTGCGACTTTGATGTTCGTATCGTCCATTCTCACCTTCGGAATCACGATTGGCGGAAGTCCTGCATTTACCATAATCGTTGTTATTAATGCTCTTACATGAGGATAAATCTCATCATATGCTTTTTTATGAATCTCTTTTTTATCCATCCCCGGCTCACAGTCCAAAAACGCTGTCGCACTTATTTTAAAATTAAAATCCATTGGCGCAGTCTTTTCCATCATATCAATTGTAAGATTTGCCGCACAATGTAAATTGTCATTGGTATATTTCACATTAAATGCCGCCCTCTGTTCAATATCCAGCTTTACCTGCCCCTCAAGTTTATTTGTAAGGTCTATTTCCTCTACCTTCAATCCTTTAAAAGTCAATTCACCCATAATATTACCTCCTTAATGATACTTTACTTAATAATTTTAACACTTTTTACTTTGCTCCATTTTCCAAAATATGTATTTCCATTAAAAAATTTATATGCCCTTACTTGAATATAATATTTTTTATTTTTCTTTAGTTTCGCAGTTGTATATTTTGCAGTATTTTTCTTAATCTTTCTTATTTTTGCCTTTGTAATTGCTTTTTTATTCTTTGCATACCTCACTTGATATCCCGTCACTTTTGATATACGCTTCCACGAAAGTTTTATTTTCTTTCCTTTTATATTTTTAATCTTTTGGATTTTCACTTTTTGTACGCTAGGTGCGGTAGTTGGTATCGGTCTGTTTGGATTTTCTTCGGCTTTAATTGTTCTGATTGTCGTTCCCGTATACTCTGTTCCCTGTCCTTTCAGCGTAATTGTAATATTCCCTTTTGTATCCGTATAAACAGTGTAATCATAATCTTTTCCACGCGTCATTGAACGGCTTCCATTATTCACATTGACATACAATGTTTTATTTTCAAAACCGATTCTGATAGTTACATTTGCAATTGCTTTTTTAACGATATTAAATCTTTTTTCTATAACTCCGCTATAATTATCTAATCCCTCAATCCGAATTACCGCAGTTCCCGGATAAAAATTATTTTCATATACAACTGTAAAATCAGCCATTGTATTTAAATTCATACCATTATATTTCAGCTTAATAATTGGCGTAATATCTTTTCCGATAAATTCATACTGCGTCTTTACCTGTGAATCATCTACACTAACATCCTTATCCGTCAGTTTTTTAGGTGAAATTTCAAACTCTAAAGTTTTCTCTCCACTATAACTGCCTATCCCTTTAACAATAACAGATGCCATTCCCGCATTTGTATTATGACCATATTCTAACACATAATCCACATTTTGAGTCAAAACACTGTCACCATGATTTACAATAACTTCCGGTTCACATTTCTTTCCTGTATAGACATATTCCTCTGTCACTAATTCCATATCCATGTCTGAAATATCTGTATCTTTATCTTTGTTATCCTGAATTTCACTTTGATATTCATTTTGGTTAACAAAACTATCATCGGCTATTGCTGTATAATCGAAATCCAATGACATTATCCCCATAGAAACGGCTACTATAAATGCCAGCTTACCTTTATTTTTCACGACACTATTCTCCTCATTCTAAAATTTTAAGCACTTTGTCTCTTAAGTGAACTATGTACATATACAAGGTAGACTACAACTGTGATACGATTATGTCTATTATAATATAACATCGTAAAAAAAAGCAATTAGAACTTAACTTTGTCCTAATTGCTTAAAATACTTTTTAATTAATGTAATCCGCCCACATAACTCTGTATCATTTTTTGTGCCGTCTCAAAATCTATTTTTCCTGTATTGATACAAATATCATATCCTCTGGAATCACCCCATTTGTTTTCACAATAAAAATTATGGTAAGTCTTTCTCATCTTATCCATTTTTTTCATTTTATTTTCTGCCTGCTTCTGAGTGATACCTTCCCGCTCCATAACCCTTTTTGTTTTGCTTTCTTTATCTCCCATAATAAAGACTCTCACAAGGTTAGGATTGTCTGCCAATATTTCGTCTGCACATCTTCCAATGACGACAAAAGACTCCTTCTCCTCATCCGCTTTTTTTCTTAAAAAATTAAACTGTTTTATTGCTATTTCCTGCTCTAATGACATCGTATTTCCTGCAATCGGTATCGGAATAAAACTCAAATTAACCGGTCTCTCATCAAATCTTTCCAACACTTCTTTGCTATATGCACCGTCTTTTGCCAACTCATCCAGCATTTCCTTATGATACAACGGAATATTATAGTATTCTGCCAAACGTTTTGCAATTACATGACCGCCACTTCCAAATTCACGTCCTATCGCTATAATAATCTGTCTCATAGTACCGCCCTCCTGTCCTTTTTATTTATTATATCACAGATTCATATTTTAGGTAACAAAAAAGGGCAATCGACGTGATTTTTAACAAATTGTTTCGATGCCCTTTATTATCTAATTTAAAAATTTGTAACTGCCTTTTACAATTAATTTATCAAATATAATAAACATTGCCGGCAAAATACATATTACGCAAATCATACTTACAATAGCTCCTCTTGCCATTAAAAGACAGAGCGAACTAATCATATCTATACTGGAATAAACTCCTACACCAAACGTAGCTCCAAAAAACGTACATGCACTAACGATAACTGACTTCATCGTTGCTTTCAAAGCATCACCGGCTGCTACTTTTCTGTCTTTACCACAAGAACGCTCCAGCTTATATCTGTTTGTCATTAAAATTGCATAGTCTACAGTAGCGCCCAACTGAATTGTTCCAATAACAATGGATGCAATAAACGGAAGAACCGTACCTGTATAATATGGAATACCCATATTAATAAAAATAGCAAATTCAATTACGGAAACAAGTATAACTGGAAGAGTTATAGACTTGAACACCAACGCTACAATAATAAAGATTAAAAATATGGATACAAAACTTACTGTTGCAAAATCTTTATTTGTAATTTTAATTAGGTCTCTTGTACACGCAGCCTCTCCGACCAGCATACCTGTGTCATCATATTTTTTGATAATTTTTTCGACAGCATTGCACTGGGCATTTGCCGCATCCGAACCGGTTTTATATGCGGACATAAATATCAACATTTCATGGTCATCACTCTGCAATTCTTTTGTTAATTTTTCAGGAATAAACGCATCGGGTACAGAGCCATCCAACACACTTTCCATACCTAATGCCATCTGTACACCATCAACTTTTTTCACCTCGTCTAACAGGGCTGAAACATTCTTTGATGGTGTCTTTGTACTTAAGAGTATAATATTTGCCGACCCTAAATCGTAATCCTCTGACAATTTATTTTGTGCTGCCACACTCTCTAAACTATCCGGAAGACTTAGAGAAAGGTCATAATATACTTTCGCATTTGACTGCCCATATATTGCAGGCACTAAAAGTAAAATAAATAAAGCTACAAATATTTTATAATGTTTTGATATAAACCCCGGCACTTTATTGAAATCCGGCAAAATTTGTCTATGTTTTGTTTTGTTTATGATTTTATCAAACACAAGTATAAATGAAGGCAATATTGTCACACATGATATAACTCCGAGAATAACTCCTTTCGCCATAACAATTCCTAAATCTAGTCCTAATGTAAAACTCATAAAACAAAGTGCAATGAATCCTGCCACTGTTGTAATCGAGCTGCCGACTACAGAAGATATCGTTGCTGTAATGGCATTTGACATCGCTTTTTTATTATCGCCACCTGTCTTTTCTAAGTGTTCTTCATAACTATGCCATAGGAAAATAGAATAATCCATAGTCACACCAAGCTGAAGCACTGCCGCTAAAGCTTTTGTAATATAAGAAATTTCGCCCATTACAAAATTACTTCCCAAATTATACACAATGGCCATTCCTATGCTTAAAAGGAAGAATATTGGAATCATAAATGAATCCATTAATAGGGAAAGAATAATAACCGATAAAGCTACCGCAATGCACACATAAATCGGTGTCTCATGTTCCGACAAATCCTTTGTATCCGTAACAATCGCAGAAATTCCACTAATCATACACTGATGTTTTGTGACATCTCTAATTTCATTTATGGCTTTCATTGTTCCATCACCGGAACTTGTGTCATCAAAAATTACAAGCATAATCGTAGATGTGTTTTTATTGAATGCATCATAAACTTCACTTGGCAACATGGACTTCGGCATTCCCAAATCCGCAAACGTATCATACCACAATACCTTGCTTACATGGTTTACATTCTCCATTTTTGCTTTCAGTTTAGAAACATCACTATCACTCATTTTATCTACCATAACAATTCCAAAGGCTCCTGAGTGAAACTCATCCATCAGAATATCCTGACCTTCCATCGTATCAATTCCATCAGGCAGGTAGTACAAGAGGTCGTAATTAACTCTCGTATTAAAATAGCCAATCGCAGCCGGTATCAGTAAAAGTATTCCAATAATCAATATGGCATGTCTGGCTTTTACAATATACTGTCCAAATTTCTTCATATCTTATCAGCTCCTTTACTTGTCTGCTTTAATCTCCGCCGTCTTAAATACAAATTTCACATCTCCACTCATATCACTGTTAATACCTGTAAATGACTTATATTTCTTTCCGGCATTTAAAATATCCTCGATTGAATGAATTGCATCCTTTGCCTCTTTACCAAAAATGCTTGTGATTTTACTGATTCCTTCATCATTTAACTTGATTGCTCCACTCTTAAGCTCCTGCGTCCCATCAGCTAATGTAACAATACCATTGGCAAGTGTTTTAGCACCGTCTGATAAAGTGTTTGCACCGCTGCCAATCTGAACCGCACCGGAATTTACCGTACCAATACCCTCTTTAATCTGTGGACTTGCCGCACCTAATTTAGATTTCATTTCCCCTGTACCGTCGGATAATTGTTTCATACCTGTATTCAGGGCTCCTGTGCCATCTTTTAATTTCTTTGCTCCTGCTGACAAATCTTTTGTTCCAACTGCAAGATTTTTTGTTCCTCCCGTTAATTCTCCGGTTCCATCTTTGAGTTGCGATGTTCCTCCTGCAAGGGTGGCAGCACCCGTATTCAATTGATTAATTCCCGCATACAATGTAGATATTCCATTACTAATCTGACCTGCTCCCGTTTCCAGGACACTCATTCCTGAAAGCAATTTTTGTATCTCTGCCGCCTTTGCCTGTATCTGGGACTCAAATGTACTCTTTACACTTTCTAACGTTTGAACGCTGTAATAAGCCTGAAGCAATGTATAATAGGTTGTGATATCAAGCCCTTTCGCCTGTAAAACAGTGTTTAAATCCATCCCCTGTTTTACTGCGCCATTAATCCCTTCTACCACCTGATTTAATGCCGCTTCGCTTCCTATCATTCCCCCTGTAGCCGTACCAAGCTGTGTGATTATTCCATCTATCTGTTTCTGTATAGAACTCGGTGTTCCCTGTAAAGTTGATGCCAATTCTTTCACTCCGGCATTTGCTTCTTTGGCTCCGGCTGCAAGAGCTTTAGAACCGCTGTTCAATCCTGGTGTTACTGTACCATCATCCTTTTTCGTATCTTCAAAGGCTGCTTTTGCAGTGGATAATCCGGCCGATAAGTCTCCTGCTCCATTATCCAGTTTTTTTGCTGCATCATCTAACTTCTTTGCACCGGTGTCTAACGTTTTAGCTCCACTGTTCAATTTTTTTGCGCCATCATCCAATGACTTTGCACCTGATTTTAAATCTTTCGTTCCCTTATAAACTTTTTTAGCTCCACTGTCTGCGGAAGCAACTCCTTCAAGAAGAGCCTTATTAAATACAGAATATTTATCCAGCAATTCTGTAGTTCCTGCCGATAAAATTCCTGTATACTTAGCCAAATCAGCAGCGCCATTATTTATCTTAGACGAACCATCTTTTAATTGCCCCACTCCATTATTTAATTCTCCTGCTCCATCTGCAAGTTTATCAGCACCATCTGATAATTCTTTCATTTTCTCGTCCACATCAGAGAAATCTAATGTATTTTCTAAATCCATGTCCCCTAATTTTGATGTTACTGCTGTGAGGGTCATATCCATCGAGAAATTCTTTACATCCGCAGTAACTGTTACACATTCCGGAATATCAATATCTCCAATATACTCATCTGCTTTATCGATTGTTTCCATCAACTCATCTTTAAAGCCCGGTACTGCATAACCAATGACAATATTGGAATCGTTATATTCTACTAATTTTCCATTGTCAACTGTAACATTTGAAAAATCACTGTTCAAAACCATTCCTGTTAACGCAAGAAACGGTACAAAACTGTCACTGCCTGTTGTGTTATTTTTATAATTATAAACAATTTTTACTTTGCCGCTTTTTCCTGCCAGCTCCTCAGCAGAAATTTGTTTCCCATCTAAATAGTATGTAATATCAATGTCTATCGGTGCTGTCTGTGTTGTCGTCCCTTGGTAAGAAATGTCTTCACCTTTATTTTCCCAAATCAACTTTCCATCGTCTCCTTTGGCGAATAACTCATCTCCACTGATATTAATAATATCATTTAAATTCGAAACATCGCTGATATTATTTTTTCCCGACACTTTTAGCACATTACTCACTGTTGTTTTGGAAACGGAACCATCCGCATTCATTTCCACATATACAGTTTCTTTTTTGTCAATATCTTTCGCCTCTCCAAGCTTACTTGTAAGTAATGCTTCTACACTTGCACTATTTGTGTTCTCCTGAGCTTTATCTATTTTACTGCTTATATCTGTATCATGGACATTTCCACATCCGCTCAGACACCATATCGTCATTGATGCTACTAATGTTAAACTAATTCCTTTTTGAACGTAATTCTTCATAACAAACTTCACTCCTTTATAAAATTCTACAATACAGTATACAATTATAATTTCAAAAATCATTATACAATTTTATACATTCACTTATTTTTTTTACACCAGTCTTAATTTGTATATTTTAAAAACTTTGTCCAAAATTTTTACTTGTGTTTTATTTCTTACCTTCACTTTTATGGTACAAATATAACTCATGTCCAATTCGCTCTGTACTTAGGGACATATTTTGAAGCAATCTTGCCAGTTCCGCTTCATCCTCTTTCATGCCTTTAAGTGCCCAGTCAACAATCACTCCGGTTAACCCATACGCAAAAAAACGTGCATAGACATCTCTCATTTTTTCTTCTAAATGATTATACAAATTTAAATCTTTGATTGCCTTGTTAAACAATTCCATAAATATTTTTTGCAAATATTCTGAGAAGAAATCATTAGACGACTTTATTGTATTCATAAAAAACTGTTTTCGTTCTTTCATGTAAACAAACAACTCAACAATTTTTTCTCCCCAGTTATCAAATGTTAAATCTTTTGTCAATGGAATAACTAACTCCTGTGTGTAAATCCATGCCAGCAACTCATACTTATCATTAAAATGATAATAAAAAGTCTGACGGTTTACCCCACAATGTTCTGTGATATCCGCCACCGTTATTTTGTCCAGAATTTTTATTGTACCTAACTCCTTTAAGCTCTCTGCCAAGGCTTTTTTTGTGATATTTGAATTTGCCATATTGCGCCTCCTTTTTTTATACATTTGTCTGTTTTTTATCCATCTGTATTATAACACTTTTTCCATACTTGTAAATGATTTTTTTACATGTGTATAATTTTTCTTAAAACACGCAAATTTGTTTTCCTTGTCGCTTATAATCGAGTAGGCTGACTCCTTACTCAATTACGCAAGCCAACATCTCGAAGCACAGCTTTTCGTTGTTCTTACGCCCGGCAAATGATATTTTGTGCAAGCACAATATTATTTGCCAGGCTTTTGCTACAAAAAAAAGAAGATACTCCGTATCGAAGTACCTTCTTTCTATTATTTTATATTCATTATTTTACAATAATACTGCTCCAGTTATAATCTACTTCCTTATATGAAGGATTTACAACTTTCAAAACTTTGTTATACAGATAGTCATGTGCTGAACTTGTATTCATCTTTCTATTCTGATATAAGTTATCACAAATATCATATACAGAGTATGAACGTACATTACTGTATACATAGCTTCCATCCTCAAGTAAAGCATATGCTCTTACTTTATATTTTGTTGAATATTCAACTGCTGTGTTTGTAGCAAACAGCGTTGTTCTTACAAAATATGTAGCTGTCTGAGAATTTCCTAATGCTGTATCGCTCGTTCCAACCGGTGTAGAATCCATTGATACAATATATTTATTCGTTGTTCCAACATACATATCCGCATCTGTAACACCCAGTGATTTACCATTCATACTATCCACTGCATAGATGAATCCCCACTTAGTTACATTCTTGTTGTTTATTGTAGGTTCTACGGAACCAACAACTCTGCTTCCACCTAATGTTGTACTCATCTGATAACCTTCGATTTTTACCTTATCACTAATAGTAATTGTTTTACTATCTGGTGCAGTAGTCGTTTCTTCTTCAGGTTCCTTTTGTGTTGTCTCTTCTTCATCATTTCTCAATGTAGATAAGTATGCCTGGTTTTCTCTTACAAATGAATTACCATTCTGAACTGAATCCCAGTTAATTGACCATGACATGATACCTCTGATTCCAGGATATGCTGCTTCTAATTCTGAGAATGCTGCCTGTAAGTTTGCATTTGAAAGCTGACCACTTCCGGCTGCACTTGAAGATGATGGAACACCAATTACTACCTGGTCCGGTCTAAGAGGTGCAAAATATGTTGCATCACTCTTTGCTACACCTACGCCTGCTCCAACGTGGAATCCTTCCAAAAGCATCTTACACATTGCAACAACGCCTTCTTTTGTTCCCATATTATAGGATACTCCATCCGGTGCAGTAACTGGACTTGAGTTATATAACTGAACATGTACATATGATGTCTCTTTTCTGAGTGCATTAATCATTGGAAGATATGAACCTGCTCTGGCATCACAATACTGATTAATTCCTGCATAGTATGTATAACCCATCTGTACATAGAATGTCTCAGGTGCCCATGAGAGGATGAAATCATCTCCATAACTATTTACAATTGTTCTGATTGCTGAAACCATATTTGCAAGTCTAGGTGACTTGATTGTTCTAATATCTGTATCATTTCCCTGATTAAAGTTTACAGATGACTGCTCTAAATCAATATCAATACCATCGAAACCGTATTCATCAACAAATCCTTTGATATCACTTACAAACTGATTGATTGCTGCTGTAGAATCCAATGAGAAGTATCCTTCATATCCACCGATAGAAAGAACAATCTTCTTGCCCTTAGCCTGTAAATCTTTGACATCTTTCTTAAAGTCATCCTTTGTATAGCTTGAGGAAAGTCCTGATATGTTAAACTTCATTTTACCGTCTGTACTTCCTGCACTTACCGGTTCAGCAAATGAAATATTAATAACATCCCAGTTGCTGTCAACATCACGCAATTTGATAAATGGATTTCCATCATTACTCCATGTATGATAGTAACCAATCATAAGTCTTGAAGAAAGCCCTGTTGTAGAGGATGTTGTCTGTTTCTTTGTTGTCTGTTCTTCTTCCTTCTTCTCACTTGTTGTCTCAACACTTCCCGATGCTCCTGTAACATTTACAGAAAGACTTGCACCTGCTGTTTCTTTTCCATCTAAAGCTGCTGTAACCTTAATTGTATGTGTTCCATTTGTTGCAAATGTATATGTAACCTGTGTTGCTGCTGTATAGTTTGCATGGAATTTTCCATCAATGTAAACATTGTAAGACTGACCCAAAGCCATCTGCTCTTCTGTCTGTCCCCATGCAAATGTCACTGCCGGTCCTTCCTGCGCAGTTGTCGTTAATCCAATAACTTCGATTGGCTGTTTGCCACCAACCTGAGTTTTTGTAGTTGTTGTCTCTTCTTTTGTTGGTACATCCGGTTTATTTGTTGGCTGTTCTGTAACCGGTGCTGCATTGATAGCTGCTTTTGCTGCTTTTGCCCATGCATAATCCTGTTTTGCATCCCAGTTGATAGACCAGGTCATCAAGCCTCTGAATGTAGGATATGCTTTTGGTGGTGTAAATCCATCTGCTGAAGTACCATAAACCATCGCATTAAATGCTGTAACTGCCTGTGCCGGTGTTATCTGTCCTGATGTTGCTGCCGGTTGGCTGCTTGGCACGCCGATTGCCACCTGATCCGGTCTCAATCCGCTTTCAATATAAAGTGTAGACAGATTTGCCGGGAATGATGCATTTCCTGGATTTGCTACTCCTCCGCCATATCCGTTCATTCCACCGGAATTATAAAACTGTGTATGTACTGTTGTCAAAATATCCTTAATAGAGATTGCAAGATTCCAATAATATGAAGAGAATCCTGCTCCACCCGGAGTCATATATGCTGTTTCCGGAGCCATAGTGATAATGAAGTTCTCACCAAAATGATTACGCATTTTTCTAAGTGCACTTGCAATGTAGTTTGTTCCAGATACTGCTGCACCTTCAAGGTCAATGTCAACACCTTCGAATCCAAACTTTTCAATAATAGCAATCATGCTCTCTGCAAACTTGTCTGCTGCTTCATTACTATTAATTTCAATTCTTCCTTCTGCTCCGCCAACAGAAATCAATACATGCTGATTTCTTGCCTTTAATGTCTTCACATCCTGAATAAACTGTGCATCTGTGTATCCAATGGATTTCTGTAAATCTTCACTTACACCAAAAGTTGCTTCTCCCGGAGTTGCTGTGTTTCCTGTAAATGCTACGCAAATAACATCATAGTATGTCGGAACCTCTGCCAACTTCAGGTTTGTAGAACCATTGGAGAAGTTATGCCAATAACCTGTTACTGTATGCTGTGGTAAAACTCCATTTACTGTATAATTATTATCCGTTTCTTCTTCACCGCCGGACGGTCTTTCGGAACTTCCTGCAACTAAATCTGTTCTCTCTTTCCAAAGAGTAGCTCCTCCACCAATTGGTGGCCATCCGTCATGCGATGTATGAGGAATAATACACTCAAATACCTTATTCTGATACTGTACTAAATCACCAACTTTATATGAAACATTCTGAGCAGACCATTCCGGATAATTTCCTGTAGCCGTCTGTGCTTTTGTTGTTGTCTGCTGTCCACCTGACTGAGTTGTTGCAGGCTGCTGCGTTTTTGTTGTCGTCTGCTGTCCGCCTGACTGAGTTGTTGAAGGCTGTGTTGATTTTCCAACCAGACTCGTCCAGCCAAATTCTGCCGCATTTGCATTAGCTTTTCTTGTCATTCCAACTTCAACAATATTAGAAGCATCTGCCTTACCGGTAGAATCCGTCAGTGTCAATGTTGCTGTCTCTCCCGGCTCTAAACGATATGGCCATGACGTCATTGAAACTGTTGTATAATCACCTGACTTTCCGATTGTTCCACCTGCTTCCCACGCAGAACCTGAAAGTGAAGCTCCGTTTGCTGTCTTAATATAATACGTCGGATAAGTTGCTGAACCCGCAAACTTCTCTGCATAATAAAGAATATTTGCTTCTGCTCCCTGATGAAGCGTTCCCTGCTTCTCCGGAGTTGTAACTTTGTTATTGTTCTTGATTGTAATTGTATATTTGTCTCCCGATGCTGTCACTGTTGTTGCAAGATTCTCCATTTCCGGAAATTTAATTTCCTGCGCCTTAAGCTGGGAGCCTGAACCAAACAATGCATCATGACTTGTTTTGGTAACCTCACCGGCTGCATCAAGAGATGCCATCCATGAAATAAGTCCACCAAGAGGCTTGTTAAATGGATTTTTATATCCTGTTTCATTTCTTACATATTTTGCCTTTGCTGTTACCGACCTTGCGTTATCACAGGTAAAGAAATATCCTGTGCTGTCACTGTAATAGTAAGCAGCTTCTGCTGTTTCATCATAATATTCTTTTAATCCGTACTGATTTATAAGAGTTCCAATATCACTGTATGCGAAAGTACCACTTGTCGTTCCGTCAGCTGCCTTAACACTGTTCGGTGTAGCTGTCGCAAACAGACCCGGATTTTTCGGATCACGACCGTCATTTTTTACACCTGCCCATCCTCTTGTGTATGGTGCGATACCTACGACGATTTTTGAAGCATCAATCGTATTGCCATATGTATTATAAAGATACTTAATACATGCATCTACCGAAAACTGGCAATCCGGCTGTGACGTATGGTCGTACGCTTCATTTGTATATAACGCTGTCTGATGTCCTGTATATGCACTCCATGCACCTTGTAAATCGTATGTCATCATATTAGCAAAATCTACAATCTTTAATACTTTATCGTATTCAATCTGCTCCATCATTTTTGGTGATGCTGACATTGCTACAGATAATTCATAATGCTTATTATCAATCTTGTCATATTTATCTAATGCTGCTCTTAAATCCTGCATTAATAAAGTGAAATTCTGCTTATCTGCTGCTGAACCTTTGCAGCCCTTATCCACTGTTACACCGTTTCCTTCCGGATCAGGATCCCTGTCTGCTGTCGGATATTCCCAGTCAATATCTACAAAATCATATCCATATAAATGTGCTGTTTTTGCAATATTTTCTGCGAAATTCTTTCTGGTTGCTGCAGATGCCGCAACTTTTGGAAAATCACCGGAACGTGTCCATCCTCCTACGGAAAATCCGATTTTCATATTCGGATATTCATTTCTCAGCTGAATCATTGCCGGTATTACGCCCGCCCATGGGTCATCTGACTGTGCTGTATATCCTACATTTGGATTCTGAACATCCGCCCATGAGTCGCAGGAAATTACGTTACCGTTTTCATCCACATCTAAAAATGCAAAATTTAAATGTGTCATGTAATTTCCCGGAATCTTATTCGGCGTAAAATTCTTCTGTCCTGCATAAATAGACCATTCACCGTAATACATAACATTACGGTATTGAGGTGTAATTACTGCTGCGTCAACAGTTTTACTATTATCCCCAACTGCTACATAACCACACATTAGGTTAAAAACCATAATGATGGTCAACACTACGCTCCAAACGCGCCGTGTTATTGATTTTTTGTTGATAAAACCACTTAATTTCATCGTTCCCTCCTCAAAATTTAACAAAAAATGTTCTAAAATCCTTTATATCTTAGCACTTTTTACCAAAGGTTAAAAGAGAAAACCTAAAAGTTTGAAACGTTTTTATGAAATGCACAAAAAAATCCAAAAAAGAAACAATAGAAAACAAGTTTTTTTTATCCAACGCTAAAAAATAGCTACTATGATAAAAAAATGACACTATTCTTCATTTCTTGTCATTGTTATTTTTTTGTATACAAGCGCTCCTGCCATACTTATTAACATGATAATAACCAAAACTACCACCGCCATTGTATATTGTTTCGTCCCCAGAGCATGTCCTCCCATAGCCGATACAAGTATCGCCGGAAAGCGTGCAACTGTAGATATCACAAGCCACACGGACAATTTTATATTTGTCAATCCCATAAAATATGAAATTAAATCTTTTGGCATTCCGGGAATTAAAAAAATTATAAATACTAATATGTTGCGCTTCTTTTCATTTTGAAGAAACTTTAAATTCTGTATTTTTTCTATTGGGAAAAATGCTTCCACAAACTTTACGCCAAACACTCTCACAAACCAAAATACAATTGCGCATCCTATAATAGAGCCAATCGTACAAAATATAGTAGCCGGAATTGCTCCAAACGCATATCCGGCTCCTATTTCTAAAGCACCTCCCGGTATAATGGCAATAATAATCTGCAATACCATAGCGCCAACACATACAAATCCGCCCCACATACCGAAACTGTCTACCCAGTCTCTGAACATTTCCGGCTCATTAAAATATTTTGCTACAGGTACTGCAATTGCAACCGACAGAATTACAAATATAAGCAGCCCAATAATACTGATAATTTTTCTCTTACGCCCTATCCGTTTATCATCTATATTATTACTGCTGATTTCATCACTTTTTTTCATAAGATTGTATTTTTTCATCCCCCACCTTTATCATTCTCAATCCTATTATTTCCTATCTAACTAAAAAATAAACTAAAACAATCACACCCAAAATAATTCTATACCATCCAAAAATCTGAAAATCATGTTTTTTAATATAACCCATCAGAAATTTAATAACGAGAAGCGATACAACAAAAGCTACAATCATTCCCCAAATAAGTATACTCAGCTCCGTGCCCGTAAACGCAAACCCAAACTTTAACATTTTTAATGCACTCAATCCGAACATAACCGGCACTGCAAGGAAAAAGGTAAATTCTGCCGCTGCCACTCTCGACACTCCGATAAGTAAAGCTCCAATAATTGTAGAACCGGAACGAGACGTTCCCGGAATAATAGATAACACCTGAAACAGACCAATGATAAATGCCGTTTTATATGTAATATCTGATAATGTTTTTACCTCCGGAGTCCTTTTTTTGTTCCATCTTTCTACTATAATAAAAGCAACACCATAGAAAATAAGTGTAATAGCAATTACTGTTGGTGTATGTAAATGTTCTTCTATGAAATCATCAAACAAAATCGTAACAGCTGCTCCCGGAATACATGCCACCACAACTTTAAACCATAATGACCATATATCTTTTCTAAGAATCGTGCCTTTTGGATTTTCTCCAACTGCTAACTCTTTTCTCTTAAACGGCCACATTTTATTCCAAAACAGTACGACAACGGCGAGAATCGCTCCTAACTGTATTACAACAAAAAACATTTCTTTAAATTCATCACTCACATTCATATGAATAAATTCATCTACAAGCAACATATGTCCTGTACTGCTGATAGGAAGCCATTCTGTTATTCCCTCCACAATTCCTAAAAAAATCACTTTTAGAATTTCTATAATATAATCCATCTCCACATCCTTTCTCACTATTTCTGCTGTTTTAGCAACTTGTATTTACTTCTGCCATTATACATTATATGTAATTTCTATGCTATTTATTTTAAATAAATTTATTATGTATTTTACATATTAGCAAAAGATTTTTGTATAATGCCGTCTCAGTGACTGTATTCTGGCATGAAATATTTTCTGCAATCTCTTTTTATCCGCAATGTCACTGCTCAAAAATATTTTATCCAGAACATCCCGGATGATTGCCCCTATAATCCCTAAGAGGATAAAGATTTCCTCCTCATCCTCTACATTGAGTTTATCTCTATTGATTTTTTGTACTAACTTTCCTGTCATCTCATTACAATCTTCTCTCGAACGTCTTATAGATTCACTCCATATCATTTCAAAAATCCAAGGTTCAGAAAATACCATCTTCAAGATTCCGGTATTTTGAACAGAACCATTTATAAACTCTTTCATACAATCATCTATGCACTCAAAAATATCTCCGTCACACCGGACTAATTTTAAAGAAAATTCATTAGCAATAGTTTTCACATGTTCCTCAATTACATATAAAAACAAATCTTTTTTGTCATCAAAATACTGATAAAAACTTCCTCTTGGAATATCTGCATCTTTAACAATCTGATTGATAGAAGCTTTACTATATGTATTTTTGTAAAATTCCTCATATGCCGCCTGCAATATTCTTTGTTTCTTTTCATCTGCTAACCTGTGAAAGGTATCTTTTGGCATTTTATCACCTCTATACTTTTATCTTTTTTAATTATTTTTTCTCTCTGCTATCCTCCCCTATTTCACCAAGTAAATCTGATGTCTCATCCGGAATTTCATCCAGATTTTCCTCTCCTACATCGATTACTTTTGGCTGTCTTCTGTATAAAATATCATATAGCACAGGCACAATAAACAATGTCATAAACGTTGCATACAGTAAGCCGAAGCTCACGACAATCGCCATACCTTTCTGCATCGCATTTCCCGCATCCTGCGAAAATACCATAACACTCATAGATAATATTGTAGTGATTGCTGTCATTAAAATCGGTCTCATTCTCGTTTTTCCTGTAGCAATCAATGCAGTTCGCTTTTCTACTCCCTGTATTCGCAGTTTATTTGCATAATCAACAAATACGATACCGTTGTTAACCACTGTTCCCATCAGAATCATGAATCCCATGAGTGCCATTGCAGATATAGACTGTCCAAACAGCATCAGACCTATCATACCTCCGGTGAATGCCAATGGTACTGTAAAGATAATAATAAACGGTGATAACAGGCTCTGGAACTGTGCCACCATGACAAGATATACGAGCACAAAACCTAACGCAAGTGCAAGAATCATTTGTATAATCATTTCCATAACCTGCGCCGATTCCCCTTGAATTTCAATAGAATATCCGCTTGGGGCTTCATACTTATCAATCTGTTTTTCCAAATCGCGCGATAAGAGCGTCGCATTATATCCATCCTTTATCTCTGATGTGACAGACATATATCTACTCATATTTTCGCGGTTAATACTATCTACGCTCTCACCCTCAATCATTTTTGCAAATTTAGACAATTTATATTTTTTTGTTACTTCCTGTCCCTCATCATTTCTGGTTGTTGCTGTAATTTCTGTATTCATCAAATGCTCATAGTCAGGTTTATCCGTTTCATTTACAAGATTTACATCCATTTCTTTGTCATCAACACGAATGGAAATTGCTTTCTTATCCGTTGTAATTTTCTCAGAAATCTGTTGATAAATCTGTGCCACGGTCAATCCCATCGAAGCGGCTTTATTTTTATTAATTTCCAGATGTATCTGCTTATTCTTATCATCCAGACCATTTGTTACATTTTCAGTACCCTCAATATCCTGCATCATTTTCATGACATCCTTACTAATGTCAATTAATTTTTCCTGATTTTCACCATAGATATTGACCTCTAATCCCTGTCCCATCATGCCGGACATCCCTCCAAGGGCTGATGACGATACAGTAATTTCCTCACATTCAATGTCTTTTGTGTTATTCTCAATTTCTTTTATAATTTTTTTAAACTGTTTTGTTGTAGTAATATCCTTGTCTGTTATAATACTAAAGCTAAATTGTGAAAAATTATCAGAAGAACCTCCCAGCATAGATGATGTGGCACTGGCATTTCCATCCATCGCACCAACCTTATCGATTCCATCTACTTTTAAAATTGCTTCCATAACTTTGTCCGCTGTGGCATATGCCTCTTCCTTTTCCACATCATCTTCCAATTTCAGTGACACAGAAACCTGGTTGCTTTCCATATCATCCATCATAACAAGCCCCATTCTAAATACTTGAATGACACAAATAACAAGTAACAGAATAGCAATCAAAAGTGGAACCAGTTTATGCCGCAAACAAACTCCTAACAATTGTCCATATTTATCTTTTATCTTATCAAAAAATGTATGTTTATGTGTTTTCGTTTTTTTCAGCACAGTAGCACTTATCGTCGGTACAACTGTCAATGCAACGATTAAAGAGGCAATTAAAGCATACGATATCGTAAATGCAAACGGTATCAGTAAATCACTGACTGTTCCCGTAACATATACCATAGGCAAAAATACACATATCGTTGTCAGTGTTGAAGCTACAATCGGTCCGGCAACCTGCTTCGCTCCCTGAACTGCTGCTCTTGGCGCCGAAATTCCCAAACTTCTAAGTCGGTATACATTCTCCATTACTACGATAGAATTATCTACCAACATACCGATTCCAAGACAGAGTCCTGCCAAAGACATAACATTTAATGTAATTCCCGTAAAATACATGATAATGATTGCAAACAAAACACTAAATGGAATACTGAATGCTACAATTAATGTCGGTTTCACATCTTTTAAAAATAGCGCCAACACAATAATCGCAAGAATTGCACCCAACAGCATACTTCTTAACACCGTACTCACAATCATATCAATATAATCACTCTGGTCCATCAACGAAGTAATGGACAATCCACTGTACTTTTCTTCTAACTCACTGGCAGCCTTATCAACCCCATTAGAAACCGCACTCGTATTTGATGTACTTGATTTATAAATGGCGAGAAGTATGGCAGCCCTTCCATTGATTTTAGAATAACTTTCTCCGGCATTGTCTACTATCGTGACATCTGCCACATCCGACAATTTTATTTTTCCGACGCCTGCTATTTTAGTCAATACCATATTACTTAACTGCTTTTTATCCGTAAAATTGTCACCGATATCTACAAGCCACTGATTATCTTTCCTGTCATCAATATAACCTACCGGCATCGAAAAATTCTGTGCGTAAATAAGATTGGATAGCGTCTCAAGCGTTAATAATGCATTTACATTTGAATTTTCAACTGCAGCCTTTCTCGAATCTTTCAATTTTTTCTTTGCTTCCTTCAACTCGCTTTTTGCAGATTCCATCTGCGTCTGAGCCGCTGACATCTGTGCCTGACCGGAACCAAATCCTGCTGCCGCACTATAGCCGCCTGCTATCGCCTTTGACTGGTTTTCATCCATCCCCTCCATCTGCTTTGATATCGCTTCTGACATGGCGGAAGCTGCTTTTATTTCTATTTCTAAGTTTCCCAGCTCTGTAGCTATCTGTGGAAGCCTTACTTTTACAGCATTGTAAATCTGTTTCAAAGAATCATAACTTAAATCTTTTGTCTGTTCTCCATAACCCAGCTTTTCCAGCCAGGAAATAAATGCTTTAAAATTCTTTTTATTTCCAACAGCCTCCTCTACACTTCCCGGTACTTTTATACCCGACTGCTCCGCTACATTTCCAAACTGGGATTTGAACTGTGAAAACATCTTATCGATTGTTTTATATGTATTTTCCAGCTTTGCATCCTTATATGCTTTCTTTTCTGCTTCTAAAGCACTTTTGCTGGCTTTTAAGCTGTTCAGTGATGCCTCATAAGCTGCTTTTGACGCCTGCGCCTGAGCTATCTTGACCTGCGCATCTGCAAGTTCTTTATTCGTACTTTCCTGCTTTCCCTCCAAGGCAGTCTTTTGTTCTGACAATTGTTTTTCGCCATCTTCAATTTTCTTTTCTGCCTCGTCAATCTCGTCTTGCGCATCGGAAAGTTTCCCATTCGTCTTACTCAGGATTTTGTTGTTTATTTTATCAATCTTATCTTCATTGAGCTTTACTTCTATAGAATCTGTCGTAAGCCCCATAGATGTAATACTTGCAACCCCTTCCTGGCGTTCCAAATATGGCTGCAATGTGTTTTTTGTGAAATCCGTGAGTTCTTTAATATCTTTTCCCTTATAATCCACTCCCACATACATGGTTGCCATCATATCCATGCTGATTTCCATGATGTTCGGTTTTCCACATTCGTCCGGCAAATCAACTGAATCCACAATTTTTGAAACTCTGACCAATGCCGAATCCATATCTGTATTATCTGCAAACTCCAGCATAATCATACTATAATTATCTGCTGACCTGCTCTGTATATTTTGTACTCCATTTACTGTTCCCAGAGAACTTTCGAGTGGCTTTGTCACATCATTTTCCACCTTTTTCGGCGAAGCTCCAGGTTCCGTTGTAATTACCATCATATATGGAACTTCCATATCCGGCATTAAATCTGTGTTCATTTTAGTCAGACTAACACCTCCGATAAGCAATATAATAATTACTGCAACAACCACAAAAAATGGCTTTTTAACAAAAAATTTTGTCATTACCTTATATCCTTTCATATTATCTGTCTCAGCTAAATGCCATATATCTATTTAAAATATGTAATTTTTCTCCATATGATATCCATTCATTCTCACATAAATAAAATATGACACCGTGTCATACTGCATTTTATATGACATGGTGTCGCAAGTCAACCCGATTCATTTAATTTATAAAAGCTTTACACTTTATTCACATTTAAATCATCTGTGTTGTAATTTTATTTCTTTCTCTTCTATATTTTCACGGCTCAATACTGCCCCAAAATATCTCTTGATTCTGCTTTTTCGTTCATTAAAAAACTTTTCTGTAGGAACCATTATCACCTCATCCCTTATCTTTATTTCCTTACAATATAAATCATCTTCCAGCATTTCTTTCAATTCCTGAATCAGCCAATGTTCCGCCATATTTTCATAGTATTTCATTGCCTTAAACAATGGTTTATTGTTCTTTTCATTATTATCGCTGCTGTCTAAAATCATAAAATTTCCAAGTTGCTGCACATATTTATTTCTATCTTCATTCAAATCACTTGGATAAAAATACTTTTCTGAATTGCTTTCATCAATTGTATCCGCCTCCAAATGGTCTAAATGTATTTCTGAGTTTTCTCCAAACTGATTTTGTACTAAATTATATATAATTTTATTATTTTCTTTTTTCGTCTTAAATAACTCTATAAACAGAATTTTTACCTTGACTAATTTACCATCTTTATAGTTCCATTTTTCCATCCACCCTTCTAACTGCTCATTTAGGCTTGTCTGTTCCTCTGCCAAAAGTGATAAGGAATCCCTTTCACAGTTATTCTTTATCATTCTTTTCGCAATATTTCTTGGAATTTTATATCCATCTGATTTTAAAACGCTCACCCAAAGATTATAAGAACATCTCGTTATGTTTCTATATGTATCATCTTTCTCACTGCTTTTATTAATAGCGTTTTTTACAAACTCTCTAAATTCACTGATATTAATCTCCCTTTTTCCACAATCACTGCTCTCAAAAATGAACTGTTTCATAATTAAATTTGTGATAGCCGAAAGTACACCTTCCATATGAAAAGCATTTAAAAGATGAACCGTCTTATAAGTAATCGACTTATTCATATCACTCTCCGCTTTAATAGCCATGTCATTTCTGCCATTCTTTCTGAATTTAATATCAAACATATCTACAATTATTTTTGCCATATGGAACACTCTAAAATCATTATAAATATTAATGTATTCATAGGATTTATTTTGATTGATATACCTCGCATTAATATACTTTTCTTCAATAATATTTCTATATTTAGGACCGTCATTGGGATTAATCGTCTCATCTCTTGTCAGATAGGTTGTACCCAGATATGCAATTAGTTTCGTTTTTTCTATACCCACATTAGAGGAAAATATATCTTCTCCCCAAATCCTGTCTAGTTTTTCGATATTGTAATCCTTGTCTTCTTCGCTATCTTTTATCGAATGTACACAATATTCCTTGAAAAACATATTTTTTATTAAATCCAAGTCCTCTATTGCCAAAGCCCTGTCATTCAAAACTTCAAACAATGTATATGCATCACTTTCATTTCCGGTAACAATAATGCAAAACTTAATTGCCTTCATCATATCACTGATAATCTGTAACATTGTTTCACACTTTTTTAGTGCGTTTTCTTCACTTATGATTTGATGTTTTATTTCTTCGTATATATATTTAATTGCATTTACATACTGCTCAAGTACCTTGTCATTCTTTTGAGTTTCATCTTCATTTGTATAAATCTCTTTCAGCTCAGGTCCTTCTGCATTCGATAATCTGATATAAAAACTGCTCATTGCTTCTTTCAGTTTTTTCGTGTAATTTTCTCTCTGATATGTTAAATTTAATTCTTCACTGCAAAAGAATTTTCTCATTTTTTCTTTATGATTTTTCTCATAATTTTTATCGTTATAATTCTTTTCAGGAAGATACATTCCCTTATAATAAATATAAAGTATCTCTTTTTCTATCTTCTCTTTGTCCAAAGGGCAGGCGTCATTCAGTTCATCAATTTTGTCCATTAGGTGCTTACGCATATTTTTTATTTCTTCGCATTTTGTCTTTGCCAAAATTCTGGTATAGGACTCTTCTAATTCTTTCAACTGACTTTCAATTTTATGATTTTTATTCGACAATAACAGCTCCTCGATATACGCTCTGCGCAATAAAAAACTGACAAAATTTAATAAATACACTGTTGTCAGTCTCTGCTGTCCATCGATAATACCATAAAATTCTCCATTTTCCTTTTTTACCGCAACAACGGAACCTACAAAGTATTCTTCATTTCCACTACTATTTTTATTTTTAATATAATCCCTAAATAAATTGACAATTTGTTCTCTTCCCCATTTGTACGGTCTCTGATAATGTGGAATGTTGATATAGAAATTTTTTGCTCTTTCACTGTTGTTATTCATCCCGTTACATAATTCATAAATATTACGAAGCGCTACCCCTTTTAAATCCATTTATTTTTCTCCTTTGCCAATTATTTGTTCCATTTATCCATTACCACTCTGCTATTTCTCTTATCGCACATACCAAAGTTTCCACATCCTGTTTTGTGGTGTATCTTCCCACACTGGCTCTTACTACTCCATGAAAACTCTCATCTTTTAGATATTTATGTATCAGTGGCGCACAATGATATCCTGTACGCACTGCGATATCATAGTCTTCGTCTAAAATCATTCCCACATCTGCTGCATTCAACCCCTCTATATTAAATGCTACAATTCCGGTTCTATTTTCACTATTTACAGAATACATCTGCACTCTGTCAATTTGACTTAATTCTTTCTCCAGCTTTTTAGCCAGCCTTTGTTCTTCTAATAGCCAAAGCATCCTCTGTCTTTCAGTACCCATGTCTTTTAAAGCGGCATTCAATCCTGCCACTGCCACAATATTTTTACTTGCCGGCTCATATCTTTCGGGCAGTGATTGAGGCATTTCCAAATTTAATGAATTGGTTCCGGTTCCTCCTGCAATATGAATCTCTAATATTGCTTCATTTCTCATGAAAAAACCACCGATTCCCAATGGTCCATAGAGAGTTTTATGTCCTGCAAAAACAAAGAAATCTACATCCAGTTTTCTCAAATCCACAGGAACTAATCCGAGGGACTGTGACCCATCCACAATCATCACAGCACTCTCTTTTCTTACCAGGCCTGACAGTTCTTCTAAAGGAAGGATATAACCTGTCACATTACTTACATGACTCAGAAAAACTTTGTCAGGCCGTTTCTTTGCAAACAAGTATTCTGTTTTTGTTAAATCAATGGTCATGTCTTTGTTTAAGGGAAGTTCAATTATGTTCAAGTGATACTTATTTGCAACTATATTCAAATTTCTCATAACAGCATTATGTTCAAAGGGGGATACATAAACATTTTCCCCTTGTCTCCAGCACAGCCCCCCAATAATCTCATTCATCGCAAGAGTAGCTGATGGTGTAAGAACAACATGATAATCATCTTTTCCACAAACCAGGTGAAGCAGATTTTTCCTTGTATCTTCTATGAGAGTTTCAGCGTTTCGCGCCACACGGTAAGAACCTCTTCCTGCATTTACCGCAAGATTACGATTTGCCTCATCCATTGCCCTGTAAACATTTTCTGATTTTGGGTATGTCGTTGCCGCATTATCTAAATAAATCATTTCTCTACCTCTTTAACAAATTGTTGATTGTCTGAATTAAAACGGATAACTTTTGATTTATCTCTAACGTACCTCCAAACTCATCCAACGCATCCTCAATTGCATTCTGTAAAAAGTAGCTTGTACTGTTTTCCTCGTCAACCTCATAAAACTTCTCGACCCGATTTCCCTCACTATCCGTAAAACTAAAATAATTCCCGATGTGAAGCGAAGTATTGTCCCTGACAGATTCCATCTGCTCTTTTATATCCCGTATTTCATTGAAAAAGCGTTCCCCGGAATTGTCATTCCAATCTTCTATGTATATTCCATATACGGATTTGGACAATGCAGAAGCAATTTCTATCTCATCATTCATATTCATATTTTGAATACAGGATATAAACGATTCCACACTATCATTCCAAATCTGATTCTTTACCGCAATGCCTAATCCCTGATACCATCCTTTCAGACATGCACTCAGACTTTCCTCCTCACCGGTATGAAATATATGTTTAAGTTCTGTCACTACACTTTGTTTTTGCATTTTGAGAAAGGAATTAAAATATCCCACAATATCATTTATTTTATTCGTACACACGATATACTTATCTTCTCCCTGCTCTTCTTTTTCGCATAATATATCCGGAATTTTTACAAACAGGATATCGCGGGGATTTAGTTCGAGTGTCCGAAACAAATTTCTAAACTGGTAGAAATAGTTATCTTTCGCTCCCTTTTTTGTATTTAACGTATACTGCGGAAGATTTCTATACCATCGTTGTATGCCGTCAACAATATTTCCTAACCTGTTATGACTGTTATCATATTTAAAGTTATGTTTATATAGGAACAGCCTTTCCAGCCGATTGAGATATTCCTCTTTCCTTACACTTTCCCTTTCCACCAACAGATAATAGTCATCTGGCCTGTCATTGATATTTTCAAAAATTTCACCTGTAATCTCAACTTCTTTCTGATTAAAATAAATAATAGGCGTATCCTGCATTACTGACAGTTCTCTTGCCAAAAAAATAGGAATAATTCCTTTCCTTGCACCAAGCCCTCTGCCCGTCAATATCTCATACAATTTTGAAAATGATGTCTTTCTTCCTGCCGAATTTTGAATAAAAGATTTTACTTCGTCTATTAAATATATCGTCCCCTTATCCTTCCTGACATCAATATTATTTTTATCTTCCAGAATCCCTGTGTAATACATTGCCGCTCTAAATATCGTAGCCTCAGGACCGGTTCCCTTATGATATTCCGAAAAATCATCTCCTCTTAAAATATTTGTGACAATTTTTCGCCTTGCCTTTTTTATCTGAGAAGATACATAGTTTCTGTTAATTAATTCATTATTTATTTTTGGCGCCATATGATAATACTCACTGCAAATTTCACTTAATAGCCTGTTAAATTCTTTGTCTGAACAGATATCTAACTCTTTATTCTCATGCAAAACAGTACATGCGTTATTCTCCGGCATATAATTATTTTCTAAAAAACGATTCACCTCAAATATCAAATTTTCTTTATAAATTTTTAATTCCTGTATTAACACCTTATTTTCTTCTGTAAAATCTTTATCCATCAACAACTTTCTGACTGCAATAAGTTTTCTTATATTATTTTCCTCTGAAAATACATTATCAGGATAAATTACTATAATTCTTTTATCGTTTAAATGTTCTAACCACCTTTGCACCCTGTCAATTTTGCTTTCATTATCGCGTATAATACATACAATCAGCCCATCCGCCTGGGATTCTTCAAACAAATATTCCGGCTGCGCCACCCCTCTAAACTGTTTTTCACTTACAAATATATATTTAAAAAATCTTGTCATCGTATATTCCTGGTTGTATCGTCTCGGCAGTACAAAATCCAGTTCTGAAATTTCTCCCAGTTTCTCTGACACATTAATATTTTCATTTTGAATTTTCACAAGCTTATCTATTTCATTCTCAATATTAATTCCCACATTATGTTTAAAGGCATATGCCCCCAGCTTTGGTCTGAAAACAATGAGCTGCTTTTTTTCTAAACTGTTTATTATATTGTCAAACACACTCCATTCGATTCCCGATGCAAGCCGGATTTTTTCTTTTGTTATCGGCAATTCCTCTGTTTTTCTTATCATTCGAAACAGTGCCAAAACTTTAATAACCTTTTTCTCGTCATCCGTTTCTGCTCTTGAAAGCGCAAAGTCTGCCTGTAGCCACTCATTATGAATTTCCGGCATACTCTTGCTTTCACGAAATAGATTCTCAAAATAATCATATATTACATCTGCCCCAAACATCTCATTACTTTTTTTAATGAAATAGAGCAGACTTCCATATTCATCATTGGATAAAAATGTAAAAATACTTCTCTCATTCTGTGCCACCTTTTCACTTATGTTTAAAAGGCAATAAGATGAGAGTGGTAATAACGGAAAACTGCCATATGATACAATTTTCATATATTCCTCTTTTGAAAATATACTTTCAAAACAGGGAACATGATAAGATTTTTCGATAATCTCACCATACCGGCTGTTTTCCTGTACAAACTGCTCATAATCTTTATATTTTTTGTCAACAACATGTCTGATTAACTCATAATTATTTCCTGCTGACACAATAAAACGGATTTCTTTTATTCTTCCCTCCACACCGGTAAATGCGTTTATCATTTCTTTTGGAAGGGCATTTCCGTATTCTTTTATACTCTTGTGTGCCACAAAAGTAATATGAATCTGATACTCGTTTGTCACTGCTGACAACTCACACATATCCTGCAATATTTTCATATCATGCGAAAAGTTTTCCCGTTCATGACCTTCTACATATTTGCTAAACTCATCAAATACAATATATATTCCACTGTATCCTTTTGTTTTTCCGATTATTTCATTGATTTCACGATATAGTTTGACCGCCTCAATCTCTACCATCGGATTAAAATTACTACCTGATGTCAGCCCTTCATAGAGCTTTTCAAAGAGTATTATTTTTTCTTTCTCTCCACGCTCTAAACCAATCAGCATTTCCTCACCGGTCATACCGTTTTTTCTTAATTGATATTGAAACAGTACATATGTATTCTTATAGTTTTCTTTCCAATTTTCTATTGTTTTTACAGCCTCGTTAAAATAGCTGTCAGGGATAAGTTCCTCCAAGCCCTCCCTTTCCAATGCTTCGCTAATTGCCGCAATGAAAGCTTTGTTTAAATCACTATATGTACCTGACACAATGACCGGCATAAACTTTTTACCTAAAATATTTTCTGCCAGGTCTGCCGTATTTTTATCTACTATCTTTATTTTCTCAATGACAGTTCTCATCGCCTTTTCATTTCCCCTCAATAAATTTAAGAGAACAAGAAGCAAATGAGATTTTCCTTTTCCATAAGGTCCAATGAGAATATTCGCCTTATCCTGATTTTTTTTGATATGCTCTAAATATTGATACAATATAGCAATGGAGGCTCTCGTAGGTATATAACCCCTGCTTTTTTCTATATTGTCCAAATCAAAATGTAAATTAATTGAGTTTTGAAACCTTTTATCTATTCTTATAATATCTGATAATTTATGCATAATATTTCTCCGCAATTTCTTCCAATGTAATCTCGCTTTTCCAATATACCATGTCAAGCCCTGCCGTCCTGTTTACGGCAATGTATCCATCTTCCTCTAACTTATCTAAATATGTATTGACACCAATCCGCTTTAATTGAAAAACTTTCCCCGGTGACAGAGGTTCACTGACCAATTCATCAATTCCGGCAAAATCACTGTTTTTATAATCAAAATATTTTTTTAATCCGTACAAAAAAGCTGCTTTATCTAAAACAGTGTACTCCGGAGCCTCTCTGCGATACTTTTTCCCATTCTTTTTAATCAATCCCATTCGTGTGAAAGGAGATATCTTTTTTTCTTCAGGGTCATAGTTTTCAGTTTTTTCACGCATATACATATTTATTAGAACAGAAATATCATCCTGTAACGAACGTGGGGAAACATTTTCCGCTCCCAAACGGAATAATTCATTTTCAAGCAAAAAATATATATCCTCTTTGGAAAACTCATCTATATTAACTTGATTGAAAAATAAATACCAGCTTGTTGCGTTTTCCCTGTTCCAAACTAAATGAATATGAAAAATCCAGTAAGAAAACAGTTCCTCAAAGTACCTGTCACTATTTAGAATAATCTCTCCAATACGCGATAACTTTACATTTCCTCTTCCTCTATCTTCTATAAAACCTCCTGCCTTCAACCAATATTTGATAGCTTTTGCCATATTACTTCCTACTCCCAGTGCATCTGCACCAAAACTTTTAACAAAAACTTTACTGTTATTTTCTACTGCTGCCATACCCTTGTTTAACCATCCCTCCCGAATGGCAAACGTCTCATGTCCTTTTAATTTTATCATTTCGTTACTCTCCAATGTTTTGTCTTTATCTATCTTTTTTAGTAGCCAATACCTTTCTGATATAGCATCCCCCGGTGAAATGATTTACACATTCCAAACATCTGAGACACTTATTTTCCAAAATCTGATAGTTTACTGTTCCGTCATTATTTTCTTTGATGATAATCGCATTATGCCTGCAAATACTCTCACATGCCCCACAGGCTATACACATCTGATATTTTGTAATCTGACATTTTACTTTTTCCTCTGCGGCATTCACATTTTTTGCACCGTCAATATGAAAATCTAAAATAGTAACTTTTAATGTATTGCTTCCTATTCTTCCCTGTAACTTTAATATGAGTTCTCCATTTTTTCCAGTAATGTAAACCTCTCCCAGCCTCCTATTTCCTAAGTCAAAATTTAAATATCCAAAAGGTTTGAATAATTCATACAGCGCTTCTGATATCGGGCGTGACAATTGATAATTAAATGTATTCTCCTCTAAAGCACATGGCTCAAATGATACTGCCGTCATTTTCGCATAATCCACACCATTTCCACCCTGTCTTGCTTTCCATTTTCCATCCTGCACATACACATCCGGGTCAGGTTTTCCAATCTTGACAGCGAAATCTATCAGCATTTTATGAAATCTTTCTGACTGCTCTCTCATATGAATTTTTGACAAAAACTCTGACCATCCGCTATTATTGGGACAGCACCAGCACCCGACTCTGGCATATCCCAGTCTGTATGCCCTGTTAAAATCTATTCCCGTAGTCAGAATATAAAGCCATACGTCAAAATCCATCCAGTCAATAATCGGTGATATCGTTATTTGTTTAGTGATTTTTGTTCCCTCAGTCTCACGCTCATACTTACTTCTGCTTTTCGACTCATTCCTCCGAATCCCGTAAAATGTAAGAATCTTATTTTTATTTCGAAATAGCATTTTTATTTTTCTCTGTATCGCCCCCGTCTTAAAAACGGTACAGCACCATCTCATAACACGGCTTGGCGGTCCCACTAACCGGCACAATTCCTCAAAATCCTTGTCTTTATTCTTGGATGACAATACCGGTGTTTTCGGATGCTCTCTCTGAAACCGCTCCACATACTTTAATGTCTCCGGAAATTCCAACGTAGTATCCCCGAAAATATGTAATATTTTCGTATCGCTCAACGCTCTCATAACAATATCTGATGTGACGGTTGAGTCCTTTCCTCCAGAAAAAGATACAAACATATCTCTTATCGTGTACCCTTTTGTCGCCTTTCTGATATAATCTGTGGCTTCTTTCACAATGTCATCATATCTGCTCTGATTTGCGCAGACAAACTTTTCTATAAATCCATTGAAATATGTTTCGTCTATCTTAGGTTCTTCTTTAAAATATCTCTGTCTTATTTTTTCTACATCCAGATTCTTTAAGTCTTTTACTGAGAATCTAATTCTTTTACCATCAATAAAATAATAATTTCCGGAACAATTCCATATGGATGATTTCTCGTATGTTTTCGGTGGTTTATTCCAAATTAATTCTAATAGAAGTCTCTCTTGAGGAAAAACCGGTCTAATATCAGTTGTTATTCTATAACCTTCACTACCGCAGCATCCGCACACTGTCTCATATAAAGGTACATTACAATTTTCACACCAATAAATATCTGAGCGCTCCAACTCACTTCGATTGCCACAAACAGGACAAACACTATTTTTTGTCACAATATTATCTTGTCTACATCTATACCTAAGCACTTTTCTCTCCCATTCCTATTTTCTAAAGTCTTCCGGCCTTACATTCAGATAAAAACATAACTCCAAAAACTCAGCAGCGCTAAAAGGCTCCATATTCCCCAGAAGCTTTTCCTCGTCAATCCCTGTATCTATAGAAATCCGTGAAACTGATAAATTATTTACTTTTATATAATTTACTATTTGTTTTGATATGTTCACCCTTTTCACTCCGTTTTCTAAGTAATAACTCAATATAGTTATTATATTCTCGTTATCAAAGAATTTCAACACTCTATTTTCCTGTTTTCGCAGAATTTGTTGACGCATATTTTTCCTTAGGATAAGATAAAATTAATAATAGTATTTCTACCAGAAAGGATTTCGTATTATGAAGAATGAAATGATAGCAAAAGTGCTAAAAAAATATAGAAAACATAATAATTACACAGTATCTGACGTGGCAAACATGCTGGAAGATAAATCGATTCGCGTTGCCGAGAAAACTATTTACGGCTGGGAAAGCGGCCAGTCCCAACCCGATGCCGACACACTCCTTATGCTCTGTGATATTTATAATATCAATGATATACTTGCTACCTTTGGATATACGAACGACAAGCACTTTATACTTACCAATCATGAAAAAGACTTAATTGAAAAATATCGAAAACATCCCGAACTTCAAAAGGCTGTCGATAAACTGCTCGCTTAACCTCTTACAGTAAAAATCACCGGAGGCTGCATCAGCCGCATTCCGGAATTGTAAGCGGTTGTCAAATGTACATCTAGACAGGCATGATGTCCATTTTTCCCGTTGCCATATCAAAAAAAAGCCAATTGGTGTACAATGATATCATTGCGCACCAATTGGCTCTTGTATTTCCTTTCTCCTATAACAAAAATTCAGACATTACATAATTACTAATATCGATTCCTCTCTTCGTTAATCTAACGTACCCCTTTTTCTTTTCCAGTAGTCCCTTTTCAACGAATCTATCTACAATCTCTCCATATATACCCGCAAAAGAGCCATCAAACTGCCTGTCAAATTCTTGAATAGAGATTCCCTTTATCATTCTGAGTCCCAAAAACATAAACTCTTCCATCTGCTCCTTTTTTGAAAGAACATGCAAATCTTCTTCAACTTTTTTTAACAATCTTTCCTGGACTTCTACTGTTTTTATAAAACCTAATGTCTCTATATAATCTTGTATTTCTGCCACATTATTGAATCTTTTCCCATGATATAGAGATGCTGCTCCAATACCAAATCCCAAATACTCTCTACGTTTCCAATATCCCACATTATGCCTACACGCAAAACCTTTTCTTGCATAATTGGATATCTCATATCTCTCATAATTATTTTGCTGTAATATTTTTTCCGTCTGATAATACATTTCTCTCTCAGAATCTTCGTCAGGTAAAATGCTTTTCCCCTTGTTACCCGCTTTTTTTACCCTGTCATACAAAGGTGTTCCTTCTTCCACTATCAAACTGTATGCAGAAATATGTTCAGGATTTAAAGTGAGAACTTTTTCCAAAGTTTTTTTATATCCCTCAACACTTTGTCCCGGAAGTGCACTCATAATATCTACATTGATATTATCAAATCCCACCTCTCTGGCAAATTTAAAACTTTCTTCAAATTGGCTAAAATTATGTATTCTCCCAATGGAGCGCAACTCATCATCATTTGCAGATTGCAGTCCAAAGCTAATTCGGTTAATGCCGGCTCGGCGAAAACTATTCAATTTGTTCTTATCTACAGTCCCCGGATTACACTCTATGGTTATCTCCGCATTCTCATCCATATTGCAGTTTTCTCTCAGCACTTCCATAATACGGATAATAAAATTTTCCTCCAATAGGGAAGGGGTACCTCCACCGATAAACACTGTATCGACAAGGTACCCTTCCATTCGATTTTTACTTAATTTAATTTCATTGATTAAAGCAGAAATATATTTCCCTATTGTGTCATTGCCCGCAGACATAGACAAAAAATCACAGTAATCACATTTTTTCACACAAAAAGGGATATGAATATAAATTTCTAATCTCTCCACTACCACTTTACCTCATAACTTGTAATCAACCCTTCGGATTGGTTACAATTATCTTGTATCGAGCTTCGTTTTAAATCTGCTCCGCAGATGAAGCTCGAGCAGGTAATCAACCCTTCGGATTGGTTACAATTACTCTTCATCCAGTTTTAGGACTGCCATAAATGCCGACTGTGGTATCTCTACATTTCCGACCTGACGCATACGTTTCTTTCCTTCTTTCTGTTTTTCAAGAAGCTTTTTCTTTCTTGAGATATCACCACCATAGCATTTTGCAAGCACATCTTTTCTCATCGCCTTCACGGTCTCTCTCGCAATAACCTTACTACCCACTGCTGCCTGGATTGGCACTTCAAACAACTGTCTTGGAATCTCTGTTTTCAGCTTTTCGCACATCTTTCTTCCACGCTCATAAGCCGAAGCTTCCGGAACGATAAATGACAGGGCGTCCACCTCTTCTTTATTAATAAGAATATCGAGTTTCACCAATTTAGCCTGTTCATATCCCTTTAATTCATAATCAAAAGAAGCATAACCTCTAGAACGTGATTTTAAGGCATCAAAGAAATCATATATAATCTCATTCAAAGGAATATCATATTTCAAGAGCGCCCTGGAGCCTTCTACATATTCCATTCCTATATATCTTCCACGCCTCTGCTGACATAACTCCATAATAGAACCAATAAACTCCGTAGTTACCATGATTTCTGCACTGACAATCGGTTCTTCCATATGTTCTATCTCACTTGGGTCCGGGAGATTTGTCGGATTTGTCAATTCCACAACCTCTCCATTTTCTTTATATATTTTATATATAACTGACGGTGCAGTTGTAACCAAGTCCAGACCATACTCTCTCTCGAGTCTCTCCTGAATAATTTCGAGATGAAGTAATCCTAAAAAACCACATCGAAAACCAAACCCTAAAGCAATGGATGTTTCCGGTTCATATTTTAGCGATGCATCATTAAGCTGCAGCTTTTCTAATGCATCTCTCAAGTCCGGATATTTTGCCCCATCAGCCGGATAAACTCCACAGTAAACCATAGAATTTACCTCCTTATATCCCGGAAGCGGCTCTGCGCAAGGATTATCTGCATCAGTTACCGTATCACCGACTTTTGTGTCACCCACATTTTTAATACTTGCAGTGATATACCCAACCATTCCCGCAGACAATTCATCACAGGAGATAAACTGCCCTGCACCAAAATAGCCAACCTCAACTACATTTGCTGTTGCACCCGTAGCCATCATTTTTATATTCATTCCCGGTTTGACTGTACCTTCTTTAATTCGGCAAAATACGATAACACCCTTATAAGAATCATAGAGGCTGTCAAATATCAGCGCCTGAAGCGGTGCCTCTGTATCTCCAACCGGAGCCGGTACATTCTTCACAATTGCTTCTAACACATCCTCACAATTTAATCCTGTCTTTGCCGAAATCAATGGAGCATCCTCTGCCTCCAGCCCTATCACATCCTCGATTTCAGCCTTAACTCTTTCCGGGTCTGCCGACGGTAAATCAATCTTATTGATTACAGGAAAAACTTCTAAGTCGTGGTCAAGAGCAAGATACACATTTGCCAAAGTCTGCGCCTCCACTCCCTGAGCCGCATCAACAACCAAAACAGCGCCGTCACATGCAGCAAGACTTCTTGAAACCTCATAGTTAAAATCCACATGTCCCGGTGTATCAATCAAATTAAAAATATACTCTTGCCCATCTTTTGCCTTATACACTGTGCGGACAGCCTGCGACTTAATGGTAATTCCACGCTCTCTCTCTAATTCCATATTGTCGAGTATCTGTGCCTGCATTTCCCTATTCGTAAGCAGTCCTGTCATCTCAATAATTCGATCTGCCAACGTTGATTTTCCATGGTCAATATGTGCAATAATACAAAAATTTCTTATTTTACTCTGTTCTATCTGCGACATGGTGCCCTCCATCTCTATTATTTGATTTTAATATGGTATCATGTATATAGTTCAAAAGGTTCTGTTGCTAAGAGCAGCATGGACTTTATGCACAAAATTAATGCGAACCTTTTGACTTCAACAGCACATCTGATTTATGCCAAATTTTCAAGTACAAACTGATATATTTTCTGGCTGTTATCCTTATCCTCCCAGTTTGCACACATCTTCGAAGCTATCTCCCTGTCCGGTGTTGCAATATTTATTTCAATTAAGGTACTATCCCCCTCTTTTACCTGACAATGTACAATATAATCTCCGTTAGATGCCCTATAATAATCTGAAACAGTTCCTGCCTCATTTCTTAATTCATATTTATTTTCAATCAGAAACATATCCACATCGTCCACAATCTGATTTGGAATTTTATTCTCAAAAAATTTTAGACTTTCTCTTCCCTCCGAAGTCAGGTGATAATAAGATGTATTTCTGTTGATATTTAAAAATACAAATCCATTTTCAATTAAATCATTAATCGAGCGCTGCACTGAAAAATAATTTGTATACTCATTTTCCAAAAAAAATTGTGCAATCTGTGTATTTGTAAGTGGAAAATCTACCTTATTTAACATGTGCATAATTATCAGTTTATATAATGTTTCCGGTTCTAGTGCCATTATGAACTCCTTACTATCTCATCGATTAAATCAAGAATTTCATCCTTTCCCTGTTTTGTCTGTGCCGAAAATGGCAGTATCTGTGTTCCCTGTACTACACCAAGCCCTACTCTTATCATTTTTATATGTTTCTGTATCTGGCTTCGCTTAATCTTGTCTAATTTTGTTGCGATAATAATTGGTTCATAACCATTTGCCAAAATCCATTGATACATATTTACATCATTCGCAGACGGCTCATGCCTGATATCAATCAATAAAAATACTGCTTTTAACATCTCAGAGCTATGGAGATAATTTTCAATCATGACTCCCCATTTTTCTTTCACTTCCTTAGATACACTGGCATAACCATATCCCGGCAAATCTACAAAATACAATTCTTCATTGATATTATAAAAATTAATTGTCTGTGTCTTTCCGGGCTGAGATGATGTTCTCGCCAATGCCTTTCTATTTACAAGACCGTTAATCAGCGAAGATTTTCCTACGTTTGATTTTCCGGCAAAAGCAATTTCCGGCAATTCATTATACGGCAATTTACTTGTAATTCCACATACTGTCTCTAAATTTACATTTTTTATAATCATAATCTATCTCTTATCTTTTCATTGCTTCACAAATTACTTCTTGCATATCACTCACAAAAACAATCTTCATGCCCGATGTTATCTCGTCAGAAATCTCTGATACCATCCGCTCATTCTTTTTCGGAACCAATACTTTTTTGATTCCCGCATTTTTTGCGGCAAGAAGCTTTTCTTTTAATCCGCCAATCGGCATTACATTTCCCCGAAGATTAATCTCTCCTGTCATGGCAACTTTACAACTTACTTTTATTTTTGCCACTGCTGACAATATAGCAGTAGCCATTGTGATACCTGCTGACGGACCATCCTTTGGTACTGCTCCCTCAGGCACATGAATATGTATATCATGTTCGCTGAAAAAGTCTTTTTTCACTCCATAATCCGCAGCAATACTTCTGACATAACTGAGTGCAATCATTGCAGACTCTTTCATCACATCACCCAACTGACCTGTCAACTTTAATTCACCTTTTCCCGGCATTGTATTTACTTCTATCTGAAGTGTCGTTCCTCCAACAGCAGTCCACGCCAGCCCTCTCACAATGCCAATATCATCTTTTTCATTTGCCAAATCAATCTCGTATTTCCTGCGTCCTAAGTATTTTTCTATATTTTTAGAAGTAACCTTAAGATGCTTCTTTCCATTCTGGACAATATCTCTGGCTGCTTTGCGGCAAACTCCTGCAATTTCCCGCTCTAACTGTCGCACTCCTGCCTCTCTTGTATAATACTTTATTATACTATTTATTGCCTCGTCTGTAATAGAAAGCTGGGATTTTTTAATTCCGTTTTTATCGTATGCTTTCTTAATCAAATGATTTTTGGCAATATGAAACTTTTCATTTTCTGTATAACCCTCTACCTCAATGATTTCCATTCTATCAATCAGAGGTTCGGGAATTGTACTCATATCATTGGCTGTAGCAAGAAACAGAACCTTAGACAAATCAATCGGTACTTCTAAATAATTATCCCGAAAAGCTACATTTTGTTCTGAATCCATCACCTCAAGTAATGCAGACGCCGGGTCTCCGTGGAGCCCCCTGCCCATCTTATCAATTTCATCAAATAGTATCAGTGGATTATTACTATCTGCCTGCTTTAAAGCTTTTGCAATTCTTCCCGGCATAGCTCCGACATAAGTTTTTCTATGTCCCCGGATTTCTGACTCATCATCTACCCCGCCTAAACTGATTCTCACATATTTCTTATTCAATGCTTCCGCAATAGAATGTGCAATAGATGTCTTTCCTGTTCCCGGTGGTCCTACCAGACATACAATCGGGCTTGCCCCCTTAGCCTGTGTCAGATTTCTAACCGCAAGAAATTCTAAAATTCTTTCCTTTACCTTTTTTAACTCATAGTGGTCCCTGTCTAAAATTTCCTGAGCATTTTGAATATCCGGATTCTCAACAGTTTCCTTGTTCCAAGGCATCTCCAACATCGTATCTATATATGTTCTGATAACATTTGCCTCGACGGCATTTCCACCTAACGTTTTAAAGCGTGAAAGTTCTTTTGTAAGTTTTTCTTTCACCTCCGCTGATGCATCCAGCTCCTGAATTTGTCTCTCAAACTCATCCGCCTCCGCAAGGAAATCTTCTCCCAATTCTTCTCTGATAACTTGCATCTGTTCACGGAGAATATGTTCTCTCTGGCTTTTATCTAAACGTTCTTTTACCTTTTCGACAATCCCTGCTCTTATCTCTCCGATTTCGTTTTCTCTGGTAAGAAAACTACTCACCGTGCCGAACTTAGCAACGATGTCATCTTCTTCTAAATATTTCTGTTTGACTCTAAAATCCACCTTTACTCTCATTAATATCTGTTCCATCAATGTAGAGAGACTTTTTATCTTCATCAGGCTTCTGATTCCCGATTCTGTCAGTTCATGACTTGTTGCATCATATTTTTTAATTGTATCTTTCAATTCTCTTACAAAGGCTTCCTCTTGATTTTCTGTGAGTTCATTCTCCATCAGTTCAAACTCACGGATTTCACCCTCGAAATATTCTTCCCCCTCAATAATGTCTAATATTTCAGCCTTTGCCCTTGCTTCTACCATCACTCTCGTAATGCCATCAGGCAGTTTATTGAGCTGTTTTATCACTACAACAGTTCCGATTTTATATATACCATCAAAACCCGGTGATGTTTCCACCGGGTCTTTCTGGGCAACGACAAACAGTTTCTGCCCCTGCATCATTGCAGTATTCGCAGCTGCAATGGAAGATTTTCTGCTAATGTCAAAATGAACTGTTGTGCCCGGTAATATCGTCAGTCCTCTCAGGGGAATTACCGGAATTATATAACTTTTCTCTGACATGTACTTTTTTGGCATATCGTCTCCTTAAATTCAATTAAGCTGTTTTTCCACTTTTCTTTTTTGCCGGCGTAGTCTTAGTTCTCACAGAATTATATTTAATTTCTGCGTCCGCAAAGCCGTTGATAACATCCTCGTTGATAATACATTCCTCAATTGTTTCATCGGATGGTGTCTCATACATAATGTCCATCACTGCATTTTCCATAATCGAACGAAGTCCTCTGGCGCCTGTCTTTCTCTCAACTGCCAGCTTCGCAATTGCCTGAATTGCCTCCTGTGTAAATGTAAGTTTTACACCATCCAGCTCAAACAATTTCTTATACTGTTTTACCAGCGCATTCTTTGGTTCTGTTAATATTCTTCCCAACGCTTCCTCATCTAAAAGGTCTAAAGAAACAGTAACCGGAACACGTCCTATAAACTCCGGGATTATGCCAAACTTTGTCAAATCTTGTGGCATAACCTGCTTAAACAGTTCATCCGTCTTTGCCTCTGTCTTCTCGCTGACTTCTGAGTTAAATCCAATAGAGCTCTTATCCAATCTTCTCTCTATGATTTTTTCTAATCCGTCAAAGGCACCTCCACAGATAAATAAAATATTGGTTGTGTTAATCGGAATAAATTCCTGCTGTGGATGCTTTCTGCCTCCCTGTGGCGGCACACTCGCCTCTGTGCCCTCCAATATTTTTAAAAGCGCCTGCTGAACACCTTCTCCCGAAACATCTCTCGTAATAGATACATTTTCAGATTTTTTTGTTATTTTATCAATCTCATCAATATAAACAATTCCATGCTCCGCCTTATAAATATCATAATCTGCTGCCTGTATCAGTTTCAGCAGAATATTTTCTACGTCCTCACCTACATAACCTGCCTCTGTAAGAGTAGTCGCATCGGCAATTGCAAAAGGAACATTCAATATTTTTGCCAGTGTCTGTGCCAGATATGTTTTTCCGGACCCGGTAGGACCTAACAAGAGTATATTAGATTTCTGCAATTCAACATCTAATTCTTTGTCCGCCAGCACACGTTTATAATGGTTATATACGGAAACTGCAAGAACCTTTTTTGCCTCTTCCTGACCTATTACATACTGATCTAAAAATGCTTTTATTTCCTTTGGCTTTAATAAATTAATGCTTTCGTCACTGCCCTCTTCATTTTCATGATACATTTCTTCGACAATGCCTGCGCAAATCTCTACACACTCATCACATATATATACACCTTCCGGCCCCGAGATTAGTCTCCTGGTCTGACTTTCCGGTTTTCCACAAAATGAACAATATATATTTTCATCTACAAACTTTTTATTTGCCATAATAACCTCACTGTTTTGACATAAATCTTCTATTCAAGTTAAGGCACCACAATAGCGGTGCCTTATTCTTATCTTTCTTTGATTACATTGTCAATCAATCCGTATTCTTTTGCTTCATCAGCAGACATCCAGTTATCTCTATCTGTATCTTTCTCTACGACATCCACCGGCTGTCCCGAATTTGCTGCCAAAATTTCATTCAATTTTTTCTTCGTCTTTAAGATATGCTCTGCTGCAATCTGGATTTCAGTGGCTTGTCCCTGAGCGCCGCCTAAAGGCTGATGAATCATTATCTCTGCATTCGGTAATGCATATCTCTTTCCTTTCGCCCCACTAGACAGAAGAAAAGCTCCCATACTGGCTGCCATACCGATACAGGTGGTAGATACGTCACATTTTACAAAATTCATTGTATCATAAATAGCCATACCTGCCGTTACAGAACCACCCGGACTATTGATATACATGTGGATATCCTTTCCCGGGTCTTCCGACTCTAAGAATAACAACTGTGCAACAACTGTCGAAGCCACTGCATCATTTATTTCTTCTCCTAAAAAGATAATTCTATCTTTTAATAATCTTGAGTAAATATCATAAGAACGCTCTCCTCTTGAGTTCTGTTCAATGACATAAGGTATTAATGCCATATTCATACCTCCTATTTTTCATTTATAATTATTTTGCTGCATCAACAACTAACTTTGCTGCCTTTCTGGCACAAATGTCTTTCTTAAGATTTTCCTTATCGACATCAGACAATAACTCTGACACTTTATCTTCTTCCATATTGTATCTCTCAGCCATTCCCTTGATTTCTTCTTTCAGTTCCTCTTCTGTTGCTTCAATATTTTCAGCCTTAACTACCGCTTCTAAAACAAGGCTTGATTCCACTCTTGCCTGTGCCTGCGGTCTCACCTGCTCAGTAATCTGGTCAACTGTTGAACCTGTAAACTGCATATACTGTTCAAAAGAAATTCCCTGCATAGCAATATTCTGCGCAAATTCTTCTACCATCTGCTGTGCCTGAGCCTCAATCATCTTTTCAGGAATATCCATCTCTGAATCTTTCACGATTGCTTCAATTACCTGACTCTCCTTCTCTGATTCAGCATCTTTTACTTTCTTTTCTTCAAGGTTTTTCTTTATATCTGCCTTATATTCTTCTAATGTATCAAATTCTGAAACATCCTGTGCAAAATCATCATCTAATTCAGGATATTCCTTGACCTTAATCTCTTTGATTGTAACTTTAAACATTGCCGGTTTTCCAGCAAGCTCCTCTGCCTGATATTCTTCCGGGAAAGTAACGTTCACTTCAACCTCTTCTCCAACTTTTTTGCCAATAAGCTGTTCTTCAAAGGTATCAATAAAGGAATGTGAACCAATTGTCAAAGGATAATCCTCTCCTTTTCCACCTTCAAATGCAACACCGTCAACAAATCCTTCAAAGTCAATTGTTGTCTGGTCACCATCTTCCACAGCCTTATCATCTGCTGCGACAAGTCTTGCATTCTGCTCTTTGATTTTGTCAAGTTCAGCATTTACTTCTTCCTCTGTAACTGTAGTATCTGCTTTTTCTACTTTAATTCCCTTATACTTTCCAAGCTTTACTTCAGGTTTTGTCGTAACTTCTGCCTCAAAAATAAATGGCTTTCCTTTTTCAATCTGGACTACGTTAATCTCAGGACGTGCAACGATTTCCAACTCGCATTCTTCTGCTGCCTTAGCGTAAGCTTCAGGAATCACTTCGTTGGCTGCATCTTCATAAAATACGGCAGCACCATACATCTTTTCTACCATAGCATATGGCACTTTACCTTTTCTAAATCCTGGAACGTTAAATTTATTCTTATTTTTCTGATAAGCTTTCTGGATAGCCTTATCAAACTCTGAAGCCTCTACCTCGATTGTCAGTTTTGCTGTGTTATTCTCTAACTTTTCTACCTGTAAACTCATTACTTTTCCTCCTTGTTATAAAAACGAGCAAAGTATAACTCATTTAATTCCTTTATCTTATTTCTGCCTTCGGGCATAATTAACCCATGACGCAGAGTAAAATTATAACATAAAAGTATAATCTTGTCACTACCTTTGTACTATTTCACCAACACATCTGTTCTTATCAGTTATATTGTATTGCCTCTGCTACCTGTGCACTGCTTTCCTCATCTACAAGCTGAGAAATCATTTCCAATCCCAGTTCTAATGCCACTCCTAGTCCCTTAGCTGTTATAAATTTATCATCGACAATAACATCACCGCCATATTCTTTACAATTCATCTTATCCGCAAATGTAGGGTAAGAGGTAGCTCTCTTTTCCTTTAATAATCCCAACTGGCCATATATGCTTGGAGCCGCACATATTGCAGCAAGCCATTTTCCCTCACTATCATATTTCACAATCTGTTCTGTAAGAACCTGACAATTAGAAAGATTTTCCGTTCCAACAGCTCCGCCCGGAAGGAAAATGCAATCCCCTTCTTCAAAATCTATTTCGTCTATATTTTTATCTGCAAAGAACTTTATCCCATGTGCGCCTTCTACCATCAGTTCCTCCCTTATAGAAACTGTTACCACATTTAGCTTTTTTGTTCTTCTAAGTAAATCAATTACCATCAACGCTTCAACTTCTTCCACTCCATCTGCCAAAAAACCATAAACTGTCTTCATTTGATACCTCCAAAATTTTAATCGTATTTTATTATACCATATGGGCAAAATATTTGTTATAATAATTGCGAAAGGTAAGGTATTACAATGGAAATAGAAAAAAAATTTTTACCCGGCAATCTACCGGAAGATTTAAACCAATATACGCACCACAAAATCGAGCAGGCCTATTTAAACACCAGTCCGGTGGTACGAATCAGAAAACAGGACGATGAATATTATCTGACCTACAAGGGAGGCGGCATGATGGCAAGAGAGGAATATAATCTGCCGCTCAATGAAAAAAGTTACAATCATCTGTTAAAAAAAGCGGACGGAAATATCATTACCAAAACACGTTTTCTTATCCCAATCAACGATGGAAGCCTTACAGCAGAGCTTGATATTTTTGAGGGTAAGTTTTCCGGCATGGTTCTCATTGAGGTGGAATTTGAGTCTGTAGAACAGGCAGACGCTTTCCAAAAGCCAGACTGGTTTGGTGAGGATGTCACATATGATAAAAAATACCACAATAGTTATCTGTCAAAACTATAAAAATTCCAGTGCTTATTGCACTGGAATTTTTATTAGTTCCAAAACATAATTAAGTTTCTTATATGGTAATAAATATTTGCTCCATTTGGATGAATATATACAGATGTTCCCGGTACAGATTTAAACACAATCGCCATACTGCAAATCACACACCACATGGTACTGAAAAACATAATTCTGTATAACCACTTTCTGACACAGGTATTTTTAATCTTTCTAAACACGAAAAACGCTAAAACTAAAGCCCCTAGTATCATTTCCCATGCAAAATCGCACACATAACGCAAAGAATATCCATACTGCCAGGTTAATGCAACAATAACAATCGGGAAAATAACTACCGGTATAAACCAAATGAGCGCATATTTTAATTTTTCCTTTTTGTTAAACTGTTTTGCCACCTTTGGCGTATACAACAGTGACAACAATGGTAACACCCTAGGAATCATTCCCATTGCATCTTTTGTTGCTACAAAATAATATCCGTTTAAATTTAAGTGGTCAAAATTCTCATGTATAAATGGGAATGTTGTATTTATAACAGGTACTGCCATAAAGAAGTTTACAATAGAAGTCATAACAAGCGCCATGCTTATTTCCGTGGCAGAATAATCATAAATTGTCAATGTATATTGTATTCCAAAATCAAATGGTGAACCGAAACGTGCATAATTGTATGCCATCTGAATCAACCCAAACACAATATATGGTGCAAATGCCATTGCCAGATATTTGATACGTTCACTTACATGCTTTCCTTTTTCTTTATCATTTTGTAAGAGTCCATATATTATCCACACTACCATCACCATAGCATATAATGCACTAACCGCTCTGGACAATACTGCCAGTGACATAAATACGGCTGACCAGAACAACATATGTTTTTTGATTGTTTTCTTTTGGAATATTCCACTATTTACCATAAAATAGAATCCTACTGTAGTAAAACAAAATCCTGATGCCTGAGCAATTTCGTAAAACTGCGGACAAAGGATGTTACACAACATTCCACTTCCAAAAACAATTAATATCATTCCAAGTAACGTCAAATTGCATGGAGTTTTTCTAAACCAATTTTTTATAACACTCAGATACGCCAAACATAAAAACAGGGTTCCGATTACATTAAATAAAATAACTGCCAATGGTGCAGAAAAATAATATCCCGTTATCATATGATATGGTAAAAATACTGTAATTACAGGTCCTATTCCATAGTAAGAATAATATTTCCCATTGTGAAGCAGGTGGTCCCACTTATAAGGAACCGACAATCCCATTCGCTGACTCCAGTCATAAGGATTTTCTAATTCCAAAAGTTCCTGGGGAACCTCATCTGTTAAAGAGACTTGTCCTTTCTCAAATGCATCGACCAGCTCCTGTGTCATTTGATTTCCTGATGTATTCGTAAAAAGGTCTGTTTTTCCAACAAACATATACATAATAGCTACCTGCATTAACAACATTACCGTAATCATTGCAAAGGTCACATACCTATGGCTTCTCTTGTTCTGATTATAATTCTCTTTCAGTGCAGGATATTTAACAAATATGTATATTAAGATTATCAGTACATACAAAAACAGAAATCTTATAAAAGAAAACCGAAATGGAATTTTATCATTTACATCTACACCGTTTATTATAAATTTTTCTCCCACTTTACTTGTAAGTGTGAGGTTTATCTCATACACGTCTCCAAAATAACTTCCCGTAATATACTGTGTTCTGGTATCTCCCGGTACTATTTGTACTGTTTTATCACTATGTCTTTTTCCCTGACTATATCCCTGGGATGAATAGTTCATTTCTCCCACGATTTCCTGAAAATTTTCATCTGCTCTGTCTATATCAAAGCGCAATGTCTTTACTCTTTTATTTATCTGAAAAGTTAGTGTTGGATTATTGGTTGTCGCAACATATTCACTGCCATTATATTCCAAGCCTCCTGTCTGGATATTTTCCATAGAAATAAATGTTTTCTCATAATTTCCACCAATTAAGACAAAACTCTTATAATTAAATAGGAAAATTTCCATTACAATACAGACAGCCAATGTTATCAATGCAAATTTCTTAAATTTAGATAAAATTTCCTTATTCATGAGATTTTTCTCCATTCCACAGTTTTCTAAATCCTGCCACATAAAATATCTTTTTTTGACAGGTAAAGAAATTATAACACATTGATATCAAAATTAATATAGATTCTTAGTAACTTAAAAACTTTATTTTTCCTCACAAAAAAAAAGATGTTCTCTCGAACATCTTTTTTTATGCGGGTGACAGGACTTGAACCTGCACGGTCTCCCACTAGAACCTAAATCTAGCGCGTCTGCCAATTCCGCCACACCCGCAGAAAACCTTTTAAGTGAAAAGTTTTTACACAACCGTGCCAGATTTTTATTTTTCACTAAAAATTTAGCACATCTTGAAGTATAATATCACGCATCTAAAGGGATTGCAAGCAATTTTTTTTCACACATTACAACCCGACGTTAAATCCAAAAGCCTCTTAAAATACAATTATTCAATTCCTTTCATGAACTATTAATTATGAGGAATAAAAAATGTTTATCCTCTGTATAATGAAATAAAACCAATTTATATAAGGGATTTTATAGTGACACAGAAAGACGGTGAAATCAAAATAAAAAAAGGGAAATACATAAAAAAATGTATGTTTACATTATCAATCTTTGTGGCTGCATTCTTTATAGGAAGAAGTGCAGGCGCCTTAATAGAACAGGCAGCACCTGTCTCCAATGTAATAAAGAGTGGGGAAAATTGGGGACTTGGATTTGGAGAATCAGGAAGTCAGCCGTCAGGTACAGAATCCGCAGAGGTTATGAAGAAGTATGGTGCATATTATGTGGGAGATGCAAAGAAAAAAGTCTTGTATCTGACATTTGACTGCGGATATGAAAATGGAAATACTCCAGCGATATTAAAAGCATTAAAAAAACATAATGTAAAAGCAACATTTTTTGTAGTTGGACATTTTTTAAAAGAAAACAATGACTTAATAAAGCAGATAGTGAAAGAGGGACATACAATAGGAAATCATACATACAATCATCCAAATATAATTGGTATGAACAAAGAAAAATTCGAAAGTGAATTAATGCAGGTAGAGGATTTATATAAAGAGATAACCGGTAAAGAAATGACAAAGTATTACAGACCGCCTCAGGGAAAATATAATGTAGAAAATTTACAAATGGCTCAGGCAAAAGGTTATAAAACATTTTACTGGAGCCTTGCTTATGTAGACTGGAATGTAGATGCACAACCGACCAAAGAAGAAGCATTTGAAAAGTTATTGTCAAGAGTTCATCCCGGAGCAATTGTCTTATTACATAACACCTCCAAAACTAATGGAGAAATCCTTGACGAACTACTCGGCAAATGGGAAGAAATGGGATATAGTTTTGGAAAACTCGGAGATTTGTAATAATCAGTGACACATATAAACTAAATTGAGGTGGTGTTACCCCGCACCGCATAGTGACACCACCTCTCTAAAACATAAACTTTTCCCTTTATCCTATATATTATTTACTCAAAGTTTTAATTTGTCAGCTCATAACTTGCATCAAGTAAACTAAAAATTTCTGCATCTTTTACCGTTCCATCTAAAATCACCGTGAGCCAATGTTCTTTATTCATATGATAGGCAGGACAAAACCCTTTTTGTAGAGAAAGAGAAGATACCATCTCCGGCTCACATTTAATATTGAGTACATCAATAATCTCCTCTCCTTCTAATCCTACCCGTTTTTTTTGTACATTCATGATAATTGCATACCATTTTCTATTATGGCTATGCCTTAAAACTTCATTGTTTGGGGATTTAGCCCATAGCCTTTCAGCTTTTGTATTATACTTGTCCTCTACATATCTTCGTATCGCTTCTCTGTCAACCATTGTGGCACCCCTTTAACAATCCCGACTACTAACTGTTCTAATAAATTTAACCTTGCAAACCACTAGACTGACGAATCATATCCTCTACAACTATATCATAGATTTCTCCAATCGAATTACAATATTCAAGCACTTTCCATGGCTCATTTGTATGAAAATGAATCTTTATTAAATCCTCATCACCTGCCGCAATTAAGGAGTTACCCTCTATATGATTTGTTATATAATCTGCTATTTTATCTTCATCTAAATCCTCAGTTCTTCTATCTATCAAAAGCTGCGTATCGTAACGATATGCAAACTGGTCCTCTTCCACATCAATGCTATTTATCTTTTCCATAGATACCTCCAAATTTTAATTTAATACGCTTATTATACCAAACACCAATATAATTTTCTATCACTTATACACTCCTGGCATAACAACTTTCCAATTATTTTTACCATTATACATAAAAAACCATATTCATTACTTGTCGTAATAAACACAATTACTTTTTATAAATATAATAAAAATATCCATCCACTTATAACCGGTCTATCCTTACATCAAAAAAAGAAACAATTTACATTGTTTCCTTTTTAAGTGAGCCACTGGGGAATCGAACCCCAGACAACTTGATTAAAAGTCAAGTGCTCTACCATCTGAGCTAGTGGCCCATATTAAATTTTATGAGTTTTTACCAACCCATGAACTGGGCTAGCTGGATTCGAACCAGCGAATGCAGGAGTCAAAGTCCTGTGCCTTACCGCTTGGCGATAGCCCATTGTGTAAGGTGGCTAGAGGGATTCGAACCCTCGGCCTCCAGAGCCACAATCTGGCGCGCTAACCAACTGCGCTATAGCCACCATGCCTCTGGTTAAATCCAGAAAGTGTGCCCGAAGGGATTCGAACCCCCGACCCACGGCTTAGAAGGCCGTTGCTCTATCCAGCTGAGCTACGGACACAAGCTATACATCATAATCAATGTAGAAGCGGGTGATGGGAATCGAACCCACATATCCAGCTTGGAAGGCTGGTGTTCTACCACTGAACTACACCCGCATATATCGGGGTGACAGGATTCGAACCTGCGACCTCCTGATCCCAAATCAGGCGCTCTAGCCAAGCTGAGCCACACCCCGTATTCGCGTTTCTTATTTTTCACAGCGCAAGAATTATTATAAGAGAAGACCCATAAATTGTCAAGCATTTTTTCAAAAAATAATTTTTTATTTTTTTCTCATCCAATTTTCCTTCATACATACTGGATTCTTATATCTGTTTTCCCATTCTCATCAACCTTCATAACAGCATATGTCGGCTTAAAATTTAATTGCCTAGGTCTGGATACACTCCCGGGATTTACAACAATAATCTTGCCATACACAGAGTTGTCCGGCACATGGGTATGTCCATACATTGCAATATTACACCCATGTTCTTCCGCCGCCATACTTAATCCCTGGATGCCAAAATCTACGCCATAATTATGTCCATGTGTAATAAAAATCTTATTCCCGCCAAATTCTATGACATCTGAACTGGGATTTTTAGAGTAATAATCACAATTTCCCCTGACTTTTTTAATCTCACAGTCAAATACATTTTTTAATTGCTCATCCTGTCCAATTAAATCACCTAAATGTATCACCAGATTGATATCTTTTTCTTTTATGGCAATTTTTTTTACATTATTTAAATTTCCATGAGAGTCACTTATAATTATTGCTTTTAACATTCGCGCTCCAACCTCGTCCTTAAAATCTCTTTCATCTGTTCTAACGCTTTTCCTCTATGACTAATACTATTCTTCAGCTCAGGCGCCATTTCGCCTGTTGTCATCTCATATTCCGGCACATAAACAATAGGGTCATAACCGAATCCGTTTGTCCCCCTCTGTTCCAATGCAATAACACCCTCTATCGTACCTTTACATGTCAAAACATCCCCATTTGGAAAAGCTGCCGCCATAGCGCACACAAATCTCGCACTCCGCTCTTTTCCCTTTACATTTTTTAATTTGTCAATAATATAATTATTTTTTATATCATAAGAAGTATCTTCTCCTAAAAATCTTGCTGAGTAAATTCCCGGCGCGCCATCCAAATAATCTACTTCCAATCCCGAGTCATCTGCAATAGCAATCTCACCGGTCATCTCCATTATAGTTCTTGCCTTTATAATAGCATTCTCCTCAAACGTAGTACCATTTTCCACGATATCTACATCGATTCCCGCTTCCTTCATGGTGACGAGTTCAACATCAAAATCCTCCATCATCATGTTCACTTCCTTAACTTTATTTTTGTTTGTCGTAGCAAAAATAATTCTTTTCATCTGTTCCTCTCCTTTTCCTTACGTTAATTACTAGTATAGGCTTTCAGACAAATATTGCAATCATGGTTTTCAGAAGACTGCCATCTGCTGCCCGTAGAACTAAAATAACCTTCCCCATCCGATAAATCTACATTATAACTGTTGTTACTTCCATTCATCTCTACCGGAATCAACTTAAAAAAATCATTCTTTTTAGGATTGCTTATTTTGACCGTAACACTAAATTTTTTCCCTTTTCTGATAAAATAGTCCTTATCTAATTTTATAGTGTAATATCCCTTATTTTTTAACTTTCCTGCCGCTGCCGTATGGGTTCTCTCGCTGAGAGAGGTCTCTCCCTGAAATTCATTGTCAATAAAAACTTCATATTTCACCCCTGGCATGACACCATAAAATCCAACTGCTCTCAGTTTTTCATCCTTTTCAGCCTCAAAAACGTTTGCAAAATAAACGGTGCTCTCACCTTCAAAACCCATAGAGCCTGTCCAACCGCAGATATCACTCTGATAAATATTATCATAATTATCTACATCTTCAATATCTGTATAACAGACATTACTTGTGCCGATTCTATCATCATAATAAGATACATAAAAAGTACCATTATATCCAAAATCCTCGCCCCAACTGTTCATACAGATAAATGCGCCATCTCCTTCAATGCTGTCATCATTAAACAGTTCTCTTGAAAAATTATCATCCCATCCAATGATGACTACATCATGATTGGGATTCCTTTTTCCTTTATAACAATATGCATATTCACTATCATTGTAATAAACGGATTTAGATTTCGAATTATTCAGGGACATATACATCGAACTTTCTACACCACCGTATTTATAGACCATCTCCTTTATCTGTTCATAATCTTTTTCCGGTATAATCTCCGCTCCCTGTACATGTTTGACACACTTTAATTTCTCTTGCTTTTTTGTACTGCCATACGGGTCATCTTTCTCTAATACAGGACCATTCCATGCCATAAGATATGCCATAGACATAATATAATCACCACCGTCCCGAATTTCCCCGGATAAATCATTGCTCCGCACCAGATTATTTTCGGAGAAGTCAAATTGTTCTTCCGGCATAAGAGATGTCTCCAATGCAGTCAGTGTTGCAAAAGCCCAACAAGTTCCATAATTTCCCTGATTTTTGACACCTACAGCACGTTTCTTATCTATATAACTATACCTCTCAGGCAAATACGATTTTGATGCCACTTTACTGATAAGAGTTGCTGTATTTCTACTGCTGTCCCAATTGTAATCATAATTAAAACATTTAATAAAAATCGTAGACGGTATAAAAATAGTACCATCTTTTTCGACCACCTTATCTTCTAATTTATATTCGTTATCATTAAAAGTTAATCTCTTTTTATCAAGATATAAAACAGCAATACTACTTCCCTTCTCAATAACAATTTTCTTTTTATCATAAACATTTGCAGCACAATCAAATGCTTCCGTTACAATATTGAGTGGTATCATTAAGTTCATATTTTCGCTCATATACATTTTTTCACTAATAGATTTAATTTGTTCTCTATCTACAAATAAATTTATTCCATTACTATTTGCACTTTTCGCCATAACTCTGTTCCAAATGCCGGACTCTGGAGACATTTCTATCTTTTCTTTGTCTATCCCTAATGACTTTTTCTCAGAAATTAAACCTTTTTGTACACTTTGACCTGAGAAAATAATACTAAGACCAATAGCCAAAACAATAACTGCCACGAACGGAAAGCAAATCAGTATTATTCTTTTAACTCTCATGAACAACCTCTTACTTAATTCTGTCTTTTGGGTGGTTTGGGACCCATAAACTGATAAAAATAGGTCTTCAACATACCATTATATATCTTGCGGTTTTTTGTTGCCTTTATTCCCATATCCTTTTCTGCATCTTCATACGATGTAATTACAAAGGCAGACCATGCATCCAAAGCCTTATATCTTTCGCCAAGCGTTCTGTATAACGGCTTTAACGCTTCTTTCTCTTCTAATCTTTCTCCATATGGAGGATTTGTTATAATAAAACCATATTTCTTGCTATGGCTCAACTGCTCAACAGGTCTTGTCTGAAAATGTATCAGATGTTCGACCCCCGCATTTTTTGCATTTTTTCTTGAAAACTCTATCATCTGGCCATCAATATCATAACCTTGAATATCAGTCTCGATATCCTCATCTATCATGTCATTTGCTTCATTTATCGTCTGATACCACATCTTTTTATCAATAATGTTTGTCCAATTTTCTGCCGTAAATTCACGGTTCATTCCCGGTGCTATATTCGCCGCTATCATTGCGGCTTCAATCGGAAAGGTTCCACAACCACAAAATGGGTCTACAAATATTCTGTCTTTTCTCCATGGCGTCAACATAATAAGTGCAGCAGCCAGAGTTTCCGATATTGGAGCTTTTGCCGTATAATACCGATACCCTCTTTTGTGAAGGGACTCTCCTGTTGTATCTAGTGCAATAACCGCTTCATCCTTATAAAAAAACACTCTAATAGGATACTCTGCACCATCTTCATCAAACCAATTCGTTTTATATCTTATTTTTAAATTCTCTACAATAGCCTTTTTCACAATTCTTTGAATATCGGAAGGACTAAACAACTTACTTTTTACTGTACTTGCTTTTTTTACCCAGAATTTTCCATTCTTAGGTATATAATTTTCCCATTCAAGAGCCTTGACCGCCTCAAAAAGCTCATCATAAGTTGTAGCCCTGACTCTTCCAACCTGTATCATCACACGCTCCGCTGTCCTCAAAAAAACATTTGCCCTGCATACAGCCAATGCATCTCCAATAAAAGTAATTCTTCCGTCCTCTACTCTTTCGATTTCATAGCCCAAATCTATAATTTCTTTTTTCAAAACTGCCTCCACACCAAAATGACACGGGGCAATCAAATATAATTTTTCCATGAACTTATCACCAATTTTTTTCTTTCTATTTTATCTATTTAATGATAATCTCATAAAAAAACAATGTCAACTACATTCTATATCCACCGACCACAGCCATTACCTTATAGCCCTTAGAAGCCATCTCATTTGCCAATCGAAAACTTAAACTTCCCCTTCTGCAATAAAGAATCCACACACTATCCTTTTTATTAAAACTATCTATCTTTTGGATATCGGCATCCGGAATATTAATCGCATTTTCCACATGGCTCTGGTCAAATTCACTTCTACTGCGCAAATCTACAACAATATATCCATTTTCCATAGCCATATCTTTGGCCTTATCCAAAGATATCATTTCAAATCTGTTCATAATCTTTTCTCATCTTTTTCTTTTAGTTTATTCATTACCTTATTTAAAGTGAAAAAGATTTTATAGAATCTCAAAAAAGCCTCACAACCTACAAGAGGTTATGAGGCTTACATCAAAACTATCTACAATCTGTACTGTCAGTTGTGCTATTCTTTGATGTGCTGTTCTTTGATGTGCTATTTTTTGAAGTACTGTTTTTTGATGTGCTGTTTTTTGATGTACTATTCTGTGCATCTGTCATGTTACTGTAATCAGTTGCTTCATTCTTTGAATTTGAATAATTCTTTGACATAACTACCTCCTAAAAATGTTTGTTTTGTCACATCAGTAGTATGTTTCAAAAAATATTTTTTATTCATAAAAAAGTTTATTCCCAAACTCTTTCGCAAAGTATTTTTATTATTAAGAAAATTTTTATATAATAAAAAACAGTCTCTTATCAAATAAAAGACTGTTTACCGTGCGTGAAAGGATTCGAACCCTCGACCTTCTGGTCCGTAGCCAGACGCTCTATCCAGCTGAGCTACACGCACATTCACAATATTAATTTTTTGCGACTTTGTATATTTTACACCACTAAAGTTTATCTGTCAATTCTTTTTTAATATTATCCTACATAACCGCAACATTGTCTTAATTTCAATTTTACTGTATACTTATATTTGATTATTTTTTAGAGAAAGGAAAAATTACCATGTTAAAAATTAACAGTTTAAAAAAGAAATTTGTCAGGTATAATTCCAAAAAGAAAAAAGAAGAATTTTATGCTGATAACGATATCTCTTTTGAAGCAAAAGAAGGTGAAATCGTAGGGATATTAGGTCCAAATGGTGCGGGAAAAACTACTTTATTAAGAATGATTGGCGGAATTTTAGAGCCGACAGATGGAACCATTGATTTTGACGGTCTAAACTACAAAGACAACGAAATTGAAATAAAGAAAAATATAGCCTACTTATCCGGCAATACAAAAATATACAATTCTCTGTCCACTTATGAATTACTCAAAATGTGCTGTGATTTTTATGCCGTCGACAAGGTACAGGCAGAAGAAAGAATCCAGGAGGTTTCAAATGTATTAAATATGAAAGAATTTTTACATAACAAAATTGCAAATCTTTCAACCGGCCAGACACAGAGAGTTAATATTGCCAGATGTCTTATACATAATCCCAAATACTATATCTTAGATGAAGCCACCAGCGGTCTGGATATTATCTCAAGCCAGATTATATTAAATTTTATGAAAAGCGAAAAACAAAAAGGTAAAACAATTTTGTATTCTACCCACTATATGGAAGAGGCAGAAAACATTTGTGATAATGTAGTAATGATTAATAATGGTTCTATCATAAAAGAGGGTTCTCCTTCACAGATAAAGAAAGATACGAATACAACAAATTTGCGAGATGCCTTTTTTACATTGATTGGAGGTGTATCTAATGAAAAATAATATTGGAAAAATTTTGAAAAAGGAACTTAGAGAAACATTCCGTGATAAAAAATCCCTTGCGATGATGCTGCTCATGCCTATCATGATACCATTGCTTGTTTTTGGAATGTCTGCGCTATTCGAAGCTCAAATTAACAAGCCTGTCACCGACTATAACAAAATTGGTTTTAATTATGAAATGAGTGATACAGAAAAAGACATTGCCAAAAAGCTAAATATCGACATAGTAAATTCTGAAACAGATGATTTAAAGAACAAATATGAAAATGATGAAATTGATTTATATATTACAAAGGAAGGCAATACATATACAATAAACGGTGACGATGACGAGACAACAAATTATGCTTCCTCTCTGGTTGAATCATACTTTACAGCTTACAAGGAATACATACAAAATCAATATTTATCTGAAAGAAACATTCCTGCAGGCGAAGTTGTCAATATTATTACTGTAGAAAAAAATATTTCTTCCGATGAAACTTTCTTTGGGAGCTATATCATTAACTATTCTTTTTTATTTATTATTATGGCAATAGCGATTTCTGCAATGTACCCGGCAACAGATGCCACAGCCGGAGAAAAAGAAAGAGGAACGCTTGAAACACTACTCACTTTCCCAATTAAAAGTAAAGATATTATTATCGGAAAATATTTAAGCATCACCCTATCCTCTGTTATTACCGGCATACTCAGTCTGATTCTAACAGTTGTATCACTTGCCATATCGAACAACATATTTGAAATATACAAAGATAGCAATTTAATTCCTTCTACTATAAGCTTAATATTTGCTGCTATAGTGATTATTGCATTTTCATTTTTAATAAGCGGTTTATGCATTGCAATTGCAAGCAAATGTAAAACATTTAAAGAGGCGCAAAGTGCACTCACTCCATTGATGTTTGTATCCTTTTTCCCTGGAATGATTGCCTTTATGATTGACATTGCCCCTAGTCCACTGTTATCACTTGTGCCATTCCTGAATTTTACATTGCTATTTACTGACATAACAAGCGGACATGTAGATTATCTAAACATCATCTTGATGCTATTCTCTACTCTTGTTGTTATTGCAATCGTCTTAGCAATTATCATTAAACAATACAAATCGGAAAAAGTATTATTTTCAAATTAATACTTGATGCAAATAAAAAACAACCCGTTCACAGTGACGGGTTGTTTTTTATTCTTCGTTTCCAAATACTTCTTACTTTTATTTAAACATAATTTGAACATTCATATCTACTGCACCTTGAATCCCATTTATGCGACCATTATCAGAATACTGCCAAAGTTGAACATTTGGTATTCCTCCATTATTAAACTTTTCAGGATTTCCTGTCCACCTTGCCAGCCATATTCCATACTTAGAAACCTTCTTATAGTCAACAGATTTCTTTAAAAAATCCAGATAAGAATATACACATGTATCATATCCTTTTTTTTCGAGATAATTGCAATATGTAGAAATAATTTTTGTATTCGACTTCTTATATTTCTTTTTATTACGATAAGGATTCTCAAAATCAAATACAACCGGATAATCAAATTTCGTATACTTCTCTAATAACTTTGCTGTAAATTTTGCTTCGTTTTTTGCCTCCTTTGTATTATCTGCATAACTATATAAATAAAAACCAACCTTAATTCCATATTTCCTAGCCTGTTTATAATTATAGTCCAGCTTGCTGTCAACAACCCCGCCCTTTCTTGTTCCATATCCTAACCTAATAATAGCAAAAGTTACCCCTGATTTTTTTACCTTCTTCCAATTAATTTTTCCATTGTGATAGGATACATCTATTCCTTTGACTTGTGTCACCTCTAATGCCATAACCGGCAGACTTTCATAAATCTCACCGTCTACAATTTCATAAACAACTATCTTATAACTATATTTTAAACCTTTTTCAATGCTATAATCCTCATAAAATCCTGAACTATTATTCATACTTGATAAAAGTTCCCAATGAATATTGTCCTTACTTCTGTAAATATAATACCCGGACGCAAAAGAGTTTTTATTCCAAGATATAAGATTATGGTCAGAATAAGAGACAACCGTCGCTCCACTCACTGAATAAGGCAGTGCAAGACATGCATCACTCCCTTTACTTTTATCAAAATATACTTTCTTTCCATTTTTTAAATTATATGGTCTGATTTTATATCTATAAACTTCTCCTGTTCCAATATCTGTATCAGTATATTTTTTAGATTTTGTAGAATCTATTTTTGCGTATTTACTGTCATCTACACTCCTATAAATCATATATCCATCATATTTTCTTGATGAAGACCACTTTATTACAATTCCTGTTTTAGAATTATATATCTTTGTAATAGTTGTATTACCTGCCGCTGCATATACATTCTGAAACGAACATACACAAAAAATAAATAACGAAATAAAAATTGCAAATATTATTGAAAAATTATTTTTTAATCTCATACACTCTTTCCTCTTATCGTATTTTTATCTATAGAATATGAAACGAATCAAGCGTTTCATATTTGTACTTTACCAGTTCCTTACCATTCCAAAAGCTATAACTTTGTATTTATAGTCTTTTAATTTTAACTATAAAATGTCATGTAATATTAAGAAAAATGAACTTTCTCTGCTTTTTTAATTTTCTATATAAAAAAAGGTATCCTAACGAATACCTTTTTTACTGCTTTTACTGCCGGCGACCGGAATCGAACCGGTACTGTGTTGCCACAACAGGATTTTAAGTCCTGCGCGTCTGCCAGTTCCGCCA
>NZ_CALGRE010000014.1 GCF_937958975.1 uncultured Eubacterium sp. | reverse complement strand
ATACGAGATCTGCGTATGTGACTGGAGTTCTGACGTGTGCTCTTCCGATCTTATCAGAGAATGCAGATTTTGTCAGGCAGGTTCTGTCTATAAACCTCTCAGAGAAAAAAGCTTAGATAAACTAAAATATTTGGCAAAGACAATGTTAAAGTCTACGGGACATGATGAGATTTCTTTGAGTTCACTCAGTACAAGTGATTATAGCGAGTTACAGGAGTTAATTGATTTTCTGATAGAAGAATGCAAATCTAAAAATATAAATATATCATTGCCATCTTTGAGAATTGATGCTTTTTCACTTGATGTCATGAGTAAAGTACAGGATGTAAAGAAAAGCTCCATTACTTTTGCACCGGAGGCAGGTACACAGAGAATGAGAAATGTCATCAATAAAGGATTGACAGAGGAAGACATCTTAAACGGTTCCAAGCAGGCTTTCTTAGGTGGTTGGAATAAAGTTAAACTTTATTTTATGTTAGGACAACCTACAGAGACGACAGAAGATGTAGATGGAATTATGGATTTATGCGAGAAAATTGCTGAATTATATTATGAGACAGTTCCCAAAGAAAAGAGACAAGGTAAATGTCAGATTACTGCGAGCACTTCTTTCTTTGTGCCAAAGCCTTTTACACCATTTCAATGGGCATCCATGTGTACTGCAAAAGAGTTTTTAGATAAAGCACATCAGGTAAATGATAAGATGAAAACACTTTTGAACCGAAAGAGTATTAAATACAACTGGCATGAATCGGATATTAGTGTTTTAGAGGGATTATTGGCAAGAGGGGATAGAAAATTATCTCAAACAATATTGTATGTTTATCAAAAAGGCGGAATCTATGATGCATGGTCAGAATTTCATAACGAAGAATTATGGCAGGAAGCTATCAGAGAGACTGGGGTAGATATCAATTTTTATGTTACAAGAGAGAGAAAAGATAACGAAATTTTCCCTTGGGATTTCATAGATACAGGAGTAACGAAAAATTTCCTTTTAAAAGAATGGCATAATGCCAAAGAGGAAAGAGTGACTCCAAATTGCAGAATGAAATGTTCCGGTTGTGGAGCGGCATCTTTTGGAGGAGGTATCTGTCATGAAAATTAGAATACGCTTTTCAAAACAGGGACAAATGAAATTTATCGGGCATCTCGATATGGTTCGGTATTTTCAGAAAGTCATGCGCCGTGCAGAGATTGATGTCGCCTACTCAGAGGGATTTTCTCCCCATCAGAAGATGTCCTTTGCAGCCCCTTTAAGTGTAGGGGTATTAAGTCAGGGAGAATATTTTGATTTAGAAGTAAAAAGTACATACTCCTCTAAGGAATCAATGAAAAGAATTAATCAACAAAATGTAGAAGGCGTTGAAGTCTTAAGTTATAAATTACTTCCGGAACATGCGAAAAATGCCATGTCAATTGTTGCGGCTGCTGATTATATGATTTATACAGACATATTTTCCAAGTCAGATATTGATAGATTTATCAGGCAGAATGAAATTTATGTTATCAAAAAAACGAAAAAAAGTGAAAAAGAGGTAAATATACGTCCGCTTATCTATGAAATGAAAAGAAGGGGAGACGGTATCTTTATAAAACTGGCACAGGGAAGTGTTCAAAATTTAAAACCGGAACTGGTCATAGACGCATTGTCAAGATTTACCGGTGTGAATATTTCTGCTCCGATTGTGTATGAACGTTTGGATATGTACTGTATGGAAAATGAGAGGCTGGTGTCCTTAGATGATATTGGACAGAACATAGGAGGTACTCTTGGATAATAAATTTATTATCAGTGATTTCTATCATGGACACTTATTGGGATTTGCATTTATAGATGACGAGCTCAGGCAGATTTATAATTTAGATAAAAATTCATTGATAGGTAATATATATTGTGGTTATGTTAAGGATATTGTAAAAAATATTAATGCGGCTTTTGTCGATTTCTACGATGGAAATATTGGCTTTCTACCTTTAAAGGGAATGAAAAAATTGCCAAAAACAGGAGATAAAATATTAGTTCAGATAACTGGGGATAAAATAAAAACAAAAGATTATCTTTTGACCTGGAAGATTAATTTAGGTGGGAATCAATTAGCACTGACCGTTGGTAATTCAAATATTAGCGTTTCAAAGAAAATAACAGATTCCGGTAAAAGAGATATATTAAAATGCTATCTTGAAGATTACAAAAATACAGATTATGGTTTTATTTTAAGAACCGGCAGTGAAAATAGTACAAAAGAAGAAATTATTGCCCAGGCAAAACAACTAAAGGCGCAATACTCTCTGATTTTAAAAAAGTTTGAATTTGCCGCACCAAAGACACTTCTCTATGAAAATAGTCAATTGCTTCTTAAAACATCTGAATTTGTAAAAAAATTCGGGGGACAAATCATTACAGAGCACACAGAAATTGCAGATTTATTAAAAAAACACGATATTCCTGTGTTATTCAATGATGAAAATAAGATTAGTCTTTGTAATAAGTACGCTTTAGGACATCTTATGAAAGAAGCTACATCAAAAAATGTTTGGCTGAAGTCCGGAGCATATATTGTTATCGAACCGACGGAAGCGATGACAGTTATCGATGTAAATACCGGAAAAGCTGAATTTCATTCTTCCAGAGAGAAAACTTTTGAAAAAATAAATCAGGAAGCGGCAAAAGAAATTGCAAGACAAATAAGCATAAGAAATATTTCGGGAATTATTATTATTGATTTTATCAATATGGAATCCCCTAAAAATTATGATGAACTTCTTACTAAAATGAAATTTTATGTGAGCCGGGATGATAAAAAATGTACTGTATGTGGTTTTACAAAACTGGGACTTATGGAAATTACGAGGCAAAAAAAAGAAAAACCCTTATCTGAAATTATAAACGAGGTAAAAATAAAATGAAACAAAAACTGGGAATTGTAAATCTTGTTATTTATATTGTTATTCTTTCTATAATTTTGTGTGGGTGTTCTTCAAATAATGAAAACAAGGAAACAGTTAATTTATCATGGTACATTAATTTTTCCTGGTTTAATACAGAATGGGGAAATAACATGGTTTCCAAAGCGATTACGGAAAAAACGGGGTGTGATATTACATTTGTCACACCTACAGGTGACCCTAACGAAAAGCTGGATTCCATGATTGCATCCGATTCACTGCCGGACCTTATTACTCTTGGCTGGTGGGAAACAGAAATAGGCGAGATGATTAATGAAAAAAAGGTTTATGCTTTAGATAAACTGGCAGATGAATATGATACATATTTTTATAACGTTATAAATGACGAGGTAGTAAAATGGCATACAAAAGAGGATGGTCATCTTTACGGTTATCCCAATTCAGCGTGTTCGCCGTCAGACTATGACAAATATGACAATCTTGCTTCAAACGAAACATTTCTTGTGAGAAAGGATATATACGAGGCAATCGGTAGTCCGGATATGACAACACCTGAGGGTTTTGTTGCCGCTGTGGAAAAAGCAGCGAAAATGTTTCCAACAATTGATGGTCATGACATGATACCGGTAGGTTGTACGGAATTTAATGATATTGGAAGCGACTCATTTGATAATTATTTAATGGATTTTTTGGCTGTTCCTTACGTTGATGACAATGGAAATGCAATAGACCGTCTCAAAAATACAGACTATATAACATGGTTAAAAGCTTTTAGAAGACTAGGCAGTGAAGGCTTATTAAAAGATGAAATATTTATTGATACAAGAACACAGATGTCAGAAAAAATAAACAATGGACAGTATTTTTGTATGATATATCAATATACTGATTTAGCAGATCAGGAAAAAGCTTTATACGCTAAAAATCCTGAAAGTATTTATATTGCGGTAGACGGACCAAAAAATCTTAACGGTGATGACTATACACTTCCCGGAACAAGTATCAATGGATGGACCATCACTATGATATCAAAAAATTGCAAAAATCCTGAAAAAGCAATAAAATTAATCACATATCTATTAAGTGAAGATGGACAGAAAATGACATGGCTCGGAATCGAGGGAAAAACATGGGACTATAATTCAGAAGGCATACCCGAAATAAAAAATAATGTAAAGAAAATTTTATATTCAGATAGAGAAAAGTATGACAGTGAATATGGTGCGGATTCGTGTTATTGGATGTTGCAAAATGATGCAATGGCATCTGCATGGATTAAAGATGATGATAGTAATCCTGTAACGCAGTTGAAGCAGTGGACCTATCCATATACGACGTATGTGGGACAGTATACGATATCTTTTAGTTCAGATACAGATGTTGGGAAAATAAAAAATAAGACAGAAAAAGCATGGGGGAAAATTTTACCTGAATTATTACTTGCAAAAACAGATAAACAATTTGATAAAATTTATAATCAATTTATGTCGGAACGTTATAAAATAGGATATGACAGAGTATTAAAAGCTTTAACATTGCAGATAAAAGAAAATATAGAAAAATTAGGTTTAAATAAACAATGATAAAAATAAGAGCAGTAAAAAAGCATAATGTGTCTTTGAGTGGTAAAATTATAATTATTATTATAACTTTTATTTTAATGTGTGCTGTTTTATGGACAGGAGTTATGTTCTTAAATATGACAGGAAATGCAAAAGATATTGCATTGAATGATGAGAAAGCATATATGGAAGCACTTGATGCCAATGTTGCCAGCGTCCAGGAAGTATGTAACTTGGCAAAACAAGTTGTTTCCCGGAATGCTACTATCAAAGAATATATTCAATTGAGACAAAACGGCGGTGAATTAAGTTCAATTGAAAAAATTGATTTTTATAATAATGAAATAGCATCCATTGATAATATGACAAATGTAAACCCTTATCTATATCAGATTCGAATGTTTGTCAATGCGGATATCACAGAGAAAAAGCCATGTTTTTATCGGATTGACAGAATGAAACATATGGAGTGGGCTGGTAACTATCGGGACAACGAATGGCAGATTGATTATCTCGACAAAGTTTTTTTGGAGAGTATAAATAAAAATCTTCATCTTGCCGGTCTTATCAGTGAGATTAAGGATGATAATGGAAAACTTCTTGCTGTTTTGGAAGTTTCAACGTCACTGGAAAATTTGTTTACAAACTACTATAATGATAATGATGATGAATTTAGCTGCTTTATTGATAATAACGGTGTTTTATATTGTTCTGATTTCCAAAGAGAGACATGGAACATAAACCGGGAAAAACTGTTAAATTATATCAAATACAATAAGCAGAGTTCTTTTTTGTCTGTATTTAACAAAGAGGATAGTATTGTTTCTGTCAGGGAGATGCCGTCATTAAAAGGGACGTTCATTCATGTTAAAGGAATGGAAGATAGTGTTGATTCTTATTATAGAAGTCAGATGCCATATATTTTTGTTGTATTTATTTCCATGTTGGTATTTATAATAATTGTTGTAATTTCAATTAGAAATATTTTTAAACGTTTTAACACACTGACTTCTGAGGTAAGTAAAATTAAAGACGGAAAAAATATCAGATTGCCTGAACATGGAAACGACGAAATCTCAGCCCTTGGAAAACAGATTAATAAAATGATTTCTTCTTTAGAAAATCTGAACGAAGAAAACACGAGAAGGCAGCTTTTGGTTAAAAACGCGGAAATTAAATCTTTACAGAATCAAATTAATGCTCATTTTATGTATAATGTTTTAGAGACAATTAAAATGATGGCAGAAATTAAGGAAGAGTTTGAAATTTCAGACGCAATCACTTCTTTGGGACAAATGTTCAGATATAGTATGAAATGGACATCAGGTATGGTAGAATTAGAAGAAGAGATAAAATATATAAAAAATTATCTGAATTTATTAAATTTGAGATTTGATTATGAAATATATTTATCGCTCAATATTCCAAAAGAATATATGTCATTAAGAATACCTAAAATGTCCTTACAGCCCTTAGTCGAAAATTCTGTTTATCATGGAATTGAAAACATTGCAGAGGACACATATATTTATATTAAAGCATTTGCCATAGATAATATTGTAAATATTGAGGTATCGGATGCAGGTGTAGGAATGTCAGAACAGACACTGAATGAACTTAGAGAACGTATCAATGCAACAGAAGGTGTTGATGACAGTAAAGAGCATGGACGTGCACTTTATAATGTTTCACAACGTATCAAAATGTATTTCGGGTCAGAGTATGGTCTGCAAATTTTTTCTAAAGAAGGTGTCTATACAAAGGTGCTGATACAAATACCATTAGACAAGGAGATTAATTTATGAGAACTTTATTGTTAGTGGAAGATGAAAAGCTTATTCGACAGGGGATTAAATCGATAATTAAGCGCAGTGGTGTTGAAATTGATGAAATAATTGAATGCAATAATGGCGAAGCAGCACTTGAAATACTCAAAAATAGAGAGATTGATATTATGTTTACAGATATCAGAATGCCTAAAATGGATGGTATTACTCTGGTAGAAGAGATAGGCAAATTAAATCAGAAACCTCTTATTGCCGCCGTCAGTGGATTTGATGATTTTGAATATGCTGTGGGTATGTTGAGAAATGGTGTAAAAGAGTATATTTTAAAACCCGTTGACAGAAAAAAAATCACAGAAACATTATTAAAATTCGAAAATGAATTGGAAAAACGCGAAGAAGCATATGTTGAAGAGCGTAATGTAGCATTTCAGCAATTAAAATATATGATTTTTAATGATGATATTTCGAGTGACGAGATTGAGAATATATGCTATTCCATAAGAAAATATATTCCATTTGAAAACTATGCAGTATTTTGCTTTAGTGCAAAAGAAGATGAGAGAGAATTTACAGAAGAAGATAAGTATTTTTATGTTCAAGGTCGGGATTCGTTAAATTTTATTATTACAGATGCAAAATATTATGAGGATGTTAAAAATAAACTATCCCATTATTATGTGGGGGTTAGTCTTGTATATAGTAACTTTTTTGATGTAAAGCAGGCATTTTGTGAGGCTGCACAGATGAGAAGATTTTCATTTGAAAAATGTCAGAAGATAGTTGATGCCGATGGATTTAAAGACCTTCCGAAAGATTTTGAATATGGTGTTAAATTTATGATGCAGACTGCTAATTTAATTTGTTCCAACAAATTAGAAGAAGCATTATCACAGCTGGAATCTTTTTCTGAAGGTGTAAAATTAGGTAAGTATAATATTAATGAATTTCAGGAACAGATGAAAATTATTATAAAAACGACAATGAAAGTTTATAAAAATGTACTTGAAAACAAAGAAGAGGATGTGATTGCTTTGAGAAATCTTTATGCATTCGAAACCATTGATGATTATATGCGGGTTGTCACTGAATGGATTAAACATTTTGATGAACTTGTCTGTAAGGATGTAGATGAGCATAAGGCAAATCTAAAAATGCAGAAAGCTATTGAGTATATTAAAGAAAATTACGCAACTGACTTAAATATGGCTGTAGTTTCCAATTATATTTCTATGAATTATTCATTGTTTTCATTTACATTTAAACAATATACAGGCACAAATTTTGTAAATTACCTAAAAAATATCAGAGTTGGCGAGGCGAAAAAACTTTTGACAGAGACAGATATGAAGGTAAATGAGATATCGCAGGCTGTAGGATATGACCATGAGAAACATTTCATGAAGACTTTTAAGAGTATAACAGGTCTTACACCATCACAGTATAGAAATAATTTAGGATAAAATAAGAGGATAAGACATATGAAAAATATTGATAAACAGTCGGAAAAGAACAATAATTCTGTCAAAACCAAAAAGGGAGTTAAAAAGTTGATTATCAAAATAATTTTCTGGATTATATTTTTGTGCGTACTTCTTGTTTTATCTGTTACAGGGATTAATTTGTATATGACAGGCAGTGTAAAAGATAATATATTATCGTTGGATGAGGCAAAAGATTTAGGGGCGGATTGCATTATTGTTCTTGGTGCAGGTGTGAGAAATGATAATACACCGACAAAAATGCTGGAAGACAGAATTATTATTGGTGATAGACTTTATAATGAAAATGCCGCAAATAAAATAATAATGTCCGGTGACCATGGAAGAAAAGAATATGACGAAGTGAATGTTATGAAAAAATATGCGATAGACGAAGGTATTCCATCGGAAGATATCTTTATGGACCATGCAGGATTTGAAACCTATGACACAATGTACCGCGCAAAAGAAATATTTGGAGTAAAAAAAGTTGTAATTGTCACACAGAAGTATCATCTGTATAGGGCATTATATATTGCAAAAAGTCTTGGACTCGAAGCTTATGGAGTCTCCTCAGATTTGCGATATTACAGTAAGAAAATGGCATATTGGAAATTCAGGGAATACATTGCAAGAGTAAAAGCTTTTGGAAAATGTATTTGGAAACCGGAATCTCAATATTTAGGAGAACCGATTGATATTAAGGCAAGTGGAGATGTGACAAACGATAAGAAATAAATAGAATAAAGAGGTGAATATGGATAAAAAATCTATTGGTGAACTTCGAAGACGATTAAAAAAAGATAGCTGCACATTTACAAAAATGTGTGGCTGTTATGTTGATGATGAAAAGAATAAAGTTCTTTACATGGATGAAATATTTCTCAATTTAGAGGATGAAGAATATTATAAATATTTAGAAATTTCAAAAAAAATTTTGTCTACGAATATTGGTAATAATATATTAGAGCTGGATTTCCCACCGGAAGAAGAAAAGCCGGGAGGACATCAACAGTTTTTGCTCGGACTAAAAAAAAGCGGATTAAAAGATGAGGGTCTGCTTCATACATTTTATGATATGATAATCGATAGATATGATGCTCTTGGAAATTATCTTATTTTACTATTTCATGATGTATATGATGTCATGACAAAAACGTCTGATAACAATAAATTAGATGAGTCGGAAGAAGTGTATGAGTACATAATATGTGCTATCTGCCCAATGATACTATCTAAGCCGGGGTTGGGCTACCATAAGACGGATAAGCGCATAGGAACCTTAAATCGGGAGTGGATGGTTGGGATGCCGGAGACAGGATTCGTATTTCCGGCATTTAATGACAGAAGCAGTGACATCCATTCGATACTGATGTATACGGCTGACAGCAAAAATCCGCACAGGGAATTAATCGAGGATATTCTTGGATGCCGTGAAAAATTAACGTTTGCACAAAAACAGGATGTTCTCTGCGGTATGGTTTCTGACATAACTTCCGAAGAGGAACTAAAAGACGTAATGCAGTCTGTAAATATTGAACTGGCTCAAATTTCGGATGCTGAACCAGAAACTACAGTCAGTGAAGAAAATATTAAAAGTGCATTAGAATATGCCGGTATTGAGGAGAGTAAAGCAACACAGATTGGAAAAGAATATATTTCGGCAATTCAAAAAGAAGATTTACCTTTATTGGGAGATATTATACCGAATCAGGCAGTAAAAGCAGTGAAGGATAACAACGAAAAAATTCTTTTAAAAGAAGAAATTAAAGAATTAAACAGAAAAATTGCAGAAGTAAATGATATGGGAAGCGATATTATTATCAAAGTAACTGAAGACAAAAAAGAATCTATCAGAAAAGAGACTATTGATGGAGAGTTATGTCTCGTAATACCGGTTTCTGATGAAGACAGTATTAGGATAAACTAATATAACTTATTTTTGATGGTTAAATTTGACATATAGCTTGACTTATGTTATTATAGCAAAGTATGCCGCTCAGTGTGGTTATAAGTATTGCATTTGCAATCACCGAAGCTGGCGAGTAATGAGTAATAGGAGGTGCCCATAATGTACGCAGTTATAGCAACAGGTGGTAAACAGTACAAGGTTTCAGAAGGTGAAACAGTCAGAGTTGAAAAGCTCGGTGTTGAAGCCGGAAGTAAGTTTACTTTTGACCAGGTTCTTCTCGTTAGTGGTGATGACGTTAAAGTTGGAAATCCAACAGTTGACGGCGCATCCGTTGAAGCTACAGTTGTTGGCGATGGCAAAGCTAAAAAAGTTGTCGTATACAAGTATAAGAGAAAAACCGGATATCATAAAAAGAATGGTCATAGACAGCAGTATACAGAACTTAAGATTGACAAAATCAATGCTTAATAAAGGTAGCAGTTATGACGAATATTACAATTTATTGCAGAGATAATACTTATATCGGTTTTTGCACATCCGGACATTGCGGATACGCAGATAGCGGGGAAGATATTGTCTGTGCAGGTATTTCTGTTTTGACGATAAATTTCATAAATTCTATTGAGAAACTGACAGATGAAAAATTCAGTATGTTTGAACATGAAAATGATGGGATTGTCGATTATATGTTGGAAGAGAAACCCGGCAGAGATGCAGAGATATTATTTCAATCACTGGTCCTGGGACTGGTAGAATTAGAAAAAGAATACAAAGATTTTATATCATTAGATTATAAGGAGGTATAGCTATGATGAAGATGAACCTTCAGTTCTTCGCTCATAAAAAAGGTATGGGTTCTACAAAGAACGGTAGAGACTCAGAGTCAAAGAGACTTGGCGCTAAGAGAGCAGACGGACAGTTTGTTTTAGCTGGAAATATTCTTTACAGACAGCGTGGAACAAAGATTCACCCGGGCGTTAACGTTGGACGTGGTGGTGACGATACATTATTTGCTACAGTTGATGGAATCGTAAGATTTGAAAGAAAAGGCAGAGACAAGAAACAGGTTTCTGTATATCCGGTAGCTGAATAATTTAAACATCAAACAGTATTGGGCTTCAAATCGTTTTGATTTGGAGCCTATTTTATACTTTTATAGGAGGGAGTTATCATGTTTGCAGATTTTGCAAAAATATTTATAAAATCCGGAAAAGGAGGAGATGGACATGTCTCCTTTCGGCGAGAAATCTATGTACCAAACGGTGGACCAAACGGCGGTGACGGCGGAAAGGGTGGAGATGTTATTTTTCAGGTTGATAAAGGATTAAATACGCTTTATGAATTTAGACATACCCATAACTTTAAAGCAGAACCTGGTCAGGAGGGCGGTAAGCAGAATAAGACCGGAAAAAATGGTGCGGACCTTATTATAAAGGTACCGGAAGGAACCATTATCCGGGAAGAAGAAACAGGCAAAATTGTTGCAGACATGAGCGGTGAAAATCAGAGAGTTGTTGTACTAAAAGGCGGACGGGGTGGAAAAGGTAATCAGCATTATGCAACAGCTACCATGCAGGCACCGAAGTATGCTCAACCGGGACAGAAAAGTATGGAATTAAATGTTACTCTTGAACTCAAAAGTATTGCAGACGTGGGGCTTGTCGGATTTCCAAATGTAGGTAAATCTACACTTCTTTCCAGAGTCACGAATGCTGACCCTAAAATAGCAAATTATCATTTTACTACATTAAATCCAAATCTGGGAGTTGTAGACTTAGATGGCGGAAAAGGTTTTGTTATTGCAGATATTCCCGGACTGATTGAAGGTGCCTCTGAAGGGATTGGATTGGGACATAAATTTTTGAAACACATCGAGAGAACAAAAGTAATTATCCATATGATTGACGCGGCCTCTGTTGAAGGCAGAGAGCCTATTGCTGATATTAAGGCAATCAACAAAGAATTAGAAGCGTATAACCCTGATTTATTAAAAAGACCTCAGGTAATTGCCGCAAATAAAATTGATGCTATCTATGGAGACACAAATGAAGTTATCGAACAAATACGTTCTGAATTTGAACCGGAAATCAAAGTCTTTCCAATCTCTGCGGTAAGCGGAAAAGGATTGAAAGAATTGTTATATTATGTAAAGGATATGTTGAATCAATTTGATGATGCTCCGATTGTATATGAACAGGAGTACAATCCTGAAGATTATCAGATTACAACAGAACTTCCGTATACGGTAGAAAAAGTAGAGGACGGATTATATTCTGTTGAGGGACCTAGAATTGAAAGAATGTTAGGTTATACAAATATTGATTCAGAAAAAGGATTTATATTCTTCCAGAATTTTATGAAAGATAATGGTATTTTGGAAGAGTTAGAGAAACTTGGAATCCAGGATGGTGATACCGTAAAAATTTATGGACATCATTTTGATTATTATAAATAGAGTTTATTTTTGAAATGGAGATATAATGAATAGTAAACAGAGAGCATATTTGAGAAAAATATCAGCTATGGAGCAGCCGATTTTTCAGGTTGGAAAATCTTCTGTAACACCTGAATTGACAGCTGCTATCGATGAGGCTTTAGAAAAAAGAGAAATAATAAAAATAACTGTTTTAAAAAACTGTTTTGATGATTGCAGACAGATTGCGGAAGTGTTAGCCGAGAGAACAAAATCAACGGTTGTACATGTTATCGGCAGAAAAATAGTCTTATACAGGCCTGCAAAAGAGGAAAAGGATAGAAAAATTATATTGCCATAGGAAATAAAGGAGTATGTTATGAAAGTAGGAATACTCGGTGGAACCTTTGACCCAATTCACAATGCGCATTTAAAAATTGCACAGGAAGCGTTAAAACAATTTTGTCTTGATAAAATATTGATTATGCCTACTCCTAATCCTCCTCATAAGGATAAGGAGAAGATTGCAAGTAATTTTCACAGGGCAAATATGATAAAAATTGCAATTAATCCATTAGAAAATATTGAGTTCTCAGATTTTGAATTGAACAGCCATGATGTCACATATACGGCTGATACACTTCATATGTTAAAGGAATTGCACCCAGAAGATGAATATTATTTTATTATGGGAAGCGATTCTATTGCTGCTTTTATGAGCTGGTATCGTCCGGATGTTATTTTGAAGTTTGCAACACTTATTGCTGTCAAAAGAGACGATGAGAGTTCAAAAATAATGCAGGAAAGAGTTTCTGAAATAGAAAAGACTTTTGACACTCAGATTCAGATTTTATCCATGCCGGCAGTGGATATTTCATCCAGCTATATCCGATGCAGTGATTATTCTCAGATTCTTCCTATGGTTCCGAGTGAGGTATATGCGTATATTGTAGAAAATAAATTGTATTGCAATAATAATATTAATAAAGCATGGTCTATTAATAAAATTACTGAGGATTTAAAAAATACATTAAAGGTATCCCGATTTGAACATACGATTCATGTAGCAAAAACTGCGAAGGACATGGCGGAACATTTTCATGTAAATCCCAATAAAGCTTATTTTGCGGGGATTTTACATGACTGCGCAAAAAATAAGACGGAAGATGAATTAATTGAATTGTGTGAAAAGAATCATATTGAAATTACTCATACAGAAAGAAGACTTCCATATTTACTCCATGGAAAAGCAGGCGCATTTTTGGCAGAGGAAAAATATGGAATAACAGATAGAGAAATTTTGCAGGCAGTGACATGGCATACTACCGGAAAAGAAGATATGAGTTCTTTAGAGAAAATTATATTTTCAGCAGATTATATTGAGCCGGGGAGAACAAAACAGCCGAATCTGGAATATCTTAGAAGTATTGCACTGAAAGATTTAGATTTGCTTGTTTATCATATTTTAAAGGATACTATGGATTATCTAACGAAATCAGAGATAGTCAGTATTGATGAAAATACAAAAAAAGCATATATTTATTATAAAAAAATAATTGAGGAGAGGTAATATGACATCAAAGGAAATAGCTAAAATTGCATATGATGCGATAGATGACAAAAAAGGGATAGATATTTCTATCATAGACATATCTGAAATTTCTATATTAGCAGACTATTTTATTATTGCAGGAGGCAGCAATGATAATCAGGTAAAAGCAATTGCAGATAATATAGAAGAAGAATTAGCAAAAGCCGGACTCAATGCTAAGAATATTGAAGGATATAATAATGCAAACTGGATATTGATGGATTTTACTGATGTTATCATCCATATATTCAATCAGGACGACAGATTGTTTTACGATTTAGAAAGAATCTGGCGTGACGGAAGCGTAGTTAAAATAAGTGATTTATAGGGAGTTCTATTATGTGGGCAAATGAAAGTGTATTTTATCAAATTTATCCTTTAGGGTTTTGTGGTGCACCTTTTGAAAACGATGGTGTATGCGAGCACCGAATCAGAAAAATATCTGATTGGATTCCTCATATCAAAAAACTAGGAGCAAATGCAATCTATTTTTCACCGGTTTTTGAGTCCGATACGCATGGATATAATACACGGGATTATAAAAAAATAGATGTGAGACTCGGCGAAAATGAGGATTTTAGAGATTTATGTCAGGAATTGCATAACAATCATATAAAAGTTGTTATTGATGGCGTTTTCAATCATGTAGGACGTGGATTTGGACCATTTATAGATGTGTGTAAAAACAGGCAAAATTCACGCTATCTGAATTGGTTTCATATTGATTTGAATGGTAATTCTAATTATAATGACGGACTCTGGTATGAGGGCTGGGAAGGCAATTATGACCTTGTAAAATTAAATCTTCAAAATAATGAGGTTGTGGAGTATCTTTTAGAGGCTGTAAGTTTCTGGATTCATGAATTTGATATTGATGGAATACGACTAGATGTGGCATATTGTTTAGAATATGACTTTTTAAAGCGATTAAGGAGTCATGTCGACTCTCTGAAAGAGGACTTTTTCCTTGTTGGGGAAATGCTGCATGGAGATTATAATCAAAGAATGAATGATGGGATGCTGCATTCGGCAACAAATTATGAGTGTTATAAAGGATTATATTCGAGTTTTAACAGCATGAATATGTTTGAAATCAATCATTCTCTGTTGAGACAGTTCGGACCGGAACAATGGACGTTATATAAAGGAAAGCATTTATTGTCTTTTGTGGATAATCATGATGTGACAAGAATTGCAAGTATCCTTTCAAATCCCAATCACCTGCCTCTTATTTATGCCTTATTGTTTGGGATGCCCGGAATACCATGTGTATATTATGGCAGTGAATGGGGAGAAAAAGCAGAAAAGAGCCAGGGTGACCCTGCCTTACGTCCTTGTTTTGATAAACCAATATATAATGAACTGTCAGCTTATATTTCAAAATTATCAGAAATAAAGAAAAATACACTGCCATTAAATTATGGCGATTTTTCTTCAGTTGTTCTGACAAATAAGCAGTGTATTTTTAAGCGAAGCTATGAAAATACGGATGTTTATGTGGCAATCAATGCTGACGAAAATAACTTTTGCTGCAATTTTCATTGCAATACGGATATTGTTACAGACCTTATCACAGGTGAGGAATTTCAGATGAATCGTGAATTTGAAATGAAAGGATACCGGGCATATATTTTAAAATAAAAATTTAACATATATTTCATAAATAAGGAATATATGCTATTTAACATAGAACTATATTTTAAGTGAAGGGAAGTAGATAAAATGGAAAAAAGATTAGTGCCTGTCACATTGCTTACAGGTTATTTAGGTGCAGGAAAAACAACACTTTTAAATCAGGTTCTTTCAAACCAAAAAGGATATAAAGTTGCAGTTATCGTAAATGATATCGGAGAGGTAAACATTGACGCTTCGTTAATTGCCAAAGGAGGACAAGTTACACAAAAAGATGAAAATCTTGTACCCCTGCAGAACGGCTGCATCTGTTGTACTTTAAAAGTCGACCTTATCAATCAGATTATTGATTTAATAAGTACCGGAAAATTTGATTATATTTTAATAGAGGCAAGTGGTATTTGTGAACCGATACCAATAGCACAATCCATAACCATGCTGGACGGTTCTTATGATAAGAGAGCGGAGATTGCACGTCTCGATAATATTGTTTCAGTAGTCGATGTTGCCAGAATGGCTGATGAATTTGGGTGCGGTGAAAATCTTGTAAAAGATGATATTGAGGATGAAGATATTGAAAATCTTTTAATACAGCAGATTGAGTTTTGTAATACCATTATTTTAAACAAAGTAGATACCGTTTCACCGGAACAATTGTCTAAAGTAAAGGCAATTATCAGAAAGCTTCAGCCGGAAGCTGTTATGTTTGAGACAACCTATGGTAAAATAGATGTAGATGAAATATTAAATACAAATCGATTTGATTTCGAAAAGTCAAGTATGTCTGCCGGCTGGATACAGGAACTGGAAGCCTATGATAACGCTGGTGAGGATAAAGATGAGGAACATCACGAACATCATCATGAAGAACATGAACACCATGAGCATAGTCATGAAGATGAACATGAGCATCATAAACACGAAGAAAAACATGGGCACCACGGACATCATCACCACCATCATCATGGTGAAGGCGAGACCGAAGAATATGGTATCGGTTCTTTTGTATATTATAGGAGAAAACCTTTTGCAAAAGAAAAATTTGAGGATTGGTTAGATGAAATGCCGAAATCAATTATAAGAAGTAAGGGAATTATATGGGCGGCTGAAAACAACAATGATGCTTATATGTTTGAGCAGGCCGGAAAACAGATAAACATTGCAAATGCCGGCCAATGGGTTGCTACAGCTCCAAGAAAAGTTCGTCAAAAAATGATGAAAGAAGACCCTACTTTAGTTGCTGACTGGGACGAAGAAGTAGGAGACAGAATGATTAAAGTCGTATTTATCGGACATGACATGGATAAAGAGACAATTATCAAATCATTAGATGAATGTCTGGCATATTAAGACAAGAAAACCAAAGAGGTAGATATCGTAATATTATGATATCTACCTCTTTGGTTTTAATTTTAAAAAATATTTTTTCTATATAAGGCATAAGCTTTTCCGACAATGGTACAATCCGGTACAATAATAGGGTCCATATCGTCGTTTTCCGGCTGCAACCTGATATATCCATCTTCTTTAAAGAATCTCTTGACAGTGACCGAATCGTCAATTAATGCAACAACAATATCTCCATTTTTGGCAGAACTTGTTTTTTCAATAATAAGATAATCTCCCTCTAAAAATCCAACATTAATCATGCTGTCACCGTGAACTTCTAATATGTAAGTGTCCGCATTCGGTAAAAACTCTGTAGGAAGTGAAAAGTAATCTTTTATATTTTCTACCGCAAGCAGAGGAGCACCGGCTGCAACTCGTCCTAACACAGGGATATTTGTCATCTCACGGCGGGAGAGGCCAAATTCATCATCTATAATTTCAATTGCCCTGGGTTTTGTGGCATCACGCCTTATATAACCGTTTTCCTCCAATGTATTTAGATGAGAATGCACAGAAGATGTAGATTTCAATCCAACTTTCTCGCATATTTCTCTGACAGTAGGAGGATATCCTTTTGCTAAAATCTCCTCTTTTATATAATCTAAAATCTGTTGCTGTTTTACTGTGATTTTTCCTGGCATATGTTAAATTTTCCTCCTAGTTTATAAATAATTAGCATATAGTTTCAATTTCTTTTTGTAAGTCCCATTTAAGGTACTCACTATATGATAATATTATCATAGATATGGAAAAAGCGCAATAATAATATCGAACAAATATTCGAAAATATTATTGACAAACATTTGTTCGGATGGTAATATATGTATTAGAAACGAACAGATGTTCCTACATACATAAAGAATATTTGGAGGTAAACAGATGAGAAATATAGAAACCACATCATATACAGATTATAAAGAAAGAAAACAAATTATTTTAGATAAGAAAAATATTCGTATCAGGGAATTAAAAAAGCGTATTGTATTATGTATCAGTTTGATTTGTCTTTTTGTAGTAGCTGTTATTACCATTATCAGTTTTGTGAATGTGAGAGCTACAGATAATGCGGAAAATCCATCCTATAAATATTTCACCAGCTATGAGATAAAACCAGGAGATACCTTGACATCGATAGCACAAAAATACACCGTAAACAGCAATATTTCAGTGGCCGATTATATATCCGAAGTAAAGAAAAACAATGAGCTTTCTTCTGATACGATTACAGCTGGAAACTTCATTGTTGTTTCTTATTATTCTGATGAATATAAATAATTCTTTCAATTATTTATTTTTATATTTTTATTTATCCCATTTACTTCTTTGTGACAAACAAAGAGGGCAGATGCAGTAAAATTTAGTCTTTTCTAAGTTTTACTGCATTTCTTGCTTTACGCCGTCTTTCGTCTTCAATGGCAGCATAGTGTTTTTTAGTAGTATTCACATCCTTATGTCCAAGAACGTCTGCCACCAAATAGATATCGCCGGTTTCTTTATAAAGAGAAGTGCCATAAGTGCTTCTCAATTTGTGCGGCGTAATTTTTTTTAAGTTTGTTACAAGGGATGCGTATTTTTTTACAAGGTTTTCTACTGCACGGACACCGATACGTTTTTTCTGAAGTGATAGGAATAAAGCATTTTCATGTCCTGTCAGTGGTACAATAGACTTTCGTTCCTCAATATAGTTCATAAGACATTCTTCAACTTCCTCACCAAAATATATTATAGTTTCATTTCCACCTTTTCGTCTTATTTTGATACCTGAATTTTTAAAATCAATATCTGTAATATCAATTCCAACACATTCAGAAACACGAATACCTGTACCAAGCAGGAGTGTGAGAATTGCCATATCTCTTATTTTGGTTTTATTATGAAACCCTTTCTGGGATTTTGTCAGCTTGTCACCAGTTTCCACTTCATCTAAAAGAATACTGACTTCATCCGTATCGAGACGCACAATTTCTTTTTGGTGTAATTTTGGCATATCCACGATAGATGCAGGGTTAGTAGAAATCTTTTCTTTTTTATAAAAATATTTATACATAGTTCTGAGACATGCTAATTTTCTCATAATACCACGCTCACTGTTTGTATGTTCTTTTCCATCTTCAGTAATATAAAACTTCAAATATTCTAAATATTCTTCTATATCTGTTGCAGTTATTTTGTCTAACAGGTTTAAATTAAAATCCACAACACAAATATCTTTTAAATCGGGATTATTTGCTTTTAAATAATGAAAAAATACTGTCAAATCATAGGCATACGCTATTCGGGTCCGGGAAGAAGTAGTAGGTTCAATTCCCCTAAAAAATTCGCCACAAAAATGAGGAAGATTTTTTTGCAATTCTCTCAATTTTAAATTATTGTTCACAATTACCTGTTCATGATAATTTCTTGATGAAGCCATACAATATACTCCTTATAAATCAAAACTTCCATGTAAAAGAGCCGTAAAAAATCTGTCTTTACATCCCGGATTTTCATGATTAAGCTGCTGTACCAGATTTTTTATGTATTCCCGTTTCGTATGCCCGTCCACAGGACAAGGATTTTTAGCAATTGGGAGCATATACTTATTTGAAAAACCAATGACATCCATTTCCGGAATATACATCATAGGTCTAATTACAGTTAAATCCATTCTATCTAGATAAGTAACCGGACGGAAGCAGTGGAAGCGTCCCTCATAAATCAATGACATTAGCATAGTCTCAATCATATCATCTCTATGATGCGCATATGCAATCTTATTGCAGTCTAAATTTTTAGCAAATTCATTTAGGGAACCTTTACGCATTTTTGCACAGAGAGAGCAAGGATTCGTTTCTTTGCGGGTATCAAAAACAATTTCTGCAATCTCCGTTTTTATCACATGATATTCTATATTTAATTTCTGACAGAACTCAGATATTTTGCTGAAATCCTGTATTCCAAATCCCAGGTCGACAGTCAATGCAACAATATCAAAATGATTTGGATAAAATCTTTTTAAACCGCTTAGTGCATAAAGTAATGTAAGACTGTCTTTTCCACCTGAAATGCCAACGGCAATTTTATCACCTTCATTTATCATCTGATAATCATCAACAGCACGTCTGACGTAGCTATATAACTTTTGAGCCTTCATATAATTTTTCTCCTAAAATAAAAAAACGAATAGTTGTGTAAACAGAATAACACAACTATTCGCAAAAGACAAGTTTAACGAAGAATACTGTAAAGAATTTTTTTTAAACAAGTACCTTATCTATCAAATTTATCATATATTCCGGTATCGGGGCTGTAAATTCCACATATTCTTTTTTTGTCGGGTGTATAAAACCGATGGTTTTAGCATGCAGGCATTGCCCCTGTAATTTAAAAGGACATTTATTATGATTGTAAATGTCATCACCCAGTAAAGGATGATTGATACTTGCCATATGAACTCTAATCTGGTGCGTACGCCCTGTTTCTAATTGAAATTCAACAAACGCATATTTCGTAAATTGTTTTAACACTTTATAATGCGTAACTGCATGCTTCCCATTTTTTTCATTGATACACATTTGTTTTCTATTATTTGGATGTCTGCCAATTGGGGCATCTATAACACCGGATAACGTATCAAAGCAGCCTTGTACGATTCCGACATATTTTCTTGTAATAGAATGAACTTTTAACTGTTCAGAAATAAAATTATGACTAAAATTGTTTTTACAGACAATTAATGCACCGGTTGTATCTTTATCAATTCTGTGAACAATACCCGGTCTTAAAACTCCATTGATACTGGAAAGATTTTCATTACAATGATACATTAACGCATTGACCAATGTTCCGGAATAATGACCGGGTGCAGGATGTACAACGAAGTCCTTTGGCTTATTTACAATTAAAATATCATCGTCTTCATATATAATATCCAAAGGGATATCTTCCGGAATAATCGCCGCAAAAATCGGCTCAGGAATATCAACTGATATGATATCTCCATTTCTCAATTTATAATTTGACTTACACGGTTCATTATTTACCAGTATATTTTGTTCCATTATTAGTTTTTGAATATAAGAACGGGATGTATCCTGTAATACTTCGCCCAGGTATTTGTCTATCCGAATCCCTTGCCCCTGTTCATCCGCATATATTTTTTCACACATAAAGGTCTCCTTATATCATAGATACTATTTTTTATTTTTGAATGAAATAATATAATTAAATTCTTCCTCGTCTATTTTAAAGGCACAAATGATAATAATACAAATACATGAAACCGTAACATAGCAATCGGCCACATTAAATATTGGGAAATTAATTAATTTAAAATAAATAAAATCAATTACATAATGGTGGACAATACGATCAATTAAATTTCCTATTGCTCCTGCCATAAGTAATGCCATCGAAATATTTAAAAATCTAATGGCATATTTGTCTTTTTGCTTCATTAATTGATATATATTACACATAAATTTGCAGATTATAATAATAGCTAAGAGTGTAAAAAGAATAAAAAGAACAATTTTTCCGGATAACATTCCCCACGCTGCACCGGTATTTCCACCATCCAAATAATGAAAACACAAAACATCTTTTATAATTTCAAAGTCATTTTTCCCTTTTAAGAAGTTTGTTGCCCAATATTTACTCAACTGATCAAAAACAATCAAAAAAAGCTCAAATAAGGCAATTTTTAATAGATAACTATATTTTTTCATAATTAGAGTCCACCTTTATATATATAAATCCAGTGAAACCAGATTTCTTCCCTTTTTTGTATTTTTTAATATACCATTATATATAAATCTTCCCTTACCCCGAACAGAAATAATATCGTCTTTTTTCACAGAATAGCCATTAGAGGTCACCAGTCTGCCATTTACGAACACTTTTCCTCCCTCTATAAGAGATACAATACTGTTTCTTGATGTTTGAAAAGCCACTGAAATAAGGCTGTCAAGACGTATATTGGAAATTGTGCCTGTAACATTTTTCAGAGACGGTTTTACAGTAAAATCAGGACTATCAACAATTCCTATTGTGATAAATGTGTATTTAATTTTGCTTAGATTCTCACAAATATATTTTGCAATATCCGTGATACAGTAAACATATGCCTCTCCCTCTAAAATAAAAATATCTCCAATTTTATTTCTTGTTATTCCTAAATTTAAAATAGCACCTAAATAATCCCTATGAGTAAGAATATCCGAATACTTGGAATTTTTGGGTGCAATCCTTATAATTGAAATTGGAATTGTTTCATCATAACAAATATCCATTGGAGAAAAAATTGCAATTTTTCTCTCAGCATAATTATTACCTCCTGTAAGCCGGATGTTGACAGGAGGTAATTGAGTTTCCATGCATTTTAATATATGAATTTCGTTAATATTTAAAAAATCTGTGTATGTATAAATATTTCTATGAAATGCTGTATTCGCAAGGTCTAGAAACCGACTGCGCAAATAATGTTCATCTTTATTCATAATATATTATTCACCATAATAATTTCTGCGTGACTCATAAGCAGAAGAGCTATAATCTGCTGTTCTTTCACTGATTGTATCCTGGAAATCACCTGTAATATCTACAGAACTAGGAGTTACAAGATAAATATAACCACTGATTTTTTGAAGATTTCCCTGTATGGCATAACAACCACCACTCACAGAATCTACAATTCTCTGAGCTAAATCTAACTTCATTCCCTCAAGATTCAATACAACAGATTTACCCTCTAACAATGTATTAATAATATCCTTCGTCTCCTCGTAATGTGTAGGCTTCATAACACATACTTCCATATCATTGCTGCTTCTCATTGGAACAACTTTGCTATTTCTGCTGCTCCTGCTATTTTTTACCTGTGAAGTAGCCCTTGTATTCCGGGAACGATTAGATGTTGTACTTTGGGACAGTGGTGTTTCTTCCCTGACAACACTCTCTCCTCTTCTCTTTCTGCCAATGGATTCATTTTCTTCAACGATATCCTCTTCGTAATCATCATAGTAATCATCTTCATAATCATCTTCGTAATCTACAGTAAAAATGTTCTTAAATTTATCACCAAACTTTGACATGCTTCTCTCCCATATATTTTTATAAATTATAATTTCTTTCTCCAAATATGCCGGTGCCAACTCTAACCATCGTAGAACCTTCTTCAATAGCTACTTCATAATCGCCGGTCATTCCCATCGAAAGAACATCCATAGTAACATTATCAATGTTTTTATCTCTTATGTCAACCGATAATTTTTTCATTTGCTTAAAATAAATACGGTTTTCTTCGGCATTTTCCGTATATGGAGCAATTGTCATAAGACCTTTTATTCTGATATGGGGTAATTGGGAAATTTTGCATATTAAATCTTCTGTTTCTTTGGCGGTTATGCCAAACTTGCTCTCCTCCTGCGCCATATTTACTTCGATGAGAATATTACAAATTATATCTTTTTTCGCAAATTCTTTTTCTATTTGTTCTGCTAGTCTCAACGAATCAACCGAATGAATCATGTCCACTTTACCCACTAAATATTTAACTTTATTTCGCTGCAAATGGCCAATCATATGCCATCGGATATCTTTCGGTAATTCGTCATACTTGTCACTTAGTTCCTGTACTTTATTCTCACCGTAATCTAAAATACCGGAAGGAAGCGCATCTTTTATTGCTGAAATTGGTTTTGTTTTACTTACGGCAATTAAGGTTATATCCTCAATATTTCTTCCCGATTTTTCACAAGCTTTTCTTATATTTTCTCTAACTTTTTCAATATTTTCAATTATCATAATTCTTATAACCTGCCTATTCCTGATTTTATTGATAAATAACTTGATTTTCAGATACTTTACTTGCATCTAATACAATGCGGTCATAAATCTGCAAACTATAATCCATCTTTTTTATAATATTGTACTCCGGAGTGCTGTCCAAAATTTTAACAACAGTAAATATTGTATATCCATTATTGATATTATAAGCACCCATAAACTCTCTTGTACGCTGAATCACATAATTTTCGTGGGAATTTGGTTTTGTAATAACATCCCCTTCATTAAAATAAATCTTAGAAATATAATAATTATGTTTATCTTTATATGCTATCGGCGGATAATAAATTTGTGATTCATCTTTTTTACGATTACTGTTTTGAACGTTAAAACCAATATTATTATTGTTTTTTCCTTTGGTACTATAGTTTATTGGTACTACATACAATTCGTTTGACACGATAGAAGATTTAGGGACTTTATATCCTGATTTTGATTCTTCCACAATCTGAATATCCAAAAATCTGTCTGTTGCATATCTCACAACATACTTTGAAAGTGTAATGATACCATAATAATTTTTATCTTCTCCAGTTACTACTTTTAAATTGGCTGTAGTAGACAGACCATCTTTCATAAATTTAATTTTAACATTAGTAAAATCACTATCTCTCTGTTTTGCCTCAGCTTTATATTTTTTTGCCTGAGATTTAGAAAGCTGAACCGCTATACTCCATTCATCAGAATTTATTGACTTGTAAATAGGCATTCCCTTTTCAATCCTGTCACCGGAAGAAAAGAGCGCTGAAGTATATTCTGATTTATTAAAAAGCGATTTCTTTAACTTATTGGGAGCTAATGTCTCATAATCATCTACACGATAAAGGACAATTCCTGAAACCTCAGATTTATCTATTGTAAAACTCCCACCATTACGTTTTGCTAACTTTTGTAATGAATTCATATTTACAAGATCCACAACAGTCCCTTTTAATGTACTTTTAAAATCGTAAACATCAGAAAACTCCATATCATTATAATTATTGCTATAATCATATAATATATTGGAAATCGTTTTCATATTTTCTTCTGTCATATTTGCATTATCTTTACTTACCTGTGCTAACAAATCATTTAATTTTCCGGTAGAGTCTATACTGTATAAGGTAGAATTTTTTGATATCCGTGAACCTTCACGGATATAATAATCTATATATCCTGATTGTTTTGCATATTCTATTATTTCATTTCTAAGCGCAATACCAAGATATGTTTTATTTACAACTTCTGCATTGGTTCCCGTTGTAACTTCATAATATTTTGTTTTTTCTGTGGAAAAATAAATTACCGAATTTATAAATATATAAACTAAAATCAAACCAAAAACAACGATTCCCACATTAATATGAAATGGGGAATTAAATTTGATTACACGTTTTCTCTTTCTTTTTGACATCTTATTCTCTCCTAAAACTTAACTTTCATTATCTAATATTATCAAGTGTAAGTCAATATTTCTAAATAAATTTAAAATGTATTATTTTTATTCTTTTGGAAAAAATAATATCAGACTTTAAAGGAGGTAATATTTATGAAATCAAAAGGTTTAGATTATTTGGTGTTAACACTTGTTATCATTGGAGCAATCAACTGGGGATTAATCGGCTTTTTTAAATTTGACCTTGTTGCATTTCTCTTTGGTCAGTTGACATGGCTATCTAGAATTGTGTATGCAATTGTAGGAATATGCGGGCTTTATATTATAAGTTTATTCGGAAGAATTTGTTCATTCGGAGAAAACAGATAAAATCTATATAACGAATAAAACATCCATATATCAGACAAATGTCTTAGTATATGGATGTTTTATTTATTAGCAGGATACAATTATTTTTTCCCTGACACTTTGCGGTAAATCCCCTTCCGATAAAGAAATACTACAAATAAATTTTACATTGTTACTTAAACGCTCTAATGTTTCAATGGCTGAAGTAATGTTATCTCTATCCAGATAAGCAACCTTTAGTAAACTGTCAATAAATACACATTCAATATCATGGTTTCCCGATAATAAACCTGATACGAAACCAATAAAACCCTCATATGTAGTTACAGGATATTCTGTAATATTAATTAACCGAATCTGATTATTCAGTTCATACATATGCTGTGAGCTTTTATCGATATATACTACAGCTCCCTGTGCCTGTGAGATAATTTCATTGGTCTTTTGTAACATAATTTTTGTTTTTCCATTACCTTTTTCACCGCAAATAACTTCAATCATGTTGCTATCCTCCTTTGGTTTTATTAAATTTTAATGTTATAAAATACTTTATTCAAAGTATCTTAATGAAAGTACCACATTTTAAATCAAGAACTGTGGTACTTAATTTTTATATATTTCACGCCACTCTAAATCACCTCTGTTCAGAGACTTAATCAACAATTCTGCTGTGGCTATATTTGTTGCCAAAGGAATATTGTGCATGTCACACAATCTGATTGCTTTATGAATATCCGGCTCGTGGGACTTTGGGTTCAGTGGGTCTCTGATAAAAATCAGTAAATCTAAATCATTCTGCTCGATTTGCGAACACATTTGCTGTTCTCCCCCTAAATGTCCTGCCAGATATTTATAAACATTCAAATTTGCTGCTTCTTCTATCAATCTTCCTGTGGTTCCTGTTGCATATAATGAATGCTTGCACAGAATTCCTCTATAGGCGATACAAAAATTCTGCATAAGCTTTTTTTTCGAGTCGTGTGCAATTAATCCGATGTTCATAAATCCCTCCATTTCTTATGAATAGTATACCTAAATATTTGTAAAAGTTCTACAGCAAATATGTTTATTTTTCAATTATTTTTTCAGTTATTTATTACAAATTTTTTAAACCATTGCCTTTGTACGTTGTAAACCAATATTTAGAACAATTCCCACACCACAATACATACTGAGCAGTGAGGTTAAACCATAGCTAACGAATGGCAGAGTTACACCTGTATTTGGAAGTAAAAATGTTGCTACCGAAATGTTTACAAACGTCTGCACTGCAATTAGTGCTCCAAAACCAAAGCAAAATAATTTTCCTGCAAACGTGGGGGCTCTGGAACCCGTAATAAAACATTCTAATACAATCATAAATAATAATATTATGACTGCCGCCGCACCAATAAAACCTAATTCTTCACCTACAATTGTAAAAATAAAATCAGTATGGGACTCTGACAGCATCTTTCCATTTTTTACGGATGTGACCGTGTTATTGTATAACCCCTTTCCTGTAAGACCACCGGAACCAATAGCAAGAAGTGAATTTTCCTGCTGGTAGCGTATTCCTTTTGCTATCTCATTGTCATCCTGGAAAAATCCGATAATACGATTATACTGATATTCACTCAATATTTTTTTTCCGGTATCCGGCTGTATAATAAAATATCCCAAAATACATGCAACCGGTATAGAGATAACTAAAACTGCCGTTACAATCTTATGACTCATTCCGGACAAAAACATGATTGCCACAAAAGTCAGACAGATAATGATTGTCGTTGATAAATCGGGCTGTGATAAAATCAGTACCATAGGAATACCAAAAAGAACTACTGCACCGCCTAAGGTTTTAAATGTGTTCAGTGTCTCTAATCTCTTATATATATACGTTGCTAAAAATATAATCAAAAATATTTTAGCAAACTCTGATGGCTGAAACTCCGTAAATCCTAAATTAATCCATCTTTTTGCTCCTTTATTTACGGAACCCAATACTAAAACCAGTAATAGCAGCCCTATCGTAGTAAAATAAATTGCCCAGTAAAATTTAAATATAAATTTATAACTGATAAATGTAAAAAAGATAATTGCAATGATTCCAAGAACCAGCCCCAGAATTTGTTTGAATTGAAAATTTTCCCCTTCTGTTGCACTTCCAATACATAGTATTCCGATAATAGTAATTGCAATAACATATATCAGTAATCTAAAATTGAAATTAGACAATTTGTAATTTTTTATGGTATTTCGTATTTTTCTAATCATTAATCTGTGACCTCAAATCTGACTGTTAAATTTTAATTTCCTTAATTGGTATGTTTGCCATAAGACATGGACCTTTTTCATGTTGTATCTCTATGTGGCAGTTGTCAATATCTATGTCTATGTATTTTGATATAACTTTAATGATATCTTTTTTGATGGCTTCTGTCGTGTCAGGGTTACACCCCAGTCTGTCGGTAACTAATAATATCTGTAAACGTTCTCGTGCAATTTTCCCGGAATGCTTTCTATATATAAATCTCTTAAAAATCATTTTGACGCCCCCTTACTAAAAATATTTTTGAAAAACAGAAATGAAAATCTTCCCTCTGTTTTGTCTTCAGTAATATGGACACCACTAATTCTCTCGGCTATCTTCATAATTGCACGGCCGGATACTGTATTCTGGTCTACGACAGCCTCTCCTCTATTTGTGGCAATGACTACATTGATATCATCATTTACACAACCGATAATGTCTGTTCCCAAAATTTCTACGACATCATCTGAGGACATCATATCTCCGCGTTTAATCAACTCCGGCCTCAATTTATTTACCAAAAGATAAATCGGTTCAATTCCATCCTTTTCAAGTAAACCAATAATTCTGTCAGCATCCCTTATCGCTGACACCTCAGGAGTTGTCACTACAATTGCCTTTGTTGCTCCTGCGATGGCATTTTTAAATCCCTGTTCAATGCCGGCCGGGCAATCAATAATAACAAAATCAAACTCTTCTTTTAAACAGGAAGTCAATTCTATCATTTGCTCCTGTGTAACGGAATCCTTGTCCCGTGATTGTGCGCTCGGCAGCAAATAGAGATTGCTGTGCCTTCTGTCTTTGATAATTGCCTGCTTTAATCTGCAATTTCCTTCGATTACGTCCACTAAATTATATATAATGTGGTTTTCTAATCCCATTACAACATCCAAATTTCGCAGGCCGATATCTGTATCAATGGCAATTACACTGTTTCCCATCTTTGCCAAAGCTATACTTAAATTTGCGGTAATTGTTGTCTTTCCTACACCGCCCTTTCCTGAAGTTACAACTATTACTTCTCCCATTTATTCCTCCTAAAATAAAATCAATATCGTCATCCTTTGTATTTTATCCAGGAGATTTGTAATTACATTACAACAAAATTAGTCCTGTGTAACATTTTTCGTATTATCCATTTTGACCTCTTTTTTGATGTCTTTATCGGTAATTTCACCATAATAATATTGGATAACACTTTTTGCAAGTTCTGCGGAATCATGTGATGAATTACCAAAAGGTATTACAACAGAGGTGGCAAGCTCAGGCTCATTATATGGTGCGTATGCCACAAATAAGGAATGTGGATTACGCTTTTTATTTTCCTGTGCCGTACCCGATTTTCCCGCAATCTTAATTTTTGTATCTTTAAAAGATTTATATACAGTTCCGTTTGTAATAACCTGTCGCATGCCATCATGAATAGCATCCCAGGTACTTGTGTTAACGTCAACTGTATTTGTAAGCTTAGATTTATTTTTCAAAAGGGTTTTTCCCTTTGAAGACTTTACTTTATCCACTAATGTTAATGAATAATTTTTCCCACCGTTTGCTATTGTTGATACATATCTTGCCAACTGAACCGGTGTAAATGCATTACTTCCCTGACCGATTGCCGAGTGGACGGCACTCTCTGTAGAAAAATGTGGTTCTCTTTCGGTAATTTCTACACCGGACAATGAATTTAATCCGAGTTCCGTTGCATATTTTTCCATTTTATTGAGTCCAAGAGAACTGTCATATGAGTTACTTCCATTTTTTCCCAGTCGGTATCCCATTTCATAAAAGTAATAATTGCATGATTGCGCCAGCGCCTGCATTACATTAATACTTCCATGCGTTGCACCATGTGAAAAAATCCAACATTTTGGCGATGGTTTTATTTCTTCAAACTGACCTTTATCGGTTATTGTGTCATACTGTCCGACAACATCTTCTTCTAATGCTGTCATCGTTGTGCACATCTTAAAGGTCGAACCTGGAGCGGAAGCTCCCTGTGTAGCCCTGTTATACAGCGGTTCAGACTGGTCATCTACTAATTTTGCCCAATAATCAGGGTCGACCGTACCGGAAAGCATATTATTATCATAACTTGGATACGTTACCAAAGCTCTCACTTTACCCGTTGCAGGGTCTGTAATTACAACCGAACCGGAACATGGGTCTAATGCAAGCTGCGCCGGTGTAATATTTAGTTTTTTTATCTGATTAATAATAAACTGATATGTTACATAAGTATCATAAGTAGACAAGCGATTATATGTTTCCGTATCTTTCTTTAAGACTTTCTGGTCATATAAAAGCATGCATATTTCACTGCCTGAAATTGTTCCATCATAAATCCTGTATGAAACTACTTTTTTGCCAAATGAAGTATTTTTCTTTATATCAGAGATAATATATTTTCTTAGAATATCATAAGTCTCTTCTGTAGATAAATAAGAATCTGAAACATCAAGCGGCTCTAAATTAATCCAATTCTGCTTTATCGCATATCTGATAAATTCATTCATGCTGATTTTTCCACCAACATATTTATTGTATGTTTCATCCTTTGTATCAATCGAGGATGTAAGCAAAATACCATCATTTTTTAACAAATCATAAATATAATCATAATATTCTTTAAATTCATCATTTAAATCATTGTAAATCTCTCCATCATCAGAATTTAACTGTGATTTTAATTTAGAGACAGCTTCAGAAACGCCGTTTTTATATTTTTGGTATACGCGTTCCTCATTGTCTGTTGACTTTTTAGATAAATGCTTAATACTCACAACATTATTTGTGACTAACTGTGCATATACTTTTTTTACGGAAATATAATGTAAATCTTCATCTGTTTCTTCTTTTTCATTTACATCATAATTTTTAATTTCAGATATCAATATTGCAGCAATTCTTTTTTCAAGCATTGTATAAACAGCTTTTTGTAATTTTGCATCTATTGTCAGATAAACATCACTTCCTGCTTTCGCATCTTTTTTTGAAATGGTACTTAACTTCTTTCCCGTATTATCTACAAAAATCTTTTCTTCTCCATGTTTTCCCTGTAAATAATTTTCCAGAGATGATTCGATTCCTGCCTTACCAACAATGTCACTGGAAGTATAATTCTTTCCCTCTTCCTTAAAATCTTCTAACTGCGCATCAGAAATAGTACCTGTATATCCCAGAATCGGTGCAAAATAAATGCTGTTATTATATTTTCTAACTGTTTGTTCTTCTACTGTAACACCTGTCAATTCGGCCTCATTTTCGTATATAGCTGCCGCTGTCTCTCTGGAAATATCTTTTGCGATAGTAATCCCCACATACTTCTGATAAGAATTTGCGTATACATTATAGCGAAGGGATATTATCTTAAGGAGCATTTCGTCATCAACGTCTAATTCTATCTCAAAGAAATCATTTTTTAAAAAATTTATGATTTCACCTGTGGATGCATTCGTATAATCATGTCCCTGATATTTTAACCCTTTACCAAAAATATTTTCCATAAAAAGCTGTTTCGCTCTGTCAGATGTAAAACTTTCCTCCCACTTTCCATCTTCATTTAAAGTAATCGGAAAATCAATAATCACCTTATCTCCATATTTTTCAATCACATTGATTGCTTTATATACAATGGAATTCATCTGGTTGTTTTTTTCATTAGAACTGTCAATCTTATCTTCCATTCTGACAATATACGCCAACTCATCATACGCCAGAACATTCCCCTTTACATCCAGTATTTTTCCACGGGTACCGGATGTATAGACAGTCTTTTCAGCTTTTTTAATGTATGTATTCAAATAATAATTTTCATTGACAATCTGCAAATCAAAAATTCTGTATAACAGAATAGAAAACAGACCAATTATTATAATACTTACAATAAAGATTCTCGATTTAATTATTTTAGATATGGTATATAAAAAATCACTTATCAAAACTTAATATATTCTCCTGTTTTAAAGTAAATATTTTTTCATTCAAAAGATAAAATAACTTATACAGTAAAAATGTAACAAAAGTTGTAATAATCATTTCCGGTATAATTACTTTATTGAAATAAAATGAAAAATCTAATTTGTTTCTTAATAAAAATCGGAATGTATAGCATGCCAGATTATATGTGAAATCACTGGCTAAAACTAATAACATTGGCATAAAAATGTGATTGCTGTAAAACATTTTTTTAAATAATCCACTAAAAAATCCTACATACATATATATCAGTGCATAAAGCCCGATAACATCACCAAAAAATATGTCAACCAGCAGTCCGCATATCAGCCCGGTAACACTTCCATAGTTGCAGCCACGCATAAAACCAAAAATACACGTCGTCATCAACAGTAGGTTCGGTGTGGCAACAGTCTGATAATTTGCACGGGAAAGTGAAGTCTGCAAAACAAATGCAGTGATAATAATAACTGCCGTGATTATTATTTTAATCAATCTGTGTTTCATAAATATTACCCTTAGAATTGAATTAATCCTTTAATCCTTCTTTTAACTTTTTGATAACTAAAACTTCATCAATATGTTGAAAATCCACAACAGGAATCATTTTGCCCGATTGTGTGAGTTCATTGGAATCCTTTGATGTCTCAGTCATATAACCTACCAAAATACCCGGAAGAAATTTATCACTAATCTGTGATGTGATAACCATATCACCCTCCGCAATTTTAGCTTCCTTTGCAACCCCGGTAATATTTAAAATACCTTCGTCAAACAATTTTAAATCTCCACTGGCATAGCCCGTATCAGATGTATTTGCAAAAGAAACGCTCACATTACTCTCATCGTCAATAATAGAACGCACCTTTGCGTAATTTTTTCCTACATCATAGACAATTCCTACGAGTCCACCGCCGCTAATCACATTCATATCCACTTGGATGCCATCATCGGAACCACGATTAATTGTAAATATGTTAAACCATTTCCCGGGATATTTCCCGATAACTTTTGCAGCCACCTTTTCGTATGCCGAATAATCTTCATCTAATTTCATTAACTCTCTAAGGCGTGTAAGTTCATATTTATTCTGTGCTAAAAGGCTGTTCTCCTCTGTAAGCTCATTCACTTGTTCAGACAGTTTTGTATTTTCATTTTTTAGCTGCTTTACTGTCTTTAAAAGCTGAGTTTTATCCGTAAACCAGCTTCCAATATTATTCACACCACTTTGCAGGGGAACTACAACAATACCTGCGACTGTTTTAAACGGTCTGGAAAAACTTGAAAAAGCAACTGACAGTATTAATGATGCAATACAAATCAGTGTCAGTATAAATATTAAAATTTTTGGTTTTATATTAATCTTTGTTGGTCTTTTCATTCTTCTCATCCTATAACTAAATTAACTACATGTTATCTGTACAAAAGTAAACGCTGCTAGAATGAACTTTCTCTCGGTTCATACATTAATTTCTTAAATCCGGAATCAGACATAATTACAGAAATACCTCTTATCACCGAATCCTGTGCATTATTTACGGTATTCACTTTTAAATCTGTTTCTTTGGCAATGAGCTTGTCCAAATTTTTTATAGAAGAGGAACCACCTGTAAGATAAATTCCCGTATCAATAATATCTGCCGAAAGCTCCGGTGGCGTTCTCTCAAGAAGATTTTTGATAGCTTCTGTGATGTCATCAAAAAACTGCTTGATTGCCTCATAAATCGTTTCTTTGGAAACCCCTCTCTCGGAAGGCAGTCCTGTAATGACGTTCCTTCCATATACATAAAGAATATCATCATTTCCATCGTCATCTTCGTCATACATTGCATCAGACAATGTTTTTTTAATCTGCTCTGCTGTTTTCAATCCAATCAAAATATTGTACTTTCTTTTGACAACATCACAAATCATCTGGTCTAATTTATTACCACCAAGTTTTATTATTCTGCTGACAACGATACCTCCAAGAGAAATTACAGAAATTTCTGTCGTATCAGCGCCAATATTGACTATCATGTTTCCTCTGGCACTTGACATATCGATTCCAAGCCCGACTGCATCGGCAATAGGTTTTTCAACAATTTTAATCTCTCTTGCTTTAATATCTGATTTCGCTACAACATCATAAAATGCCCTTTTTTCGACTTCTGTAATATCTGCGGGTACTGCAATACAAAATCTTCCCATTTTACTTCCTCTGGGACCGGTCATTTTCTTATAAAACTGTTCAAATAACATCTTCATGCTTTTCAAATCAGCAATTACACCATATTTAATTGGGAATATAACATTAATATTTTCAGGAGACTTCTCATACATTTTATATGCTTCATCCCCGATTTCAAATAATTCATTTTTGTTTTTTATAGCAATAATATTTTTTTCATTTAATGTTGTTCTTGTTATTCCATTATATATTTTAATATTGCTTGTACCAAAATCAATACCAAAAACACTACGACTCATAGTATATCCTTTCATAACTTATAATTATGTTCTTATGAGAAATGATTATAAGTTTACAACCTGGTTTATATAAATTTTAATTCTTTTAAACTTGAAAATTTATTATCTCCGATAATAATATGGTCAAGAAGCGTAATTCCTATCAAAATACCTGCTTCTCGAATCTTAAGTGTACTTTTTATATCATCTTTACTTGGTGTCGGCTCACCGCTGGGGTGATTGTGTATTAGAACAATATTTGCTGCATTACACTTTAACGCCTCAACAAAAATCTCCCTTGTGCAAACAAGCGACTGGCTGATGGTTCCTCTCGTGAGTTCCTTATCTTTTATTAACTTACATTTCACATCCAAAAACATTACATTTAATGTTTCCTGCTCTAAATGCCGCATTTTTTCCATAAAAAAACCTGCAATCTTTTGAGGGCTGTCATATTTCACATTATTGTGAAAAGGTTTTATGGAAATTCTTTTAGCCAACTCACCCAAACATAAAATTTGAACAGTTTTGACCATCCCCATCCCCTTGATTTGGAGAAGCTCTTCTTTTGAAATATGCATCACAGATAAAAGATTTATCTTCCCTCCTTCATCCGTTAGAATTTCATTGGCTAAATCATATGCACTGCTCCCATTCGTACCTGTTCTTAAAATAACAGACAATAGTTCACAGTCTGACAGCACTTCGGGACCGGAAGAAAAACATTTTTCGTAAGGTCTCTCTGTTTGTGGGATGTCTTTAATTTTTTTCATATAACTCCATTTCTGTCTCTCTCCAAGTTCAGAACTGGCAGGTAACCATTTTTTCTTAGAAAATGGTTACAAGTATATTGGTATTATGGCACATGAAAAATCTGCTTCGCAGATGTGCCATAAGCAGGTAATCATTTTCTTTCAGAAAATGGTTACAAGTTATTCTAGCACAATAAAAATTATGTGTATACGTTTTTTACAATAAAAGGTAAATAATGACAAAAACTTATTTTAATGTAATCAATTCGTCATTCACCATATTCTGAAAGGCTTTCAAAATCCCAAGTTTGGCATGCTGCCATGTCAGACCACCTTGAAAATAAACTGCATATGGTGGTTTTATAGGACCGTCTGCACTGAGTTCTATAGAGGAACCGGAGACAAACGCTCCCGCTGCCATAATAACCGGTGCATCATAGCCGGGCATATCCCAAGGTTCCGGAGTTAAATGGCTGTCGACAGGTGCAGCTGCCTGAATCCCCTTACAAAAAGCAATAACACATTCAGGATTACCAAATTCAATTGCCTGAATTATATCATGTCTACTTTCATTTCCGTCAGGAATCACTTTAAAGTTAAATTTTTCAAAAAGATTCGCAGCAAATATTGCTCCTTTCAGCGCCGATGCAACGACTGTAGGTGCAAGAAAGAGTCCCTGATAAAAAGATGTAATCACACCAAGATTTGCCCCGACTTCTTTTCCAAGTCCCGGAGTTGTCAGTCGATATGCACAATTCTCAATACATTCCTTTTTTCCGCAAATATATCCGCCAATCGGAGCCAGACCGCCTCCCGGGTTTTTTATGAGGGAGCCTACAATCATATCTGCTCCCACATCCGAAGGTTCTATCGTCTCAACGAACTCACCATAACAATTATCTACCATAATAATTACATCCGGATGCATCGATTTTATAAATGAAATCACCTGACCGATTTTTTCAACAGATAATGTAGGTCTTGTAGCGTAACCTTTAGAGCGCTGTATTCCGACTAACTTAACATCCGGTGTCATTGCTTCTTTGATACCATCAAAATCAAACCCGCCATTTTCCAACAGGTCAACCTGGGCATATGTAATACCATATTCGCAGAGACTGCCTCTTGATTCCCTGATTCCAATAACTTCCTCAAGAGTGTCATATGGTTTACCTGAAATATATACCATCTTATCACCGGGACGTAAATTAGCTGACAGCGCAATAGACAATGCATGAGTACCACATGTAATCTGGGGTCTGACCAGAGCATCCTCGGTATGAAAAACATCGGCATATACTTTTTCTAATGTATCTCTCCCTAAATCATTATAACCATATCCCGTAGTTGTTGTAAAATGCGCTTCAGAAACCTGATTTTTCTGCATTGCACGAGTCACCTTTAATTGATTGTACTCGGCAATTATGTCAATTTTTTGAAATCTTTGTATCAAACTTTCAGAAATTTTTTTAGAAAAATCATAAACTTCGTCAGAAATTCCCATTTCATTATACATTTTTTTTATCTCAGTCATGTAAATCCTCTTTCTTTATTATGTGTCTTTTTTCCAAAATCATAAGCATTTCATCTAAAATCTTTGCATGATTATAATTATAATCATTAATATGAATCATTGTCACATCCTTCTCACGTCGAAACCATGTAAGCTGTCTTTTGGCAAAATGCCTTGTATTTAATTTGATGTTATAAACTGCATCCTCCAGACTCATATTACCTTTGACACATTGCGCCATCTCTTTGTAACCAATTCCCTGCATAGAAGGCAGCGTCTCGCTGTAACCCAAATCAAGAATTTCCTTTACTTCATCATACAGTCCCTGTTTCACCATAATATCCACACGTTGATTAATTCTATAATACAGAGCTTCTCTCTCATCATTTAAAACAAAATATACGAAATTGTAAGGTGATGTGTTTTCTCTCTGCTGTTCATTATGTTCTGAAATCTGTTTCCCTGTCTCATAATAATATTCCAACGCTCTAATAACTCTCTTGGAATTATTAAAGTGAATATTTTCAGCAGCTTTAGGGTCCACACACTTTAACATATTATGAACATATTTATTTCCTTTTTCTATTGCTAATTGTTCCAGTTCTCTCCGATATACATGATTTTCGTCTGTTTTGTCAAATTTTATATCGTATAAAACAGACTGAATGTAAAAACCTGTCCCACCAACGATAATTGGAATCTTTCCTCTATCATAGATGTCCTTTATACACTGCTTTGCCATCTGTTGAAAAGTGTGAACATTAAATTCTTCATCCGGGGTCAGGACATCTATCAAATGATGTCTGATACCACCTGTTTCTGTTGGCAAAACCTTTGCCGAACCAATATTCATATATTTATAAACCTGAATAGAATCGGCACTTATAATCTCACCATTTATTTTTTTTGCAAGTTCGATTGCCAATGCTGTCTTTCCCACCGCTGTCGGTCCGGTCACAATAATAAGATTATTATTCATTGAAAATAAACACTCCTAAACGATTCTTTTAAATTTCTTTTCCAATTCATATTTACTCATCGAGATAATTGTCGGTCTTCCATGCGGACAATTATATGGATTTTCCAGAGATAATAATTGCTCAATCAACGCATTTGCTTCATTTGTTGACAATGTACTGTTTCCCTTTACGGCAGCTTTACAGGACATGGAAGCAATTTTATCTGTAATACTGTCCGGTACCATTCTGGCATTTTCATTGGAAAGATTATCAATAATCTCCATCAATACCTCTTCACTGTTTAAAGTATACAAATCAGACGGTACCCCTCTTACCGCATAATCCTGTCCTCCAAAATGCTCTATCTCAAAACCAATTTCCTTAAAATTATCCATATACTTTTCTAACAATGATGCCTCATTCATTGATAATGAAAGGATAATTGGAGGATTCATCATCTGTGTGCTGATTGTCTTATGATGAAATTTATCCATTAATGACTCAAACATAACCTTTTCATGGGCGGCATGCTGGTCAATAATATACATTTTATTATCATACTCTATAATCCAGTATGTACCGAAAACCTGTCCAATCAGTTTATGCTTTGGTCTTGCAATATCAGTAAGAAACGTATCATATACATCTGTCAATTCCTTTTGTATATTTTCCTTTTTTTGTGCGTTATCTGTATAATTTTGATTATTCCCACTCAAACAAAATGTATTACCATTATCAGATACTTTGTAATCTATTCCTTCGGAAACTTTTTCAATCGGTTTTTTATAAATCTCTGTATCACCCCAAATATGTTCTTCCAAACCGGAATTTATTTTATGCAGTTCCTGACGTTTTTTCTCAAAAGGTTCAGGAATATATCGAACATCTTCATGTAACCTTTGTTCTTTTTCCAATGCAATATCAATAATATTTGGTTTTTCAATCAAAGCATCATTAATACACTCCTCTATCCATGGATAAATATGTTCTCCTTTCCGAAATCTCAACTCCATTTTTGACGGGTGTACATTTACATCTAAATATTCCGGATTAATTGTGAAGTTTAATACGGTAAAAGGATATTTGTGCTGCATTAAAATAAATTTATAGCCTGCCTCAATTGCTTTTGAAATAATATTACTCTTAATATATCTTCCATTAATAAAATAGTTTTCAAAAGTCCTGTTTCCCTTGGAGATTATTGCTTTGCCAATAAAACCGGTCATTTTCATAAACTCATTTTCCTGACAAACTTCTATAATATTTTTTGTCACATCACGTCCGTAAATATTATAAATGACGTCTTTTAAATTACCATTTCCTGCCGTATGAACTTTAATCTGCTTATTGCTCTTAAAACTTATAGAGATTTCAGGATGTGACAGAGCAATTTTTTCGACTATATCCGATACATAACCTGCTTCTGTCTGAGGTGTCTTTAAAAACTTTCGTCTGGCAGGCGTGTTAAAGAAAATATTCTTAACAATAAAGGTGGTTCCTTCCGGCGCACCGATTTCTTCAAAAAGAATTTCCCTTCCACCTTCTATTTTATAGCGGTTTCCTGTCAAATTCCCTTTTGTTTTCGTAATCAATTCTACCTGACAAACAGCGGCAATACTTGAGAGCGCTTCTCCTCGAAATCCAAGAGATGAAACGCTTAATAAATCGATGGCAGTTCTGATTTTACTTGTTGTATGTCTTAAGAAAGCAATCTTAATATCTTCTGTCTCGATTCCGGAACCATTATCCGTAATCCGAATCAGAGAAGTGCCACCATCTTCAATTTCAACAGAAATCATAGTAGCTCCGGCATCAATTGCATTTTCCATCAATTCTTTTACAATAGATGCCGGTCTCTCAACTACTTCTCCTGCCGCAATTTGATTAATTGTATTTTGGTCCAGTTCCTGAATTTTGTTCATATGTATCTCCTGCAAATATTATTTACCAACGGTTTTTTAACTGATTTTGCAATTTAAACAGGTAATTTAATCCCTCGATAGGTGTCATTTCTCCTAAATCAAGTTCCTGTATCTCTCTTATAATCTCATCTTCATTTACTGCGTCAAATAATGTCATTTGATGTGCCTCTGCATCATCATTTATTCCCGGAAGTACATTGCTTCCCGGTTGCAATCCGGCCGCAATATCTTTCGCTCTCGCCGAAATATCAGCATTGCTCAATTCAATTACTAATTCCTTTGCCCTATGCAATACGGAATCCGGAACCCCGGCAAGTTTTGCTACCTGAATACCATAACTCTTATCTGCCCCGCCTTTGACAATCTTTCTTAAAAATACGATATCATCTCCCTGTTCTTTCACGCTGATACAGTAATTATTTACTCCCGGAAGCGTTCCTTCTAATTCCGTTAATTCGTGGTAATGCGTTGCAAACAAGGTCTTCGCACCGAGAATTTTTTTATCGCATATATGTTCCACAACTGCCCAGGCAATACTCAATCCATCAAAGGTGCTTGTACCACGTCCGATTTCATCTAAAATCAAAAGACTTTTCGATGTGGCATTCCTTAAGATATTTGCAACCTCTGTCATTTCTACCATAAATGTACTCTGACCACTGGCAAGGTCATCAGAGGCACCGACTCTGGTAAATATTTTATCGCATATAGAAATATTTGCCTCCAATGCCGGCACAAAAGAACCAATCTGCGCCATAAGAACAATCAGAGCTGTCTGTCTCATATATGTAGATTTTCCTGCCATATTAGGTCCTGTTATAATAGATAATCTATTATGATTCATATCCAGATAAGTATTGTTTGCTATAAACATATTTTCGGGTATCATTTTTTCTACTACAGGATGTCTTCCATCCTTAATATCGATAATACCTTTTTCATTTATTTTGGGTTTTACATAATGATTGCGCTCTGCCACAAATGCCAGAGAGGCAAATACATCAATCATTGCAATTGCTTTTGCAGTCTGTTGTATTCTATTAATCTGCTGAAAAATTTCATCACGGATAGCCGTAAAAATATTGTATTCTAATGAGAACAGTTTATCTTCCGCTCCCACAATTACTTCCTCTAGTTCTTTTAGCTTATCCGTCGTATATCGCTCAGCATTTGTTAATGTCTGCTTGCGGATATAATAATCCGGCACAAGACTTTTAAATGAATTAGAAACCTCAATATAATATCCGAAAACTTTATTATATTTTATCTTAAGTTTCGTAATACCTGTTTTTTCCTTTTCCTCAGCCTCTAATTGGGCAAGCCATGTTTTTCCCTCTGTTTTAGCATTTCTAAGCTTGTCTATTTCCTCATGATATCCATTTCGAATAATACCGCCTTCCTTAATATTAATCGGCGGATCTTCCGCAATAGAATCTGTAATTAACTTTGTAATGTCTTCTAATGTATCTAGCCGCTCAAATATATCTACGAACAGCGGTGATTTGAAATCTTTAATAATATTTTTGATATGTGGAATCATCTCAAGAGAAGTCTTAAATGCAATTAGGTCTCTCGGATTTGCAGAACGGTATGATATTTTGCTTAAAAGTCTTTCTAAGTCATAAATTGGAGACAGATATTCTCTGAGTTCATCCCTTGTAATCAAAGAACTATTTAGCTCTGCAACTACCTTTTGCCTGTTGATAATTTCCTCTTTTGAAATTAATGGCTGTTCAATATAACTTCTTAAAGTTCTTGCACCCATTGCAGTTTTTGTTTTATCCAAAACCCACAAAAGAGAACCTCTTTTTTGCTTTTCTCTCAAAGTCTCACACAATTCTAAATTTCTTCTCGTGGAAGTATCTAAAATCATAAAAGTGCTTGTGGAATAAGGAATCAGCCTTGATAAATGGGATAAAGAATTTTTCTGAGTTTCATAAAGATATTTCAGAAGGGAACCTGATGCGATAATGCCAAGCCCCATCTCCGAAATGCCAAGCCCTGACAAATCTAAGATATTAAAATGTTCTTTCAGAACCTCAGAACAATTTTCCTCATCAAAATACCATTCTTCTAACTCAAAAACAGATATGGACAGACGATTTTTAATATCTTCAATATCCATACCACACATTAAAAATGAATGATTACAAATAATTTCACTCGGCATAAATTTATTGACTTCGTCGAGTACATTTCTTTCACTGGAAACCTCTGTTACATAGTAATCACCAGTGGTAACATCTGCTATGGAAATTCCAAATTTGCCGCCCACATATGCAATAGACATCAGATAATTATTCTTTCCTTCATCCATTGCAGTCATATTTAGATTTGTTCCCGGAGTGACAATCCGCACAACCTCTCTTTTCACCAATCCTTTTGCCTGTGCAGGGTCTTCTGTCTGTTCCACAATACAAACTTTAAACCCTCTCGTCACTAATTTATTAATATATGTATCGACTGCATGATAGGGAATGCCACACATAGGCGCTCTCTCCTCTAATCCGCAGCTTTTACCGGTAAGCGTAATTTCCATCGTTTTTGAAGCAGTAATCGCATCATCAAAAAACATTTCATAAAAATCACCTAATCGATAAAAAATGATACAGTCATCATTTTGTTTTTTTGTCTCAATATACATTCTCATCATAGGTGTCAGGTCATCTAAGTGATTGTCCCATACATCCTGCATCATCTGTGGTAAACTCATACTACTCCACCATTTCTCCCATATAGTAAAAACCTTTTGCCTCGTTTAATTTCACAAAAACAATACTTCCAATATAATCCTCATCTGCCTTAAAATGTACAACCGAATTATTGCTGAGTCTTCCCGTGACATACCCCGGGATTTTTTTGTTTAATTCTTCCACAAGGACTTCCTGCACTGTTCCCTCTAATATCCGGGTCTTCTCTTTTGAAATTTTATTTACAAGATTTAAAAGCCTGTCAAACCGCTCCTTTACCACATTATCCGGTATCTGTTCCGGCATTTCAGCAGCCGGTGTTCCTGTTCTTTTAGAATAAATAAATGTAAATGCGGAATCATACTGTGCTTTTTCTACAACATCTAAAGTTTCAACAAAATCTTCTTCTGTCTCCCCTGGAAAACCGACGATAATATCTGTTGTGATTCCGATATCCGGAATTGCCGCTCTTAATTTTTGAACAAGAGACAGGTACTGCTCTTTATCATAATGTCTGTTCATTATCTTTAAAAGCCGACTGCTTCCCGACTGTAATGGAAGATGCATTTGTTTACATATTTTCTCTGATTTTGCCATAACCGCAATTAACTCATCTGACAAATCCTTTGGATGAGAAGTCATAAAACGAATACGTTTCAACCCCTCAATCTTTTCGATTCTTTCCAATAATTCTGCAAATGTAACCGGATTTTCTAATGTCTTACCGTACGAATTAACATTCTGCCCCAAAAGCATTATCTCGACAACACCATTTTTAACCAATTCCTTTATTTCCGCAATAATATCTTCGGGATTTCTGCTTCTCTCCCGTCCTCTCACATATGGGACAATGCAATAGCTGCAAAAATTATTACAACCATACATAATGTTAACCCCTGACTTAAAATTGTATTTCCTGACAGTCGGAAGTTCTTCTACGATTTCAGTGGTTCCCTCCCAGATATCCTCAACCTTATGCCCATTGATAAGACGCTCATATAAAAGCTGGGCAAGCAAAAATATATTGTGCGTTCCAAAAATAATATCAATAAACCGGTAACTTTTATTTAACTTTTCTACAACCTGAGGTTCCTGCATCATGCAGCCGCAAAGCCCGATAATCATATCCGGATTTTTTTCTTTTATCTTAGATAAATAGCCTAGTCTTCCATATATTTTCAGATTGGCATTTTCTCTGACTGTACATGTATTGTACAACACAAAATCAGCATGTTCATCATCCGTTTCTTCGTAACCTATCTCAGTTAAAATACCCATCAATTTTTCAGAATCTTTAAAATTCATCTGACAGCCGAATGTAACAACACATGCTGTAAGTTTTCGTCCATATTCCTGCTCTTTATTTTTTACCAGTTCCCTGCACTGTTTTATGTAATACTTTTGTTTTTCTGTCTCGTTTGTGAAATTCATTGCAATCTCCTATTTTATATCTATATCTCTTTGTTCACTAATGATTCTATTCATCTTCTTATCATGTTTTTCGTGAGGTATTTTGTCAAACAGCTGAAACTCATAGCATATGCCAACAGAATAAATGTTATTTTTTTCTAAAAAACGGTCATAAAACCCCCCTGCCTGTCCGATTCTGTCTCCCTCCTCTGAAAAAACAACACCGGGAACAAGAATAAAATCAGCAATTGTATTCTCTTTTTCCATAGATGGTTCTAATATGCCAAAAGTTCCTCTTTCCAACTCATTGATAGAATGTATCTGATAAAATTTCATTATACCTTTTTTGTCAATTACTTTTGGCAGGGAAATAATTTTTCCATCACGCAGCGCTTCTTTCATAAAAAAAGTTAAATCTAATTCATTCCGCACGGCAGAATAACAAAAAATTGATTGAGATTGTCTGTATAAATCGCCAGATAACAATATTTTACAAACATTGGCACTCATCTCTTTGACCTGAGTCGTTGTAAGATTCTTTCTTATCTCCAGGATTTTATTTCTGAATGAATTTTTATCTTCCATTTTCATCCTGCCTTTAATGTTTTTCTTTATTGGATTCCACTTTCTTTACGGTTCCATCCGGATATTGAATACTCATATGATTCAGAGAACCGGATAAATTGTTGATAATAGACATCCGATATTCTGTGCGAAGACGATTTTGTTCTTCTTTTTCATCTTCTGTCAAACCGATTGTTTTTGATTTTTTATATAATTCATTAATTCGAGCAATCTTTTTTTCATCCATATTATTTTAAGAAAATATAGGAAGTCTCGTTATTGGATGCAACGGACCCTATATATTCGCCCCTTTCCTGTAATATAACTTTTTTAGACGGAAAACGATGTATTCCCACCAAAGAATATTCTTTGCCAAACAATGTTTTTTCTGAAAATGTAGAAATAACCGTATTATTATTTACAAATCTAATATCATATTCTTCCGGATAAGCTGCATCTACATCATTTGTAATAAGATTGAAAAACTGTGTCCCCGATGAATTTTTCTTAATCATATATGGCTTATTGTCTATCACAGTAGCATTTTTAAGTAAATATTCGCCGGTTGTAGTCTTATTAATACATGTATATACCTTTTCATCCTCATTTTTTGTTGCAATATCATAAAATATAATATTTTCATCAGAATTTTCGTAATTATACTTTGAATAAATAAGAAAATTATCAATAATCTTGGCATTAATCACAGTAGTATCATAATACGACTGGTCTACTGTATTCATCACCAGATTCTGCTGTTCTAATTTTAAGTCACTTATAAACTGCTGAATATTAATCACCATAAGGCTCTCAATCGCTGCTTCTTCTTTTTTTAATTTTGCATGCCTGTCATTTTCAAAAACGGAATAACCCGTTTTCATAACGCAGCTCGTTTCATTGTATGGTAATATAAACTCTATTCCATTTCTTATAAGATTTTCGTCTTCAATAACAATCTGTTTATTTTTTACAAAATCAAATAAGACAAGCGTAAAATCAAAAAACTCCTTCAATAAACCATTTTCGCTGACTTTTGGAAGTGCACGCTGAATAATCAGATTAGAGTCATCCAATATATATATTTTAATTTGTTTATTATCGGGATATAAATTAATATTATCTTTGAGAGAAATAATCTTCGTATGGGTATGGTCCGTAATATTATATCTTATGATATTAAATGTATATCCACCGTCCAGCATATCGGTATATTCTGTAAAATATAAAAAATCTGAATCATACTGGCAGTCTGTAATATGAAAAACGTCTACTTTATCAGTAAAAGGCATAACTTCTTTTCTGACATTTTCTTCAAGATAGTATAAAAAATATCTTACCTTTGGAAGGTTGTGAAATGGTCCCTGTTCATATTCTTTTTCCAGAATAATGTCATCTTTTAGATGTAGACCATTAAAATATTCTGATTGCGCCAAAAAACGTATATTCATAATGTATCTCCTTAAAACATGTTTTTCCATTTTAAACACATCTTTATATAATACTACAAAAATATAAAAAAGTCATTAATCAAAGGACTTATATTTTCGTGCAATTGCTTCAAATACCTTGATTCCGTCGATTGCTGCCGACGTAATTCCCCCTGCATATCCTGCTCCCTCTCCGGCAGGATATAACCCTTTTGTACTTGATTGAAAACTCTCATCCCTCAATATTCTGATTGGGGAAGATGTTCTTGTCTCCGGAGCAGATAAAACCACATCCGAGGCATCAAACCCTTCTATAAGATTACCGAAATATTCCATTCCTTCTTCGATTGCCTCCGACACAAACTCAGGCAGAACATTTCTTATATTTCCTAATCTGAAATTTCCTTTTATTTGAGGGGCAATCTCTCCCAATGCTTCTGTCCTTTTATTTTCCCTAAAATCTAAAAATGTCTGCACGGGTATTTTGCCACTTCCTTCTATAAATGCATTTTTTTCTATTTCTCTCTGAAAATACATTCCTGCTAAAGGACCATCCTGTATAAAATCCTCAGGTGTTATTGTTACAACAATAGCGCTATTAGCATTCTCACCGTCACGTTTCGAGTAACTCATTCCGTTAACAGCAATTCTTTCTTTCTCTGAGGAGGCATCTACGACAAATCCACCGGGACACATACAAAAAGAATAAACTCCTCTACCTTTCACTGTTTTATATGTAAGCTTATAATTTGCTGCTCCAATCCTGTTGTCCTCAAAGCCATATTGACTTTTATTAATTGTAGTTTGTCTATGCTCGACTCTGACTCCTACAGCAAAAGGCTTGGACTCCATAGGAATCTTTTGCTCATATAAAGTCTCAAACGTATCTCTTGCGCTGTGACCGATTGCCAAAACGCATATCTCTGTATCAATTTTCATTCCATTTGACAGGTAAACCGCCTTGATTTTTTGATTTTTATATTCAATCTTTTTTAATGCCGTGTCAAAATAAAATGTTCCTCCCATCCTTTCTATATCACATCTCATATTTTTTACTACTTCTATTAAAATATCTGTTCCAATATGAGGTTTTGCATCATACAAAATATTTTTATTTGCACCATATTCCACAAACCTGTTTAATACAAACTGTATTCTATTTTCTCTATCTTTAATTCCTGTATTGAGTTTTCCGTCTGAGAATGTGCCGGCTCCGCCTTCTCCAAACTGCACATTACATTCCGTATCCAGTTCTCCGCTTTCCCAAAAACAATTGACCTTACGGATTCTATCTTCCACCTTACTGCCACGTTCCACAATAATCGGTTTATAACCGTATTTTGCCAGCATATAGGCACAGAACATGCCGGCAGGACCAAAACCTACGACCACAGGTCTGTTATCAAGCTGCTCCTCTCCCTCAGGAGTGAAATAATATTGCTTTCTCGCATCAGACACTGTTACGTTTTTTCTGGTTTTGTTATATCTTTTTACGGCAAGTTCAATTGTATAATTTTTTTGAATTTTCGGCTTTTTTCTTGCGTCAATAGAATACTTTAATATCCTTTTCTCAATAACATCATCAAAAGATACTCCTGCAATATTTATAGCTTTTTTAAAAGCATCATCTTCGGTCTGTTGTATATTCAATTTAATATTTGATACTTTTAAAAATTTCATTTCTTCTTATATCCTCCTGCAATCATGCCCGTACTCCATGCAAATTGCAAATTATACCCTCCGCATTCTGCATCAATATCAATTATTTCACCTGCAAAATAAAGATTCTCACAAAAAACAGATTTCATCGTATATGGGTCTATTTCGTCGGTAGACACACCACCCTGCGTTACCTGTGAAAAATCAAATCCTTTTCGCTTTATCACAAAAACCTTATAATTTTTTATTAAATCTACAATTAATCTTATATCTTTTTCAGAAGTTTCACAGCATTTTGTGTTTGGATTTATATTTAACTTTGACAGAAAAGAGACCACTAATTTTTCATGAAACATTCCGTTTAATGCAGTAGCAATCATATTTGTCTTATTTCTTTGTATCAGAAACCGAAGCTTTTCCTGAAGCAATTCATATGTATATTCGGGCAGAAAATCTATACAGACGCTTGTTCCCTTTTGTGTCATTCTGCTAATATTAAATACAGGGATTCCTGAGATTCCATAATCAGTAATCTGCAGTTCTCCCATATCCGAAATATCTTGGTTTTCTATTGAAATTTTTGCCCGAACTCTCACACCGGAAGCTTTCTTTAGGTCCGTATCTTCACAAACCAGCCCGGTCAAAGCCGGCAAAGGTTTTACAATATGATGTCCAAACTGTTCCGCTAATATGTAACCGCTTCCATCGCTTCCGGTTTTAGGTGCACTCATTCCACCTGTAGCAAGAATAAGCTTATCACACTGTATATCGATTCCCACATCTACTACGAATCGTCCACTATGATAAGCAATTTTTTTCACAAAGTTATTTGTTTTTATAGATACGCCAAGATGTAATGCACAATCTCTCAGTGCATTACATATCGTGACAGCCTGATTACTCATCGGATAATAATACCCGTTTTTTTCATAACAAAATATTCCCATTTCCTTAAAAAACTTCAGACTGTCCCGATATCCCCATTGTTCCAATACAATATTGACAAACTTTTTATCCCCATAATAATGAGTTTCCGACATACTGCTGTTTGTCAAATTACATTTCCCATTTCCGGTAATCGCTATCTTTTTCGCCGATTTCTTTTCATGTTCAATAACTGTAACTTTATCTCCATTTTTTGCCGCACAAATCGCAGCCGTTAATCCGGCAGCTCCCGCTCCAATAATCACTACTTTCATTTTGTATTCAATATCCTTTGCAAATTGTCAGCTTGTATTCGCCTCTAAATATTTAAACAATTCCTCTGCACTTTCTAAATAAATACCGTGCTCAAGAACACTTCTGTCTGTCTCAGGCAATCTCGAAATATCGATATCTGTCTCGGCAACAACAGTTGTACCATCACTTTGATATACAATTATTTTATTATTGGTTGTTTTTACCCAATATCCCTCTGCTTCTGTCTCTTTTTCTTTTTCAGGGGAAACATTTACCACTTTTTCTTTTAAACTATCCCCCTCGTCTGTTCCGATTTTTACACCTACAATATAGGCAATCGCAAAACCACAAATAAATACAATTAAACAAAAAATATATGCACGTTTATTCATCTTATTTCACTCCTTGCATATATTTTTTACATTTTTTGTATTTTTATACAATTTCTATTATAAAATATGGATTTTTTTTAATATTCTGATAAATACTTCACCCTTTGGGATAGCGGACAGTTCATTTTCTGTGATTGTCCGGGTAAATATAAGCATAACTCCATAAACAATTACCGCCGATAATACAGCCATCAATGTACTAATTGCATTGATACCCGAAATAAACATAAACAGTCGAAATATTCCAAAACATACGATACCCATTACACCGGAACAAATGAGTGGTTTTAAAAAAGTCTCTCTCATATCCTGTTTATAATTTAAATATCGTTTGATGGAAAAGGCATTTAATACGGAAACTGTAGCGCCAAATAAAATATCACCAATAACTACTGCATATATATCCAATTTAAAAAGAATCAACAGACATGGCAAAACGATTAAATGTATTCCAAGAGAGATTGCTGAGTTTTTTATTGGTACTTTTAATTTATCAATTCCCTGTAAAATAGCATTGCTGATTGTAGATAATGAAAATGCGATAACTGTAAACACGCTAAAAATCATCATGGAAGCGGCACCGTCACCTTTACTTCCAAACAGTAAACTGTTAATAGGAACACCAAGAACAGATAATCCCATTCCACATGGAAACGCTATTATCATAGAAAATTTTAATGCCATTTCTATTTTTTCTTTTACAATTGATTTATCGCCCGCTATATATGAACGCACAAGAGATGGAACAATCGCTGTCGATAAAGCAGAGGCAATTGCAATTGGCATTGTAGTCAACGTCCTATAAATCCCGGCATAATTTCCATAAAGTGCATTTCTTGTCTCCTCTTTTACATGAAATACACTATGCATTATATTCTGAAATATAGGGTTGTCGAGTAAATTTCCAATATTATATATGGTAGTGCTGATTAATACCGGTGTAATTGTAAATAAAATGACTTTTGTAATTGTACCGTAGCTGTCTGTCCTGGTTCTGGGAGCTTTCCTAATCTTACGACTAATGTATCCATAATTAATATAAAGAATAAAAAACATAAAAAATAAAGCTGCCAACGCTCCGCATAATGTTCCAAGAGTTCCTCCGGCTGCTGAATAAGATGCCTGATATGTTTCTGCTTCACTTGTAATTTTAGACAATGAATAACCATAAGCGCCCAGTTCATATGCAGCAATAATACTTACCACTGCATTTACAATCTGTTCAAAAATCTGCGACACAGATGTTGGAATCATATTTCCCATTCCCTGGAAATATCCTCGCAAAACTCCTAATATACAGGCAACTGTAAGGGTAGGTGCAAGAACTCTGAGGGCAATCGCTACCTGAGGCAACTTATATATCTTTACGGAAATCCAGTCCGCTCCAAAAAATGCTAAGAGTCCGAATACTACACCTAAAATTGTGCCATATATCATGGCGCCTTTGAAAACCTTATGTGCATTTTTATACTGTCGTTTCTGCAATTTCTCTGAGACAATTTTAGATACGGCAAGAGGCATACTTTGTGAAGAAAGCAAAATAAGAACATTATATATTTCAAATGCCGTACTATAATATCCCATACCGCCTTCCCCTAATATGCGGTTCAGCGGAATACGATATATTAAACCGATTACTCTTACAAGTATTCCGGCAAAGGCTAATATACTTCCCTGTATAATAAAGCTGTTTCTTTTTTTTCTGTTTCCCATTTGTTTATCCTTATCTACTTAATCTTAACATTATCTGCATATTCGTTCTGTACGATATGAATCCATGTTTTTCCTGTATTTAATACAATCTCTTTTCCTGACTTGTCAAAATACTTTGTCTGTCCCTGTAACTGCTTGTCCTTCTGCCATGTGATTTTTTCTGCCCTGCCATTTGAAATAAACCATCCCTGACCTGAGCCACTCAATGTGATATCTAAACTTTTATTATCAGGATACATAGCTGAATCAACAAACTGAATAATAATATTAGAGCAATGAATCTGTTTATTATTCTGGTCGTCTACATGCTTGTCCCCATATTGATATCTGTAATATTGCCCATCTTTGCTGTTATACTGATACCATGGTTTATTAATCACATAGCCTAAATCAATTTTACTCGCATTCTTTTTACTCTGTAATGTAATTTTTGTTCCAAATTTCGCAAACTTAAAATGCCCGTGATATTTTTTATTGTAATTTTTACGATATTTCAAAGTCTGAATCATATTATTTAAGTTTTTTCCTGATGTAAATGCATTGTGAGGAGCCACCCTGTCTGATGTGCGGTAGAAAGCACGTTCTGCATTCAAAGCTCCTACATTATCAATATTATCACTTTTTAAAAAATCTAAAGCATATTTTGATTGTCCGAAATGGCTGTATATAGCATCCCACTCTAAGGCAAATGCACAATAATAAATGCGGCAGCTCCTAACAGAACCCATCTTTTTTAATTTATCATAATTTTCAAAAATTCCCATAATGCGAGTGATTCCGCCCTCAACAGGCGCCTCATAACATACGTCTGCACTGCTCAGACCCGAATGGGGGATAGCATTTATGATATTATTGTACATCAAGGCAACAGGTCTTCTCTTTGCCGTCTTTTGCTTAACATATTCCCCTGAAAGAAAACTTATTGTTTTGCCTTCATATGGATTTTTTGTTATTTCCTCAGTTGCAGCTACTGTAGTTTCTGATGTCTTTTTTACTTTTGAATCTTTCTTCGACAGCAGATTCATACCGACAACTGTAGCAGCTGATAACACGAATACAGCAGCCACAATTGCGATGATTATCTTACTTTTTTTGTTCATTTTAAATCTCCCTTGTTATTCCTAAATTATTTAGAATAATATTCTGCTTATTTTCCATATCGATGCGCTCCTCATCTTCCATATGGTCATAACCGAATAAGTGTAGCATACTATGAGCAGTAAGGAAAGCAATTTCTCTTATCTCCGAATGATTGTACTCCTCCGCCTGACGAATTACTCTGTCATAAGATATTACAATATCCCCCAACATTAATTCTCCGGAATCCGGATGAAAACAATCCATCTGTTCTTCCAAACGAGAAAAATCTGCCGGTTTTTCAAAATCCACAAACGGAAAAGATAAGACATCTGTAGCACAATGAATACCTCTCTGGGAATTATTGATTTCCTGAATGCTGTCATCATCTACAATGGTCACATTAATTTCACATTCGTAGGGACATTCCACAAAATCTATTGCCTCATTTACTACATTTATAATAATCTTTTTATAATCTATCTCTATATTGTTCTTATATTCATTCTCTATGAAAACCGACATTTATTTCCTGCCTTTCCTTCCTTCTTCGTAATCCTCGTAAGCTTTAACAATCTTTTGTACCAGAGGGTGTCTCACTACGTCATTGTTATCCAAAAAAGAAAATCCAATATCATCTACTTTTCTCAAAACTTTTAATGCGACCTCTAAACCTGATACAGTATCCCTTGGAAGGTCTTTCTGTGTTCTGTCGCCTGTGACAATAACCTTAGAGCCAAAGCCAATACGGGTCAAAAACATTTTCATCTGTGCCGGTGTAGTATTCTGAGCCTCATCTAAAATAATATAGGCATTATCTAAAGTACGTCCACGCATATAGGCAAGCGGTGCAACTTCTATAATTCCTTTTTCGCTATTGCTGAGAAAACTCTCCGCCCCCATAATCTGATACAGTGCATCATATAAAGGTCTCAGATATGGGTCTACTTTGCTCTGTAAGTCTCCCGGAAGAAAACCGAGATTTTCTCCCGCTTCAATAGCAGGTCTTGTGAGTATTATTTTATTTACTTCATTATTTTTTAACGCATTAATAGCCATTGCCATTGCCAGATATGTTTTTCCTGTTCCGGCAGGTCCAATGCCAAAGACAATCATCTTTTTTCTTATCTGGTCAACATATGACTTTTGTCCCAATGTTTTTGGTTTTACCGGTTTTCCCATAATCGTACGGCAAATAATATCATCATCCAAATCTACAATCACCGTCTCTTTTTCCTCAAAACTAAGTGATAATGCATAATCTACATTCTGCTCTGTTATCTCATTTCCCCGCTTTGACAATTCTAACAATTGCTGAAACACACTTTTCGCTCTTTTTGCCGCAACTTCGCCGCCGATTATTTTAAGTTCTCCGTTTCTTGAAATAATCGTAACATGTAAAGTTTTCTCTATTTTTTTTATATTATAGTCAAACTGACCAAAAACATTTTTTTCATGTTCTGTGGGAATGTCAATAATATTCTCAATTACGCTCATATATTCTGCCCCTTATTTTATATTGTACTCTAATTTGCTCCGCTTGTAGTCTCCTTCAATTGTTGATTTTCCGATTCAATCTCATCCATCTGTTCTGCATTGATATAAGAAACTTTGCCGAGCGGTTCTAAACACTTTATTTTTCCTGATAAAATATAGGAATTTTTTTCCTTGTTTATTTTAACATTTTTCTGTACGATTTTGTAGCCTTTTTGCTCCAATATCGATAATTTATAAACTAAATGTTTATTTAAAATCTTTTCTGCCTGTTCTTTTGTATATTCTCCCTCTCTCTTTTCATAACTTGTTATCTTATAATTTTGTATTACAAACGGCAGATAATAGTTTCCAAAAGCTTTTACCTTTTTTTCTGTATACACAATATTCTGGTTATTATTATCTCCGATTCCAAACCATTTATATCCTGTAATTGAAGGAAGATATATACTTTTATTTTTTGTTATTTCTTTAATTGTATATTTAATATTTAATTTATCACTGTAATCAAGATTTGTTTCTCCTATAATATCTCCGTCTGCATTGCACAGTTTAGAAAAAAGTTTTTGTTCCGCTTCGTCAAAAACATCTACAATCCCCGATATTAAGACATCTCCTTTTTTTATTTTATCTCCGGACTTTACCATACTTTTCCCTTTTCTCACCAACACAGACCGAATCACTGCATCCCTGTTGGCGACAATATTATATGGTTTATCTTCTTTCACAGAAATTTCTGTCATATAATTTTCCTTAATATGTATGATTAAATTCGTTCCCTTTACTTCTGCGCATACCCAGCTGATGTCATCATATTTTTTTCTGATTTCTTTTTCTATTTTATCACTGTCAATGACTTTTTTCCTAATTCCTTCCTTAATCTGAATCTCATCTAAAAAATCTTTGATTTGCAAAGCTGTATAGGAATAATTTCCCTCAACAGTGATATTCCATATAAATAAAGAATTTATCATCATAAGCAATATAAATACCATTGAGACAAGAATTGCTGCCTTTACCACCGGAACTCTTGTTAAAAGAGTATATGTTCCGCCATCCTGTATATTTAATATATTGATATTTAATTTTTCTAAAAGAGCAATGACTCTTTCCTTATCACTATACTGGACTGTAATTTTTGTTTTATTATCTTTGGATATAATATTTCTTAATTTGATATTTCCCGAATGATTTAGAAGTCTGTAAATATAATTTTCATTGATTTCTATAACGCAATAATGAAAATTTACAGCACTGAAACAGGAAAATATAGAATTAGCAAAATACAATCTCATTAATACAACCGCCTATAACCATTGACTCACTATTATAATAATTTATGACTAACTTCTCTCCTGTAATATGGATTTTATATTTTTTACACAATATTTCTATTTCATTTTCTGTTATTGTTTTCACACACTTATAATTTTCCACAACAACCTCACTGCGCCCCGTCACCTGACAAAGACATTCGTGCTTAATTACATCTCTAGGAATATCATATGCATTATCTACATTAAACATATATTTCTCCCAAATATATTCATTATATTGTATGTTGTCTGAGATTCTATTTAGAACATTCTAAAATATTTCCCGTTATACAAAGAAAAATACAGGACAAACGTCCTGTATTTTTATAATTAATTATATTTGCGCTTTCTAGCTGCTTCTGATTTCTTCTTACGCTTTACGCTTGGCTTCTCGTAATGTTCTCTTTTACGAATCTCCTGCTGAATACCAGCTTTTGCGCAATTTCTCTTGAATCGACGTAATGCACTGTCGATTGATTCGTTTTCTTTCACGATAACGCTTGACATTCTCTTCCTGACCTCCCTTCAGTTATAGATTCCTAAAACTGTAGGTATTTGTGTTAAAACACCTTAAATATTATAACATATATTTCCATGTCGTCAACAATTTTATTATAATTATTATGCTTTTTTATGTTACTTTTATAACTGTTTTGCCAAAATTTCTTTTGCGGCAGCTACTGCCTCATCAGCTCCGGCAGGATTCTTTCCTCCCGCCTGTGCCATATTCGGGCGTCCTCCACCGCCACCGCCAACAAGTTTAGCCACTTCTTTAATCATATTACCTGCATGGGCGCCTTTTGAAACAGCATCATCATCTGCCATAACAATTACATTTGCCTTATCTGCCATTGTGGAAACAATAACTACGACACCGCCGCCCATCTTTTCCTTTAACTGGTCTCCCAGATTTCTCAGACCATTCATGTCAACATCAGATACCTTTGCAGCCAAAAGATTTACACCATTGACCTGAATAACCCGGCTCATGATATCTCCGACAGATTCATTGGCAATTTTTGCTTTTAATTTCTCATTTTCGCTGGATAAAGCCTTGATTTCATTATTTAGTGCCTCAATCTTCTTAGAAAGATTATTCGGCTCTGTTTTAGCGATTTTTGCCGCTTCATGTAATTTATTTTCAATATCCGTATAGTATTTCATAAGTCCCGCACCTGTAAGCGCCTCTATACGTCTGACTCCTGCCGAAATACCTGCCTCCGATACTATCTTAAAATATGAAATTGTGCCTGTGTTGGATACATGAGTACCACCACAAAGCTCTATGGAATAATCTCCCATAGATACAACTCTTACCGTATCACCATACTTTTCACCAAAGAGAGCCATAGCTCCTGTTTTTTTAGCCTCTTCTAAACTCATTTCTTTCGTGACAACATCGAGACTATTTGCAATTTGTTCATTCACCAAACCTTCTGTTTTAGCCAGTTCTTCCGGTGTCATTGCCTGAAAATGAGTGAAATCAAAACGAAGTCTGTCTGCATCTACATAAGAACCGGCCTGCTCAACATGGTCTCCTAAAACCAGTTTAAGAGCTTTTTGAAGCAGATGCGTTGCGCTATGATTTTTTGCGGTAGCATTTCTCAGATTACTTTCAACCGAAAGTGCCGCTTTATCCCCCACCTGCAACATGCCTTTTGTGACATATCCAACATGTCCAATCATGCTTCCGTGAAGTTTTATCGTATCCACAACCTTAAATTCACCGTTCGCTGTTCTGATAATACCTTTATCACCAGCCTGTCCACCCATTGTCGCATAAAACGGTGTCTGTTCGACAATAATGGTACCCTGTTCGCCATCTGTCAATGCATGAACAATCTCTTTCTCCGTAGTGAGTGCCGTGATAACAGAATCTTCTGTCAATCTGTCATAGCCAACAAAAACTGAAGTCAACTGATTGTCAAGACTTTCATAAACAGTCTCGTCTGCTCCCATATAATTTGTTGTCTTGCGTGCCTTTCTGGCTGTCTCTCTCTGTACATCCATAGCTTTCTGAAAGCCTGTTTCATCTACACAAAATCCTTTTTCTTCCAGTATTTCCTGTGTCAAATCCAGTGGAAAACCATAAGTGTCATAGAGTTTAAACGCATTATCACCGGATAAGACTTTCTCACCGGCTGCTTTCATTTCCTCTTCCATTTCGGCCAAAATATTAAGTCCTGTATCAATTGTCTTATTAAACTTATTTTCTTCCTCTGTAAGCACTTTAAAAATCATGCTCTTCTTCTCTTCCAGTTCAGGATATCCATCCTTTGAACTTTCAATAACCGTTTCGGAAAGTTTTGACAGAAACATTCCATCAATACCTAACAGTCTGCCATGCCTTGCCGCACGTCTGATAAGTCTTCTCAGAACATATCCTCTTCCCTCATTTGATGGCATAATACCATCGGAAATCATAAATGTCGCCGAACGTATATGGTCTGTAATAATTCGAATAGAAACATCCCATTTATACTCTTTTTTGTATTCTTTTCCGGAAATTTCACAAACTTTATCACGAAGAGACTTGATGGTATCGACGTCAAAGATTGAATCCACATCCTGCACTACCGTTGCCAGTCTTTCAAGTCCCATTCCTGTATCAATGTTTTTATTTTTTAGGGTCTCATAGTTACCTTTTCCATCATTTTCAAACTGTGTAAATACATTATTCCAGATTTCAATATATCTGTCACATTCACACCCGACAGTACAGTCAGGCTTTCCACAACCGTATTTTTCACCACGGTCATAATAAATTTCAGAACACGGACCACATGGACCGGCACCATGCTCCCAGAAATTGTCTTCTTTTCCAAACTTAAAAATTCTTTCTTTCGGGATACCCATTTCTTTATTCCAGATATCAAAAGCCTCGTCATCCTCAAGATATACAGACGGATAAAGCCTGTCCGGCTCAAGACCTACAACTTCTGTGAGAAACTCCCATGACCAATGTATCGCCTCTGTTTTAAAATAATCACCAAACGAGAAATTTCCAAGCATTTCAAAAAAAGTACCATGTCTGGCAGTCTTTCCAATATTTTCAATATCCCCTGTCCTAATACATTTCTGACATGTAGCCATTCTTTTTTTCGGTGGAACTTCCTGCCCTGTAAAATAAGGCTTTAACGGAGCCATTCCTGCATTTATAAGTAATAAACTTTTATCATTGTGTGGGACTAATGAATAACTTCCCCTTACAAGATGTTCCTTAGACTCAAAAAAATCTAAAAACATCTGTCTTAATTCATTTAATCCATATTTCTTCATTTATTCTTCCTCCGGTTATCTCAATTCATTATTCTGCCTTAATCTGATGAAATGCCTTTTTTCCTTTTTTTACAAGTAACACTCCATCCTCATTCAAATCCGCTGTTGTAAAACTTGAATCTATGGCAGATACTTTCTCACCATTTACAGAAACGCCTCCCTGCTGTACAAGACGTCTTGCCTCACCTCTTGATTTTGCAAGTCCGGCGTCCACTAAAATAGTAAGAATATCCTTTCCCTCATCTAAATCTGTCTTTGCATAAGTTGTTGTTGGAATGTCACCGGAAATACCTCCATTGGCAAAAATCTGTCTGGATGCCTCCTGAGCCTTCCCAGCTTCCTCTTCACCGTGAACCAGCTTTGTAAGCTCATATCCCAAAATTTCTTTTGCCTTGTTTAATTCGCTGCCTTCCCATTGTTCCATTGCCTCGATTTCTTCTAATGGAACAAAAGTCAGCATTTTAAGGCATTTAATAACATCCGCATCATCCACATTTCTCCAGTATTGATAAAACTCATATGGAGAAGTTTTTTCAGGGTCAAGCCACACGGCACCGCTGACTGTTTTTCCCATCTTCTTTCCCTCTGAATTAAGAAGTAGCGTAATTGTCATGGCAGAGGCATCTTTTCCTAATTTACGTCTGATAAGTTCTGTTCCGCCCAGCATATTACTCCACTGGTCATCACCACCAAACTGTAAATTACAACCGTAATCCTGGTATAATCTATAAAAATCATAACTCTGCATAATCATATAATTAAATTCAAGGAATGTAAGACCTTTTTCCATTCTCTGCTTATAACATTCAGCTGTCAGCATTCTATTTACACTGAAATGAGAGCCGACATCCCTCAAAACATCAATATAATTTAAATCCAAAAGCCAGTCAGCATTGTTAACCATCAGAGCTTTACCATCAGAAAAGTCAATAAATCTGCTCATTTGTTTCTTGAAACATTCAATATTATGGTCAATTGTCTCTTTTGTCATCATTTTACGCATATCTGTTTTACCGGAAGGGTCACCAATCATGGCTGTTCCTCCGCCCAATAAGGCTATCGGTTTATTTCCAGCCATCTGGAGTCTTTTCATAAGACAAAGTGCCATAAAATGTCCCACATGAAGGCTGTCAGCCGTAGGGTCAAAACCGATATAAAAAACCGCTTCTCCCTTATTAATCAAATCACGAATCAATTCTTCATCAGTGACCTGTGCTATCAGTCCTCTCGCTTTTAATTCTTCGTATGTATTCATAACACCATACATTCCTTTCTTATTATTTCTTTCTCATAAAATTCAATGTATAATTTTAACATAGGAAAATGATTATTTCAAGAAATAAACTGTTATTGATTACTTCATCCTAAAGATTAATCGCTTGACATCTTCCGTTTAGTGTATAAAATAAAAAACTGCCACACAAATATGTGGCAATTTTCTTCATTTTTATTCTACTTTAACTATAATATCATTCCAGTTGTAGTCGACTTTTTTATATCCCGGAGTTACAGCATTTAATATTTTTTCATAAAGGTAATTATGTGCTGAATGGGTACTCATCCGCCTATTCTGATATAATGCCTCTGCAACAGCATAAACAGTCAGTGTTTTGATACCGCTATACACATATTTACCATCTTTTAATTTTGCATATGCTCTAACAGAAATCTTTTGACTGAAAAAATCTTTTGTTATATTATTTCCAAACTGCATCGTCATCGTATAACTATCTGTGTCAATATCATCCGTTAACTTTAATGCATTTTTTCCTTCTTCTGTGGCTTTATTGTCAAAAACATATTGACTACTGCTTCCCACTTTCATATCATCATCTGAAATATAGTCTGAAAGACCATAAATCATTCCCACTTCTGATACCTCTTTATCCGTATCTTTCACGGAGTAAACCGTCCTAATACCTTCCAGCGTGGAACTAATCTGATATCCGTTTACCGTAAGCTTTACATTTGTTGTTTCCTCTTCGACACTGCCCTGACCGTCTTCAATAATAATATTATCAAAATAAGCGCTGTAATTTCCCAAATTACCGCCATATGCCAAAACAATACCTACAATACTTTTTCCTGCCAAACTATCACTTCCAAATGTAAAAGTATAATCACTCCAGCTTCCAACATTGCCTTTTGCTGCTCCTCCCCCCATTAAGACTCCGTTGGAGGTTATACCTCTTGTACTCACATAACTTCCATCATCTAAAAGCAAGTCAACATATGTATTTTTACCCAAATCATTTACTGCATACATGGAATATGAAAGCTGCATTCCTTTTTTTATCTTGATTGCTGTCTCAGAAATTCTATATATGTACGATGAATTTTCAGCATTTCCATTTCCACTGAATGAAACCAGATAATCACCTGTTTTTGCTGTAGAATTTTTTAAAATCCGGGCATTTCCACTCGCATTCTTTGCCAGAAGTTCTTTGTCATTCTTAAAGCAGGGATCCACCGGATAATTGCCACTATACTGCCCCTCTAAGCAGGTAACATACTTGCTTTCAAAGCTGTTTCGATAATAGACAGGTCCGTTAGAATGTGCCACCGGCACCTCTTTTACCACACTCCGCTGATTTTTCATCATCTTAACTGCCTCGCTCACTACCCGCAACTGAAAATCTGATGACAGCCAATATCCATCGCAGCTTGCTGTAACAAAATACTGGTCTGTCGGAATATCAAAATAGTCACTGGCATTTTTTGCAATGGCTGTCCCCTCATCATATTCATCGAACATTGCAATATAAAATGAATCAAGTCCCAGCTGTTTTAATTTATATGCCTGATTCCAAAATGTCTGACCTGCATTTCTCGCAATCATATTTGGTTTTCCACCCTGCCATAATGTCCATGAAAACCCCGAAAATACTACAGGATAATAATCCATATTATGATTTTTACAATACTGTAAATCCGGACTTAAATAATTATTGTAAATAGAATTTACACTTGCCTCATCAGCTCCCAATGCCCCCACATACCAAGGTGAAATCATATCGGCTTTGTTATATATATCTATATATTGATTCTGATTTCTCCAATCTCTTGGAACGCCAATAATTACATAACATCCCCTTGCATGGAAAAAGTCAATCATTTCTTCATAGTCAACACGTCTGCTTGGTCTGGTATTTTCTGCATTGTCAAATCCAAATCCCCATACACATACAACCGGTTTTCCTTTCACCGTAGCATAAGAAGATGAATTTAGCATTTCCAAAGATTGTTCAATATTGTAAACCCAGTCAAATTTGATATCTTTTACATAGGAACTGATAGATGTCGTATCGTTTGCATCACTAATCTGTGACCCTCCACTGATATCATACATAACATACATCAATCTGTTATTTGACTCTGCCGCGTTTTGTATTTTCTTTAGCTGTGTTGCCTCCTGACTGCCCGTAATCGTTCTTCCGGTAAGTCCTCCGACAAAACGCTGAATTGCTGCACCATCAATACCATACTCATTCATCCATCTAAAGTGTGTATTGATGACATCTTTGGCATTAGAATCAAACAATTTCGTATTTTTCCCATTTCCTAAATTGGCAAACCCTGTCTGTGCCAATGAACTATCTGCATATTCTGTCACATCAGGAAATATATCAATCGATATTTTATTCTTTCTCGGCCATCGGGTTCCATCGCTGTCAGCGTCCCCATATGCATAATGCTGCCATGAATTATACTGTCCACCGGTTCCAAACCAGCCCTGATATCCTGTAAATGATTTCCCCCTAAATTCTGAACTTTCCGTTCCCCCTGTCCTTTTTCCAAGAGGCTCTGCATCCGGATTCACGGACTGCTTTGTCAGCCTGATTTTTGATATCACTGTTCCATCATTTCCACGTCCCCAAATTCTAAAGTCGCATCCGCCGTTTTGTGCCTTTTTTAAGCTGGCATCTTCTAAACACACTGTTGTTGTAATCCAAGTGTTAGAATTTGATTTATTAATTGCCGCCTGCTTGTAATTTCCACTGACTGCATTGTACTGAAGCTGAAAAAAATCGTTTCCTTCATCAAAATAAGTAATCTCAACAAAAAGATTATGGTCATTCTGTGTGATTGCATTATTTTCCACTTTAAAATATGCGTACTTATTATTGTCAATCATTCTTCCTAAAATTCCATTTTTAGAGACCTTATATGTATACGCCTCGGCACTTGTATTTGAATCATCTACAAATGCTAAATTTTGTCCTTCATAATTTCCCCCGGTAAAATCCCCAGATGCCGCCACATCTGCCGCTTTAACAGTATCTGTCAATGCCGGCTGCGGCATAACTGTAAGTAATAGTGTTAAAGCAAGTAAAATCGAAAATATTCTTTTCATGTTTTCTCCCTCCTATCATTTAACATTGATAATTTAGTTAAACGTTAAACCTCTATATGGCTATATAGTAGCATTGAAAGAAAAAGAAAACAAGCATATTTTACAATAAAAACGATATTTTCTCACCTTTTTACAGCAATATGCATATAACTCCCCGGCTCTGGTCATTTGTAATCTTCTCAATTGTTCCCTGCATTCTCGATTGAGTTTCCTCTGTAAGATTATTAATTTTATTGGTGATTCCTTCATCAACAATCTGTCCAATTGACTTACCAAATATATTTGTATCCCATATACTTTTTCCCTCTTCTTTTTTGTTTATAAAATTAATCATATCCTTTGCCTGTTCCTCACTTCCGATAATTGGTGAAATTTCTGTGAGAATATTCGCTTTTACAAAATGAATTGACGGCGCCGTTGCTTTAATTTTCACGCCATACTTACTACCTGTTTTAATTAATTCAGGGTCCTCAAGCACAATTTCTTCTTTCTCCGGTGTCACAATACCATACCCTGTACTTCTCACCTTACTAATTGCCTCATTCACTTTAATATAATTATTTTTCTGCATAGAAAGTTCTCTCACCATCTTAATCAGCTGTAATTGATTGTCAATCTTCGTTCCTGTCATTTCCGTTAAAGTTTCATAGTAATATTTATCGTCAATATCATAATTCAACACCAATTTTCCATTTGATAATTCTACCGATGCCATTTGTGCTGAATTCATATACTCTTTATCCGGCAAAAGCTTTAATTTTTTTATGTCTTTAATCTTAATCACCTTTCCTAAGATTTCTTTGGAATAATCTACAATATACTTCATCAACTCATGCTGGAAGTCCATAATTTCCAGCCATTTCGGTACGTTAAATACGATTTCTGTAATAGGAAACTCAAATAAAATATTTTCAAGAATATTATTTACATCCTTCTCATTCAATTTCAGACAGTTTATCGCAAGCGTAGAAACATTATATTTATTAGCAATTTCTTCTCTTAATTTAAGGCATTGCTCCGACTCAGGATTAAGAGAATTTACAAGTATAATAAAAGGTTTATTAATACTATTTAATTCCCTCACGGTTTTATCTAACGCTTTATTGTACTCAGCCGGGTCCAAGTCCGTAAAACTGCCGTCACATGTAATTACAACTCCAATCGTAGAATGTTCTGAGATTACTTTCTGTGTACCGATTTCCGCAGCTTTTGAAAATGGTATATCATAATCAAACCAAGGTGTCTTTACCATTCTCTCTTTATCTTCTTCCATATGACCGGTTGCCCCATCTACCATAAATCCCACACAGTCTATCAACCGTACTTTGACATTTGCCTTGCCGCCTATTTTGATGGATACCGCATTATTTGGAATAAATTTTGGCTCCGTAGTCATTATTGTTTTTCCGGAAGAAGACTGCGGAAGTTCATCCATTGTCCTTTTCACCTCATTTTGGTCTGCAATATTTGGCACTACAGCAACATCCATAAAATTTTTGATAAATGTAGATTTTCCCGTTCTTACAGGTCCGACTACTCCTATGTAAATTTCTCCATTTGTTCTTTTTTCAATGTCTTTATATACATTAAAATCCATAAAAAATCCCCCTTGCATACATTAATACTAAAATATATGCAAAGAGGACAAATATATTCCTAATATAAATTACATCAATGGCGCCAGAAGCCTTAAAAGCTTTCCGCATGCCTTGTATACGATTGGTCTGTTTCTGCATTCAATTAACGAAACTTTCTTAGAATCTGACAGCATCTGCTGGTAATCCTGCTCAATATCAAGAATTGTTTTATTTTTATATATAAAGCAACCGTTTTCAAAATGTAAGAATAAACTTCTATAATCTAAATTTATCGTTCCCACCGTTGCTTTCTCATCATCGCTGATAAACATCTTAGCATGTGTAAATCCCGGAGTATACTCGTATATTTCCACACCGGCTTCAATCAGTTCATTATAATATGTTCTTGCAATACAATAAGCATAGGCTTTATCCGGTATGCCCGGCATTACAATTTTCACATCCACCCCTCTTTTCGCTGCAAACTTCAGCGAAGACATCATTACATTATCAATGACAAGATATGGTGTGACAATATGTAAATATCGGTTCGCGGTATTTATAATATGTAAATATACAGACTCACCGATTCGCTCCTTTCCAAAAGGGTCGTCTCCATATCCTATCACATAACCATTATTAGGAAACTGCAGCGGTATCTCTACATCCAAATATCTGTCAAAATTTCCGATTGTCTTTTCGCTTACATTCCACATCTGAAGAAACATGAGTGTATAACTTCTTGCCGCATCTCCCCTAAGCATTACTGCTGTATCCTTCCAGTAACCAAATCTGTCAATTACATTCATATATTCGTCTGCTAAATTGATGCCTCCCGTAAATGCTACTTTACCGTCAATCACTAATATTTTCCGATGGTCTCTGTTATTCTGCTGTGTCGTAAAAAACGGTCTTGCCGGTGCAAAAGTCTTTGACTTAATTCCTTTTTTTCTCAACTTCTTAAAATAACCTATTGGAAGTTTTGTTAAGGAACATAACCCATCATACATAACGCGGACTTCCACACCCTGCTGTACCTTCTTTTCCAGAACTCTCAGTATAGAATTCCACACACGTCCCTCTTCAATAATAAAATATTCCATAAAGATAAAATCCTGTGCTTCTTCCAGCTGTTCTATCAATGCTCTATACTTTTCTTCTCCACAGTTTAAATATGTGACTTCCGTATTTCTATATACCGGGCATCCTGTATTATCATAAATGTATTTTGCAATCATAGATACTTGCTTATCCTGAATCTGCAAATCATTATAAATATTCTGATCCGGCTGCAAATAACGTTCAGATCTTACATCAATATGTTCAAGCCTTTTCTTAAGTATAATAGAACCAAGCTGAAACTTTGCATAAAAATACATTAAGATTCCAAGAGCCGGCACAAACATAATAAATATTACCCAGATAAGTTTCATCGTTGGGTCTGATTTATCATTTACAATATAAATTACCACAACAAATTGCATAAACGATATAAAATATGACATTCCCTTGCTCAGAGATGCATTATAAGCCAGAAGAACGAAAACTAACACCTGTAATGCTACCATAAGACCAAATATAAAAATACGGCTGAACAGGAATGCAGCAAGCCCTTTTTTTCCTTTGTGTTCCGGCTTATTTACCTTTCTATGCTCCATCTTCATTCTCCTTAAAACTTTGTATATCTCAATTTATTACTCTTTCCTGCTCTCTATTCATCCCATTGCAAATCCTGATATTCATTGGTCTGCTCTCTAGCCATCAGCTCCCACATACTTTCAATGGCAGGCTTGTCCTCAAAAAGAACCTGATTCACAGCTTCTATAATTGGCACGTTTACATTGTATTTTTTTGCTAATTCCAAAGCTGCTTTTGCCGATACAGCACCCTCTACGACCATATTTACTTCCTTCACAGCCTCGGCTAGTGTATATCCTTTTCCAATCAATACTCCTGCCCGTCTGTTCCTTGAATGTTTGCTGTTACATGTAACAATCAAATCCCCCATTCCTGAAAGACCGTAAAAAGTTCTCGAATGTCCTCCCATCTCGACACCGAGCTGGGTAATTTCCTTGATTCCCCTTGTAATCAGAGCCGCTTCGGTATTGTCTCCAAAACCCAAACCGTCTATAATTCCTGCAGCAAGAGCAATTACATTTTTTAAGGAACCACCAAGCTCAATGCTCTTTCTATCCGGACTAATATAAGTTCTAAAATATTTATTTGCAAAAAGACTTTGCACTTTCAATGCTGTTTCCTTCTTTTTTGCACCCACAACAACAACAGTAGGAATATTTCTTCCCACCTCCTCTGCATGGCTTGGTCCTGATAAAACAACTGCTTCAGCCTGCGGCAATTCATCTTCAATCACCTCTGTCATTGTATAAAATGTTCCCTCTTCTATGCCTTTTGCCACATCTACAATAATCTGACCTTCTTTAACAATTCCTTTGAGATTTTTTGATGTACTTCTCACAAAGGAGGAGGCAACCGCCATTACAATCATTGCCGAGTCTTTCACAGCCTCTTCCATATTATTTGTAATCTTTACCCCGTCAGGTATTTTGATTCCCGGAAGACTTGTCTTATTCTCCCTCTCTTTTTTTAACGCATCCACCTCTTTTTGAAGAAACGACCACAGCGTAACATCATTTCCATTTTCACATAAAACCTTTGCCAATGCGATAGCCCATCCGCCACCGCCTAATACTGTAACTTTTTCCATATTAAGCCTCCTTTTTCTGACCGATTTTTCTCTCCGTTCCATTTGCCAGTCTCTTAATGTTATCTTTATGTCTGATAAACGATAGTAACGTCATGATAAAAACTAATATATATGCCTCAATTTTATCACTCTTATTTAAATGATGTACCATTCCAAGCTGTCCCCACACAATCATTTCAATTAAAAATCCGGTCATCAGACAAAGGGAGCTGAAAGACACATATTTTGTCAGCGCAAGCGCAATAAAGAACGTACAAAATCCTAAAACTACAAACTTCCAATCGAAAAATGCAAGCGCAAAAATTACGCCCGAGGAAGCAGCAATTCCCTTTCCCCCTTTAAAATTCATATAAAACGGAAAATTATGTCCTAAAATCACGCCAAGCCCTGTATATAATGCCATAAGCATAAGACCGTCACATTCATTTCGAAATATAAAATAGGTAACTATGATAGCAAAAACGGCCTTGAGTGCATCTCCAAAGTAAGTAATAAATCCAAATTTTTTCCCCAATGTTCTCATTGCATTGGTAGTACCGGAATTACCACTCCCATGCTCACGAATATCAATATGGTGCATTTTACCGATGATAAATCCTGTCTGAAACAATCCAAAAGCATAGCCTATTAAAATACAAAGAATTTTCTGCCAAACCATTATTTCTCTTTCCTCTCTCTTATAATAAATCTAAGCGGTGTTCCCTTAAAACCAAATGCCTCACGAATCTTATTTTCAATATATCTCGTATACGAAAAATGCATTAGTTCCCTATCATTTACAAATATTACAAAAGTAGGTGGCTTTACCGACACCTGCGTTATATAGTAAAGTTTTAATCTCTTTCCTTTATCTGATGGTGGTTGCTGCATTGCGACCGCCTCTGCCATAATTTCATTCAATACACCTGTCTCTATACGCATAGAATGATTTGCAATTACAAAATCTATCATATTAAAAAGTTTCGGCAGTCTCTGACCTGTCTTAGCAGAAATAAACATAATTTCCGCATAGGGCATAAATGATAAAATTTGTCTTACCTTATTAGTGTATTCATATACCGTTTTATCATTCTTTTCAATCGCATCCCATTTATTGACAGCTATAATAATGCCTTTTCCATTTTCATGAGCAATCCCTGCAATTTTAGCATCCTGTTCTGTGACGCCCTCTACTGCATCGATAACAATCACTACAACATCGGCACGTTCTACAGCTGTAACTGTTCGTATAATGCTGTATCTCTCTATTTCTTCTTTTACTTTTGCCTTTCTTCTAAGCCCGGCAGTGTCGATAAAAACATACTCTCTGCCATCCCATTTTACATCTGTATCGATGGCATCTCTCGTAGTTCCTGCAATATTAGAGACGATAACACGACTCTCTCCTGTAAGTTTATTGATAATAGAAGACTTCCCTACATTTGGTTTTCCAACAATGGCAACTCTCGGTCGGTCATCTTCATTGTCCTCTAAGTTCAGTGAAGCGAAGTGCTCTGTCACTTTATCCAGCATGTCGCCAAGTCCACTTCTCTGCGCCGCAGAAATCGGTACCGGGTCACCAATTCCTAAATTGTAAAATTCAAAAACGTCTGCCATCATCTTGTTGTAATTATCTACCTTATTTACGACAAGGATTACCGGTTTTCTGCTTCTCCTAAGCATATCGGCAACCTTTGCATCAGCATCAATCAATCCTTGTTTCACATCTGTCATAAAAATGATAACATCTGCTGTATCAATTGCAATTTGTGCCTGCTCCCGCATCTGGGATAAAATAATATCCTTACTGTCAGGCTCTATACCGCCTGTGTCTATCAATGTAAACTGATAGTTCAACCAGTCAATATCAGCATAAATTCTATCTCTCGTGACACCCGGAGTATCCTTTACGATAGAAATCATCTGTCCGGCTAAAGCATTAAATAATGTTGATTTTCCTACATTTGGTCTGCCGACAATGGCAACAATAGGCTTATTCATATATGTTCACCTCTCATTTAAACATCTATTGTTTTATACTTAAAAATGCTGCCAAATTTCCTCTTTTTCCATTGGACGCTCTGTGAGAAAACAAAACGTCACTGTTGCAGCATGTACATATATCAGGCAGATGGATATTTTCTGCTAAAACACCACACTCCCGAAAGATAATACGATTACACTCCCATAAATCAAGCTGATATTTATCATTTTCTTTTTCTATGAGAATATCAGAAATATAATCCGGAAAGGCTTCTTGGAATGCTTCTGCCACATCCCTGTTGATTTCATAACAGTTCTGACATATAGAGGGTCCAATGCATGTAACCACATCTTCTGCCTTTGTTCCATATGTCTGGTGCATCAAATCAATGGTAACTTTTCCTATTTTTCCTACAGTCCCACGCCAACCAGAATGAGATAATCCAATGGCTCTATTTTTGGTATCTACAATATAAAGTGGAACACAATCTGCAAAATATGTAGCCAAAACCAATCCCGGTTCATTTGTAATAAGTCCGTCTATATCCTCATAGTCACGTTTCAAATAAATTCCCTTACCACAATCTTCTTTGGAAACAATTCTTATATTTGTAGTATGTGTCTGTTTGCTTGCAATGATTTTTTTTGCGTCAAATCCTATCGTTTCCGCAATAATTTCATGATTTTTCACCACATTTTCATATAAATCATCTCTTGCTATTCCTAAATTCATACTAGACAAATGTTCCCGACTCACCCCACCATATCGAGTAGAAAAACCATGAACCAGCCATGAAATTTTATCTAATGCCGGATATGATATATAGGGTACATTCTTTCTTATATTTAGTTTTGTACTATTTTTATTATATTTATTTAAGACAATTATTTTTTTCATATATACCTCATTTAAAAAGATGAAAAGCTATTAAAAATATATTCAACATTATCTCCCTGTATTGCAATTACATCAAAACTACACTGCATTTCCTGAAATTCACTATGTATGTTCAGATACCACATGGCAGCTTTCTCTAACCTGTGCTTTTTGTGGTCAGTAACTGCTGACACTGCATATCCATATTTTGTATCTTTTCTATATTTTACTTCAACAAAGCGTAATATTCCATCCTTAAATGCAATAATATCAATTTCCCCCGCCTTACATCTAAAATTCTGTTCAATTATTGTATAATTATTATCTTTTAGATAATTGACGGCAATCTCTTCATATAAGCTTCCAATATTTCGTCTATTCATCTATCCCCTCAACCCTTATACCAGATTCCTAATAAAAGATTTTCTGTGAATCGGACAGGGACCATATTTTCTGAGTGCCTCAATATGTTTCCCAGAACCATACCCCTTATTTGAGGCGAAATCATACTGAGGATATATTTTATCATATTCTATCATCATTGCATCTCTTGTAACCTTTGCGATAATACTCGCGGCACCGATTGAAATGCTCTTTGCATCTCCCTTTATAATCGGAACCTGTTTTACGCGGATTCCTGGTATGTTCACTGCATCATTCAGCAATAAATCCGGTTCCACTTCAAGAGACGCTATTGCCTTTCTCATCGCCTCATATGTTGCCTGTAAGATATTTACTTCGTCTATATATTCCGGGCTGACCAGTGCCGTCTTTGCACTGACTGCTTTTTCCAAAATAATCTCTGCTAATGCTTCCCTTTTAGAAGCTGTCAACTTTTTTGAATCGTTGATATATAGAATATCACAATTCTTCGGTAATATAACAGCACCTGCCACAACCGGACCTGCAAGCGGGCCTCGGCCAACCTCATCAATACCGCAAATATACTGATAATTGCTATATTTCCTCTCAAAAAATTGTAAGGCGTAAGTTCGCTCCAGCTCTGTTTTGTAATCATGAATCTTTTTGTCGGCCTTTTTTACCAATGCTTTTACACCTGCACGCTCGTCATTTTCAAACTCACAAATAAATTCCGATAATTTTTCCGGTGCTGTGTTATCCAACACTTCCTTTATCTCGCTAATCTTTTGCATATAAACTCCCGATGTCTATAGTAAATCTATTGTAATTCTTCCTAATTTTCCGCTTCTAAAATCATCCATAATAATAGAAGATGTTTTTTCCAAGTCAGGTTTATTTCCTTTTAATTTACATCCTCTCACTTCCGCAATCTGATACATAATCTGTAATGGGTCTTCATCACCCGCAATATCATATCTTGAAATAATCACTTCCGGATACGAAACACTCAATTTTTTTATCAATTGATATGCCAACTCCGTCATATCTAAATTATTATCGTTCATCGACCCAATAAAAGCAAGATGGAGACCGATACTCTGGTCATCAAATTTAGGCCATAAAACTCCCGGTGTATCTAATAATTCCAAAGTTTTGCTTAGTTTAATCCACTGTTTTCCCTTGGTGACACCCGGTTTATTTCCCGTTTTTGCACATGCTCTTCCTGCATATGCATTAATAAACGTAGATTTTCCCACATTTGGAATGCCTACCACCATTGCCCTTACCGGTCGGTTAATGATTCCTCTTCTTCTATCCCGTTCTATCTTTTCTTTACATGCAATGTTTACAGCATTATTTATCTCTTTTATGCCCTGTTTATTTTTTGAATTTATTTTTAGTGCAATAATACCCTTTTCTTTGAAATATTCTATCCATTTATTGTTTTGCGTCTCATCAGCCAAATCAGACTTGTTCAACAGTACAAGTCTTGCCTTATTCTGCCCTAAGCTGTCAATATCAGGATTTCTACTACTAATAGGTATTCTTGCATCCAATAACTCTATCACTAAATCAATAAGTTTTATATCTTCCTTCATCTGACGCATTGCTTTCGTCATGTGTCCCGGATACCACTGATAATCCATAATATCTACCCAATCTTTCTATTATAAATTGTTGTAACAGTTTAGCCATCAGCTACAAAAAAGGAACGAGTAAAACCCGCTCCTTTTGAAAGTAGTCATTATTATTTAACCAATTCTTTAACCTTAGCAGCTTTACCAACTCTGCTTCTGATGTAGTTAAGTTTAGCTCTTCTAACTTTACCTCTTCTAACTACTTCGATGTTTGCGATAGATGGTGAATATAATGGCCATGTTCTCTCCACGCCAATACCATTTGAATTTTTTCTAACAGTAAATGTAGCTCTGTTGCTTCCACCCTGCTTCTTAATCACAAGACCTTCAAAAACCTGAACTCTTTCACGGTTTCCTTCGACAATCTTAGCATGAACTCTGATTGTATCACCAACCTTAAATTCTGTCACTTCTTTCAGCTGAGCTGCCTCAATCTCTTTAATTAATTCCTGCATAATATCCTCCTCATATATTCCGATGTTCTTAATACTTACAACATAGTTTATCAGAGGAACATCTTTTATTACTTTTATACAGCATTTGTTATATTAACATAACTAACCATTTTTGGCAAGACTTTTTAAAAATTTAATGTCTTCTTTTGTAAGAACCGCATCCTGCATTAAATCAGGACGTCTCTCTATTGTTCTTAATATAGACTGTTCTCTTCTCCACTTTTCTACTTTCGGATGATTTCCTGATAATAGAATAGACGGAACTTCTTTATCCATAAAAGTTGCCGGTCTGGTGTACTGTGGATATTCTAAGAGATTATCATGGAATGACTCAAATTCAGCAGACACATCATTGTTCAAAACTCCCGGTACAAGTCTGGATATCGCATCCATCATCACCATAGACGGCAATTCTCCTCCCGTCAATACATAATCACCAATCGATACATTATCCGTCACAATCATTTCTAACACTCTCTCATCAATTCCCTCATAATGTCCACAGAGAAATACCAAATCCTTTTCTAATGAAAATTCTTCTGCCATTTTTTGATTAAAAACTTTTCCCTGAGGTGTCAAATATATCACCCTTGGCTGATACCCTATTTTTTCTACTACAGACTGATAACTTTTATAGACAGGTTCCGGCTGCATCACCATCCCTGCTCCACCACCATATGGATAATCATCAATTTGTCCGTATTTGTTTCCGGCAAAATCTCTGATATTGATGGCATCTATACTGATGAATCCATTATTTATGGCTCTTCCTGTAATACTTGTATTTATCCCCTGTTCTATCATTTCAGGAAATAGCGTCAAAACATGAAAATTCATTAATCTAACAATCCTTTCATAATATGAACTCGAATCAACTTGTTTTCAATATCTTTCTCTAATACACATTCTTTAATCGCAGGTAATAAAATTTCTTTTCCCTGTTTTGTTTTTACGATATAGACATCATTTGCACCTGTCTGCATAACATCCACTAATTCACCTAATGTTTCATCTTCATCGGTAATCACCTTACAGCCAACCATATCAACAATAAAGTTCTCACCCTCAGCTAAAGGAATTGCATTCTCTCTCGTTACCAACAAATCCATTCCCTTCAGCGGCGCAACCATATCCACATTATTAAACTGCGCAAATCTTAAAATCACCATATTTTTAAAATATTTTACACCTGTAACATCCAGATTTATATATTCTTTTTTTGTGTCTAATACCACTTCTTTTAAATAATCAAATCTCTTTATATCGTCTGTTGTAGGATAAACTTTAACCTCACCATGTAAGCCATGCGTAGAACTAATCACACCTACTCTCAAATATTTTTCCAAATTCATTCTCCTAATACAATTTATAATTTCCACCGAACAATAACAAGGCTGGAAAAAATCCAGCCTTGTTGCACTTGTATTAAAGTATAAACTTATTCTGCTATCTCTACTTTAACCTTCTTATCACATTTAGAAGCAGCAGCCTTTACTACTGAACGAATTGCCTTAGCGATTCTGCCTTGTTTTCCAATTACTTTTCCCATATCTTCTGGAGCAACATGTAGTTGAATTACAATTTCTCTATCATTTTCAGTTTCTAAAACCACAACTTCATCTGGAGAGTCAACAAGCGCTTTTGCAATTGTTTCTACCAATTCTTTCATGGATTTTCCCTCCAATTACTATTTTTCAATTCCAGCAATCTTTAAGAGTTTTCCAACTGTATCTGTTGGCTGAGCTCCATTTGCTAACCATTTCTTTGCAGCTTCTTCATTTACATTGAATACACTTGGTTCCTGATTCGGGTCATATGTTCCGATTTCTTCAATAAATCTACCATCTCTTGGTGATCTTGAATCAGCAACAACTATTCTGTAGATAGGATGTCTTTTCTTTCCCATTCTCTTTAATCTCATCTTTACTGCCATTTTTTCTTTACCTCCGTAAAATTACATATTAATCTGTTTATTTATCTAAAAGCCAAAAGGCATTTTAAATCCACCATGTCTTTTCTTTCCTTTGCCCCCCATCATGCCAGGCATACTCTTCATCATCTTTCTAGCCTGCTCAAACTGTTTCACAAGTTTGTTGACCTCGCTGATATCTACACCGGCACCATTTGCAATACGTCTCTTTCTTGACGGATTTATCAAATCAGGATTTCCTCTTTCTTCTTTTGTCATTGAGAAAATAATTGCCTCGATTTTTCCAAGCTGTTTATCGTCAGGAAGCATATCCTCCTTAATCTGCCCACCAACTCCTGGTATCATATTGAGGAGAGAAGATAATCCACCCATGTTTTTAATCTGTCCCATATACTCAAGATAATCATCAAATGTAAACTGTGCCTTTCTCAAACGCTGTTCCATTTCTTTTGCCTTATCCTGGTCGATTGCCTGCTCAGCTTTTTCAATTAATGACAGCACATCTCCCATTCCCAGAATACGAGATGCCATTCTGTCCGGGTAAAACTGTTCTAAATCAGAAAGTTTCTCTCCCATACCGATATAAAGAATCGGTTTTCCGGTCACCGCCTTAATAGATAAAGCTGCACCACCTCTCGTGTCACCATCTAATTTTGTGACAATAATACCATCAATTCCTATTTTTTCATTAAACTCTTTTGCGACATTAACCGCATCCTGTCCTGTCATTGCATCTACAACAAGAACTGTCTGCGTAAGTTCAATATTATCTCTGATTTCAACAAGCTCATTCATCATGTCTTCATCCACATGCAAACGTCCTGCTGTATCTAAGATGACAACATTGTTTCCATTTTTTCTGGCGTGCTCAATTGCCGCCTTTGCTATATTTAACGGTTTCTGTTTATCTCCCATAGAGAAAACCGGAACCTGTTGTTTCTCACCATTAATTTTTAACTGTTCTATTGCCGCCGGACGGTAAATGTCACATGCCACAAGCAAAGGTCTTTTTCCTTTTGCTTTTAGTTTTCCGGCAATCTTTGCAGTGGTTGTCGTTTTACCTGCACCCTGAAGTCCCATCATCATAATAACAGTATTTTCATTATCGGAAAGGAGTCTGAGCTCCGTTGTCTCCGAGCCCATCAAAGCGGTAAGTTCTTCATTCACAATCTTAATCACCATCTGTCCGGGAGTTAAACTACTCATCACATCCTGACCTACGGCACGTTCCTGAACTTTTTTAATAAAATCTTTTACAACCTTAAAACTGACATCAGCTTCTAACAGTGCAATCTTAACTTCTTTCAGCGCAGCTTTCACATCTTCTTCTGTTAATCTGCCCTTACTTCTAAGATTCTTAAATATATTTTGTAATTTATCGGATAAGCTTTCAAATGCCAAAGCCATACCTCCTAATAATTTTCTAAAATTTCCTGTGCAATTGTTTTAATTTGTGATATATTTTCCTGATTCATGTCTCCGTCAGCTAACATACAGATTTTTTTCACATCTTCTTTTGTCTTAGAAAACCGCTCTACAAGATGTAATTTTTCTTCATATCCATTTAACAGTTTATCACATCTTTTTACTAAATCATGTACACCCTGCCTCGAAATTCCTCTCTCCTGAGCAATCTCGCCTAAACTGTAATCATTTAGCATAAAATCTTCATATATTTCCTTTTGATGTTCTGTGAGAAGTTCTCCATAAAAATCATATAACATGGAACTTTTCAATATATCTTTCATAACAAACCAGACCTTTCGATACGAACCGGCTTTTTGTCACCTTGAGTATCATACAACATAAAGCAATAGGTGTCAAGTATTTTTTCTTGACACCTATTGCTTTATAATTTAGAATCTACTTTTTAGCGGATTCTTTCTTAACTCTTTTGATTTTAGACCATGTTCCCTTTTTTGTTCCATTTACACCACGCACTCGGATATAGTAAGTTTTTTTACTCGACGCCTTAATTGTATAATAATTCTTCTTTGTTGTTTTAATTTTAGCCTTTTTGAATTTTTTATTTGATGCATACTGAATTTGATATTTTTTTGCATATTTCGCTTTCTTATATTGAATGCGAATTGATTTTTTCTTAATGCGCTTTGCTGACTGAATCTTTACCCTTGTCGGTTTCCTTTGAATCGGTTTTACCACATCATCCTTTTTCGGCTTTTCATTCAATTTTTTTAGCTTCTCTAAAAATTCTGCTTCTTCATTCGGATTATTATTTTTAATCAACTGATAATCAATGTCAAGGAGATTTTCAAGCACCGGTATCTTATCTTTCCTATAATCAATTCTTTCAACAACAAATTCTCCTTTTGAATTTTTCCCATAATGCACATCCCAATACGTTCCGTCAGCAAATCTATGATGACAAAGTATATAATCCTGAAACGCACCATTAATAATATCTGTAGCATCCGAATCAATCAGTTTCACAACATCTATAGATGTTCCTATCTTTACATATTTTTCAAAAAGAGTTTTAGATGTTATTTTAGAAACATACCATCTATCTAAAAATGACCCCTCATAAGATGTTAAAATCAAATAATGTGTTGCATCCGTTTTATACATTGCATAATCAATATTTTCTTTTCCTTTACGCCAATATGGATCTGAACCTACATTCTTTATAATATATTCTCTGTCACGATACGGAATATAACTTCCATACCCAAAACTTTCTGCTGGAATAGTATATAATTCTTTTGTAGCAACATTGGATATTCGTGTCACTTTTTCCTCATTATTGTATAACCCTTCTGCTTTGATTTCTGTTGAAAACAATAATACAATCATACATAAAATTACTATTGCTTTTTTCGTCATACCATCTCCTCCTCTTTTTATCTAGTATATTTTTTTCTAAATTAATGTTATGACTTGTTTATTTTTTTAACCTTTTTTATTTTGGACCATTTACCTTTTTTTGTTCCATTTACACCACGCACTCGGATATAGTAAGTTTTTTTGCTCGAAACCTTAATTGTACAATAATTTTTCTTTGTGGTTTTTATCTTAGCCCTTTTAAACTTTTTATTGGAGGCGCATTGAATTTGATATTTTTTCGCATATTTCGCTTTCTTAAATTTAATACGAATAGATTTTTTCTTAATGCGTTTTACTGATTTAATTTTTACCTTTGTTGGCTTATTTTGAACAGGTTTTACCGGCCGTTCATTTAATTTTTTTAGCTTCTCTAAAAATTCTGCTTCTTCGTTCGGATTATCATTTTTAATTAATTGATAATCAATGTCAAGAAGATTGTTGACTACTGGAATGATATCTTCCTCATAATCAATTCGTGAAACAACAAAGTCTCCTTGTTCATTTTTTTCATAATGCACATATCGAAATGTTCCATCCTTAAATCTATGATTACTAAGTGCATAATTCGGAAATGCTCCATTGGTTGAATCTGTAGTATCTGGGTCAAGCAGTTTTACAACTTCCATCGTTGTTCCTATTTTTATATATTTTTCAAAAAGTTCTTTAGATGTTATTTTCGAGACATACCATCTATCTAAAAATGAGCCACCATAAGATGTAACAATTAGATAATGTGTTAAATCCGTTTTGTAAATTCCATAATCTATATTCTCTTTCCCTTTTCGCCAATATGCTTCTGCTCCCATACGTTTTATAATATCCTCTCTCGTATAATATGGAACAAAACTTCCATATCCAAAACGTTTCGCAGGAAGTGTATACAGTTCTTTTGCTTGAATATTAGTAATATGCGTCACCTTTTCTTCATTGTTGTAAATTATCTCTGTCTGTCCAGCTGTCACCTCTATGCCACTTCCTAGGGTAAATATTAATGTAATTATACATATAATAACTGTTGTTTTTTTCATCATACTACTCCTCTCTTTATTTTATCGTCAATGGCAATTTGGGAATTACTATGTATTGAATATCAGATGTATAAAAGGCATAATCAAAATGATCTTTAACCTTATTATTTGTATCATAATCATACTGTGTCCAAATAACAGTATCTGGAGTATGATTTCCCTTTAGTTTAAATATTCCTACCTGCCATCCACTTTTAAAATACCATCCATCATCCTTTCTTATCATAAAATGACAATAATCTGCTTCTGGATGCGCTTCAAAACTTTGTTTATCCATAGTTCTAACAGCAATAAGGCAATGTTCATCATCTGTTCTATAATAAGGATTGTTATCATTTCCTGTTAAAATGGTGGCTTCCTTACCCCAATATTCCATATCCTGCTTAACATATCCCGCAATAGTTGCACTGGTAGCATATACATAGTAGTCAATATTTCCTCTACACATTCCCGGTAAAATGCTTGAATGATAACCATTTTCAACTTTATATGTCCAGCAATTTATCGCAAACCCATAACAATTTGTATTATAGCTATTCATGCTCTCAAATATTAATGATTTTGTATCACAATATTCTACATATTCATCTACTTCATAATCTATCTCATATCCCGTTTTATCTGTTGGAAGTAAACTAGTATTAGCAGTTGTATATATAAAATTTTTGTAACTGAAATATTGATTTGCTTTATTTTTTTCTTGTTCTATTATTTTTGTTGGTTCATCTAAATTTAATTTTCTTCCAAGCTTTGGTACATAATATCCCTGACCTGAATAATAAAATCCACTTTCATTATCCTTATAATATCCCTTGTATCCAATATAATTAACTTCATACAAATCATTCCACTTAGGATTACATGTCGATTGAATTAAATCACCCCAAGAATTATAATAGTATGAGGCAAACTTATATCCATTTTCATTCCACAATCCTATTACGCTTCCCTGAATATCTTTCTCATAATAAACTCGGCTGGATTTTATCGTATTATTTGTATCAGCATAAACATAATCGTATCCAATGATATTGTCCCTATCATCATATAAATACCAGATATCATAAGTTTTATTTGTTGTTTCATTTATATTCCGCTCTTTAATTAGCCTATTTCCATCCCACTCATAGATAGTAGTTACACCTTCGGCATTATTAGAATCAGTTACATATTTATAGGTTCTGTATCCGTTTTCATTGTATCTATAAGTCACATCTGACTTATTATCACAACTTATTCCTTCCAGAAGTCTTCCTCTATTCCAAGATAATACCTGACCATCAATAAAATGAATCGGATTTCCTGCCTTATCGTACGTTATTTCATATTTGTTCTCTTCTTCTTTATACGCAGTCAACTGTCCCGACCATTGACTACTATTGTATTCAAATTCCTCTACTTTCTTTAATTCTCCAACCTTATTTAATATATAAGTAGTCATTTTCGTAACATTTCCTACTGTATCATATTCATACATATAGGTTCTGCGATTTTTTAAGTCAGTTTCTTCTATAATTTTTCCACTAGGATTATAGGAGTACATATGGACTAATTCATTGTTTTCCTTTACTTGTATAATATTTCCTGCTAAATCATATATATATTCTACATTATTCGTTATATAATCATCATTTTCATCAAGTGCCAAACCTTTAATAAATCTTGTCACTGATGAATTATCGTGAATAATCTGCGACATATTAAGAATATATTCCTTTTTAGCTGTTGAATATATTCTCTCTGTAGCAGCTCTCTTATTTGAATCAGCACTATATATAAACTTATCTTTATCATACATATTTAGCTCAGAAGACACATGATTATCTTCATCTATCTTTGTTACCAAGGATGTACTCTTAGTTTTAGTTGCACCTTTCAAATCTTTGTAAGTATAGCTGGTTGTGGTTGTAGTCGTATGCGTCTTATTATCAGCATCTGTTTCTTCTTTTTTGGAAACGCTTTTCGTAAATCCATCACTTCTTGTCACCATAGTATTGCCATTACTACTTGTATAATTATATGTAACAGGATTACTTACACCTTCGGTGTAATCAATAAGTTTTAAAATTGTCCCCTCTATATTATATTGAATCTGATAACTAGGACTCGAAGCCGAATCGTAATATATATATACCAAATATGCTGTAGAATCAAAATCATTATCCTGTATTTTATATCTATAAGTTCTCGTTTTTATCTTCTGATTATTTTTATAGTTAATCTCATTTGTGTCACATTTTATAATATCACCAAAATCAAGTGTATTCACTTGTTCCGTCTTATCCATGCTTACAATATTTTCATAATTTACAATTTCCTGCTCACCGATTTTAAAATTCTTTAATTTTCCATTGTTATATAACATAGTATATTTGGTTTCGCGGTCACATATAAATTCAATATTATTATTTTTATCATATGTATAGGTAATACATACCGTCTGTTCATGTAATGGGTCGTATTCGGTATCATACTGTTCAATAATCGCAGTATAGTTGCCATTTGCATTATAAAAATATTTTATAGTTTTATTGAGAGAACTATTCCCATAATCAATTTCAACTTGTTTTATATTATCCCTATATATATTTTTTATATAGGAATATGTTACACCATTGTTTTCTTCTGAATATTCTCTTTCATATAATCCAATATGTATAGGAGAGCTATAAGCTATTGATTGATCTGTTCCCTTAATATTAGGATTATCCGTTTTTCTTGGATTCGTAGAGCCATAATCATTCAAATCATTGATTCCATCAAAATCTGAATCTGTCAAATGCGGGTCTGTCCCCCGATGAAATTCATCTATATCTATCAAACCATCTCTATCACTATCTTTCCCTTCTTCATTTGCCACCGCCGGGTCGGTTCCAAGTACAAACACCTCATAGCTGTCTGGAAAGCCGTCGCCATCTGTATCCAATTTATAACTAGGATTTTCTGCTGTACTGTCTTGTGTTTCAGTATTCCAATATGTTTTAAAATCCCAAATCTCATAACCATCTTGCAAACCATCACCGTCTGTATCAAAAATTGTCTGCTTATATGACACAGTTGTATTTTCATTTATTCCATTCCTCTCAAGAGTTTTCGTCTGCTTTTCAAAAGAAACTATATTCGATGGTTTCACTGTCCCGTCGGAATATAAAACACAAACTCTGTAGTCTATTTTATTACACCCGGAATCAATTTCCATTTCCACCTTTTCATTTACATCATCTCCCTGATATATACTTGAAAATCTAGCTTCATCATTTTCTCTTACATATATTTTGTAACCCTTTATAGTCACTCCCGCTTCTAATTTATTCGTATCTTCTATGGCTACACCTATTTTTCCTGTTTCCTGCGTATATTCTGCTGATAGTTTCACTGATGTATCATATTTTTCAATATCTCTATAAATGATGTCAATACACATAAAATTTTGACCTGGTTTCAAGGTTCCATAATAAGAGCACTGTGTTCCATCTTCTGCCGCTTCCAATACCAATCCATAATTCTCTTTCCTTCCATCGGCAATTGCCTGTACCCACTTTGTCAGATTTACTCCATGATTTCTTCCATCTTCTCCTTTATTCCATGTAGTTGCAATTACTTCATCATTTATTTTAGGTTGATTAGTCCATGTAACTGTATTTATATTCCATGCACTCTCCGGGCTTTTTACTTCCACCTTTACATATTCTTTGCTTGCTGTCTGCTCTCCTAAATACAAATATGAATTTTCTATATATTTTCCACTAATTTCCGGTGTTCCAACCAGCCAGTCTGTACCTCCAATTAAATTTGTTGTATCAATATAAACCTTACTGCTTCTCTTATCTTTCGTCTCATTATATTCATAATTATTTTCTAAAATAAGAGAATTGTTAAGAACAATATCATCACTCCGACCGGTTACACTGTTTACAATTGCCGCCGGAAGCTTATCCCCAAACCAGACTGCCGTAGGGTCAACAGTCAAAGGATATTTCGTACTCTTATCATCTAAATATTCCTTATCTATTATTATCTTTAAAACAATATCGTTTCCATCTCTTTTAAGCTCATATCTAACTTTTGTATAATCTATATTTCCTTCTGAATCTATCATATTCGGAGCAACAATTTTTCCGACCTGTTTTTTTGTCCCTTCCTCATATATTCCAATTTCTCCACTTTCCTGTAATTCATAGTAAATATGCCTGCTTTTTAGAATGAATTTTATCTCATTTGTCTCCGGTCTGCTGTTAAATATAATGTTTTCCTTTACACCATTTTTTAAAGAAGTATACTGATATTCAATCTCTGTATTCGATGACGTATATGTAATTTCATTATCTTTTACCTCTGACATTAAAATATTTTCTTTATTGATACACGGCAAAAAAGACAATGAATACTTATCTTTGCTCATCACAATTTCACTGCCATTTTTTAATTCATCCGGAAAGTAATGTTTTGAATCTCCACTCACATTTACATAATCAAAATCCTCAGGAGCATTCACTGCCAATGCTTTTCTGATTCTCTTTTTATCATTTTTATTAATATTAGACAAACATGTATTATAGTCTTTTAACTTTCCATTTTCTTTATATCTTATATTTTCTCCAAGTATTTCTAATTTTTTTGAGCCATCGCTCATTAAATATGTATTGGAATTTTCCGTTCGTTCCTCTGTCAATTCTTTTACGACACTTATTTCTTTTTTTGCTCCTATATTTTCCTTATTATTTTTTTGTGTTGCATAAATAGGAGCTGACATGATGTCAGTATGCAATCCCGTCACTGTTAATGTTACAATTGATAATAAAGCCACTAAATTTCTTTTAATTTTTTTCTTTTTCATCTTCCTACTCCCCTCGTTTTTCACTTTAATATTTACTCTGCTACTCCGTACTTATCCCTTTAATTGATATTCTCCCATTTATCATATAATAATTATAATAATAACAAAAATTTTTACAATTTGGAATACTTTACCAAAAATATTTTACCTTTTTTATAAAAATATAAACAATCACCGGAAGCGGTCGTCAAATGTCCATCTATGCAGGCATGATGTCCATTTTCCTCGTCGCCATCTCAAAAAACTGCCGCATTCATTCATGCGACAGTCTCTTTTTCGTTTATATTTTTATAAATTTGGCATTTGCTCTTTTGGATTATATCCCGCCTCAGCTAATGCTTTCAAAATCTGCTTTTTATGCTCATGCCCAAAACATTCCAATGTAACCTTTAATTCCACAGCTGCGTTTCTGTTTACAGATACAAACTGATTATGCTCCAATTTAATAACATTTCCCTGCTGTTCTGCAATCTTGTTTGCAACCTTTACTAATTCACCCGGCTTATCCGGAAGCAAGACAGATACAGTAAACACTCTGCCACGCTGAATCAATCCATGCTGTAAAATAGACGACATTGTTATGATATCCATATTTCCACCACTGATAATGGATACAACCTTCTTATCCTTACATGTGAGATGTTTCAGTGCAGCCACAGTGAGTAAGCCGGAATTTTCTGCAACTAATTTATGATTTTCGACCATATCGAGAAAAGCATCAATCAATTCTTCATCTTTAATCGTAATAATCTCGTCAATGTTTTCCTTAATATATGGGAAAATATTCTCTCCCGGTGTTTTTACTGCGGTTCCATCGGCAATCGTATTTGCGCTGTCAAGCGTTACCACTTCCCCCGCTTTCAGACTTTCATTCATACATGCCGCATTTTCCGGCTCTACACCGATAACTTTAATTCTTGGATTCAGTAACTTAGCCAGTGTACTGACACCTGTAGCAAGTCCACCGCCACCAATTGGAACTAAAATATAATCCACGGTAGGAAGCTCCTTGAAAATTTCCATCGCAATCGTTCCCTGGCCTGTGGCAACATCTAAGTCATCAAAAGGATGAATAAATGTATATCCCTGTTTTGAAGCAAGATTCAATGCATAATTGCATGCATCATCATACACATCACCGTATAAAATAACATCTGCCCCATAACTTTTCGTTCTGTTTACTTTCATTAGAGGCGTTACTGTCGGCATGACAATAGTCGCCTTTACACCGTATAATTTTGCAGCATATGCCACACCCTGAGCATGATTTCCGGCAGATGCAGTAATCAACCCTCTCTCTCTTTCTTCTTCTGATAATGTACTTATTTTATAATAAGAACCTCTAACCTTATAGGCACCGGTAAACTGCATATTTTCGGGCTTGATATATACCTGATTTCCTGTCTGAGCACTAAAATAGTCACTATAAATCAAACTCGTATTTAATGTAACTTTCTTGACTATCTCACTTGCTTCCTCAAATTTTTTTAAACTTAACTTATCACTCATCTTCAATCACTCTTCTTTCTTCTGTTACCAATTTATTCCTGATTAAATAATGCTTCTACAAACTCATGCGCATCAAATTTCTGTAAATCATCAATCTGCTCTCCCACACCGATATATTTTACAGGAATCCCCAACTCTGACTGAATTGCAATAGCAATTCCACCTTTTGCCGAACCGTCCATTTTTGTCAAAATAACACCGGTAATATCCGCACATTCCTTAAACTGTTTTGCTTGCACGAGAGCATTCTGACCTGTTGTGGCATCTAATACGATAAAATTTTCTCTCCGACAACCACTATATTCCTTTTCAATAATTCGGTCAAGTTTTTTTAATTCTTCCATTAAATTCTTTTTATTGTGAAGTCTACCGGCAGTATCACACAAAAGAATATCCGCATTTTTATTTTTTGCAGAAGATATTGCGTCAAACAGAACAGAACCCGGGTCCGACCCTTCTTTTCCTGATACAATATCTACGCCTGCTCTGTGAGCCCACTCTATCAACTGTTCTGCCGCCGCTGCTCTAAAAGTGTCAGCAGCAGCTAAGACAACCTTTTTCCCATTATTTTTAAACTGGCTGGAAAGTTTTCCAATAGATGTAGTTTTTCCTACTCCATTAACACCAATCACAAGAATAACTGATTTTTCATCTTCAAAATCATATGCATTCTCACCAATATTCATTTGCTCCTCAATATTTTTAATGAGAAGCTCTTTACATTCTATCGGTTCTTTGATTTTTAGTTCTTTCACCTGTTCCTTCAGGCTTTCAAGAATTTCTTCTGTCGTATTCACACCAATATCACTCATTATAAGTGTTTCTTCCAATTCCTCGTAGAAATCATCATCAATACTAGAAAATCCTGTAAATATAGAATTTAAACCAGACACAATATTGTTTCTTGTCTTCGACAACCCTGAAACAAGTTTTTCAAAAAATTTTCCTGCCATTTTCTAAATGCGCAAAAACTGCGCCTCCTTTCTATTTACTCAAATCATTCTCTAACAAATCAACAGAAACCAATGCGGAAATCCCTTTTTCCTGCATTGTAATACCATATAGCCTATCCGCACAATTCATTGTACCACGTCTATGTGTTATCACAATAAACTGTGTGTTTTTTGTCAGTTTATGAAGATATTCTGCAAATCTCACAACATTGGAACCATCTAACGCCGCCTCGATTTCGTCTAAAAGACAGAATGGGGACGGTTTTAAGTTCTGAATTGCAAATAATAGACTAATTGCCGTCAATGCCTTTTCACCACCCGATAGCTGCATCATATTCTGCAATTTCTTTCCAGGAGGCTGTGAAATAATCTGAATCCCTGCCTCTAAAATATCTTCTGCCTCTGTCAGTTCAATGGTTCCTTTGCCACCTCCAAACAGTTCTTTAAATACTTTATCAAATTCAATCTTAATCTCCTCGAATTTTTCCTTAAACTGCTTGCGCATGCCTACTTCAAGCTCATCAATAATCTTGAGAAGATTTTCTTTTGCTTCCATCAAATCATTATGCTGACTCTTCATAAATTGATATCGTTCATTGACTTCCTTAAACTCTTCGATGGCATTGATATTTACATCTCCAAGAGACTTCATCTCTTTTCTGATATTCGCAATATTTTCTCTAATCGCTGACTTATCATTAAATTCAGGATTCTTCATTTCAGCAGCTTTTCTATATGTAATCTCATATTCGTTCCACATATAGGCTTCTTTGTTTTCAGATTTTTCTTCTAATGCTTCCTTCTGACTGCTTAATCTGTAAACCTCCTTATCTAAAACAGATATTCTCTCAGATAATGCCTCACGCTTTTCAAAAAACTCTTTATGTTCTCTGCTCTGATTTTCTTTTTCCTTCTTAGCATTCTCAATTTCTTTCTCAAGAACCTGAATCAACTTACGATTCTTTTCTGTTTCTTCTGTCAATTTTTCAATTGCTTCTGCTCTTGATAAAATTTCACTGTCATTTTCCTTAGAATTATTTTTAATCTCTTCCAGTTCTTTCAAAAAACCTTCAATTATTTTACTTGACTTCTGAATCTTTTCCACAATAAATTCATGTTTCTGTTTAAAATTTGCAATTTCAATATTAATTTCCTCAAGAACGCTGTTTTTCTCTGATAATTCTTCTTTTATCATTGACAATTTTTTCGTCTTTTCAACTACTTCTTTTTCAAGAAATCCGCTTCTATCTTCTGTTCCCGTCAACTCTTCACTGAGTTTTGAACTATTTTGATTGATATCTTCCATCTCAAGTGTAATATCATCATTTTCTTTTGTATAGCCCTTATATTCCTGAACAATATTATCCTTCTTATCTCTTGCCTGTTTCAGGTTAATTTCTATCGTATTTTTTATGAGAAGCTGTTCCTGAAGACCTTTTGAAACTTTATTAATCTCTTCAGAAATGAGACTCATTTCACTTCTATTGTCTACGAGCGCCTTATCTAAAGCTGTTTTTTCCTCTTTCAATGAAACCAGCTTCTTCTCAATCTCCTCGATTTCACGTCTTCGCCCAAGAAGATTACTGTTATTTTTAAATGCACCACCGGATATCGAACCACCGACATTAAGGTATTCTCCCTCCAATGTAACGATTCTCACCGTATAACGATATTTTCTTTCAATAGCGATGGCATGGTCTATCGTATCCACAACCATCACTCTACCAAGAAGATATTTAGCAACCCCTTCATACTCTTTCTTAATCTCAACCAATTCACTTGCAAGACCTAAAACACCCTTTTCCTCTAATGCATCCGGAGCATTAAAATTTGTTTTATTACTCATACTGCTGAGAGGCAGAAAAGTTGCACGGCCAAATTTATTTTTCTTTAAATACTCAATGGTTTCTTTTGCGGTCGTCTCAGTGTCTGTAACAATATTTTGAATATTTCCACCGAGTGCCGTCTCAATTGCCACTTCATACTTTTTCTCAACCTTCACAATATCAGCAACAACACCAATTATCCCCTTTTTGCTTTCTTTCAACTCCATTACTTTCTTAATACTATTTCCATACCCCTCATAACGTTCTGTAAGGTTTTTAAGAGCATCTAAATTCGACTTTAACTTATGATATTTTTCCTGATTCTCAGACAAATTCTTTGTCAGCGTGCTATTTTCAACTCTTTTATCTGCCAAATCATTTTTGTATTGGTTTAATGTGGCTGTGATATTCTCAATATCGTTTTCTGACTCCTCAAGTTGTCCTTCTAACTGATTTATTACGTTTTCCTGACCGTCTTTCTGGCTCTGAAATGCAATTAATTTTTGATTCAATTGGGATTTTCTTATATTGATCTGTTCCAGCAAAGTATCACATCTTTGAATTTTTGTTTTAATCAGCGCTTTTGCATTTAAAAGTTCAATAATTTTTGATTTATTGCTCTCAATTTCAGCTTCTAAGTCAGAAAGTTCCTGACCTTTTTTTGCAATATCCCCGTTAATATCTGCCTGAGATGCAATCACCTCACTCAATCTTTTCTCGTTTTCAGACTTTTCGTTTTCAGACTTTTCCAATTCGCCTTGCTGTTGTTGTATTTCTGTATGAATCGAATCAATTCTCTGATTGATATAAGACTCATTATTTTTTGCCGAATTAATCTGCTCTTTAATAACGTTAATCTGTCCTTCAAATTTCTCTATACTTAAAATCGTCTCGTTTAAAGTTGCCTTCTTAGTCTCAATTGAATTATTAATTTCTTCAAGAATCTGCTCTAATTTTGTATAATCAGCTTTAATTTTTTCAAACTCATCCGTGGCATTCTGCATATCAGCAGATGCAATTTTAATTTTTTCATCAATCTGCACCAGCCTGTTTTTAATTTCATCAAACTCAATTAAAAACATATTTACATCATTGACCTTCAAATCTTCTTTTAAAACAAGATATTTCTTAGCTTTTTCACACTGTTTTTCCAGTGGAATTACCTGACGTTCCAATTCCCCCAAAATATCTGACACTCTCACAAGATTTTGATTCTGGTCATCAAGCTTTCTCATCGCATCATTTTTTCTGCGTTTAAACTTAACAATTCCTGCCGCCTCGTCAAATAACTCTCTTCTCTCTTCGGGCTTTCCACTTAAAATCTTATCAATCTGACCCTGCCCGATAATAGAATATCCCTCTTTACCGATTCCTGTGTCATAAAACATTTCATTGATATCTTTTAATCTGACCTGCGTTCCGTTAATCATATACTCACTTTCCCCGGAACGAAACAGTCTTCTGGAAACAGTTACTTCATTATAATCAATATTTAGTTTATGGTCTGCGTTATCAAATGTAATGGCAACATAAGCATAACCCATTGGTTTTCTGTTCTCTGTTCCCGCAAAAATAACATCTTCCATTTTAGAACTTCTCAGCTGTTTTGTCTTCTGTTCTCCCAAAACCCACCGCACTGCATCTGCCACGTTACTCTTACCGGAACCATTGGGTCCTACAATTCCCGTAATTCCATTGTGAAATTCAAAATTTATTTTATTTGCAAATGATTTAAATCCGTGTATTTCTATACTTTTTAAATACATGTTAATCCCTCTTATCTAAAGTCTTTAAGGCACTGTACGCCGCCTGCTGTTCTGCCGCCTTTTTTGTATGCCCAATGCCTTTTCCTATGATTTTCTCATCCAGTTTTGCTACCGCCTCATAAGATTTATTGTGATCTGGTCCGCTTTCATGAATAATTTCATAAGAAAGCTTCCCTGCTTTTACAATATTGACCCTCTCCTGAAGTATCGTCTTGCTATCATGAAACAATCTCTTATTATCTATATCATTCAAGGCAAAATTTAATATAAAATCTTTTGCCATTTCTATTCCACCATCTAAAAATATACTGCCAATTAAAGCCTCAAAAGCATCCGAAACAATAGAATCGCGCTTTCTGCCACCTGTTTCTTCCTCACCTTTTCCCAGATATATAAATTCATCCAGCATTATCTCCCTGGCATCTTCGGCAAGCGTAGGCTCACACACAAGACTCGCCCTTAACTTTGTCATATCTCCTTCCGGCATCTCCGGCATTGTCTTAAATATAAATTCACTGGACACAAGCTCAAGAACAGCATCTCCTAAAAACTCCAGACGTTCATTATCTTTTATTTTTTTATTTTTATGTTCGTTAGCAAAGGATGTATGCGTCAATGCATTCATTAGTAAATCTTTGTCTGTAAAAATATATCCAATATTATTTTCTAACTGAGTATAATCAGTATTCATATTCTTCCTCTAAATTCCTATAACGTATTTTAAGCCCTATTTCTAGGGCTTAATCAAAAAAACATTTCACTATTTTTCAAGAGCTTTTTTAATCTTATCGTAGGCATCTCCAACTGTAATAATGGATTGTGCCTCGTCTGTAGGAACCTGGATACCAAATTCATCCTCAATTCCCATTACAATCTCAAGCACATCTAATGAATCTGCTCCTAAATCATCAACAAACTTACTCTCCTCTGTAATTGTAGATGCGTCCAAATCTAAAACATCTGCAATTGCCTGAATTAATCTTTCTAATTCCATTTTTCCTCCTAAAACCTATTTGTTTTCTAAATTCAGTTTTTCTTTAAATTTATTATTTAAATTCATTTCTTTAAATGTGTGACATTGAAGAATTGAATTTTTTATTTCTATTGCCTTAGAACTACCATGTGTCTTAACCAAAAGACCGTTTAATCCTAATAATGGAGCTCCTCCATGTTCCTCAAGAGAAAATCCCTTTAAAGTGTTTTTTAAACTTTTCTTAATTAAAAGTGCCCCAATCTTTGTCTTCAAGGTGCTCATCATAGAACCTTTGATTTTCTCAATTAAAACTCCTGCTACGCCTTCATATAATTTTAAAATCACATTTCCAACAAATGCATCACAGACAATGACATCTGCCACGCCCTCCGGAATCTCTCTGGCTTCAATATTTCCAATAAAATTAATATCTTTTAATTCTTTCAATAAAGGATATGTCTCTTTTACAAGAGAATTTCCCTTTTCTTCTTCCGCTCCAATATTTACAATGGCAACCTTTGGATTTTTAATACCGACAATACTTTCCATATAGACCGCCCCCATCTTCGCAAACTGAATCAGGTGGGAAGGTCTTGCGTCAACATTCGCTCCACAATCAATCAGAAGCGCCGCACCGTTTTTTGTTGGAATCAACGGAGCCAAAGGTGGTCTCTCAACACCTTTTAATCTTCCAATGATAACATGTCCTCCTACAAGATTCGCTCCTGTACTTCCGGCTGAAACCATGGCATCAGCCTCTCCTTTCTTTACCATATACATACATTTTACGAGCGAGGAATCTTTTTTACTCCGTATTGCCACAACCGGTGGTTCTCCCGTTTCAATCATCTCTGTTGCATTAACAACCTCTAATGCTTCTTTATCATATGTATATTTTAAAAGTTCCGCATCAATAGCCTCTTTTCTGCCTACTAATTTGATACGAACTTCTTTGTTTTCATTCGATGCTAAAACAGCACCTTTTACAATTTCCTCCGGTGCATTATCTCCGCCCATGCAGTCTAACGCTATTATCGTCTCTGACATTGTATGTCCTCCTTTTTCGCATAATGATAATATACTAAAAAATGGCCGTAAAATCAAGAATAAAGAAAGTTTTCAACACCGATAGACCCCAAAGCTCTTATTTATTATAATCTTATTTTTCCCACTCCCAATAATTAATATATGTGTATCGTATATTACTCGGAAAACCATAATAATCATTATAACACTCCTGCCAGTTCTCATCCTTTGGATTCATATTTACGCAATATAAGCCAGACATCGGAATATACGGTACAATAAAGTTTTCTTTCCCCTCACTGACCATCTTTTCAATATAATTATTTCTTTCTGATAAAGCTTTCTTTATAAAAATACAACCGTTTGTATCCATGCCAAATCTAAATAGAATAAAACACGCTGCCACAAGAAAAGAATATTTACAAATATTCTTTTTCATATTACAAAAATCATCTCTTTGGAATCTATTTTCAGTATATTCCACAATGTAGTAAATCAATTGCATCTCAAAAACGGCAAACATTACATAACTGTTCATAAAACATCTTGCATTTACCGGCTCAGATACAATCAATGGCAATACTAATGGAATTTGGGATAACAATGTCACTAATAAAATTAATTTCTCTTTGGAATTTTTAATCCCCAGTGCTATCGCTGCTACCATTGCCAGGCAAAAGATGATAATTGCAACTGCCTTTAAACTATTGATAGAAGGAAAATAAAAAGTTTGATCAGCATCTACACTATTTAGAAAAAACATTGCCGTCATCGCCGAAAATATACCTAAAAGTACTCTTTTAAATTTCATATCAACAACGATACAAAAGCCAATCATAGTCAATCCCAAGACAATAATAAGCCAAATATTTTCCGTAAACCAATATTTTATTATTTTGCCAGAAAAACTTTTCCATGTCTGTTGTATAAAAGACTTTCTATCAAAGTCTATATCTATTTTCTTATATGTCTTTCCATTATCAATTGCAGCGCTTAAATATGCTGAATTGGTAAACATTATAATCATTCCAATTATATTTCCGATAAATAATGATAGATAATGGAAATTCATTTTTTTATTATAATAAACACTCCATATAATACAAAATACACCAGCTAATACAAAAAATATTGTTGTATTCTCCAATATAAGTTGTACTCCAATGCCCGAAACCAAAAGAAATACTGCCATTTTCACAGATATTTTTTTATAACTGTAGTATTTTTTCAAAAATAACAAATAAGTTATTATCATCATAAGTGAAATCACATAATTTGTAAAACCTGACACCCATCCGAAAGTTTGTACAAAAGTGTTTCTCGGCATCAATAGAATCAGCACAACCGGCACTAATATTAAAATACTTTTTCGTGCCAATTTTGAAATTTGATACAAAATAGTAAAAACAATCAATGCTCCTATCATAGCAAATAGGATTGAAGGCATTCTTGTAAAAATTAAGGTAATTATATTACTAAGATATCTACCGTTATATCCTTGAAATCCATGTTGCAGACGTTCTATTCCTGTTTTCGTTCCCCAAGCCCAATCATCAAGATTACGCGGGTTAAATATAAGCATAATCATATATAATATTGAAAATAACATGATTATCTGCAATTTTTTATCTTTTAATTTTACACAATTCTTTTTCATATTCTATACTCCATATTATTTTTTGATTCCTTTATAAAGTATTACCACCAATTTATAACATAATCATCTCGTTACGATTACATAAAATAAGACTTTGTGTCTTCCACAAAGTCTTATTTTTATAATTAGTCAACTGAAACAATTTCTTTTTTGTTGTAGCTTCCACAAGCCTTGCACACTCTATGTGGCATCATCAAAGCTCCACACTTACTGCACTTAACAAGATTTGGAGCTGACATCTTCCAGTTAGCTCTTCTCTTATCTCTTCTTCCTTTAGAAGATTTGTTCTTTGGACAGATAGACATGGTTTACACCTCCTTAAACTGATTAAAAACATCTAAAATTTTCGACATTCCCGTACCTGGTTCTGCGTCATCGCACTTGCAGGCTCCCATATTGAGATTAGCGCCGCATCTATTGCAAATTCCTCTGCAATCTTCTTTGCATAGAACTTTCATAGGTAAACTAACCAGAATCTCGTTATAAATAAATACCTCAGTATCAAACTTAGTTCCTTCCAGATAAACTTCTTCATCTAATTCGGCAATCTTTTGTTCTGAAGTCTTATTCATATCCAAATCTTTGAAACACTCTATATTAATCTTATAATCTACAGGCTCTAAACACTTATCACACGGAATTATTAAGGTAACACTTCCGATGCATTGAAAAGCAATATGCTTTTTTCCTTTATTGTGAAACGACATGTTTATCTTACTGTTTTTGATAGGAAAACATTCCTTTTTCAGTTTAAACTCACTGATTTCGAGTTTTGGTTCGACGCTTCTGTGACCGTCTTCTTCCTGTAATAATTCGTATAAATCAATTAACATAATCTTCCTTCTTCAAAGACACCTTAACAATTATACATATCTGTTATATTTTTGTCAAGATACTTATTTTATTTTAGAATTTCTACTGTCTCTCTCGCGATTGCCAATTCTTCATTTGTAGGTATTACATAAACTTTGACTTTAGAATCTGGCGTAGAAATCATAATCTCTTCCCCACGTTTTTCGTTTGCCTTATCATCTATTTCAATACCAAGGTATCCAAAATATTCGCAAACTGCTTCTCTCACACGTCCGTTATTCTCACCAACACCTGCGGTGAAAACAATCATGTCCACACCATTCATGACAGCAACGTAACTTCCTATATATTTTACTACATTATGAACATATGCATCAAATGCAGATTTTGCATTTACATCTCCTTCGTCAATCGCCTTTATAATATCCCTAAAATCACTGGACACACCTGAGAGACCGGCAATCCCCGACTCTTTATTTAGCATATTTATAATCTCAGAAATGTTTTTATTTGTATGTTGTGCAATAACCTCAATAATCCCCGGATCAATATCTCCGGAACGAGTTCCCATAATTACACCTGCAAGCGGTGTCAGGCCCATGCTGGTGTCAACAGAATTTCCGCAATCCACCGCACAAATACTTGCTCCATTTCCAAGATGACATACAATTGTCTTTAATTTTTTGTATGGCTGTCCAACAATTTCAGCTGCTCTTTTAGATACATAGCTATGTGATGTACCATGAAATCCATATCTTCTTATTTTATATTTATCATAATATTCTCTCGGTAGTGCATACAGATATGCTTTTTCGGGCATCGTCTGATGAAATGCCGTATCAAAAACAGCCACATTTGGTGTATCCCTCATAATTTCCATACACGCTTTTATACCAATAATATTTGCAGGATTGTGAAGCGGTGCAAGATAATTGCATTGCTCAATTTTGTCTAGAACCTCTTCTGTTACCAATACAGATTGGGAGAAAAATTCTCCTCCATGAACCACTCTATGTCCTACAGCCTTTACTTCACTCATATCTTGAATTACGCCTGTTTCTTCATCTGTCAAAACTGAAATGACAGCATTCATTGCCTCATTATGAGTTGGCATCTCCACTTCTTTTGTACTCTTATCACACTGTATACTCTCATATGTGATAGAGCTTCCTTCCATTCCGATTCTTTCGCATAGTCCCTTAGCTAAAACTCTCTCATTTTCAGAATCTATCAACTGAAATTTTAATGACGAGCTGCCACAATTTATAACTAAAACTTCCATTTCAAACTCCTACTAAATTAATCAATCTGCGCTTGTACAGCAGTAATTGCCACAACGCCGACAATATCTCTGGCGCTGCATCCTCTTGATAAGTCATTGATTGGCTTTGCAATTCCCTGACACAGAGGACCATATGCTTCTGCCTGTCCTAATCTCTGTAATAATTTATATCCAATATTCCCGGCATCCAAATCCGGAAACACTAACACATTCGCTTTTCCCGCTACCGGACTTCCCGGCGCCTTAAACTCTGCAATTTCCGGTACAAGCGCTGCGTCTGTCTGTAATTCTCCGTCAATTAAGTATTGTGGATATTCCTTCTTGGCTATTTTTGTCGCTTCCACAACCTTATCTACGTCATTATGAGCAGCACTTCCATGAGACGAATGTGATAACATTGCCACTCTTGCCTTCTCGCCTACAAGATATTCAAAAGACTGTGCACTGCTTGCCGCAATATCTGCGAGCTGTGTCGGGTTCGGATTCTGATTTAATCCACAATCTCCCATGACAAATACACCATCACTTCCCATTTCTTTATTCGGAACACAAATCACAAAAAAGGCTGAGACAAGTTTACTGCCGGGCTTAGTTTTTATAATTTGCAGTGATGGTCTTAATGTATTTGCTGAGGAATGGCATGCTCCTGATACAACTCCGTCCGCATCTCCAGCCCTGACCATCATACATGCAAAATACATATAATCACTGACTAAAATTGCATATGCCTGTTCTTTTGTCATTCCCTTTGCTTTTCTCAATTGATAAAAGTCCTCAGCATAATCTACTGTTTTTTCATATTTTCTCGGATTAATTATCGTAATACCTTTTATATCATAGTCTTTTCCATATTTTGCGACTTCTTCCTCTGTAGCGAGCAGAATAATATCTGCAAAATCTTCCCGGATAATCTGTTCTGCCGCTTCATAAGTACGCTTGTCCATACCCTCCGGAAGAACAATTGTCTTTCTATCAAGTCTCGCTTTGTCCTTTAAATGCCCGATAAAACCCATAATACCTTTTCCCTCGTTTCTTCATATATTTTCCAATCATACAAATTATTATAATATACCTTTTTTCAATACACAACAACAATTTAATTATCAATGAATTGATTGAATAACGGAATAATGTTAAAATAAAAACGTACTTAAACGTACAAAATATTTTATTAAAAGTAAAGGTAAAAATTATGAAAACAGTAGGAATCATCGCAGAATTTAATCCGTTTCATAACGGTCATAAGTATCTCATAGAAACCGCCAGAAAAACAACAAATGCCGACAATGTTGTTGTTATTTGCAGCGGTAACTATGTACAAAGGGGAATGCCTGCTGTTTTTGACAAGACACTCAGAGCGAAAATGGCAGTATTAAACGGTGCAGATGCCGTTTTTGAGCTTCCGGTCTGTTATTCCACTGCATCTGCTGAACTATTTGCCACCGCTTCCGTTGCCTTTCTATCCAAATTAAATTGTATTGATTATTTGTGCTTTGGCTGTGAAACTACAAATACAAAAATGCTAGAGCTGATAGCCTCTATACTTGCAAATGAACCGGAGGAATATAAAACATATCTTTCAAAACAGCTAAAAACCGGTGTATCTTTCCCTACAGCAAGATTATATGCTCTAAAAAACTATCTTGATTTTAGTTGTATTTTGGCAGATAACAACGAAATAGCTAATATTCTATCCACTCCAAATAATATATTGGCAATTGAGTATTTAAAGGCAATGAAAAAGCTAAATACTTCTATTGAACCAGTATTTATTCAAAGAATTGGCGCCGGATATCATTCAACAATACTTAAGGCAGATTTTGCTTCTGCAACCGGTATCCGTCAGGAAATCATGAGTAATCATATAAATAGTATTCGCAAATTTATACCTGAAAATACGCATGCCTTTCTAAAGGATAATAAATTTATTATCCCCGAAGATTTTAACAAAATTGTAGGTTATAAACTGATTTCGGAAAATGATTTTGAAAAATACTACGATATCACCCAATTTTTATCCAATCGAATCACCAAATTAAAATATACTTTTATGGACATAAACAGTTTTATTTCTACATTACACTCAAAAAACTATACTTTTTCCAGAATATCAAGGGGACTCTGTCATATTGTATTAGAAATTACGAAAGAAGATATGGAACAGTTTATTCAGAATAATTTTATATTTTATGGAAGATTATTGGGTTTTCATAAAAAGTCAAACATATTGTCTCTAATCAAAAAAAACAGCACAATAGATATTATCGGTAAATTTTCAGACTACTATAACCATTGTGATATATTGTCAAAAAAAATGCTTGATATCAATTTGCAGGCCGACTCACTCTACCGAATGGTTTTTATGAACAAATATAAAATAGAATTACCCACAGAATTTGAACGGGAAATTTTTATCTTATAATACCTCCTCCCGTTTGTATTCATATAACCCTCTATTATCGAACTTACAATCACAATAAGGGATATTATAACAGAAAAGTCATAATATCCCTTGCTTCAACTATTTTTATTAATTTTTGAAACTATGAATTGGTGCAGGTATTCTACCAGTTCTATTTACAAAATTATCACAGGCAAAGTTATTCACAGGCATAATAGGAGCATATCCCAAGAGTCCTCCAAACTCTACCGTTTCACCTACGCTTTTCCCTATTACCGGAATAATTCTAACTGCCGTCGTTTTCTGATTTACCATACCAATTGCAGATTCGTCTGCAATAATTCCAGCAATCGTCGTTGCTTTGGTATCTCCCGGAACAGCAATCATATCAAGCCCCACAGAACATACACAAGTCATAGCTTCTAATTTTTCAAGCGTTAAAGCTCCTTCCTTGACCGCATCAATCATTCCCTGGTCTTCGCTGACCGGAATAAATGCACCGCTGAGACCACCCACATAAGAGGATGCCATGACACCACCCTTTTTCACCTGGTCATTAAGCATAGCAAGCGCTGCCGTCGTTCCCGGAGCTCCCGCTCTCTGTAAACCGATTTCTTCCAAAATATCTGCAACACTGTCACCAATTGCCGGAGTAGGCGCAAGAGATAAATCGATAATTCCAAAAGGTATATTTAATCTCTTAGAAGCTTCTTTTGCAACCAACTGACCGACTCTTGTAATCTTAAATGCCGTTTTCTTAATTGTATCACAGAGAATTTCAAAGTTTTCTCCTCTCACCTTCTTCAATGCATGTCTTACTACACCCGGTCCTGAAACACCCACATTAATTACCGCATCTGCCTCTGTCACACCGTGAAAAGCTCCTGCCATAAACGGATTGTCATCCGGTGCATTACAAAACACGACAAGCTTTGCACAGCCCAGAGAATCCTGTTCCTTTGTTGCCTCTGCTGTCTTTAATACAATTTCTCCCATAAGTCTGACTGCGTCCATATTGATTCCTGTTTTTGTGGAACCAACATTTACCGAACTACAGACACGCTCTGTACAGGCGAGAGCCTGTGGAATTGATTTAATCAAATTTTCTTCCGCCGTTGACATTCCCTTACTTACCAATGCAGAATATCCTCCAAGAAAATTCACGCCAACCTCTTTTGCAACTTTATCGAGTGTCATAGCAATTGTAACAAAATCTTCAGGTGTTTTACATGCACTTGCACCAATCAATCCAATTGGCGTTACGGAAATTCTTTTGTTGACAATAGGGATACCATATTCCTTTGAAATATCCTCACCTGTCTGTACAAGATTTCCGGCAAGTTTTTTTATTTTATTGTATATATTATTATTTAAGGTTTCAAGATTATCACTGATACAATCCATGAGACTAATACCAAGGGTAATCGTTCTGACATCAAGATTGTAGTTGTCAATCATCCTGTTGGTTTCAATTACTTCAAATTTATTAATCATTGTATTTCTCCATTTCCAGTCAATCGATTATATTCTATGCATACTGTTAAAAATATCTTCATGCTGCATTCTGATGCTCACACCAATTTTTTCTCCCAGTTTATCCAAATCATCTGCGAGCTCGTGAGCCTGCTTTGAAGCATTGTTGCAGTCAACAATCATCATCATATTAAAATACTCCTGAACGATTGTCTGAGAAATATCCAGAATATTTACGTTATTTTCCGCAAGATATGTACATACCCCTGCGATAATACCTACTGTGTCTTTTCCAACAACTGTAATAATTGTCTTTTTCATAAAATCCTCCTAATAATTTATCTTTATATAATTAAAAGTCAATCTCGGACGATGGTTCATTTCTACTAGCCACCTTCAAATCTAAATCATCTGCACAAAAATCATGCATTCCAAAATTTATCTCATTTCTTACTGCCTGAAAGGCCAATTCCGGATAGTTATTTTCATGGCTTAAATGCCCAAGAATAATATGCTTTAGTTTTTCACTGATTATTTGATTAATCAGGTCACCGCATGCTTCATTAGACAAATGTCCCTTATTTCCCCAAATACGTTGTTTTAAATAATATGGATAAGGACCCGTCTGCAACATTCCAATATCATGATTGGATTCCAACAACAAAGCATCTATATCTTTTATATGATTGACAAGAATATCATTGCTCTCTCCCAAATCTGTTACGACAGCACAAGACTTGTCTTCTGTCGAAAGGTTACTGATAAACTTATAGCAAACAGGGTCTACAGCATCATGACTGATACGCATCGGTAAAATTTGTGTATCACCAACAAGAAACTCTTTCATCGGAACAACAACGTGAAATAAATCACTATCAACATTACCAATGGAAGATGAATTTAATATGTATTCTATTGTTTTTTCTGTTGCATAAACCGGTTTATTATATTTTCTCAGAAATACCCCTAATCCCTTTATATGGTCGCTATGCTCATGTGTAATCACTATTCCATCGATATCTTCCGGTTTTTTATGAAAAAAGTTTAGACCTTCTTCAATTCTCTTTTTGCTAATTCCAGCGTCCAGCATTACTGTTGATTCAGCATTTTCAATCAAAATACAGTTTCCTTTGCTTCCACTGGATATTGATGCTAATCTCATATGTACACCTCAAAACTTCCTTGTACATTTTATTGTATTTTTGTTCTAATTTCAACCTATATTATGGGAATAAACAAAAATATTTGAAATAATATATATAAAAAAGGCTTTTATGAAAAAACTAACAGGAACATTTTTTTGTATTATTGCAATTATACTTATTCTCTCATTTCCCAAAATAATCACCGAAAGCGTAAAGGATGGAATCATCCTTTGCCTTTATAATGTACTGCCCGCTTTACTGCCTTTTATGCTTATTGTTAATATTATGCAAAAATATGATTATTGCAGATATATCAGCTATATTACAAAACCATTTCTAAACAAACTATTTCACATTACCGACAATGGCTGTTTTGCTGTAATCATAGGTTTTTCCTGCGGATATCCAATGGGAGCAAAAGTAATTTCCGACCTGCATTCTCAAGGAAAAATAACATTATCTGAAGCCCGCTATCTGGCAACTTTCTGCAATAACTGCAGCATTTCCTTTTTAATTAATTATATTTATTTTAACTTTGTAAAAAATTTATGGAATACATTTTTTTCAACACCATACACCACAGTCATAATTCTTTTCCTTGTCTATGCGCCTGCGGTATTAACAGGAATTATAAATAGATTCTGGAACAAAACATACATAAACTCCTCCCACTTGTCTCCTGTATTATACAGTGGGAATCCAATCCTCTCATCTGTAAAGTCGCTATCTATCTTATGCGTTTACGTTATTTGTTTTACGATATTTTCCGGTTTAATTGCCAGTACATCAATCAATACTGAATTTAAGGCACTCATCTGCGGATTTTTAGAAATAACTTCGGGAGCTCCAATCATTACCGCTTCTATAAGCCACCCCGTAATATGTATTTATTTTCTACTACTATGCACTGTTTTTGGTGGTTTTTCCATTACCATGCAATCTCTTGGACAACTAAAAAATAAAACATTAAAAAAGTATTATATTTTAGGCAAAATTGAAAGTATAATTATCTTTTCAGTTCTTTTTATTATTGTTTTATACCTGAATAATAAATTTTAAAAATACCGATATATCATATAAAAAAGAAACAAAGCAAAAGCTTTGTTTCTTTTTTATAATTCAACAAAACATTAAAGTAAATCTACTGTTAAATCATCATCATCCTCATCTAATGCTATGTCACTTTCATCCTGTCCGCCCAATTCTTTTCTGCTCTCCACTACAACATTTAACGAACTGTTCAGGGAAGTCATCATTGTACTCTGAGCGCTCTCAAAACTGTTCATTCCTGTAGTTAATATACTCTGAACATTTGACAAAATATCATCTGTATACTGCATTGCTCTTGTTCTTAAATCATTTGCTTCTGTTGTGGCAGAATCAAGTATGTTCTGTGCCTCCTGCTGTGCCTGTTCAATAATCTGATTTGCTTCATTATATGCCTTCTGCATAATTTCATGTTCACTGACTAACTGATTAATATGCGCTGTTGCCTCAGCTATCATTGATTCTGACCTTTCTTTTGCATCATTGAGAATTGCGTCTTTATTAGCAATTATTTTCTGATATTTTTTAATTTCATCAGGAGTTCTCAATCTCAGTTCTGCCAATAATTCATCAATATCATCTTTATTTACAATTATTTTTGATGTTGATAATGGCTGAAACTTACAATTATCAATGTATTCCTCAATTTCTGTAATAATCTGCTCAATTTTACTCATTTCAATTCTCCTTTATCTTCTAAATTTATCATAAACTTGATTGACAACCGTTTTAGGTACAAATCTGCTGATATCTGCGCCATAATACGCAGCTTCTTTCACTGTGCTCGAACTTAAATACGCATATTCTAAGCTCGTTGTAAAAAAAATCGTATCAATATCACTATCTAAAACCATATTCGTTTGCGACATTTGAAGTTCATACTCAAAATCGGTGACTGCCCTTAACCCTCTCACGATAACTTTTGCATCCACCTTTTTTGCAAAATCAACCAACAATCCCTCAAACGACATTACTTTAACATTTGGAATATCTTTTACGACTTCCTCTAGCATTTTAACACGATTTTCGACCGAAAACAACGGCGATTTCGATTTATTATTCAAAACACTTACAATCAATTCATCTACAATTTTTGATGCTCTATATATGATATCTAAATGCCCCAGAGTGACGGGGTCAAAACTTCCAGGATATATTGCTCTTGTCATAGCTTGTCTCCACATAATTTTAAAAATATATGCTTATTTGTCTTATATTTTTTTTCTTTTATTATCTCAAATCCTAACATAGCTGCATAAGAAAAATCGGTCTCCAACGATGCCTCAATGATAATATAAGAATTTTCATTTATTAAATCAGATTTTGAGAGAAAAATCAACACTTCTCTTTCCAATTGTTTATTATATGGCGGGTCCATAAAAATAATATCACATACAATCTTGCCATTCAACTGTTCTAATGCCTCTTTAAAGGACATTAGCATTACAGTAGCATCTTCTTCTAATTTTGTAAATTTTAAATTATCCTTGATACAGTCAAATGCCTCTTTATTGTTTTCCACAAAATAAGCCTTTTTTGCACCACGACTTAACGCCTCTATACCAATTCCACCACTACCGCTAAACAAATCAAGAAAAACCGCATCATATAACAAATCATTTATCATATTAAACAATGTTTCTTTAATTCTGTCTGTCGTCGGTCTGGTATTCATTCCCTGCACCGTTTTAAGCTGCAATCTTCGTGCCTTTCCCGCAATAACTCTCATTGATAATATTCATCTCCTAAAAAGATTTCTGCTAAAAACAGTAAAAGCAAGCAAATAATTTGCCTGCTTTTATATTGTAAATGAAATGGTCTATACCATTTTATTCTTCTGTAGCTTCTGCCTCTTCTGTCTCAACAACTTCTTCTTCCACATCATAACTATCCTCAACAGGGTCTTCATCTGGAAGTAATGCCTTTATGCTTAAGCTGATTTTCTTTTCTTCTTCATTGAAATCAACAATCTTAGCTTCAATTTCCTGACCAATACTCAATTCATCTGCCGGTTTTTCAACATGATGTCTTGCAATCTGTGAAACATGTAATAACGCATCAACACCAGGCTCAATTTCAACGAATGCACCAAAATCTGTCATTCTTGCAACTTTTCCTGTTATAATCACACCTTCAGCAAACTTTTCACTTGCATTTGCCCATGGATTTGTGTCTTCAAATTTAAGGCTCAAAGCAATCTTATCATCATTAATTTCTTTAATAAATGTTGTCACCTTATCACCAGGTTTGTAGATTTTTCTTGGATTTCCTACTCTGCCCCATGACATTTCAGAAATATGAAGAAGACCGTCAGCTCCCCCGATATCCACAAAAGCACCAAAATCAACAACACTCTTGACAACACCTTCAACAGTATCTCCAACAGCTATCTTCTCAAATAAAGCTTTCTTTGCTGCTTCTTTTTCAGCTGCAACTAACTGTTTTCTGTCACCAATAACTCTTCTCTTCTTAGGGTCAAATTCTGTAATAACAAATTCAACTTCCTGATTTAAATATTTGTTCAAATCTCTTTCAAACACATCTGATACAAGGCTCGCCGGTATAAATACTCTTCCGCCTTCTACGTCAACACCCAAACCACCTTTCAAAATCTGTACAACTGGTGCTTTGAGAACTTCTTTATTTTCAAAAGCTTCTTCAAGTCTCTTATTTGCTTTCTCTGCAGCAATTCTCTTATACGATAAAGCAACCTGTCCATCTCCATCGTTCACTTTGAGAACCTTGACTGTCAGTTCATCGCCTACTTTAATTACAGTTGTCAGATCTACAGGTGTGTTAGAGTATTCATCTCTTGTAAGAATACCATCAGCCTTATAACCTATATTAAGAACTGCGTAGTCTTCTCTTACACTGATTACCTTTCCTTCAAGAACTTCACCGTTGTGAATTGTCTTGAATGATTCATCCAACATTTGTTCAAAACTCATCTCTGACATTAAGAACGACCTCCTCAATAATATTCTTTGGGGTAGATGCCCCTGCTGTAATACCTATAGACTTTAATGAATTATCATCACACGATTTAATATAAGTATCAAACTCAGACCCTTCTTTTAAATCCTCTGCGGTCTGAATATAAAATGTATTCTTACATTCTTTTTTACATATATCATACAGCTTTTGTGTATTAGAACTATGTCTGCCGCCAATGACAATCATAGCATCCACTTTTGACGAAATATCTTTCGCTTCCGCTTGTCTTTCGTGTGTCGCATTACAAATCGTATTTACAACATTAATATCATAACCCTTTTTTTGTATAATTTCAACCAAATATTTAAATTTATTGTGGTTAAATGTCGTTTGAGACACTACACACACCTTTGAATCTTTGTTGAAATCAATTTTTTCTATATCTTCCGGCTCATTTATTACGATTGCAGTCCCATCAACCCATCCTTTAATTCCCTCAACTTCCGGATGTTTATCATTTCCTATAATAATTATCTGTTTGCCCTGACTGCTCTCCTCCAAAACAATTTTATGAATTTTTTTCACAAAGGGACATGTTGCATCAACAATATTAATATTTTCCTTTTCCAAGGTATCATATACCTTTTTTTCCACACCGTGAGACCTTATAATAACTGTTTCATTATTTTGTCTTTTCAATTGTTCGATATCTTCAACAACCTTAACTCCCTTTGATGCGAAATCACTTACAACCTGTTCATTATGAATAATCGGTCCCAATGTATAAATTCTATCATGTTGTTTTCCAATCTCACTATAAACACTGTCCACTGCTCTTTGCACTCCAAAACAGAATCCCGCACTTTTCGCCAAAATAATATCCATGTTATCCCACCTAATCAACAAGTTTTTTTATCGTTTCTACTACCTGTTCAATATCCATATCTGATGAATCCACCAAGACAGCATCCTCTGCCTGTACAAGCGGAGATATTTCTCTATTCATATCCCGGAAATCACGTTCCCTGATATCTTTTTCTATCTCATCAATATTGCATGACTGACCTTTTTCCAACAACTCCTTATATCTTCTCTCTGCTCTTGTTCTGGCGCTCGCAGTAAGATAAATTTTTAAATCAGCCGACGGAAGCACTGCTGTTCCAATATCTCTTCCATCCATAACGACATTATTTTTACCTGCTAACTCCTGTTGCATTGCAACAAGAATTTGTCTAACCGGACCATACACAGCAATTGCACTTGTCATATTTCCGATTTCTTCCTGCCGAATTAACGTACTCACGTCTTCATCATCCAAATATACTTTCTGTACACCATTCTCGTATTTTAAAGAAATATGAACCTTACCGCATTTTTCTACAACTTTTTCTTCCTCGTCTGCCCTGATGCCATCCCGGTAACACGCCAATGCCATTGTACGATACATTGCTCCTGTATCCACATAAATAAACCCCAACTCCTTTGCCACAATTTTTGCGATTGTGCTCTTTCCGGCTCCTGCCGGTCCATCAATTGCTATATTATACATGATATCCTCCATTCTTTTAATAAATGCTACTTCCCGCAAGATAACCTGTACTCCAGGCAACCTGTAAATTATATCCTCCGGTTAACGCATCTATATCCAACACTTCTCCTGCAAAATATATATTTTTCATCAATTTTGATTCCATTGTTTTGGGATTAATATCTTTTACAGATACTCCACCTTTCGTAATAATTGCCTCATGAAATCCCCTTGTTCCGGTAATTGTCATTGATAAACTTTTTATTGTTAAAATCAAATTTTCGCGTTCTTCTTTTGTAATTTCATTTACTTTTTTATAAGGATTAATCCCCGATAACGCAATAATAACCGGTATTATTTTTTTAGGAAGAAGCTTATCTAATGAATTATTGAAATTCCTGTTTATATTTTCCTTAAAATCTTTTAAGATTCTCTTATTCAGCATTTCATAATCCAATGCCGGCTTCAAATCAATCACAGCTTTGAATGTATTGTTTTCTATTTTATCACTTATATATCCGCTTGCCGATAAAACCAACGGACCACTAATTCCAAAATGCGTAAAAAGCATTTCTCCCATTTCACTATAATATATTTTTTTCTTTTCATCTAAAATTTTTAATTCAACATTTTTTAAAGAGAGTCCCTGCAGACTTTTACAAAACTCCTCCTCAATCTCAAATGGTACAAGAGATGGATATGTTTCCTGCACAACATGTCCCACTCTCTTTGCGAACAGATATCCATCTCCTGTAGAACCGGTAGACGGATAGGAAATTCCTCCGGTAGCAATTATACAGTATTCTCCCCGAAATTCTCTGCTTTTATTATCTTTTAAAATAAAAATATCTTCCTCTTTTTCTAAAGAAACAATATTCCACTTATAATGAATTGTAACACCTGCATCCTGCATCATTTTATTAAACGCAAAAATAACATCTGATGATTTGTCACTTGCCGGAAAAACACGGTTTCCACGCTCAATTTTAGTTTTTACTCCGGCACTCTCAATCATTCTGCATACATCCTCGCTATCCAAACAATGATATGCACTGTATAAAAATTTAGCATTTCTCATAATATTCGCAAAATGATTTTCTATATCTGACGCATTTGTAATGTTACATCTTCCTTTTCCGGTAATAAATAATTTTTTTCCAAGTTTCTCGTTTTTCTCAAACAAATGGACTTCATTACCATTATATGCAGCGGCAATTGCAGCCATCATCCCAGCTGCACCTCCACCAACGACTAATACTTTACTCATATTCAACACCTAAACACTTTACACAAGCTAATTGCTTTATAGCACAAAAAATGCAAACGAATATTTTTATTTTAAATATTCGTTTGCAATATTTTATTATATTTTAATTCTATACCGGATAAGCTCCGTTTTCTTTATCTGCAACAGTCGGGTCCACCTTTGTCTGCTGAGCTTCTCTGTATTCGAAAAACTCTTTTGCAACCTGTGGGAATAATGCGTATGAAAGAACATCTTCATCCTGCTGTTTCCACTGTGCACACTCTTTTTCAAACTTCTCAAGAGATGGTTTGAGTAAATCTGCCGGTCTGCATGTAATCGGCTTTTCATTTCCAATAGCTTTTTTCTGTACTTCTTTATTAAAAGGTTTTACAGTCTGACCATATTTTCCTGCCAATAAATCCTTAGCCTGCTGGTTTACCATTTTATATCTCTCACCCATAACAACATTTAATACTGCCTGAGTACCTACAATCTGACTGGATGGGGTAACCAAAGGTGGTTCGCCAAAGTCTTTACGAACTCTTGGAATTTCCTGTAATACCTCATCAAACTTATCCTCAGCTCCCATTTCCTGTAACTGAGAAACCATGTTTGAAAGCATACCTCCTGGAACCTGATATAAGAGTGTGTTAATATCAACACCCATAACCTTAGGATTTAATAACCCACTCTTTAAGCATTCTTCTCTATATGGCTTAAAATGGTCTGCAACCTTCTTTAAAAGATTTTGATCTAATCCTGTATCATATTCCGTTCCCTTAAATGTCTCTACCATAACTTCAGTTGCAGGCTGTGCCGTTCCCATTGAAAATGGTGAAATAGCTGTGTCAATAATATCACAACCAGCCTCTACAGCCTTCATATAAGTCATTGCAGCCACACCGGATGTATAATGTGTATGAAGGTCTATAGGCAAATCTGTTCCCTCTTTTAATGCCTGAACCAATTCAGTAGCCTGATAAGGTGTCAAAAGACCTGCCATATCCTTGATGCAAAGAGAGTTTGCTCCCATGTCCTCAATTCTTTTTGCTGTGTCTTTCCAATAATCAAGCGTATATGCATCTCCTAATGTATAAGAAAGGGCAACCTGCGCATGGCCTTTTTCTTTATTTGCTGCCTTAACTGCTGTTTCTAAATTTCTAAGGTCATTGAGACAATCAAATATTCTGATAATATCAATACCATTTGCCAATGATTTTTGAACAAAATATTCTACTACGTCATCAGAATAATGACTATATCCCAATATATTTTGTCCTCTAAAAAGCATCTGCAGTTTCGTATTTTTAAATCCATCTCTTAACTTTCTCAATCTCTCCCAAGGATCTTCCTTTAAGAATCTAAGAGAAGCGTCAAAAGTAGCTCCACCCCAACACTCTACAGAATAGTATCCAACCTTATCCATTGTATCAATGATTGGAAGCATCTCTTCCGTTGGCATTCTCGTGGCAATGAGTGATTGATGAGCATCTCTTAATATTGTTTCGGTAATTTTTACCGGTCTTTTTTCTGCCATTTATATTTCCTCCTTGTATCTGTTTCACTGGAAAACTATTTAAATTTTACACGCGATAATTCCTGCTGATGCTTAGATTCCAAATATAGCCATAAATGTACCTGCCGCAACGGCTGTACCGATAACTCCGGCTACGTTTGGTCCCATTGCATGCATCAAAAGAAAATTCGTAGGGTCCGCTTCCGCTCCGACCTTCTGCGATACTCTCGCAGCCATAGGAACCGCTGATACTCCGGCTGAACCAATCAGTGGATTTACCTTGCCATGTGTAGCAATACACATTAATTTTCCAAATAAAACTCCGGCTGCCGTACCCACTGCAAATGCAACCAAACCTAAAACAACAATTTTGATTGTGCTGATATTAAGGAATGCCTCTGCACTTGTCGTAGCACCAACACTCGTACCAAGCAAAATAACTACAATATACATTAATGCGTTACTAGCTGTTTCCTGTAACTGTTTTACAACACCTGATTCTCTAAACAGGTTACCTAACATAAGCATACCAACCAGTGGGGCTGTTGTAGGTAATATCATAACAACTACTATTGTAACAATAATTGGGAATAAAATCTTTTCCAATTGTGAAACAGGTCTGAGCTGTTCCATTTTTATTTTGCGTTCTTTTTCTGTTGTCAACAATTTCATAATTGGCGGTTGAATAATTGGAACTAATGCCATATAGGAATACGCCGCCACCGCAATCGGTCCTAACAAATCTGTCTGCCCCAGTTTACCCGCAAGGAATATAGAGGTAGGTCCATCGGCACCACCAATAATCGAAATAGCAGCCGCAGCCTTTCCGCCAAATCCCATAAAAATTGCCAAAAAATATGCCGAATATATACCAAACTGTGCTGCCGCTCCCAGCAGGAAACTTTTTGGATTTGCAATCAATGGTCCAAAATCAGTCATTGCACCTACGCCCATAAAGATAAGTGATGGCAGGATACTATATTCATCTAAAATATAAAAATAATGAAGTAATCCTCCTGCTTCACCGTTTGCCGGTGCTTTCATGATGTCCGGATACATATTAACTAAAAGCATACCAAAAGCAATAGGAACCAGTAATAATGGCTCATAACCTTTTTTGATTGCCAGGTATAAGAAAATACAAGCAACAACAATCATAATATAGTTTCCAACGCTTAAGCTTAAAAACGCTGATTGTCCCACCAGATTTTCTAATGTATCTATGATATTCATTTGTTACCTCCAGTTTTATTATAAAATACTAACTAGTTTAATGATGCAATAACTGCTCCGGCATCAAATGAATCACCTACGCCAAATGCTATACTTGCAACTGTTCCATCTTCTGGAGCAACAACAGAATTTTCCATCTTCATTGCTTCAAATACTAAAATTGTATCACCTTTTTTTACTGCCTGACCCGGATTTGCACTAATTGACAATACTTTTCCAGGCATAGGAGCTGTAACCTTTATACTTCCCTCTGTACCTGCTGATGCCGGTGCCTTAGCTACAGGCGCTGCTGACTGTTTTGCCGGTCTTACCGGTGTACCTGCCGATGAACCTGTCTCTTCCACAGTAACATCATATACATTTCCATTGACTGTTATTGTATAACTTTTCATTTTATTTCCTCCTAAATATACATAAGTAATCTAACGTCTTCTGATGCTTCTGACAACAAAACTATCTGTTGACGTATTTTCACTTGCCGCAATTGCCGCTGCAATTACTGCTATTAATTCTGAATTATCATTTACAGGCATTACATCTGCTGTATTCTCTCTCGCCTCAACCTGTTCTGTATGAATTGATTTCGTTTTATTTGCTTTTCTTTTCTGTTTTGCCTCTGTAATCTTTGGAATTACCCTAAAACATGAAATGATAAGCGAAATAAAAATAAGTACAGCGAAAACTGTTCCCATACCCATCAGAGTATTCACAGCTGCCGAAGTCATTTTTGCTCCTATAGATTCATCACCATTATCCGGAAGACTAAACTCAACGGATGTAGGAACTGTTCCTAAATTATCAAAGAGAGAAACATGCAAAATCATTTTTAAATCTCTCTTTTCAAAATGGAGTATCGCACTTACATCGATACCTTCCTCTTCTGTCTCAGCAATATTTACATCATCATAAGATTTATAATTGCCACACTTTTCGTCTCCCACAGTCTTGGCAAAATTCACAAATGCATCTGTCTGATAATCAAAATATTCGCCGAGATATTCTAACTCGTCATGATTACAATTAGAATACTGTGCAACCGCATTTGCATATTGTTCTACTAATTGTTTTGCCTGTGCCATCGTTATCTTACCACCAGCATATGTTTTCATATCCTCGGCAGATAATGTTGTTTCCTGCTGAGTCTCCATATTGCTGAAATCTACCATATCGTCAGCCAGAACAAAGGTACTACTCAAACCAAAACAAACCAGCACAGAAGCAAGAGAAAATATCAAACGCAATTTTCTTTTTATGTTCATATTGTCCTCCTATTTAAACTGTTCCGTGCTTTTTTCCCGGTCTATCTTCAAACTTCGTGTATAACATCTCAAATGCTCCAATTATATATTTTCTTGTATCAACCGGTTCTACAATACTATCCACATATCCTCTTGCAGCCGCAGACATAACACTTTCCTGAAGCTTCTGATATTCTGCTGTCTTTTCTGCTATCACAGTACCTGCATCTCCCGATTCTATTTCATCTGCATACATAATCTTAACAGCGCTTGATGCATCCATCATTCCGACTTTTGCTGTAGGCCATGCATAAACGACATCTGCACCGGTTGCCTTACTATTCATTGCTACATATGCACTTCCGACAGCCTCACCTAAAATGAGATTTACTTTTGGAACTGTAGCATTCGCAAAAGCGTAAACTAATCTGGAAGAAGCTTTCGCACCTCTCTTTTCCTGACACATTGTTGCTTTGTAACCATTTACATTTGTCAGCGTAAGAACCGGAATATTAAAAGCATCACAGAATGTCACAAACTCAGCTGCCTTATCACATCCATTACATGTAAGTTTCGCTTCAAATTCTTCAGATACATTCATATCTTCATCATATATTTTTGTTCTATTTGCAACAGCACCTACTGTAGCTCCATTTAATTTAATAAAAGCCGTAACCATCTCAGGTGCATAATTTTTCTTTACTTCTACAACAAACCCGCTATCAGAGATATTCTCAAGCGCAAGCAATGTATCTTCGACACAATTTTCGATTCCCGCTGCGGCTCTGTTTAAATCATCCTCACATTCAAAATCTGCGGCCTCATCTTCATTATTCGAAGGGAGAACGGATACAAGTTCTCTCATTCCCTCAAGTATCTCTGACTCAGTTCCTGTGAAATCAACATTTCCCGCTGCTTCACTCTGGAACTTAGCAGAAGCACTGTCACAGACTTCTTTTCTGTTTTCATCAATTGCATTTGGGGAATTAACAAATAACTGTGCTTTTTCGCTTTCCATAAATGTAAAATCAGAAAGTCCTGCCACAACACTCAAACCTCCACCACAATTTCCAAATATTGCAGAAATCTGTGGAATCACACCTGAAGCAAGTGACTGTTTCATATAAATCTGTCCAAATGCATTCAGTCCATCTACCGACTCCTGAAGTCTAAGTCCTGTACTGTCAATCAATCCAATCACAGGCGCTCCCATCTTCATAGCCATATCGTAGAGGTTTGAAATTTTTCTGGCGTGCATTTCACCTACAGAACCACCCAATACAGATGCATCCTGACTGTAAACATACACTAACTTTCCATTGATAACACCATATCCGGTAATAACACCATCGGATGGAGTATCTTTTGCCTGAATGTTAAAATCAGTGCTTCTTGCTTTCATCAAACCACCAATTTCAACAAAACTGTTATCATCAAGAAGAGTTTCTATTCTCTCTCTTGCTGTAACTTTAGCTGTTGTACTCATAATCAGTCCTCCAATAAATTAATTAACTTTTTCATCCATAAAATGGATACTAATGGCAAACATATATATTTATCATCAACATGCATTTTGCCCACACATATGCCTATATTACTATAGAAATATGTGTGAGCAAAATATATAACAAATACAAATGTATTCATCAGGTCAAATATCAACCAAATTTTTTGCCTTATATAGATTAACCCTTTTTTTGTCAAATATCAAGTTAATTTTATTCTAAAAAACAAACAAAAAACTTAATTATATTATGCCGTCTTAATTCTATTCTCTATCCAATTACTGTTGAGCGGTTTAAAATCTTCCTTTTCAAAATATACATTGTACCATACGAGAAAAACATAGACCGTCCATATTTTTCGGCTGTTATCAGCCTTTCCTGCTCTGTGTTCTTCCATTAATTTTACAAGAATGTCTATATTAAAATATTTTTTTGCAGCATCTCCGGTAAGCATTTCCATCACTTTACTATAATATTTTTCCTCCTTCAGCCACACTCTGATTGGCACCGGAAAGCCAAGTTTTTTCTTATTTGCCGTAGCTTCAGGAATATGTCTCTTCGCAGCAATTCTAAACGCTCTCTTTGTTGCCTCTTCATTACATCTAAATTCAATTGGAAGTGTTTTTGCGTATTTAAAAACTTCTACGTCCAAAAATGGTACTCTGGATTCCAAACAATGTGCCATACTCATTTTATCGGCTTTCAGTAGAATATCTCCCTGAAGCCAGAAATTTGTGTCAATATACTGCATTTTTGCGATGTCATTCAAATGCCCCACCTTATCGTATGTTGTTGAAACAATTTCCTGCGGTGATATATGTGTTACCGGATTTTTTAATAATTTTTCTCTATCTTTTACGGAAAACATATTGGCATTTCCAATAAATCTCTCCTCTACACTTTTGCTTCCCCGAATAATAAAATCCCTACCCTTAATATCAGGCATTACAGAGGCAATCTTTGCCAGGCCCTTTCTGATACATTTTGGTATTTTCTGATATCCTTTCAAAGACAATGGCTCATGATAAATATTGTATCCTCCAAAAAACTCGTCAGCTCCCTCGCCGGATAATACAACTTTAATCTGTTCTGCCGCAAGCTGGTCGACAAAATAAAGTGCGATACAGGAAGGGTCTGCTAACGGCTCGTCCATATAATACATTACTGTAGATATAGAATCAAAATATTCATCACTATCTATGTTTTTGCTAAAATTCTTTTTCCCCAACTCTTTCACAAGGCCTTCTGCATAGCGGATTTCATTATATTTACTCTGCTTATCCAAAAAACCAACAGTAAATGTTTTTTCTCCCGGAAACTCAGAAACAACGTAGCTGGAATCCACACCACTGGAGAGAAGAGAACCAACCTCAACATCGGCAATCATATGTGCATCTACTGTATTATGAACCACATCCTCAATTTTAGAGACAGTCTGTTCTAAGTCACCATTTTCTTCCGGCTCCATCATCGGATCAAAATATCTTTCTATCTCCATCTTTCCATCTTTATAAATCATATAATGGCCTGCCGGTAATTTATATATTCCTTTAAAAAAGGTCTCCGGTAAGACGGAATACTGAAAACTCAAATACTGTTCCAACGCTTCTTCATTTACCTGCTTTTTAAAATTCGGAAACTCTAATATTGCCTTTATCTCAGATGAAAAAACAAGTTTTCCATCTACATTGGAATAGTAAAAAGGTTTAATCCCAAAATGGTCTCTCGCCCCAAACATTGTATTTGTTCTGCTATCCCAAATCACAAAGGCAAACATTCCCCGTAATTTTGTAAGTAATTCTGTTCCGTACTCCTCATAACCGTGAATCAAACATTCTGTATCAGAATCATTGGCAAACTTATGTCCTTTTTCAAGCAATTCTTTTCTGACCTCTAAGTGATTATAAATTTCTCCATTAAAAACAATTGCTATATCTCCTGTTTCATTGTACATCGGCTGAGCACCATGACTTAAATCAATAATACTCAGTCGTCTATGTCCTATCGCCGCATGCTTATCCACATACATTCCCTCATCATCCGGACCTCTATGGGCAATTTTATCCATCATTTTCTTTAAAACTGCTTTACTCTCTTTCACTTCTCCTATAAAGCCACAAATTCCACACATATCATCAATCTCTCTTTCATTCGTTTCATTTTAAAGTACAGCTCTCACTTCTTCTTCCTGAATAATTTCACTTATAAGAACACGTTCATCCATAGGATATTTTACCCCTTTTATTTCCTGGTAATCTTCATGCCCCTTTCCTGCCAATACAATAACATCTCCATCTTTTGCATTCAAAATAGAATAGCGTATTGCATCCTTTCTATCAGGCACAGTGACATATTCTCCATCAGCCTTATGTATACCGACCAGAATATCATCAATAATGTCCATCGGTTCCTCAAATCTGGGATTATCAGACGTAACAATCGTAAAATCGGATAATCTCGAAGATACTTCTCCCATCTCAAAACGTCTATCTCTGGCTCTGTTTCCACCACAACCAAATACCGTGACAAGTCTTTTCGGCTGATATTCTTTCAAACTCGTCAAAAGACTTTCTAAACTCATTGCATTATGCGCATAATCAATCATCAGAGTAAATCTCTCAGAAATTGGTACTATTTCCACTCTGCCCTTAACTCTCACATCCAACAGTGCCTTTTGTATCTTTTCAATATCGTTCGTAAAATGACTACAGATAGCAATGGCACACAAAGAATTATAGACGCTGAAATTTCCTGGAACATGTATCTCCACAGGAAAATTCATTTTTCCATTTAAATGATATGATACACAAAGACAACCCGGTTTTGTAAACAAATTAATATTGGATGCCTTAAAATCATAATCTCCACAGACCCCAAAAGTCTCTATCTCACAGGTATGTCCATCTAATACTCTGTCAACAAAATCCGCATCCATATTTACTATGCCCTGCTTACACTGTTTTAATAACATGCTCTTGCACTTTAAATAATCATCAAAATCTTTATGTTCGTTTGGTCCGATATGGTCTGGTTCAATATTTGTAAAAATCCCATAATCAAAGAGAAATCCTGATACCCTGTGAAGCATCAGTCCCTGTGACGAAACCTCCATAACCACACACTTGCATCCCTTTTCAACCATCTTTGCAAAGGTCTCCTGTACAATATACGACTCCGGTGTCGTATTTTTCGCCGGTGTTACCTCATCATCAACAATCGTCTCAATTGTACCGATAAGTCCTGTCTTAATTCCAACACTCTCTAACACCTGTCTTACCATATATGTCGTTGTTGTTTTCCCCTTTGTACCGGTAATACCTATAGTTATCATTTTTTCAGCCGGATAATCAAAATATGCTGCTGACATACATGCCAAAGCATATCTGGTGTCTTCTACATGAATTACGGTAATGTTTTCAGGAACATCCACTTCTTCCATAACAATAAGCGCTGTGACTCCTTTATCTATTACATCATTTATAAATTTATGTCCGTTAAAACCTGCACCCTGAATACATACAAATACATCATCCCTGCCAACTTTTCTTGAATCACTCCGGAGATGTGCAATATCAATTTTTTCATCTCCTTGAATCAATGTATAATCTATTTTTTCTATTAATTTTTGTAATAACATGATTTCACACACTTTCTATATTAAATTTCAATATTTCCTGTAAAAGCAATTTTTGCTGGACCTGTCATATATACAGTGTCCTCATCTCTGTTATACTCTATCAATAAATCGCCTCCTGTTAACTTTACTGTAACTTTATTTTCTGTAAGACCATTGAGAACACAGGCAACCACACTTGCGCACGCGCCTGTACCACACGCCAGAGTCTCTCCTGACCCCCGCTCCCAAACTCTCATTTTTATTGTATTTCTATCAATTAACTGAATAAATTCTGTATTAATTCTGTCCGGAAAAATTTCATTATTTTCAAATTGAGGACCTATTTTTTCTATTTCAAGATTATCCGTATCATCGACAAATGTCACTGCATGAGGATTTCCCATAGAAACACACGTTATTCTATATTCTTTTCCATCCACAAGCAACGATTCGTCAATCACTTCTTTTCTGTCAGATATCACCGGAACCTCTTTTGCCAATATGACAGGTCTACCCATATCTACCCGGACAGTCTTCACTGTTTCATTTTCCACATTTAATACTAAGGTTTTTATGCCGGATAACGTTTCTACAGTAATTGTTTTTTTATCCGTCATTTTATTGTCATAAACATATTTTGCAACACAACGGATACCATTACCACACATTTTTCCTTCAGAACCGTCTGCATTATACATACTCATTTTAAAATCTGCTACTTCAGATGGATTAATTACAATCAGTCCATCTGACCCCACGCCAAAATGTCTGTCACTGACAATCTCTGACACTTTATTTGGATTTTCAAGCCTTGTGGTAAAACCATTTACATAAACGTAATCATTTCCACAGCCTTCCATTTTTGTAAATTCCATAAACGCTCCTTACTCTTCTTTTCAAACCATATGATATAAGTTTCAATCCATATTTATAGCAACATTTTGTAAGTCGAACATTTTTATTCCCAACATTTTGTGCGAAACATAATTCGGTTTAAATATACCACAGTTATCACTATAAATAAAGCTATTATTGAAATATGAAAGAATTGAAAGTATTTCTCAGACAATAAAAAAAGTCATATTCCTCTACACTTTCCATCGCTCTAATTTTACATTTTTCCATACATTGATTATTAATTAAGATATCAACTTCACCAATTACACTATTCTTCTCAATCGGTAAATTGTATTTAATTTTTGTCTGCGTTTTAATCTCATCCTTTTTCGATAAAAGTGCATTATATTCTCCAACCACTTTAGCACAAATCTTATCTTTCGTACCATTCTCAATATTGACATGAACCACCCTGTCTTTTTCAAGAATATTTTCATACGCAAAGTGATTCTTTCCATAATTCATCAGTTTTGTTGTATCATTCCATTTATAAGATTTATTTGGCGGCCATCCGCAAGCTAAGACACAGGAAACAAACAAACGCCCTTTACTCTTCACTGCTCCTACAAAGCAATAACCCGCCTCGCCCGTAAATCCGGTTTTTATTCCAATTGCCTCATTATCCATAGATAAAAAAGCATCTTTATTACCTACTGTAAAATTTCTTTTTCCCTGCACATTAGAAAAACTGTATGACTTTGTATTTGTGATTTTTACAAACTCTTCATTTTTTACTGCATACGCTCCAATCAATGCCATATCATAGGCTGTAGAAAGATGTCCTTTGGCATCTAATCCGTTAGGCGTGACAAAGTTTGTATGATATGCTCCGATTTCCTTTGCCTTTTGATTCATCAGCTCTGCAAAATTTTCTACACTTCCCGCAACACCTTCTGCCACAGCTACCGCCACATCATTATAGGACTCGAGCATCATCGCATACAATAAGTCTTTTAAATAATATTTTTCTCCTTTTATAACATTCATATGTACTTTCGGCATCTTAGAAGCCTTTGCACTGACATCAACAACCTTATCCATCTCAGCATTTTCCAGAGCGACGATGCATGTCATAATTTTGGTCGTACTTGCCATAGCCATTTTCTGCTCATAATTTTTTCCAAACAATACTCTTCCTGTTTCTCCGTCAATCAGCACCGCCGATTTTGCTATCAGACTTTTTTCATTGATATCCTCCCTTTCCTCAGCATATATGTTTCCCCAATTGCAGCTCACGCACATAATACACAAGATACACGCCAATATTTTTCTCATATGGTCTCCTTATACCATTATGCAAATTTATCCATATAATATATTCTACTTTCCATAAATACAGAACCATTTCAAACGAAACAAAAGCAGCTATCATAAAAACTGATTGCTGCTTTCATAATTAATCATTAGACTTTAAAGTAACTTCTTCCTCTGCTTCGTGCTTAAACTCTTCTATAATGTCAGGGCTGACTATTGGCAGACTTTCCGCTGAGGCAACACCAAATCTCCTCAAAAATTCTTCCGTTGTCCCAAACAATAACGGTCTTCCCGGAGTGTCCATCCTTCCAATCTCTTCTACAAGCATATATTCAACTAATTTATTCACTGCGAAATCGGACTTTACACCTCTGATACGCTCAATCTCTGATTTTGTAATCGGCTGCTTATATGCGATAATAGAAAGCGTCTCCATCAAAACATCGGTAAGAACCTGCCGTTTTGGCTGTTTTGCCACTTTAATGAGCGCCTCATACATTTCAGGTTTTGTGCACATTTGATAGGCTCCATCTAACTCAATAATCTTGATTCCTCTATCTTCATTTTCTAAATCTGCCTGCATTTCCTTTACTATTTCTTTTACTTCTTTGGGCTTTAATTCTAAGGCATTCGCTATCTTTGTAACATCCACCGACTCACCCATAGTAAATAATATTGCCTCAATCTTTGCTTTGTAACTATTCTCCATATAAACCTCTTCTTCATCTACTCTATAGAATCTATGTATATATCATCAAATGTCTTGTCCTGATGCACTTCAATTTCTCCAACTTTAATCAATTCCAAAACTGCCAAAAAAGATACAATAATCTCCATTTTACTACTCTGCGTCTCTAACAGCTGTCTAAAACTGCACCTTTTTTTCTTTTTTATGGCATTAGACACATAATTGATTTTATCCGGCAAACTGACTTCGTCCATCTCTATTTTTCCGAATTTACTTCTTACAGGGTCAATTTTGTCCATCTGTCTTTTCAAAACCATCTGAAATATCTCATTTAATTTTGATAAATCTATATCCGACAACAATGTGTCCAAATTTACTGGAGGCTCATACTGTTTCACCTCGTCCGGAACCGTAGGTACCTTATACATAGACTTTCCCGCATATACCTGCATATCCCTCAACTCACCGGCAGCATACTTATACATCTTATATTCAATCAGTTTTTCTACTAACTCTGCCCTAGGGTCGATTTCCTCACCATTCTCATCAATTTCCTTTGGAAGCAGCATCTTACTTTTAATGTCAATCAAAGTTGCCGCCATAACAAGAAACTCACTGGTGAGGTCTAAATCGTCTTTCGGCATCTTACTGACATATTCCAGATACTGCTCTGTTATTTCAACAATGGGAATATCATATATATCTACTTTATTCTTTTCTATCAGATGTAAAAGCAAATCCAAGGGTCCCTCAAATGCTTCTAATTTCACTTCCAATTCTATCATTTTATTTCTTTTGTCTCCACTTTTTTCTCAAAACTTTATTATACATAAATTTTAATAATTTTTCAATAGATTTGCCCTTAGGAAATTTGCAGCAGGTAACGCATCATATTTACAAATGTAAATTTATAATCCGCTTTTTTTACATTTTCATCTGAAACAATATTTGTCTCTCCTATTTTTTTACCGTCTAAAGTATACTCTATTTTTCCTACGACATCTCCTTTTTTTATCGGTGCATTAATTTGCTGATTCATTTTTACCTCTGTTTTCATCTTGCTTAAGTCCTTTCCTTCTGTGTCCACAAAAGAAAATTTATTATTTTTCACAGAGGCAGTTCCTTTTCTGCCACCATTAACATTTACTTCTTTTACATGATTTTTTTCATCTTTATAAACCTTACAATTTGAAAAACCATAATTTATCAGCTTTTGTGCCTCCGCAAATCTGGCTTTATAATCCGGAGCTGCCATAATAACTGCAATCAGTTCTACACCATCTTTTTCAGCCACAGTGGAAACGCAATATTTCGCCTTGGATGTACTTCCTGTTTTAAGACCTTTGACGTACTGATTGGTCTTTAACAATTTATTGGTATTAGAAAGCATAAATTCGCTCTCGCCTTTTTTTGTCTTATGTGTAAAGCTTTCCATCCAAATCGTAGAATATTGAAACACTTCCGGATATTTTGTTATCAGTTCCCTTGACATAATTGCAACATCCATAGCCGTCGTATAATGGTCATCCGAATCTGTCAAACCACAGCAATCAATAAAATGCGTATTCTTCATTCCTAACCCCTGTGCCCGCTCATTCATCATTTTGACAAATTCTTCTTCTGAACCTGCAATATGTTCTGCCATCGTAACCGAGGCATCATTTCCCGAGGCAATAATAATACATTTAATAAGTGTCTCTACGCTCTGTTGCTCTCCTTCTTCCAGAAAAACCTGAGAGCCACCCATACTTTTTGCGTGCGCACTGGTCGTTGCCATGTCTTCTAATTTTATTTTACCACTATGTATTGCATCAAAAATAAGTATCATTGTCATGATTTTTGTTATACTTGCCGGGCTCAGCTTTTCATTTTCATTGTTTGATTTAATAACTGTTCCGGAAGAAGCTTCCATTAGCACAGATGCTTTACATTGAACCTCAACATCTGTTTCTTTTTTTTCTTCTGCACTGACAGAAACCTGTGAAATGCCTGCAATCATACTTAATATAACTATAAAAACAGTTATTCTTTCTAAAACAATTCTCCCTATTTTTTCAAATAATCCTATTTTTTTCATAAAAAACTCCATTACACCTTTAATACATTGTAATGGAGTAAAAAAATTTTATGCTATTTTTTTGATGTTTCCTTCTCTTTATTTTTGGTACTTTTCTTTGATTTCTTCTTTGATTTTTTCTTAGATGTCGCAGCCTTTTTTCCGGAAGGCTTCATTTCCTCTGCATTATAAGAATACGGCTCTGTCTTCGTCAAAACATGTTCATCAGAATTTTGCTGATATACAGAAAAACTATCACCTTCCTGTAATTCAGGATAAACAATCATTAAGGTGTTAGGGTCAATGTAAACGGTTTGCTGCTTTTCATCATTAATATAAACTTTGCTGTAACTTGTAAAATAATTTCCATAAATATATATCGTTCCCAATTCATCATCCATAGGAGTAATGGAACTAACCTTCACTTCGTTTAACCCCAGTTTTATTTCCGTTGGACGATATGGATTTTCTCCATTTGCAGCATAATTATCACCATATAACAAGTCGTAAGAAAGATTTTTTAATCCTTCCTGATAAGTCTCCTCATCATCTGCTTTATGAAGCTGAGTATAATTATTTATCTTTCCGGAATTCATGTTCAGTCCGCCTAAGACCTTTGACTGTAACTGGTACGCTTCAATATCCTCATTTGTATAATTGGTTTTAAAATTTGACCAAATTACATATTGTGTCTGGTATACATCTCCATTCACCAAATCCTCACCTGTAATTCCAAAGCTTGGAAGATGGTCACCATACATTATGAGAACTGTATCCTCACCGAACTCTTTTAAGGCTTTAATCAATTTTCCAATAAACTTATCCATCTCATTTGTCTGCCACGCATAATACTGGTATTGATTTTTCACAGACTCATCATCCACACCTGTAACTTTAATTGGATAATCATAATCCCCGTCTGTCGGATAACTTCCATGTCCCTGAACGGATATCGTATAAATATAATCCTGTTTTTTTGTCGATTTCAGTGCCTTAAGTATATAATCTGTCAAAAAATAATCTTTTGCCCATCCCATTGGTGTGAAATCATCAATATTCATATTTTCTATTGATGTAAATGTATCATATCCAAGATTTGAAAACACTACATTTCTTCCATAGAAAGTTGCTGTATTATTATGAATTGCATGACAATTATACCCATATTCTTTTAGGTTATAACAAATACTTTCACATGTGGTATCGACAAGTTTCGTCTTGAATGGATACTCACCCGGTCCAAAAAAGTCGAGATTGATTCCTGTCATCACCTCAAACTCAGTATTTACAGTCCCGGCGCCGACAATTGGTACATTCAAATATCCACTTGGATACTTCTCCATTAACTTTTCAAAGTTGGGAACCGGATTCTCCGACATAGTAATTCCTTTTAAATTATTCATATCAAAAAAGGATTCTAACTGTAAGAAAATAATATTTGGTTTCTTTTTTGCCTTTTTAATCTTATTTTCATTGTCATCATTTTTTACTATCTTTTCAATTGTCTCGCCCGAATAAGTATTTGGCTTGTCAATTCCGGTATTTATAAGACTGTTCGTAAAGCAATAAACAAATCCATAATCATAATAGGATACTCGAAGTTCTCCAAATTTCATTGAAATAAGATTGGATGCAATTCCAAGATTAATTGCTCCCAGACCAATTACCCATATAATAATAATTGCAACAATATTTCTTGTATATTTTATCTCATGATGAACTTTTGGTGCCTTGAGAAACATAAATACAAGTCCGGCTACTGCTAATAATAATGCCACTACCACTAAAACAATTTGAAACACAGAGAAATATTTATTGATAACTCCAAAGGCGCTGTCTATCAGCATCAAATCCACCGCGGTGAATGGTGTAACCCTATTTGCCAATAAAACTGCATTCGCACTTCCCAATATAATCCAAATCACCGAAATAAGGGTAAGTCCAAAAAACCTTCTTTTCATAAGTAATGTAAATGACAATGTCATCAATATTATTACTGCATTACATATAAAAACATATGGATTTCCTATTAGAAAATATATTCCTTTTAAAAAAGATTTTCTAGCCAGCATTTCTATAAAGAGATTTATAAGAATTGCTGTAATTAAGTACATATAAATAATATGTTTATTATATGTTTCCTTAAAAAATCCTCGCATCACATGATATTTTTCTTTTACTATTGTTATATAATTTTTAATTTTTTCTTTCATCTAAACTTTGTGCCTCCTAAAGTAACTGTTTCTCTGCTATGATTAATCTCATAGCCTCCACGGAAACTTTAATTGCATTTTCCGTACGAAAGCAGTCAGGCTCCATAAAACCTTTTTGTTTGCGTTCCTGATTCCATATAACATGAAAAACCGAACCACATTTTACGCCCAGACTTGCCGCCACAGTAAACAATGCCGCCGACTCCATCTCACTTGCCAGCACCCCGAGCCGCTTCCACGCTTCCCACTTATTTAAGAGTTCGTAAGAAACCGGCATGCGTTCCGGATTATGTTGTCCGTAAAAAGAATCTTTACACTGTACCACTCCACAATGATAACGCATTTTCAAATTTTTGCAAGCATTTACCAATGCATTATTAATATCAAAATCAGAAACTGCCGGGTATTCTATCGGAGCATATTCTCTGCTCGTTCCTTCATTTCTCACCGCTCCTGTAGCAATAACACAGTCACCGGCTTTTACATTCAAATGAATCCCACCACATGTACCTATTCTTATAAATGTATCTGCTCCGCATGCTACTAACTCCTCCATAGCAATGGCAGCGGACGGACCACCAATTCCGGTAGATGTAACTGTAACTTTTTCTCCCAGAAGCGTACCCGTATATGTGGTATATTCTCTATTCTCTGCAACAAGATAAGAATTATCAAAATACTTTGCAATTTCTTTGCAGCGTCCCGGGTCACCGGGCATAATGACATATTTCCCAATATCACCTTTTTTCACTTTTAAATGCATTTGTTCGCACATTCTCTTTCTCCTACAATCTCTTTTAATTTACTATTTCCCATTTGAATTTGACATCCAAAATTATCTGCTATCGTCTGACCAATATCTGCAAAAGACTGTAATGTATGCAGATTCACATTTTTTCCTGCCTTTTTCCCATACATCAAAACCGGTATATATTCTCTTGTGTGGTCTGTTCCCTGATAAGTAGGGTCACATCCATGGTCAGCATTAACAATTAACAAATCATCATCTTTCAAACAATTCATAATTTCCCTTAATCGAATATCAAAATCAATCAGTCCGTTTGCGTATCCTTGTACGTCTCTCCTATGCCCCCATTTCGAATCAAATTCCACTAAATTCGTGAAAATCAATCCTTTTTCAATTTGTTTCATCAATTGGAGCGTCTGATTCACACCATCCATATTATCATTTGTATGTATACTTTTTGTAACACCTTTTCCACAAAATATGTCATGAATCTTTCCAACACCGTATACATTAATCCCATTCGCGTTTAGCTTCGTTAATAAATTATCTTCCGGCTCAACCGAAAAATCTTTCCTATTGGATGTCCTTACAAAATTATTATCGTCCCCTATAAAAGGTCTGGCAATCACTCTTGCCACTTTATATTTACCGGTCAGTATCTCTCTTGCATTACGACACAATTGATATAATTCATCCAATGGATAAACATCTTCATGACATGCTATTTGAAATACACTATCTGCCGAAGTATAAACAATTGGTTTTCCCGTCTTTATATGTTCCTTTCCGTACTCTTTTAAGACAGATCGGAAGAGCACACGTCAGAAC
>NZ_CALGRE010000013.1 GCF_937958975.1 uncultured Eubacterium sp. | reverse complement strand
ACAACTACGCACTCAGTCAAAGATACTGTATCAGCAGTAAAAGAAAAAATTGTAAGGGGTACTGCTTTACTGCTTTAAGCAATTCCAGTTTATCTACGCGGTGCATTAGCATTCCGCTTTGCTTCATGCTCATGTCGCGCTGTCGCGCTATGCATCAACACCTGAATGTGTCTGACTGTGAGCAAGCTCTCGTCAGACAATTCAGTGTAGCTGCGCATCGCTTGTAGAAACGCGCAAATTCCAGTTTATAGGAGGTGAACATATATTGGCAAGAGCAAAATATCAGGTATTAGTCATTCCATATCATATTGAAAACGGCAATGTAAAATATTGCATATTTAAAAGACATGATATGAAAGTATGGCAATTTATAGCAGGTGGTGGAGAAGATGAGGATGAAACTATAATAATATCTGCAAAACGAGAGGCATATGAAGAAGCAAACATAGGTATGGATTGTAAATATTCTGTGCTTGATACACAAAATAGCATACCAACATACTGTTTTAAAGAAGCAAGAAAAATATGGGGTGAAAATTGTTTGGTTATTCCTGAATATACATTTGCTGTTAGGATGGATACAACAATTTTGGCATTGTCTCAAGAGCATACGGAATATGAATGGGTTGATTACAATACCGCATTAAAAAGACTTAGGTATGATAGTAATAAAACTGCGTTATGGGAATTAGATAGTAAAATTAAATTAGGAACATTAAATTAAGAATATTTATATTATGATTTATTTACAACAAAATTGTAGTGCGTTATAGTTATAAGCTTGTCATAAGCTCCAGATTTTGAAATATAGGCTGAAAATTAGGGCTATTGGCAAATAGTAAATGACGAAGAATCTAATAAGCCAACTGGTATTATTCTTTGCACTGATAAAGATTCAGTGGTTGCGGAATATGCTTTAGAAGGATTAGTAAGCAATATTTTGCATCAAGATATATTTATTATATTACCAATAAAGAACAACTCATAACGGAGATCAAAAAAGTGATAAATCAGTGGAGTAAAAATAAAAGATACAAAAGAAAAATGGAAGAAATGAGATTAAAAGAAATACGTAAAAACGAAAGAAAATCACATATAGAAATATATTCTAATGCCGAACTATATAAAGAGGGTAGTTGGCTAATAAGACCAATAAAAACAGTAGTAGATTTGATACCTCTGTTTGATAAATACGAAGAAATTAATGTCTTGGATTTAGGTTGTGGAGTAGGAAGAAATTGCATATGTATTGCTCGACATTATTATGATAGGTTGTGTAAAATAGATTGTGTGGATATACTGGATTTAGCTATCGAAAAACTTTATGCTAATGCTGATGAATATGGTGTTACATCAAATATATGTGGAATAGTTAAATCGATTGATGATTATCAAATTAAAGAAAGAAATTATGATTTAGTAATGGCGGTATCATCTTTGGAACACGTAGATTCAAAAGAAACCTTTGTTAATAAATTGCGAGAAATAGAACATGGCATCCGCAAAAATGGCATTGTATGTTTAGTTGTAAATTCTAATATAAAAGAGTTTGACAAGAAAACAGGAAATGAAATACTTCCACAATTTGAAGTATGCTTACCTACAGAAGAAATGCAAAGGATTTTTGAAAAAGCTTTTAGTGAATGGACAGTATTAAAATCTACTGTGGTGGATCAGCAATATGATATTCCGAGAGATAGTGGAATATGTGAATTGAAAACAAGTGTAGTTACTTTTGTAGCAAAAAAAGGATAGAGATAAAATGGTTAAGGCACTATTGCAGAAAAAAATCAGTATCAAGAAGTGGTAAAGGAGAATAATACATATGGAGAATAAACTAATAAACACTGGTCAAAATAGTATTATGGATAATTTTATTGAGACAGATGATATATTAAAAGACATGCGACAGATTATTGAATCCTCACAGAAAGCTGCACATCAGGCAGTTAATATGACTCTTGTGCAGAGAAATTGGATGATGGGCTATCGAATCGCCAGTGAGGAATTGCATGGTGAAAAGCGGGCAGAGTATGGAACAAAGATAATAAAGAAATTATCTAAGGAATTATCAACAGAGTATGGAAAAGGTTTTACAAAAACAAATCTATACAATTTTTATTCATTTTATAAAACTTATCCAGAGATTTTCCACTCAGCGAGTGGAAAATCTCAACCGATATTATCATGGACACATTATCGCATTTTATTACAAGTAAAAGATGAAAAGGCACGTGAATGGTATGAGAAAGAAGCGCTTCAACAAGCATGGAGTGTTAGAACATTACAACGTAATGTTTCTTCACAGTACTATTACCGTATGCTTCAGACTCAAAAGAAGGATCTTGTAGAAAATGAAATGAATGAACTAACCAAGGAATATCAGAATGATAAGTTAGAATTTATAAAAAATCCGGTTATTGCAGAATTTTTAGGTATGGCTTCAAATACAGATTTTACTGAAAGTGATTTAGAAAATAGCATTTTGTCTAATTTACAGAAGTTTTTGATGGAATTAGGGAAAGGGTATGCTTTTGTGGCAAGACAGCAACATATTCATACAGAAAAGCAGGATTATTACATTGATCTTGTTTTCTATAATTATATTCTCAAATGTTTTGTACTAATAGATTTGAAAACGCAGAAAATTACACATCAGGATGTAGGTCAGATGGATATGTATATTCGGATGTATGACGAACTTAAACGTAGTGAAGGAGACAATCCTACAATTGGAATTGTACTCTGTTCTGATACAGATGAGGATATTGCAAAGTATTCTATTCTTCATGGTAATGAACAGCTTTTTGCATCAAAATATAAGTTATACTTACCAACAGAGGAAGAATTAAGAGCAGAGATTGAAAATCAGAAAACAATGTTTTATTTGCAACAACAGGAAAATGACGAGTAGTTTTTATTAAAGTATAGAAATACTAATGAGTTACTACATTTTGCATATGTATATTTGGAAAGGTTATTATCAGGTTGGGACCCCGTGTCCCAACCACTTTTTTATTATTTCTAAAAATAAACCATAGTAGATGCATTTTTCTACAAAAATAGACCATCATAGAATTCGACATTGCAATATTAATAGAGTAAAATATAGCCATAAAGATTTAATAACAAACAAAAGTTTAGCAGAACAAACTTTAACTTTGCGACATTATGTAGGGAAGTGCATTTTATAAAACTATTATTTTCACATTCCTACTGTGAAAATAATAAAATTTTAGCAGTCGCAGTTTTAGGAATAAATAAATCTTTATGTTAAACTAATTAGGTCAGACCTGGGAAAGACAATTTAATAACAATAAAAAACGCCAAGAAGTAATCTACAGAAAAGTAGGTTTTACTCTTGGCGTTTGTTGTTATCAGGGTATTAGGGTGTCCCTAACAAGAATGCGTTTGTGGCCACAAATGCGTATCTTGCAATATACATTTACACCACTAAAAAATACGAAGCACAGGAGGGAAAAATGAAACAATACATAAAAAAGAAACAAGATTAGCGGACTTTGATCCATGTCCCAGATTTGTCTGGAATGAAGGTTTATCAAGTTTGGCTATTTCAGTATATATTCTTTTGCTTGGAAGAGTTTCATTGTCAAAACAAAACGATATGATTGATGAGCAGGGAAGAGTGTATGTAATTTATACAGTAAAGCATATGGCAGAAAAACTGTCCAGGTCGGAACCACCGATTTACGCTGCACTGAAAATGTTAGAAGAAAAAGGATTAATAGAGAGGAAAAGTTCAGGCAAAGGAAATCCTAATCATATTTATGTAAAGATTAAACCATATAAAGAAAATGTAAGTAAGGACTTAAACAAATTTAATACGGGTACTAAAGAAAACGATAAATATGACATTAAGGAATCAAAAGGAACAACCTTAAGTAATCCTAATACTAATAAATATATTAATAAAAATAATATAGAAAATAATTATAAATATAGACAAGGAGACAGATTGTAATGGAAAAACAAAATTATAATATCAATGAATTAGAACAAATAGAATATTGCAAAGTGTGTGGAAAACCAATAACAAAACGCTTTAATTTCTGGGACAAAAAATCAAGGTTGGTTCGTTGCAGATGTGATTGCGATGAAAAAGCCAAGCAGGAGAAAATTAACGAAGAGCAAGAGAGAAAGAGAAAGGAGCAGGTAACAAAATTGAAAAACGATTGTTTTAGTAATAAGGCAATGTGGAATTGGAAATTTGACAATGAGGATGGTCGAAATCCTAAAATGGAAATTGCACAAAAATACGTTCTAAAGTGGGAGACCATGATGGAGCAGAATTATGGTTTGATGTTTATTGGAGATGTTGGCAGTGGGAAAAGTTATATGGCTGCCTGCATAGCTAACGCATTGACAAATCAAGGTTATACAGTGAAGATGACGAATTTTATAAAAATCAGAAATGACATTTTTAGTGCCGCAGATAAAAATGCTTATGTGGAAAAATTGTGTGATTACGATTTACTTATTCTTGATGATATTGGTACAGAGAGAAATACGGACTATTCGCTAGAAAATGTTTATTGGATTATTGATGAGAGAACTGCAGCTGAGAAACCAATTATAATAACAACTAATCTAAATTTGGATAAATGTAATTTTGACGAGAATATTACATATAAAAGAATTTATGACAGGCTGCGAAAGGTTTGTATCCCTATCGGAATGGAAAATAGAAATCTGCGACAGGAAGATTCTATTGAACATAATTCAAAAGGAATTACAGAATTACTTGTAACTGATGAGGGGACTAATGAGAACAAAAATTCAGAATGAATTTAAAGTTAAATTTAGTGATAAGGATAGAAACAAAGGAGTGGACATTCTTGCCTTATGTTTAATAAAAGAACTTGGCAGGAACAAAAACATACCGGAAGAATTAGTTAGAGCAGTGGAAATAAAATATGATAACGAATAGTTCAAAAAGCCAAGATGTTTTGCACCTTGGCTTTGTAAATATTGAATTAACCAGGTTATGATGCTATACTATGCTAAAATCTATATTTGATAACCTGGTGGATAGGAGTAAATTATGAAGAGAAAAGTTGCAATATACGCCAGAGTATCAACGGAGCATGAAGCACAGATTAATGCTCTTGAAAATCAGATTCAGTACTATAACAATATTTTGGCACAGCATCCTGAATGGGAACTTGTTGGAAGATATGTTGATGAAGGAATTACAGGAACATCTGTTAAGAAGAGAAAAAACTTTTTGAGGATGATGGAGGATGCTAAAAATGGCATGTTTTCATTAATTTTAACCCGTGAAGTTAGTAGATTTGCAAGAAATACTGTAGATACGTTACAGGAAACAAGGAAACTGAAATCTTACGGAGTAGAGGTTTATTTTACAGAAGATAATATTAGAACGTCTGATGATACAGACGGAGAGTTAAGACTTACATTGATGGCTACATTAGCACAGAATGAAAGCAAAAAAACATCTGTAAGAGTTAAGGCAGGACAGAAGATTTCTTTTGAAAACGGAGTCTTGTATGGCAATGGAAATATTCTTGGATATGACAGAGTTGGAAGAGAGTTGGTTGTGAATCCGGAACAGGCTGAAACAGTAAAAATGATATTTAATATGTATCATGATGGAATGGGATGTAAGCAGATAGCATATGAGCTTGAGAAAAGAGGAAGAATTACTTCCACAGGGCTTACGCATTGGCAACCGGGAACTATTCGCGCTTACTTAGAAATTCATTCTATTGTGGAAAAATTGTTTATAGAAAACAATATGTTCCTGACTATCTTGAACAAAAGAAAATCAACAATTATGACGAGGTTGACAAAATTGAAATTATGGGAAAACATGAGCCAATTATTTCGGAGAAATTGTTTAATGATTGTCAGAGAAGATTAGATGCGAAAACTGTAAACAGACTGCGAGGAAAGCATGCAATTAATCCACCCAAAAGTGCCTATGCAAGAATACTAAAATGCCAATGCGGTTCTAATTTTGAGCGAAGAAAATGGCATAAATACAAGGATGGAAGAATACGGTATGGCTTTGAATGTTACAAACAGAAAAATCATGGCTCATATCGTACTAGACTTAAAAAAGGATTAGATACAACAGGTTGCTGCACAACCAAGATGTTTCCGGAGTGGAAATTAAAGATAGTTGCACATTGGCTATTTAATGATTTATGGAAAGAAAGAGACAAAATTATTAATAGAGCAATAGAAATGTTAAATGCAACGATTAAAGATGAAAATGTTGTAGATTATACTGATGAAGTAAAAGAATTAAATAAAAAACGAAAGAAATATGAAGAAAAACTTTCCAATCTTGTTGAACTTCGTGTTGAAGGAGATATTTCAAAAGAAGTTTATGAGGAAAAGAAAGGAGTCTTCAAAAAGCAGATTGAGTACATTGATTCAGAACTATTGAAGCGTGATGTGAAAAATTTCGCAATAGTTTCAAATGTAAAAACGCAGATTCAATTACTTACGGATTTGCTGGAAAAAAAGTATGATGTTATCAGTGGAGATATTCCAGAAGACATAGTTGAAACATTCATAGATCAGATAGTTGTTCATGATGATTATTTTGAATGGAGACTTAGAACATCCACAGAACCGGTGCTATGCAAAGTGGAAGGAAACGCGAAAGATAACACTATTATTTTTTTAGAAAACGACTCCCACAAGGTTGCCACTCAATACAGGCAGCTATTGCTAGTAAGTAATGCACCGTAAGGTCGGAATGAGATAGATTTCTAAACGCATCAGGCGTTTAAAAATCGTATTTTCCCAGTCCTGAAGGGACGTGCTTTGCGAAGCAAAGTTTTGAAATGGTCATTCTTTACCGTTTCAAAAGGTATAAAGTATTAAAATAATGAACTCCTGTATACTGATGTGGTATGCAGGAGTTTTTTTGAGATGGTGACGAGGAAAATGGATGCCGTGTTCGAAAATATATAAATTTTATTTATACAGGATATAAAATAATGCCTTTAGAGCATACATAATGATTTGATATAGGTATTAGATATTTTCATAGTTTTGAACTAAAATATAGGTGTTTACTAGAACATCTATTTTTTTTGTAAAGTTTGGTATTTTTGTTGGATATAATGTTGAACTAGAATGCCATTACAATTGATTTATTCATTGTACAAAATTTATTAGATTGAGCGGAGGTTAGAAATGAATTTATATGAGACAGATTCAGAATTTATGGAACGATTTGAGCATTTTGCCTATGAGGAAGTTGTAAATGAAGAAGGGCAGCAATTACCGGAAGAGACAAGATATATGGCAATTTTAGCGACACTGATTGGTTGTCAGGGAGTGGATGAATTTGGAGTTATGCTTCCGAGAGCGTTAAAGGCTGGACTTACGCCTGTTCAGATAAAAGAAATTGTTTATCAGTCTGTAGATTATCTTGGTATTGGCAGAGTATTATCATTTATCAATAAAACCAATGAAATTTTTTTAAAGCAAGGAATTACATTGCCGTTGGAAGGACAGGCGACGACAACATTGGATGACCGTTTAGAAAAGGGCATACAGACGCAGGTAGATATCTTTGGTGATGGAATGAAAGAAGCATGGAAAAATGGTCATATAAATCGCTGGCTGGCGGCAAATTGTTTTGGAGACTACTATACGAGAACCGGATTGACACTTGTGCAAAGAGAAATGATAACATTTTGCTTTTTGGCGGCACAGGGAGGTTGTGAGCCACAGTTGATTGCACATGCAAAAGGAAATATGAACTTAGGAAATGATAAGGAGTTTTTGATAAAAGTTGTTTCCCAGAATCTTCCGTATATTGGATATCCACGAAGTTTAAATGCTATTTCATGTATTCAAAAGGCTGCTGAATAAGGAAAGACGAGGAGTAAAGATATGAAAAAAAGAATTGGTATGATATTATTGACAATTTTTGCATGTTTGACAATAACAGCATGTGGAAATACAGAGACAGAAAATAAGACAAAAGAGACAAAAACAAAAAATCAAGAAACATCTGTTAATGGAAATACTTTGGTTGAAACACCTTCCGGACAATCAGATACTTTGGTAGTATATTTTTCTTGTACAGGAACGACACAAGGTGTAGCAGAAGCGATTGCAAAGAAATTGGATGCTGATATGCATGAGATTGTGCCAGAGCAGCCATATACATCCGATGATTTGAATTACAATGATGAAAAGAGCCGAAGCACGAAGGAGATGAAAGATTCGTCAAGCAGGCCGGCTATTTCTGGTAAAATAGAACATATGGAGCAATATGATAGAATCGTTTTAGGCTATCCCATCTGGTGGGGAGAAGCACCGAGAATTTTGGCAACCTTTGTGGAAAGTTATGATTTTTCGGGAAAGACAATTATACCGTTTTGTACATCGGGAGGAAGTGAAATTGGTTCTTCCGCAGAGAATTTAAAATCTCTTGCCGGAAGTGGCACATGGATGGAAGGAAAGAGAATAAGTAGTGGCGAATCAGGAGAAGAAGCGGTGAAAGCTCTCGGAATTGAAAATTAATAAAGATGATTTTGAAAGGAGATTTTATGCAGAGCGAATTGGGGAAAGAAATTAAAAAACTGGGATTTGGTTTAATGCGTCTTCCACAGAAGGATGGAGCGTTCGATATGGAACAGATAAAGCAAATGGTAGATTTGTTTATGGAAGCGGGATTTACTTATTTTGATACGGCATGGGCTTACGCCGGCAGTGAAGATGCAATCCGTCAGGCATTGGTGGAACGTTATCCAAGAGAAAGTTATCAATTGGCTACAAAAAATGCGGCATGGATTAACTGCAAGACAAGAGAAGAGGCGTGTGTACAATTTGATATATCTTTAAAACAGACAGGGGCAGGATATTTTGATTTTTATTTGTTACATAATTTAGGGGAAGGAAGAACACACTATTTTGATGATTTCGATATGTGGAATTGGGTTCAGGAAAAGAAAGAGGCCGGACTTATCAGGCATATAGGATTTTCTTTTCATTCTACTCCGGAGGAGCTGGACGAGATTCTGAATGCTCATCCGGAAATGGAGTTTGTACAATTACAGATTAATTATGCTGATTGGGAGAATCCTGCCGTACAATCCAGACGCTGCTATGAGGTAGCACGAAAACATGGTAAACCGGTTATCATCATGGAACCGGTTAAGGGCGGTATGCTGGCAACACCTCCGGAAACTGTCGAAAAGGTGCTAAAGGAAGCGGAGCCGCAAGCTTCGTCTGCATCATGGGCTGTTCGATTTGCAGCTGATTTGGAAGGGGTAATTACAGTCCTCTCAGGCATGAGCAACATAGAACAAATGAAAGATAATTTATCTTATATGAAATCTTTTACCGGACTTACGAAGCAGCAAAAAGAAACTTTGAAGAAAGCGCAGAAGGAACTCGCTAAAATACCTTTAATTCCTTGTACCACATGTAATTATTGTGCTAAGGTTTGTCCGATGAATATTGGTATTTCGGGGTCGTTTACAGCAATGAATTACCTTACTCTTTACAGTGACTTAGATGCAGCAAAACATCAGGAAGGCTGGCTGGTAGGCGGTCATGGCATGAAACGTGCAGATGAATGTATCAAATGCGGAAAGTGCGAGGAAGCTTGTCCGCAGCATATCAAAATCAGAGAACATTTGGCAGAAGTAAGTGAGGCGATTTTGAAAGAATAGAGAATATTTTGAAACAGAACAGGAGACAAAACTCCTGTGTTAATGGTATTAGAGTGGACTAAATTTAGTCCACTCATTTTGTTTTATATATATAAAATTTTAATGAATTTAACAAAATAAAATAATAACGTTTTTATAATTTTTCAAAAGCATAAATTTGATAAAAATATCATGAATTTTATATATAACCAATATCCGAAAATATAAAATAAATATGGGAAAGTATTATATAAATTTTTAATGCAGAACTTTTTATAATCGGCTGGCTATTTTAAATATGCAATAAAAAGAAGAATGTATTAAAAGAGGAGGGGATTTATATTTTACTAAAAAATAAAGGAAGGAAAAGGAGTAATTTATTATGAAACTAAGAAAAGTGTTGAGCTATATTTTGATAGTTGTAATGGCTGTGACGGTTTTGTTTGAAGGTATTTCAAAGTGGAAAAATGTACAAGTAAATGCTGCGACAGAACCGGTAAAGGAGGCAGTGTATTATAATATCACAAATGTCTGCACGGGTAGAATGATTGACATTCCAAGTGGAAAGGATGAGGATAAGGTTCTTCTACATACATGGACCATTAACAATTCAAATGCCGAACAGTTTTCATTTGAAAAGGTGCCGGGAGAGGATTACTATTTTATAATTCCAAAGGTTGCGCCTACACGCGTATTTGACAATCCGGCAAGTAGTACCGCGGCTGGAACACAGTTTCAAATTTACACAAAAAACAGTACCGATGCGCAGAAATTTAAACTTGAAAGCGATGGTGATGGTAATTACAGGATTATCAACAAGAAGAGTGGAATGGCACTTGCTGACATGACAAATGAGAAGGGGACAACTGATGCGGAGAAGGATGTTGCCATCAGACAGCAGGTAATTGCAAATGACAGCAGACAGCTCTGGAAGATTACAAAGCTTGCAAATGAGTATGTTTTTAACGAACCAAGCAAACCTGATGGTGCAGACCCATCGGTAGTTCTTGCAGGTGGTAAATATTATTACTGTTACTCAGGTTCAGGAAATACTGTCAAAATTGCACTGTTAAGTAGTCTCGAGAATATGTCATCATTTGCAGCTACAACAGTATTTACAGCACCAAGCACCGGAATGTACAGTAAAGAAATCTGGGCACCGGAGCTGGTCTGGGTAAGTGGCAGATGGTATGTTTATTTTGCAGCTGATGATGGTTCAAATGCAAATCATAGAATGTATGTATTAGAGGGAGGTACAAATCCGGATAATCCTCTTGATGGAAGTTATACATTTAAAGGAAAAATATATGATTCATCCAACGACCGTTGGGCTATTGACGGAACAGTATTTACATATAATGGAGATAACTATTTTGTGTGGTCAGGCTGGGATGTATCAAATGGAAACGAACAAAATCTATATATTGCCCGAATGAGTAATCCATGGACGCTGTCTTCTTCGAGAGTGTGTATTTCGAAGCCAACAAATTCCTGGGAAAAATCAGGAGGTTCGGCGATTAACGAAGGACCGGAGGTTCTTATAAATGGAAATAAAGTATTTATTATTTATTCTGCGGCAGGAAGCTGGACAGATAGCTATTGTCTGGGAATGTTAACATGTACAAATGGAAATTTCCTGAATGCGTCCTCTTGGACAAAGAGTGCAAATCCAGTATTTCAGAAAACAGAGTATACTTTTGGTCCGGGTCACAATACATTTGTAAAATCAGTGGATGGAACAGAGAATTGGATTATTTATCATTGTGCAAGATACAGTGGAAGTAAATGGACAAGATCAATCAGAGCGCAGAGATTTACATGGACTGACAGTGGTGTTCCGTTCTTTGGTGAGCCAATCGAACAGGGTGTAGCTGTATCCAGACCATCTAAAGCTTATGTGTCACCGGTTAATACAACGGATTATTATAAGATTGTAAATGTCGGAACAGGAAAGGTTATGGATATTCCGAATAAAGGAGATTCTAATGGAGTTAAGGTTCAGACATATAAAAATAATGATACAATAGCGCAGAGATTTAAGTTTAAGAGTAATCCGGATAAATGGTTTAACATTATTCCTGAGTGTGCTCCAACAAGGGCGTTTGATAATCCATCAGGTTCTAAGGATAAAAAGGTAAGCTATCAGATTTACACAGCTAACGGTTCCGCATCTCAGAAGTTTAGATTTGAACATATGGGGAATGGTGAATATCGTATTGTCAATAAGGCAAGCTTATTTGCTCTCACGGACACATCTGAAATATCAGGTGGAAGTGGATATGTTGAACAGAGAAAATATATGAATAGCGACTATCAGCTCTGGAAACTTGTTCCGGTGAAAAATGAAGAAACGACTACGCAAGAGCCGACCACAAAAGAGCCGGTTACAGAAGAACAAACAACCGGGAAAACAGCACAGGATATTGTTATTGACAAATATGGTTTGGCAACTTCAGATAAGGTTAAGGTTATTGGACATCAGATAAGTACAAAGCTGGAAGGTCATAGAGTCGTTGGTTCTGTAGAGCCTGAAATTGACGGAAAGAAAGTTGTTCATTGGGGAATTATTTATGGGGTGAGTGAAGTAAATAATATGAACACCGGTATTTCAGATGGGGATATGAATGTTGCATCTAACAGCCGATATGTTAGGGCATTCCAGTCAACAGATATAGGAACCTCCTCTTATATTTTGGGAACATCTGAGACTGCGACATATTTTGTTAGAACGATGTGTTTTGCACAAAATAGTGCAAGTATGTTTGAATCGAAATATAAAGTGAGAACGTATGCTGTACTTGAAGATGGAACGTATGTGTACAGTGGAGTAAACGGATACTCAGTGTATGAGGTGGCAAAATACTTGTATGATAATTGCCGTATGAACACATATGATACGCACAATTATCTATACAATACAATTTTAAAGAAAGTAAATTCAAATTATAAAGAAGTAGATTTCGAATGGGGAAATACAATTTTAAAACCTTATTGATTCATTAACTAATTGAAAAGACATTAGAAAAAAGAAAGGATGTAAATGAAATGAAAAAGAAGATAAAAAGATTATTGTCCCTGTTCATGGTTATAACCATGCTTGCCGGTTCGCTTACAAATGTTGCAGCGGCAGTGGCGGGTAAGGTTTCAGAGAACGGCTCCTCTAATGACTTTCCAATTGTTGCAGGGAGTACGGCTGCAACAATTTGGGTGGATTCCAGTGAAGAGGCGCCTGTGCAGAGAGTTGTAAAAGATTTTCAGGCGGATGTAAAAAGAGTTACGGGAAAAACGCCGACAATCAGTAAGAGTACCTCCCTGCCAAGTGGTCCTGTAGTATTGATTGGTACATTAAATAAAAGTAATCTGATTAAAAACTTGATTTCCAGTGGAAAGATTACTACAGCAGAAGTCAATGCGATTAAAGGAAAATGGGAAGCATATTTGATTAAAGTTATTGATAAAAATACGATGGTGATTGTTGGTTCAGATAATCGTGGCGCCATTTTTGGTACATATGAGGTTTCAGAACAGATGGGTGTTTCACCTTGGTATTATTTTGCCGATGTACCGATTCAGACAAAGACAAATGTATATATGCCATCCGGTACATCTTTAACAGATAAACCGGATGTACAGTATCGTGGTATTTTTATTAATGATGAGGAAAAATTAAATAGTTGGGTTGTAAATAAGTTTAATCCGGAGAATAACGGAAGTGGTAAAATGGGCGCTGCAATTTATGCCAAGATATTTGAATTGATTCTTCGATTAAAGGGAAATTATATATGGCCGGCAATGCATGTAAACGCATTTGATAATATTTCAGAAAATATTGATACGATTCGTGAGTATGGTGTAGTAATGCGTAAGACAGTATCTGCTGGAGATGAATGGGGAACCTTTAAGACGAAGTATGCCAAAGCACAAGGAATTAGCGCCAGCACGCTCTCCTATGACTATACCGTTAATCCGGAAGCCATCCGTGCATTTTGGAGAGACAGTATCACACGTCACAAGGATACGGAAGCACAGTGGCTGTTCGGTATGCGTGGTACTGGTGACGAACCGTTTAATACTGCAAATCTGAGTAATTCAAAATGGGATAAGTATGGTACAAATACACAGGACCGAAAAGCCGGGTTACTTTCAGAGATTATTGCTGACCAGATAACTGTTATGCAGGAAGTTTTAGGAAAAGATAAGACAAGTAAAGTCTGTAAAGCAATTCTTCCATACAAAGAGGTATTACAGCTTTATAATAATTCAAAGTTCACATTGCCAAGTGATATGAATGTCATTTGGTGCGATGACAATCATGGTATGGTGCGTAGTACACCTACGGCTTCGGAACGGGCACGTTCCGGCGGTGGTATTTACTATCATGCGTCTTATTGGGCGCCGGCAGACCAGAGTTATTTGTGGATGAGTTCCATTCCGTTAAGTGTTATGGGTGAAGAATTAAATAAATGCTGGAAGACAAATATTCGACAGATTTGGGTGCTTAATGTCGGTGATATTAAACCGGCAGAAGGCGAAATGGATTATTTTATTCGCTGTGGCTGGGATGTAGATAAATATACGAATGATTCCGTAGGGTTTTCGAAAGAATGGCTGAAGAGAAACTTTGGAAATTCTATGAGTGATTCTACAGTAAATGAAGTGGCAGATATTCTCAATACTTTCTATCATCACACAAATGTGCGAAAGGTTGAGCATATGAAGCTGGGGATTTTTGAGCAGATGAACTATAACGAATGGGAGAAACGAATGTCAGTTTATCAGGACTTGTATAATAGAGCAAGAACGGTTGCAAACAGTCTATCATCATCTGCAAAAACTGCATTCTATGAGTTAGTTCAATGTAAAATGAATTGGACTTATCTCACCTATAAGATGTTCTACTATGCAGATAAGAGTAACCTGGCATATAAGCAGGGACGTATGGCATCAGCACAAAACTTTTCAGATTTGTCTATCAAGGTGGAAAAGCAGAGAAAGACGGAAATTGCTTATTATAGTGAGATAGCCAATGGAAAATGGAAAGGTCTTATTGATCCGGAAAATTATTCTCCACCGGTAACGACGCAGCTTCCTGGGACAAATCCGACATTGGAGTTGGGAAAAGCAGAGATGGGTGTCATTGTTCAGGGCGAAAATATGCCAAAGAATAAAAAATCTGATTTACATTTTACGCAGTATAATCAGGATGGAAAGTTTATTGATATTTTCAATAAAGGTGCGGGAAGTGTTTCATGGACTGCAACATCAGACCAGAGCTGGGTAAAACTTTCCGCGACATCAGGAACGTTTAACGAAGAACAGAGAGTTTGGGTGACAATCAGTGATTACGCAAAAGCAACAGGAAAGACTGCAACGGTTACGATTACGTCCGGTGATAAAGCGAAAAGAGTTAAAATTACAGTGGATGCAGTAACATCAGGAATTTCGAATTGTTATGTAGAATCGGATGGATATGTTTCGATGCAGGCAGAGCATTATACAACAAAATCTGCTGCGGGAGAAAAGAGCTGGACTGTTCGCTACAATGCAGGACGCGGTTTTGATGGAGATATGATGCAGGCATATGACACACAGCTTGGATTGGTAGATGAAAATAATATTAATTCATCGACATCACCATCTCTGAGTTATGATTTCTATTTGACATCATCAGGTGCATTTCCACTGGAGGTATATCGATTACCGACAATGAACGCAGTTCCTAATGGAAAAATAAGATTTGCAGTTTCTGTGGATGGGCAGAATCCGATTGTAATTTCTTCTACAGCAACTGATGAGGGAACGACAAGCAATCAGAATCCACAATGGAAACAGAATTTATATCGTCAGATTGAAAAACACGTTGTGACATTGCCAAACTTATCGGCAGGAAAGCATACATTAAAGCTTTGGATGGTAGATAACTTTATTACGATTGATAAACTGGTTATCTATACAAATGGTTCAGTTACGGAAAGTGCATTAGGTCCGGACGAGAGTTATCACAGTAAGTACAATACAACGTTTACAGATAGTGTAAGTTCAATGCCAAGAACATCTGCCAAGTTGGACGAAAAAGATATCATGTCTACATGGGGAAGTGGTGCATTTTTAGAGAGTGGCGGAAAAGTTTCTATCGAAGCAGAATATGCGATGGAAAATGTTCTGGATTCTAAGGAGCAGCTCACATCAGATATGTATGCATATACGATTTCTAAAAAAGCAAAGGCAAGTGAAGTTAGTGGAAGAGTAGAAAATGAGTGGAGACTTACACAATCTGATACCGGACTTGCAATGAGACTGCCGGATAAAGGTTCAGGATGGTCTGATTCACAGTTTGTTAATTACAGTCCGGAATTGGGATATAGAATTAAGTTTAATACTGCGGGTACTTACAATGTATGGCTTCGCTGGCGTTATGTAGATAATGCGTCCGATTCTATTCGTGGTGGTATTGATAATAAACTGGTTAGTGGAGAGTTTACCGGTGGCGGTGGATTTCACAGTGACAGTAAAGATGAAAAATGGTATTGGCAAAAGGTAGCTGCCGTAAATGTTTCTAGTACAGGACAACATTCATTTGTTTTATGGGAGCGTGAAGATGGACTGCATGTGGATAAAATTTATCTGACAACAGGAACGGAAACGCCGACAGATGATAACTGGAAAGTATCTTCTCGTGAAGGTACAGCAGCAAAGGTATCATTACAGCAGACAGTTGCGACAAAAGCGGCGGAAGCGGACAATGTATCTTATCCGCTTGGAACATCTTTTGGATGTTATAGTAAAACAGCTTACCATACATATATACAGGCAATTGAAGATGCAAAAAAATTAGCACAGGGCGGCAATGTGACAGAGGCAACAGCAAATAAAGCAATTACTGCAATTGACACAGCAAAGCAGGCATTAAAGGATTCTCAGGTATTGACAAAATATACAGAAACTTATAATGCATACCGGAATTTTGAAGATGATGAAATAGGAAAATATCCGTTTGGATTCGATGCAGAAGAATTGTCAAATGGAGCAGAAGCAACGATTCAGCAGGAAAATGGAAATAAATATCTTCGTGTTACAACCGGAACGACTGCCGGAAAAGCAAATATTTTCCTTCCATTTACAGGAGATGTGAGTCCGAATGCAGATGAGAGAGCTATTATTGAATTTAAGGCACGATTCACCGGGACATTCCAATATGCAAATGCAGCGATGATTCGAAATGATACTGACAAATATGCAATGGTTGCGGCATTTGAAAATGCAAATCAGGTCAAAGAAATCAGAGTGCAGAATGGCAGCAGTAAGATTAAAGTGCAGAATTTCAATTCCGGACAATGGTATTCTTTCAAGATGGTAGGAAATTGTAACGGAAAAACATACTCTGTTTATATTGATGATGTTTTAGTTGCAACAGATTATACATTTAGAGATTCAACCGGAACAAAATTAACAGGACAGCTCTTTGGTATTAGTGGTTTTGCTAATGGCAGAGTAGATTTTGATGATTTTAGTACAAAAGTTGAATCAGCAAACAAGGGAACAATATCTTCGGAGCTTACAGATAAAGTAAGTGCGAGAAAGAATACAATTCAAAAGTATTCGTATCCATTGGGAGATACAGTTGGATGCTATAGCAAAGATGCTTATAACAAATTAGTAAGTGAAATCGCTGCGGCAGAAACGCTGGCATCTTCCGGTACTGTGACAGAGAAACAGGCAGAGACAGCGTTGAAAGCTATTGACGACGCACATAAAGTGTTAGATAATTCACTTAAGCTTACGGCAGGAAAAACAACGTACAATGCTTACAGGGATTTTGAAAATGATACAACAGGGGCATTATTGCCATATGGTATTGATGTAACCCGTATTGACAATGGTGGTGCAGCATCAATTGTGGAGGAAAACGGAAACAAATTCCTGAGGCTATCCACTGATTCTGCCAGCGGACATGTGAATATGTTTTTACCTTATGTTGGTGATGTAATCGCAAAATGTGATGAAAAAATAATTGTTGAGTTTTCTGCACGTTTCAACGAGGAACTTAGATATGCAAATGCATTTATTGCAAAGAATCAGTTAGATGCAGGTGCTACAACAATAGCTTTTGATAATACGAATCAGGAACACAAAGTTATACTGAAAAAATCGGCTTCAAGTTCTGTGAAAGCGGCTGATTTTACATATGATACATGGAACAATTATAAAGTTGTAGTGGATATGGAAGACCAGGTTTATACAGTTTATATGAATAATAAGGTCATTGCAGAAAATTATCCATTCCGAACGACAGGTAGTGTTGCTTTATTTGGTCATGTTTTTGGTATTGACGGTTTCCCTAATGGAAAGTTAGACTTTGATAATTTTAAAGTAAGTGTTGTAGATGAGGATGATACATCAACTATTACCGGCAGCGACGGAATAGCAATAAATGGGTATCAGATTAATACAGTATCTAAGGGAATGAGAACGGTTTACTCTGTGGGTAGTAAAATTAATGGAAAAGATGTTATCAATTCCGGAATTGTATACTCGCTCTCTCAATATGTATCAGAGTCTGAATTATATGTGGGAAGTGAGAATCAATATGTTCAAAGCTTTGAGAGTACATCGGTTGGAAAATTAGATACACCATATTCTCAATCAGATAATACTACAAGTTATGCGATGACAATGAAATTTGCTACAAAGAATCCGGATGAATATAATGCAGGCTGGAGAATCCGCGCATATGCGAAGTTAAGTGATGGTGAATATGTGTATTCGGATACATATGAATATACGATATATGGAATTGCTGACAGATTGTATCGAAATGGTATGATGACTACAAAAGCAAGGCATGATTATTTGTACACGGATATTCTTTCCGTGGTGGATAGTCAGTACAAAGAAATAGAGTTTAACTGGAATCATGCGGTTGCAGGAATAAAGTAAGCAATAAGGGAGGAGCTGCCATGTAAGTGCAGCTCCTTTTATACATAAGGAGATAAGAATGTTTAGAAAAATAAAGAGACAATTTATATCAGCCATGGTATTTATGTTAGTTTTAATACTATTATCTATAATTGCGGCATTTGTCAGTTTTATGAGAGGTGACATATTTTATGGTGGCTTAACCCTTGTGGTGTTTATTGCATTTACAGTTTTAGTATTTTGGTCAAAGAATCGTCTAAGTCCATTTTATCAGATGATTAAAGAGTATGAAAAGATAGAAGAGAAGAGTTTGAATATGACGCCGGAGGAGTTAATAGAACTGGATGATGAGGATTTGGTTTTGGCAATGGACATTCGCATTCAAAAAGAAAAAGACTATGAAACAATAGCTGAAAATTTAGATTTGTTAAATAAAGAAAAGAAGGTATTTTATATTGTTAAATATTTTAAAAATGAAGTGGAGAATGGTGGATTATTTCAGTTTTTTAGTAATTCTAGCAGGATTTTAGCTCCATTTGTAAGTAAAAACCTGAATATTATAGGGGCAGAAAACTATAGAAAATTATATGAGAATTTTATAAAGGAAAATTTAATTGATTTGTCTGATTTATCATCATTTGAAATTGATGACGAAAAAGCATTGGAAAGTCAGTATGAAAGATATGAGTATGATAAGTTTGATGAACGATTTGAACAATTATGTATGAAGGAACCGTTAGACAGTTTTTTGGCAAAGTATGTCAGAGAGAATATAGGACAATTTATGAAAAAATAAGAAGAACAGTAAAAGTGTAAAAACCATGCGAAAAATGTTAAAATCATGCTTTGTAATGTGAGAGACTTGTAAAAAAGGGGATATAGAGATTTTATAAAAATAATATGATATAAAATAAATAAAAAAATGCGGAAAATAACCATAAATAAGCTGTTTTTGAAAAGGGAATGATAATAGTCATAAGAAAATATTAAAATTATATTAAAAAAACAAAAAACGTTTTTCTGAAAAAAGAATACTTTTATATAAAAATGATGCTTGATGTAGACTAAAAATTGTTCTAAATTTATAGTATATAATATGGAAGAGAGGTTTTCTTATGAGGAAAAGGATTTTAAACAAAGCGATTGCGACAGTTTTATCGATGGCATTGATAGCCTCATCAGTGGGAATGACATTTACGAAGAGTGAAACCAAAGTTAATGCAGCTGCAACAACATCATCCAAGCTTGTATGGAGTGATGAATTTAATGGGACATCACTTAATACATCAAAATGGAATTATGAGACAGGCGGTGGCGGCTGGGGAAATAACGAACTTCAGTATTACACAAATAGAAAAGATAATGCTTACGTTTCAGGAGGGGCATTACATATCAGAGCAAAAAAAGAATCTTACGGTGGAAAAAATTATACATCAGCTCGTCTGAATACAAATGGCAAATTTACATTTACTTATGGATATGTAGAAGCTAGAATTGCTTTACCGTCAAGTCAGGGTATCTGGCCGGCGTTTTGGATGCTTGGAGCTAATATTGGCAGTGTAGGTTGGCCAAAATGTGGTGAAATCGATATTATGGAAGCCATCAATGCTGAAAATAAAACATATGGTACATGTCATTGGGATAATAATGGTCATGCAAATTATGGATTGTCTTCAGGATATTTTGATATTACACAGTACCATAAATATGCAGTACAGTGGGACAAACAGTATATAAAAATGTTTGTAGATGGAAATAAAATCTATGAGATGTATATTGGAAATAATGCAGGTGGTACAGAGGAAATGCATAGACCATTCTATTTATTATTGAATGTGGCAGTAGGTGGTAATTGGCCGGGATTTTCAATTAATGACGGCGCATTTCCACAGGAAATGAAGGTTGATTATGTTCGTGTATATCAGGAGAGTCCTTCTTATACAAGTTCATCATCAAGCAATGTTGACAGCGGTTCATCATCAAGTGGAAGCAGTTCGTCAGGCAGTAGTTCATCAAGCAGCAGTTCAAATACATCTACACCTGCAAGCGGAATGGGATTGAAATATACAGGAGCAAGTACAGCGCAGGCATATGTAAATAATTCTAAATGGGTTGATATTCATTACACTGTCAATGGTGGAGCACAGCAAAATGTCAGAATGAATCAGTCTGGAACAAAAGCTACTTATACAATTAATGGATTAAGTAATGGAAGTACCGTAAAGTATTGGTTTACACACTGTGATACCAGTGGATATACAAAAGATACATCTTCCTATACATATACTCATAAGTCAGGAAGTTCAAGCAGTTCTGGTAGTTCATCCGGCAGCAGTTCGAGTGGCTCGAGCAGTTCGTCTGTGAATACTACTTCAGGAGATATTTATATTTATCAGGATGCAAATTATGGTGGAAGGTCGGCATCCTTAGGAATTGGTAATTATACACTTGCATCATTACAGAAAAAAGGGTTTAAGAATGATGACTTGTCATCTATTAAATGTCCTTGGGGTTATAAAGTAACATTATATGCAGATGACAATTATAAGGGCTCTAAAAAAGTTGTTACAGCCGATATGTCATATGTCGGAAATGATTGGAATGATAAAGTTTCTTCTATCAAGGTTGAAAGAGCTATCTACAAGATTGTAAACCGTCACAGCGGTCTTTGTCTTGACGTTTCAAACGGAAGCACAGCAGCTGGTGCAAATGTTCAACAGTGGACAGACAATGGCACAAATGCACAGAAGTGGAAAGTAATATTTAATAAAGAAGATTCTACATATTACATTATAAGTGTATTAAATAGTAAGCCGGTAGTTGTTGATTCATACTCAAAATCTAATGGTGCGAATGCAATTATTTACAATAATGATTATGGCACAAATAAGAGATGGTATGTTACATATGTAAATGATGGATATTCATTCCTTATTAATAAGAATAGTAATAAGAGTTTGGAAGTTGGCGGATGGTCAAAATCAGCTGGTGGAAATGTACAGCAGTGGGATTATAAAGCACAGGCAAACCAGCAGTGGAAATTTGTAATGGTAAATTAGTTAAAAATTAAGAAATGATTTTATTGGAGGATAATTTATGTTTCGGATGCAGAGCAGACATAAATTATCCTCTTTTTAGGAAAATGGACTTATAATGAGTATGTTTAAGGGTAATATATTTATTCGTAAATTGTTTAAATTACAAATTTATATTTTATAGATTATTATGGATAACAATTAGATTGTGTGATAAAATTCTAGCATAATATGTATAATTTAACAAAATAATACAAATAGAAAGAGGGATTGTTATTATGAAAAACAAGATTAAGGAATATATTAGGGAACAACCTGTTTTTAAAAAAATTGGCATTGGGGCTGGTATGCTATTTATACTCATTTCGGTTGGTATCACTGCTATTTACCAAGATGAAGTGGTAAAAGTGTGGAATAAATATGCACATTCGAAGGTGGAAAAGGAAGATAATATTATTCATTCTGATTTGGCTACTAGTTTACCAGAAACTACATTTATATCGACGATAAACAAACAGATAGAAGATATAACACAAGCGTATGAAGATAAGTCTAATACAAGTTTTAATAATAATGTTTTGGTTAGCAATAAAATTGAAGGTGAGTTAAATGGAGAAGATAATCATGAGAGGATATACACTTGCGTACATATACACCCTGACGACTCTTCAACAGGTTGTCTGCACCATAAGATTCACCACTCTCAGGGTTGCCGG
>NZ_CALGRE010000012.1 GCF_937958975.1 uncultured Eubacterium sp. | reverse complement strand
TGCAGGTACTCTTCCTTCAACTAATACCTCTTTAGACGAAACAGCATTTGAATATGGTCTTCCTCTCTTCAATCCCGTCTCTTCATCCTCATACTGTCCCTGAAAACGGAATGGAATTAAATTCTTTTCACCTAATGCTTCCTCCGTTTTTACACTCCCATAGATATCCAGATTTCTTTCCCTCTTCATCATAGGCTTCCACTGGAGTTCCCAGATAGTCACTTATAATACTGTAATTCCCATCCTTAGTGATTTTTCCTCTGGGAATAAAGTCATCCTGAAATACCCATGTAATCAGATTATCCGGTATATTTTCTCCCTGCCCTGCTTCTTTTTTTGCTTTTTCCTCCTCTCGTTTTTCCAGCTTCAAAATATAATCCGCTTTGAAAGCATTTCTTTGCTCACCTCTATTTGTTCACCATCTAATGAATCTAACAAAAAATTATATAGCCAATCATTTATGTTTGATTATTTTCCATTAAGTCAAAAAATGCTTTAATAGAATCACATACCCAAACTGGATTCTCCACATCATCACAATATATCATATATACATTTTCATCTCTTACATCCCAATAAAAATAATCACCACCTTCATTTCTTGCCAATGGATATAGATGCTTATCTATAATTCCATCTTCTCTGTCATTTTTTACTATTTTTTCAAAACTACAGTTTCCATATTTTAATTCAACAATCTTTGCTACCCCAAATTCTTCTTCATCAACTGTAAAAATACATAATCTAATCTTATCACCATTATGTTGTAAATAATATTCTTTAAGCATTGTCGGAAAATTAATATTATACTTATTCTCAATTTCCAATACCTCACAACTTGAAATATGGGTGTTTTCACTTTTTTCTTTTACAAATCCGTACATCTATCTCCTTTTCTTGTTATATGTCGGTCCGTTAACACTATCATACTGTGCACAACCTCCCGAATGTGGTTTCGATGCATTATGTGCTTCATCCATTACTAATTCCATTGTAATTGTATTTTTTTCAACATTATAATCATCCAAATGATGCCACACATAACCATCTGGTGTTTCTAATAATCCCATTGCTTGATTTGACATTTGCTCTACAACTTTCCGCCAGCATTTTCCACTACCGGCATGCGGTACTCCGTACCGTTCTTTAACATTCCATAAATGATACTGATTAATTGGCCTACAGTCGTCTGTTTCCCTGCTTGGTAGCTACATCCTTCCCCTTACCACTGGAGGATAAATGAAGTGGTGCAATCCCGGCGAACTGTGCCAGTTTATTAGCATTAGCGAAACGTTTGATATCACCGATTTCAGCAAGAATCTTCACTGCTGTGATGACATTTACACCGGGAATGGTTGTAAGTGTGCAGCCAAGCATCTTATACATCTGTTCCAGCATCTTGTCTACCTCTGTCAGTTGGCTGTCATAGTGCTGTAAATCACTGACTATGCTAAGAGTCACCATATCCCTTGCATCTTGATAAGCATTGTTTTTCACCTTATCACTGGCTACCGCATCCAAGATTTTCTCGCAGGTCTTGGTGGAGCATTTATTGTGGCTGACAGGAACAAGTTCCGCTCGCAAATCTTCCACAGACTTACCTTTTAGATACTTTTTGGATGGGTAATGCTCCCAGAAATACAGTGCAGTAGGTCTGCTGATGTCATTAAAAAATGACTTGTAAGACGGATATGCAATACACAGCTGCTCGTGCAACTGATTAACCAGTCTGGTTCTCTGCTTCATGATGTTATCCCTGCGATGCACCAGCTGACCAAGTGACCAGTATGCATCATTAGGGCAGGCATCCGGAAGTTTATCAAGCATATTTAGAGTTGCAAGTGCAATAGCTTCTGCATCGTCGCTATCGCTCTTGCGATACATGGCACCACGGTGCTTTGCCTGACGATGAGAAATAGCAGTATTTACGTCCTTAACCAGATACCCCTTGTCAATAAGGTTTTCGGTAATGGGTGTCCTTATGTGGAGACATAATTAAATAAATTTTGATAATTTGTTATTCTCGAAACAATTTCCCCATCCACTACACTCATTAAACGAATATTTCTCAAAAGGCTTAATATCAACTAAATCAACATTATTTTTTTTCATAATATCAACTGCTTGCTCTATTTTTTTTAATGTATTGATACTATAATCACATAATTTAGAATATAGTTCACATGTTCCACATTCGAATATTATTTTTAAAAACAAATGTATTTCTTGATTAGAGTTGCTATACAATCTATGCAGATATTTGAATTCTTCTTCTGTAATATATTCCGCATCCTCCATAGTATCTTCTAATATACTATTAGGCATATATTCCGCAAGTTCGTACATCCAATCATCAATGTATTGAATCTTCGTATATGACCATAATTTTTCTAACAGCCACCTCCATTCTTCTTTATTGCAGTTATAATGCAACAATACGTTTTCAAATGAGCTTATTAAATATGCCATTCTGCCTCTAATTGATATATTTTTTAATTCTTCCATTTACCTCTTCCTTCCAATTAATGAGAAAACACATCTGCAACTCTATCACCAAATATATATATACAATTTTCGCACACCGGTTTTGATACATTGTTTTTAGTATTAATAGTATACAAATATAAATCAGAAGCATTTGCTCCCGAATTCAATGCTTGATTTACAGCATCCACTTCAGCACAATTACCTAATCGATATTGATTCAAAGAACTTTCTGGCAACCATGATTCTAGCGATAAATTAAGCGTATCTCCACTCAACTGTACACCTCTGTTCATTCCATAATAATAATTACCAGTTCTTGCATCTGTTGTTGCGATGGTATAGTTGTTCTACCACTCTCAATACCACTTCCCCCTCCCAGCAAAGCCTGCTGTGCCAAGCCCTGCGCCGCTACCGGATATTCGGTATACTGCCCCGGCGGTCAGCGCTCCGGCTGATGCTTCAAGTTGTGCGGTAGTAATACCCAGCCCCCTCTCTCGCAACCCCTAAAGTTTCATATGTTTTGCAAAATTATAAACACTACATGCCCACCGAGAATTAAAAACATTCTCGTTTAACATTTCTATTTGTTTTCGGGCTACCCTTAATATCATCATATCATCATCTGCAGGCTCATATCCCAAAATAACTTCCTTGACCACACCTTTTTGATAGATTCCAAGTAATAAAGCTAACAATTTCTGTACTTTTTTATCAATAGTATGATTGCTCTCTTTCATCAACTCGCTATGACCGGGACTCCTGTTTCCACGGAAAGCCCGCTGCCGGACACATTACCTGGCACACCCCGTTCTCCACAAACGTGTGCACACTCTGGATAATCCCCCGGAACAATACCTGCTCACGGTTGTCACCGTCCTCCTGTACCGTAATCCTGACCGCTTCCTCCTGCAGCCTTCTGATGTCCGGCATTCCCGCCAGATACCCCCGGAGCGTCACTTTTCCGTGCTCTCCCGGCTTTATTTCCATAAAAAAATCTGCAACTGCGGTAATATTTAAATAGTTGCAAGTCGGCAGGCTCTATAGACATAAAAAGCTTGCTATTTCTTAAAAGTCACATTTTTGAAAACCTTTAAGGAGCTCGTCTATTTTTTCAATCTCTGGATGCTCCGTGTTACTAATTGTAATAAACTCTACATATTCTCCTAACTTTTCAATTATCTCAGTTTTTAGTTGACTGTAACGAATCACTTGTTTTTCCCATTCTCCTGCAATAGGCTCTTTCAGGTTGAACTCAATATCATGAGAACCTTCTTCCTTCTCTGCCTTTACAATGCTTACCATTACTTCTTCATTTGTTTTTCTAAATTCAATCCATGTATTATATGATTCAACATCACTAAGCGCAACATAATCTTTTAATGACAAATATTTAATAACCCTTGCCAACCTTTCAAACCAATCATATAGTGAAACTTTATCCATAACTGTTTCCAGCTCTTTAGGATATATTTCTCCATATTTACACTCATTACACTTAATTTGAAAAAAACCATTTTGCCCTACAAAATCATCATACTCACTATGAACTACTCTGTAATATAATTCAAACATATGTATCTCCTATCTAAAATCGTCTACCGTATACTGATATACACCATACGCAGTATCAAATGTTCCGTCATCCTTTATAAAAACATTTATAATTTCTCCATTTATCTCTACTGAATGTATACCAGTTTTAGCTTGACTTCGTAATGTATTGTATGCCTCTTGTGTATACTTTACAACTTCATCCTGAGACCAGTTTTTATTAAAAAATGGTGTATTAGCTAATTTGTCGGCTAACTGTTCGTCAGTTAAATACTTTGCTTGTTCTGACATTCCCTCAAATGTATGCTTCTTAATATGTTGAATACTATTTTTAGATAATTGTATTACATCTGCAGCATTTCTCCCTCCCGGCAAAGCCTGCTGTGCCCATCCCTGCACCGCTGCCGGATATTCAGTATACTGCCCCGGAAGGTATGGCTGCTTCAAGGCTGCGCTTTCCCGTCTGCTCCGTCAATGTCCAGTTTCAGGTACACCGATTCCTTCTCCCGCTTTTCTACTGTTCCACGCAGGGAAACTCCAGCCACAATACCTGTTACGAATACTTTTTCAAATATCTAAAGAAAGAGGAAACCAACCGTAAATGCTATCATTCTCTACAGGAGTTACAACTGTCCATATTTGAATACATAGAAGGATACTATAATTCAAAACGA
>NZ_CALGRE010000011.1 GCF_937958975.1 uncultured Eubacterium sp. | reverse complement strand
GCCCCATTCGTATTATTATAATTTTCTGTTGTAAATCTAATGGTTCCACTGTTATCTTTTGTCGGAAGATTTTGGGCTATACCTGCGATATCACTTGTCACATCACTGGCTACACTTCCACTTCCTAATATTACTGTGTCTGTTGTGACAGCGTTTATCCTTTTTGCCGGAATACTCAAACTGCCAATCGCCAATATAAGACTCAAACCTAGAGCCATTATCCTTTTTGTCATTTTATAAATACCTCCCAAATTATTTTTTGTTCATAGTCGACCGTGTTTATTTTATCACGCATATAATTTGAAAGATATGGCGGAAATTTTAGATGGCAGGTTTCTATTTTTTAGTTTATACTCTTTTATAATAAAGTACGGTATTTATCTAAACACATGTCTTTCAGTATATCAATATTCTTCATATCAAAAAAGCAAATGGCTATCTTATTCTTAGCCATTTGCTTTTTATTAATAAATTTTAAAAAAGATAAAATACTCATTAACTTTTCTATTTTATAGTAACCTTACATTTCGCAGTCTTCCCACTTGATGTTTTTACTTTTATAGTTGCAGTTCCTCTTCTTTTTGCTTTAACTTTTCCGTTTTTATCTACTGTAGCAATCTTCTTATTTGATGAATACCACTTGATTGTATCTGTAATTCTGTATGGATTTGTTTTTATTTTTAATTTTTTTGTTTTTCCCTTTTTTATCGTCAATTTCTTCTTATTTAACTTAACAGATTTTGCTCGGATTTCTTTGACTTTCACTGTGCATTTCGCAATCACACCATTAGAAGATTTCGCCGTAATTGTAACTTTTCCTGCTTTTTTTCCTGTTACCATCCCATCGGCTGATACTGTGGCAACTTTCTTATTAGAAGAACTCCATTTGATTTTATCAACACTTTGAGATGGAGATTTTTCCACCTTAACTCTATATTTTTCTCCCTTGTAAATAGCAGCTGTCTTTGTGTCTAATGTCAGTTTTTTTACATGTGCTTCACTTACATTGACATCATATAGGAAAGTATAACCATCTTCACATCTACATTCTATATAGGTCTGACCAACCTTTTTGGCGGTAACTATTCTCCACATATTATCGTTCAGTTTCAAATCAGCAACATTACTGTTACTGTTAACAAATGTTTTGGGATCATATAATGAACTCCATGAACTATTGACACATTTACTTTCTCCACGAATCAAATTCACTTTTTGATAAATTCCAATGGATTCAAAAGATGCCTTATGAAACTCATTAAATCCATCATCTGTTGCAATATACTTTTCAATACCTCTGTTTTCGTACCCTTTGATAGTTAAATTATCAACATTCACAAAGACATTTTCATCTAATTCAGTTTTGTAGGAGAGTGTAATTTCTGAGAGATTGCAGCAACTAAAAAATGCTCCTATTCCAATATCTTCTACTTGATTAACATCTACTCTTTTTAAATTTGTATTACTTTCAAAAGCATACATATCTATATATTTCACATCTTCAGGCACTACAAAAGACTCCCCCTCTTTTTGCGCCGGATACAACTTCAACATAATTCCATCATAGTATTTAGTCACACCATTAAAATACAGTGCATTAAACTTTACCTTGCCATACATTACATTGTCCCTGACATAGTAATTCGTATTACCTTTTTCTACTTTAATTTCTTTTAAATAGTCATTTCCAACAATTCCCCCATCGTCAATTTCTTTAACACTTTTTGGAACTGTAATAGATTCTAATTTTGTATCCCAGATAGCAAACTGTCCTATATATTCACAATTCTTTGATATATTTAACTCTTCCAGATTATGACAGTGACAAATTGCACTACATGCCAGTGATATTACAGTGTCCGGCATATGTAACTTTTTTAAGTAATCATTACATTCAAACGCCGCTGTTCCAATATATTTTACACCTTTTGCAATGTTATATGTTTCATCCTTTCTTCCAGATGGATAGCGTATAATCCTATCCTGATTTTTGCTGTATAAAACACCATCTATATCTTTATAATTTTTATTCTTTATGCTGACATGAATATTGACAAGTTTATCCAAATCACTGAACACTCCGGCTAACCCTCCTGAATTATTCCCACTCAAATCTTTCATAGTACCGGGAATATTAATTTCTTCTAAGTTATTGCATCCGGAAATTGCATTATAATTTAAATATTCGTATCCTTCTTCAAACGTTAACGTTTTTAGTTGATTATTTTCGCGAAATGCCATCGGTTCAACACCAATGATTCTTTTTCCATTATATTTTGATGGTACTACCAAATCAGTTGCATTGCCTCTGTAACCTGTTATCACATATTGACCTGACTCTAATAACATTATTTCAAATTCAGCATTTTCCTCATCTCCAATGTTTTCTTCATCCACAATAACTATTTCTTCTGTTCTGTTTTCCTCTGCCACTATGTCTATTTTTGATATAGGCAATCCACCTACTAGCAATGCCAGTGCAAAAATCAATGTGATTATTTTCTTTTTCATTATTGAGCCTCCCCTAATTTAAATCTTCTTTTCCCAGCATATATCTCATTAACATAGCCCGATATAAAAATCGGCTTTACAATCATATCTTCCTTTACATGCATCAAATCTTTATCCCATCCTACAAATTTGTAATCTAAGAAATCATCTAATCTGATATCCTCTGCTGGCTCCCAGTATTCTACCACCTATTGCTTAACAATACAATTATTTTGATTTACAAACGTTATTTTATGTTGGCTCTTTTTATAATTAGCATACAAAGCAATATCTAAAATAACTAAATCCTATTTTTCTATATTTTTATTGTTTAAATTTTCCTCGCAAAAAAACTGTCCCAGAACTTTATATGAATATAATTATTCACTAAAAATTCCGCGACAGTTTATTATTCTAACAAACCTTATAAATTCTTAATTCTCTCAATGGCCTTGAGTGTATTCTCATATGTTCCAAATGCTGTCAGTCGGAAATATCCTTCTCCGCTCGGACCAAATCCTGAGCCTGGAGTTCCAACAATATTTGCATTTGCAAGTAAATAATCGAAGAAATCCCATGATGACATTCCCTTTGGAGTTTCAAGCCATACATACGGTGCATTTACACCACCACTGACTGTATATCCTGCATCTTTTAATCCTTCAATGATTATCTTGGCATTATTCATATAATAAGCTACCTGCTCCTTTGTCTGAGCCTTTCCTGCTGCTGAGTAAACTGCCTCTCCGGCTTTCTGTATAATGTATGGAGCGCCATTAAACTTAGTTCCATGTCTTCTTGCCCAGAGTGCGTTCAACTTCACTCCGTCTGATTCTAATTCCTTCGGAATCACTGTAAATCCAAGTCTGGTTCCGGTAAATCCCGCATTCTTTGAAAAACTTCGTAATTCAATAGCACATGTTTTTGCACCATCACACTCATAAATTGTATGTGGTACATCTTCCTCCGAAATATATGCTTCGTAAGCTGCATCATAAATAATAACCGCTCCTACCTTATTTGCATAATCTACCCATTCCTGAAGCTGTGCCTTTGTAACTGTAGAACCTGTAGGGTTATTCGGAAAACAGAGATAGATAATATCCGGTGTTTCCTCCGGAATCTGTGGTGCGAAATTTGTTTCCTTTGTACAAGGCATATAAATTACATTGCTCCATCTTTCCTTTTCTGCAATATAGTCTCCGGTTCTTCCCGCCATAGCATTTGTATCTACATACACTGGATAAACCGGGTCACAAACTGCTATCTTATTATTTACCGCAAAAATATCTCCAATATTTCCTGAGTCTGACTTTGCACCATCACTGACAAAAATTTCATCCAGGGCAATGTCAACACCTCTTGCCTTATAATCATTATCTCTAATGGCACTTCTCAAAAATTCATATCCAAGGTCCGGTGCATAACCATGAAATGTAGCGCCATCTGCCATCTCATCCACAGCACTGTGTAATGCCTCAATAACTGCCGGTGCCAATGGCTGTGTGACATCACCGATTCCAAGGCTGATAACATCCTTATCCGGATTTGCCTCTTTAAATGCTGACACCTTTTTCGCAATGTTGGAAAACAAATAACTACCTGGTAACTTTAAATAATTTTCATTAATCTTGTACATTTTTCTGTCCTTCTTTCTTTATAAATTTGTTTTTCTTACTCTTTATTTACTCTTTATACATAATCTTTAAAATAGATTCTGCGGTTTCAACCATTGTCCTTCCACTATCCATAGAAGTTTTCTGAATATATCTGTGAGCCTCATTTTCTGACATATTATTTTTTTCCATCAATACTGCTTTTGCCTGATTCACAACATTTTGTTCCTCCTCGGTTCGTCTATAAGGCTGTTTTACTTTCTTCCTTGCTTTCGCATAAACATTATGCTGCATCAATTCTACAGAATTTAAAAAGTCGCGAACCTTGATAGGCATCTCTAACATTGCCACTCCTCCGTCTGCTTCCAGAAGCTTTTGTTTTGATGCCACCAGCAACATTTCAAATCTTCCTCCCACATTGTCGAGGATATCTGTATAAGGCATATCAGTCATTCTATATCCACTGATAATAACCCCTTCGCCTAGGGTGTCCGCTAAAGTTATAGCTCTTGCCCCTGTCGTACAGCTAAAGACACTCTCATATCCATTATGCACTAACAGGTTTCTAATTGCTTTACTGTCCTCTAGCTTAGGGAATACTACTACAATTCCTGCCAATTTTGCCTCCTAAATTAGATTCGATCTAGATATCTGTCAATCTCCCAGTTTGTAACTTGAGAAGTATATTCCATCCATTCCTCTTCTTTGGCACGAATATATTTCTTATATACATCCTCTCCTAAAACATCTCTCATAAAATCTGATTTTTTCATTTCTTCAACCGCTTCATACAGATTTTTTGGAAGATTTCTAATTCCTGCTTCTTCTCTTTCCTCATCTGTCATGATATAGATATCTTTTTGAATATTCTCTACCGGTACAAGGCCTCTTTTGATTCCATCTAAACCTGCTGCAAGACAAACCGCAATAGCAAGATATGGATTACATGCACAATCCGGACATCGAAGCTCTACTCTTGTTCCTGCTCCTCTGGCTGCCGGCACTCTGATTAACGGGCTCCTATTTGTAGCTGACCATGCAATGTATGTAGGTGCTTCATATCCCGGAACCAATCGCTTATAAGAATTTACAATCGGATTCGTGATAGCTGCCATACCACGCATATGTTCCATCAATCCGGCAATAAAGCTATATGCCTCTTTACTTAAACCATTTTCGTCTTCAGCATTTGCAAAAATATTATTACCTTCCTTATCTGATAATGACATATTAATATGCATTCCGGAACCACATACACCAAACTTTGGTTTCGGCATAAAGGAGGCATATAAACCATGTCGTTTTGCAATTGTTTTTACTGTAAGCTTATATGTCATAATCTTATCAGCTGTCTCTAATGCCTCTCCATATTTAAAGTTAATCTCATGCTGCGCAGGCGCTACTTCATGATGAGATGCCTCTACTTCAAATCCCATTTCCTCTAAATTCAGAACAATATCACGACGCGCATTCTCACCTAAGTCTGTAGGTCCCAAATCAAAATAACTGCCATTTTCATGACTAATTGTTGTAGGATTTCCATTATCGTCTGTATGGAATAGGAAAAATTCGCATTCCGGTCCAACATTAAAAGTATATCCCATATCTGAAGCTTCTTTGATAACTTTTTTCAAAATACATCTCGGGTCATTTTCTAACTGTGTGCCATCCGGTTTGTATACATCGCAAATCATTCTGGCAACCTTTCCCTGATGAGGTCTAAAAGGTAAAATTTCAAATGTATCATAATCAGGGTATAAATACATATCTGACTCCTCTATTCTGGCAAAGCCTTCAATAGAAGAACCATCAAACATAATTTTATTATCTAACGCTTTTGCTAACTGACTTTTTGTTATGGCAACATTCTTTAATGTTCCAAAAAGGTCTGTAAACTGAAGTCGTATAAATTCTACATCCTCTGTTTCTGCCATATTTAAAATCTTCTGTTTTGTGTATCCCATTTTTTACTCCTTTCAAAATGAAAAATTCCTATTAAATAATAACAAATACGACTATTTCCGTCAATAAACTTAGCTTGAACAAAAGTTAAAATATTACTATATTTATCCTATTGCAATTAACTCTTTAAAATTATACAATAAAGAACAAAGTGCCTTTCAGCTATAACTGAAATGAAAGATACTTTTACTTACTTTAAAAAATATCGGAGATACTTCATGATAAAATACAGAAAACATATTTGCCTTGGAATATTTTCTACTATTATCTTTATTATGTTTATTGCATTAATATTACAAGATAATCAAACGGCAAACAAAAACAAAAAAATAAGAGATACCAATAATATAGAAGAAACTGTTACAACATTGAATCACATAGAACCAAACACAACCACACAGCCAAATCATTCGACAGAAAATATTACTTCAAACTCAGAAACAGAAACAACTTCAAAAGCTATTTCACCTAAAAAACTTATTGATTTTAACGCAAGTCACCCTTATCTTATAAGAATAAACCGTGACGAAAACTTTGCTGTCGTGTATGGAATGGATAAAGAAGGAATGTATAGTATTCCTTATAAAGCTTTTGTTTGTTCCACAGGGAAAAATCCGGAGGATACCCCTTTGGGCGCTTTTGATATATCTGTGCGATACAGATGGAGACTTATGGTAGACGGTACCTATGCGCAGTATGCAATCAGAATTTTTGGGCAGATTATGCTCCACTCTGTCCCTTATGAATATGCTCAAAGTGATTCTCTGGAATACTGGGAATACAACAAATTGGGTAAGCCTGCCTCCCTTGGCTGCGTACGCTTTAGGGCAAAAGACATTAAATGGATATATGACCATTGCAATGAAGGTACAAAAGTAAATATTTACAGTGAACCCGGTGAGGAACCGCCTCTAAAAATACGAAAAATAAAAAAGATAAAAAGGTCGAATCCAAACAAAAACTGGGACCCTACAGACCCGGATAAAAATAATCCTTGGAAAAAACAAAAATAATTACTCGAAAACCAAAGAGAGGGGACATGATGGCAAAAAAATATTACGCTGTTAAAATTGGAAAAAATACCGGTATTTTCCAAACATGGGAAGAATGTAAAGAAAATGTTGACGGATATCCCGGAGCACTTTATAAAAGTTTTAAAACAATATCGGAAGCTTACACCTATTTGGGCGATGAAGGTACACAGATGAGTCTGTTTGATATGGATGCTGTCACGCAGCCAACCAATACTACAAAAACCGAAATCCCAGATGAAACTATGCCTATTTCCACTGCTTCTAAAGCAATTGCCTATGTGGATGGAAGCTTTAATGCCGAAACTAATGTTTTTGGCTATGGAGTTGTAATGTTTCACAATGGTAAAGAAATCCATTTATCTCATTCCTATAATGATGAAGATTTAGCCACTATGCGAAATGTTGCCGGAGAAATATATGGTTCTATGGCTGCCATGACATATGCTTTAGAAAACAATATAAAAACATTATCTATTTACTATGATTATATGGGAATTGCAAAATGGTGTACGGGAGAATGGAAGACAAACAAAAACGGCACCATTGCATACAAAAAATACTATGATAAAGCCAGAAAAAAAGTTAACATAAATTTCGAAAAAGTTAAAGGCCATTCCGGTGACAAATATAATGATTTAGCTGATAAATTAGCAAAAGAGGCTTGTGGTATTGAATAACCACAAGCCTCTTTATTTTATCTGAAAAAATATGATTAATTATTATGCAAATTAAATAGCCGCTTTTCCATTTCCGTCTATTTCATAGTAGCCTTTAAAATAATTGCTCCACTCAGTATATATTTTATTTCCATTTAAAATCTTGTAGCCTCGTATTCTTCTTCTTATAATAGGATAATATGTTATATCTCCTGCGCTCTTAATCCTTTCATCTATCTTATACAACATTTGCTCACTCATAATTGGTTTATTAACTTCCTCTCTCATTTCAAATTTATCTGTTTCAATAATATTTGTGATTATAATTTCTGTTTCATATCCATCAGCTCCAAAAATTGTATTCCATGCTTTTCCCCCTGGAAGTATAGGTTTAATTTTTGCAAAATCACAATTGTATTTAACAGTTGCTTCAAATGGAAAAGCAGCAGATAGTATTTTCATATCATCTTTAACGGAAACTTCTGTAATACCTGTCTTCCAAAAAGCCTCTGAACCAATTTTTTTTACATTTAACAAATCTATATCTTTTAATTTACTACACCCTTTAAATGCATAATTTTCTATATTTTTTACACTATTGAGATTAATTTTCGTTAAAACACTACATTCGCGAAAAGCCCTTCGTTCAATTTTAGTTGTTTTTTTAGGTATACTTACCTTTTTTAAAGATTTACATCTAAAAAAAGTTTTCTCTTTTATAACTGATATGCTCTTAGGGATTTTAACTTCTTCCAATCTACTTTCTCCAAAGGCATAACTCTTAATATATTTAACAGTGGAAGGAATACTTATTTTTTTCCCCTTATATCCTCTAAATGATTTTGCTGCAATAATTTTTACAGTGGAAGGAATTTTATAATTACCTCTTTTATCTTTAGGATATAATAATAGGGTTTTTCCATTCTTACTAAATACAACTCCCTTTACAGATTTATATTTCTTATTATTTTTTGAAACTGTTACCTTTTTCAAATAAACTGTATTTATATCTCTGAGTCTTCCTTTATAGTGCTCTCCAATATAAATATTTTTATAATATCTATCCGCTTTAATTTTTGTAATATCAGTTTTTTTACTTATAACCTTAACTTTTTTTGCTGACACAACACTCGTAGACATCGTGAAAATAATTAATAGTAACGAACATATCAACATTCCTTTCATAATTTTATTCATAACTCAACTCCTCCTTTATTTTCAATTATTTCAAACATTAAAATTTAATAAGAATACGCTTTTACAAGTGTTCCTTCTGCATTAGTTGCTAAAGCGGCACCTAATGTATTTGTTAGATACGCATTCCTTTCCTTTGCTGCAGATTCCATATTTTTTAATAATATATTATTTGTTATATAACATTTTTGAGGGGAAAATGCATTTTTATATTGCCCTTTTATTGTAGCTGTAAACTCAGCTAATGTTCCGTGATGCTGTATCTTTAATATATTAGTATCCAACTGCTTATATCTATTTCCACACTTTTCTCCCAACTCTGCAATGCGTTTAATAATACTGCTATAAACATCCCCTGTAAACAAATATGTTTTGTCACCAAATTCCACCCGACATATGATTGAACGATTATTCTCATAAACACCATCACCCAAGTTTGTATCTTCACTCTTACTTAAAGGACGATATACATATAATGTAGCCGCTCCTAAACTTAATTTTATTGTCTTTGATGCATTTACAGCATTAGTTATATTTTTATTATCAACATTCAAATTCGAAACATAATCACATGTCCATGTGCTATTAATTTTTTGCATTAACTCTTTATAAGATTGGGCATCACACCCCTTTCCCGTCCCAGCAAGATGTTGATGCACTTTTTCTCTATAGAATTTGGTAACCACTATATTTTTATTTTCTATAATTTGTTTCAAACCACCAAAGTGGTCAAAATGATGATGCGTTAATATAACATATTTTAAATTTAACTTTGAGTCCTCTCCACCTCTGGATTTTCTTATTTTTTCCAAATATGCATTACACAATCCATCGCCCGGACCAGCATCTATTAACGCAAATTCTCCATTGCACTCTATTAATATTGCATCCCCCCTTTTTAATGCCGCATTATCACTTTTAGCATCTCCAACTTTAATATAATGTATTTTTATAGTAGAAGCAGCAGCCTTTACCTGTACTTTTACTACTGAATTTGTATTTTCAAACTCTTTCTCCTCTTTTATATCATATGGGTATTCTTTTACATCTATGTTTGCATGATACGCTTCCTCTACCTCCTGAGGTGTAGCCTCGTCATCTCCAATCCCATAAGTGTATTGTGATATCTTTTCAGTATCTGCCCAAATTTCAATATTATAAGATACACTTATTGTCATCATTACACATAGCAAACTCCCTAATAATATCTTTAGTTTTTTCATAATCCTCTTCTCCCTTCTCATAATATTTACTTATAGAATATTTTTATTATATCACATTTTTTTCATATTTTTTCTTTTTGTGGATAAACGACCATATTTTGCGACAAACGACATCTCTTTACCTTTTAACATAAAAAAGCAAAATGCTGTTAAACTTTCTCAGTTCAACAGCATTTATTCAAAATATAATGATTAGGCATCACGCCATCTCTTCTCCATATTTATGTAATAATCTTTTTACATCACTAACGTATTTTCTTCCTATAGCTATCTCAACGCCATCTTTCATAAAAAAACTCTGTCCATGATATTTTTTTATATACTTAGCATTTACCATAAAAGATTTATGACATCGAAAGAGATAATATTTTTCAAACTTACCTTCGATATTTATAATACTCTCTTTCACAAAGATTTTGCTTCCATTACTCTTTGCTATTTCAAGTCCCTTTTCTTTTGCCTCTATATATGCAATCTCTCCGATGCTTATTCCTTTCGGCACCCCCTCCTCTTTATATTTGAATATCCCTCTGCTATTTTTATTTCTCTGCAAACACTTTTTGATGTCTGAAATTATTCTACTTTCATTCAATGGTTTACGGTGAAAGTTTTGTGGTTCTAAATCAAATATACCATCATCATAAGTTTTATCTTCAGAAATCAAAACTATGCTAATCTCTTTGTCTGCAAACTTTTTGCGAATGACATACCCCAATTCTAATCCTGTCTTTTGCGATAACCCAATGTTTAGAAAAATCATATCAAAAAAGTAGTCATCTTCTATTTTTTTTATAAGGACATTTTCATCATAAAATACTTCAACAATAATGTTCACACACTCTTTTACTCTAAATCTATGAATCCACTTTTCCAGCATAGCACAATATGTTTTATTGCTATCACATATCACAATATTCATAATCGTTCTCCACACTTATCCTATATAAGTTTTTCTCTTTTTTGTTTCCTTCTACAAAATATCTAACAGTATTTCCGGTCTATCAATTATTTTCATTGGTCTTAGACTTTCAAGCAACTTCCTGTCTCTAAATCCCCAACTACAAAGAACACAATCAATTCCTGAATTTTCTGCTGTAGCTCTATCAACTTCCGAATCCCCCACATATATGCTCTCAGACTTTTCACTGCCCAAAAGTTCTAATGCGTGTAAAACACTATCAGGAGCCGGCTTTTTCTTAATGCCTGCCTCCTCATTTTCACCAATAGCAATAGGAATATATTCTTTAAAATAAATTCGATTTAATTCTGTAGTTGCCGGCTGGGCCTTGTTGGAAACAATCGCCATTTTAATCCCCCGATGGTATAATTCCCGCAGTAACTCCATAATTCCCGGATAAGCTGCTGTTTTTACCTGACAATGTCCCTGATAATACTTTTTGAAATCTTCAAAAACACTTTGAAACTGTAAATTTTCTTCTCCCTGCGGAATTGAACGGATAATAAGCTGCCTGATTCCATTTCCTACATGCTTTTTTACCAAGTCCACACTATGGAGAGGATAACCATACTTCTCCTGAACAAAATTTACTGCATTTGCCAAGTCATCTATGGTATTTAAGAGTGTTCCATCTAAATCAAAAACTACCGTATTATACATTTTCCCTACCTTAACACCAATCTGAAATTAAAGTTTATTTCTTCTTTCTTACAGCATCCAGTATCATAATAATAGCAGCAAACAATACTCCTGTTACCGGCCATATAATCCATGATTTTCCCCAATTATTCGAAATAAAGCTATATCCCAAATAAACAGCTGTCACAAATAGCCAATACACAGCTGAGAATGTATCATTATTCTTTCTGTTTGATTTTTTCTCAATGGTAAACTCACCCTGTTCCAAAATCTTATCATAGCTATCTTTCATGATACCTGCCTTTACAAACCTGTACACTCCCAGTGCTACCAAAATCAAAAGCACCCCTACCATTCCGATAACAATTGCATGATTTTCACTGATACATGCCAACACTAAAGGCATCACTGATACTATACATAATACTACACCTACAGCTATATTTCTAGCAAAAATCGGTTCGAACTGCTCTGATTTTTCCCTATATTCTTTCTCAGTATCTTTGTCTATAGTTATCGGTTCTTTTTCTATAAACTCAAATTTACTTATTTTCATTCCATTCGAAATAAATAACCAGACTGCTACTGCAATTACCAGCAACAAAACGCATACTCCAATAAGTCCTGCCATATTTTCCTGCATATAATGTTTCTCAGTATTTTGTAATGCCATAAGCCACATCAACGGTACAGGAGAACAAATACATAAAAATACCCCCAATGCTATTTTACTACAGACACTTTTAATTGTACCCATATATTGCTCAACTTCTGATTTAGAAACAAATCTTGCCCGTGGTAATTCTTCTCTTTCTAAAGGCTGTTCATCACTGCTATCTGTTTCTTCTTTTAATAAATAATCCGTTGTTGTTTCAAATATCTGACTGAGCAAAATAATTTTGTCAATATCCGGTGTGGATAAACCACTCTCCCATTTTGATACCGACTGTCTTGACACATCCATCTGTGCGGCCAGCTCTTCCTGAGACCATCCTTTTTGCTTTCTAAGTAAAATAATTTTTTCTGCCAGTTTCATAACTACCTCCAATTTTATTTTCATTCTATCATCTATTTTATGACATTAAAACCATAGCATATATATAAAAATACAACCACCAATCAGACTTTTCAATTTGTCAACTGGTGGTTGCATCTCCTGTTAATCCCTGTTTTTCAGACATATTGCAACAATGGCGGCTATAATTAATATAATACCAATCAGCGCAATACCTGCTAATAATACTATATTCATTCCTTATTCTCCTACGCACGAACTTTGATATGAACTTCTCTCAGCTGCTGCTCTGTAACATCTCCCGGAGCACCACACATCAAATCCTGTGCATTACCATTCATTGGGAATGGAATCACTTCTCTAATATTTTCTTCTTCACGCAGTAACATTATCATCCGGTCTACTCCAGGCGCCATACCTGCGTGTGGTGGTGCACCAAACTGGAATGCATTATACAGTGCCCCAAACTTTTCTTTCAAGTCATCTTCTGTATACCCTGCAATCTCAAATGCTTTAACCATAACCTTCATATCATGATTTCTCACAGCACCACTGGATAATTCCACACCATTACATACAATATCATACTGATATGCAAGAATATCTTCCGGATTCTTCGTTTCTAATGCCTCAAGTCCACCCTGTGGCATGGAAAACGGATTGTGCGTAAATATCATCTTCTTTGTCTCAGTGTCATACTCATACATTGGGAAATCATTAATATAACAGAACTTATATGACTTCTTGTCAATCAAATCAAGTCTCTCACCGAGAGCTGTTCTAATCTGTCCTGCATAAAGTGATGCATTCTTTTCATTATCTGCGATAAAGAAAATTGTATCTAAAGCCTGCAAATCTGCCATATCCCTAATTTCATCTTTCATATTATCAGGGATAAATTTATCAATTGGCCCTTTATAAGCTCCATCCTCTAATACTTCTAAATAACCAAGTCCGCCCATTCCAATACTTTGTGCAAATTTTAGTAATTTTTCATGGAAACCTTTTGACAGCTTCTGTCCGACCTTGATTGCACGAACTGTCTTACCATGAAACGGTTTAAATGTACATCTCTGGAAAAAGTCTGTAACATCTATAATCTCTAGTGGATTTCGTAAATCAGGTTTATCTGTTCCATACTTCAACATTGCTTCTTTAAAACTAATGATAGGGAACGGTGCCTGTGTCACCTCGTATCCTTCCGGTGCAAACTTATTAAAAGTATCTGCCAGAACTTCTTCGCCAACTCTAAACACATCTTCCTGTGTCGCAAAACTCATTTCGAAATCTAACTGATAAAACTCTCCAGGAGAGCGGTCTGCTCTTGCATCCTCATCTCTGAAACAAGGGGCAATCTGGAAATATTTATCGAAACCTGACACCATAAGGAGCTGTTTGTACTGCTGCGGTGCCTGTGGAAGTGCATAGAACTTTCCTTTAAATTTTCTTGATGGAACAATATAATCCCTGGCTCCTTCCGGCGAAGATGCACAAAGAATTGGTGTCTGAATTTCTAAAAATCCCATATCCACCATCTTCTGTCTCAAATGCGAAATAACTTTTGAACGGAAAATCATATTGTCCTTTACTTTTGTATTCCTCAAATCAAGATAGCGATATTTTAATCTCACATCTTCACGCGTTTCCTTTGACGTCATAATCTCAAACGGAAGCTGTCTATATACCTTTCCCAAAACTTCTACTTTTTTTGCCTCTAATTCGATGGTTCCGGTAGGAATTTTAGGATTATAAGTCTCCTCATCTCTATGTTCAATAGGACCCTCTACCGAAATACAGTCTTCTTTACTGAGTCCCTCAAGTAATGATGTATCACGCATTACAACCTGCATAACGCCATACATGTCTCTTAAATCAATAAATGATACTCCACCATGGTCACGAATGTTTTCAATCCATCCTGCAATTCTTATTGTCTCTCCAACATTACTCTCTGACAACGCCTCCATTGTCACATCACGGTAAATATTATTTGTGTTAATATCCATTAGAATTCTCCTTTCTATTCCACTTCGATTTCGCATTTTCATGCTCCATCTCAGTCGCGGGCTTCGCCCTATATTCATAAATATTTTTATTTCACTTCGCCATGTGTTCATAAATCTAAAAACTTAGATTTGAGCAAGCTCAATCTGCGTTTTAGATTTATGAATGCATGGCTCGTGCCATTACGAAAAAAACTGTTCATCCTGAAAACATCTGTTTCAGGACGAACAGTGTAAAATCACTTATCCGCGGTACCACCTGATTTACTGCCTTTGCAGCCACTCATCGGTCTAAAAACCTTCCGATTTTCGCTCGGTTACGGCTCCCCTACTAACTCTCCAAATACATTTTATATATTTATCAAGATTTCAGTTCGCAGCTCAAAAGTGTTATTCGCCTTAATTCATTCTACAGGACTTCCACCAACACCTGCTCTCTGTAAGCGATAATTAAAGCTACTTCTCTTCGTCATTGCCATTAAAATTGATTATATAATATGAACGTTTTTGTGTCAAATATTAAATACCTATATATTACCTGATTTACTATGATTTTTCTCATACCAAACCAATTTTTAACTTTTTAAAAAAGCCTTATAGCATTTATATGCCTCATACACATCTGCTTTGCTTGTGACTTCCCACGGTGCATGCATATTTAAAACTGCGACACCACAGTCAATAACTTCCATACCATAAAGTGACATGATATACGCAATCGTTCCGCCACCGCCTGCATCTACCTTTCCCAATTCTGCCATTTGGAAATGAACTTCATTATCATCCATAATTTTTCTAATCTTTGCAATATATTCTGCGTTGGCATCATTGGAACCGGATTTGCCCCTGGCACCTGTAAACTTATTAAACACAACTCCCTTCCCTATATATGATGTACTTTGTTTTGAAAATACATCTGCATATAATGGATCAAACGCGGCATTTACATCTGAAGAAAGCATCTTGCTGTTACTCAGACACCTCTTTAATCGAAGCTCACTGTAATTTCCGTTTAAATTAATTAATTCCGCAACCATATTCTCGAAAAAACGCGACTGCATACCTGTAGCTCCGACACTTCCTATTTCTTCTTTATCCACTAAAAGACAACAGGATGTTGTATCCGTGTTCGGGCAGTCCAGCATTGCCTCCAAAGAAGTATATGCGCATACTCTATCATCCTGTCCATATGCCATAACCATACTTCCATCAAATCCCATCTCTCTCGCTTTTCCCGCAGGAACAACCTCTAACTCCGCCGAGAAAAAGTCTTCTTCATCCATTCCATATTTATCCTTTAATATTTTTAGCACACCCATTTTTACATTATCTTTTTCTTCCTCTTTGATTGGTATGCTGCCTACTAAAACATCTAATTTTTCACCTTCAATTGCCACTGCTGCCTTCTTTTCCATCTGTTTAGATGCAAGATGAATCAAGAGGTCTGTCACACAGAAGACCGGGTCTGTATCTTTTTCACCAATATTTACATTTACGGTAGTGCCATCTTTTTTTACTATCACACCGTGAATTGCCAGAGGAATCGTAACCCACTGATATTTTTTAATTCCTCCATAATAATGTGTATCAAAATATGCCATATCTTCTATTTCATAAAGCGGATTTTGCTTGACATCCATTCTCGGCGAATCGATATGTGCTCCCAAAATATTCATTCCCTGCTCTAACGGTTCTCTTCCTATTTGAAAAAGCGCCAGCGCTTTATTCATATAAACTCCGTAAATCTTATCACCGGTCTTGAGCGGCTTGCCTTCTCTTATCACATCCTCAAGCGCTCTATAACCTTTCTGTTTTGCCATTGATACTGCTTCTGTCACACATTCTCTCTCTGTTTTACACTGCGACAAAAAGTCTATATATCTCTTATTCAGCTTTTCTAATCTGTCAACATCCTCTGCGTGATAACTTCCCCAAACACTTTCTCTCTTCATCAATAATCTCCTTTTTAACTTTTATTATCAATTATTTATCCAACTATTATTTTTACACCAAACGCTACGAACCATGCAATGGTACATTGCAATAATACAACAACAACTGCCCACTTTCCTCCGAGTTCTCTCTTAACCGACGATACCGCCGCCACACATGGTGTGTACAAAAGCGTAAATACTAAAAATACAATCGCACTTTTTGCTGTAAACATAGTCCCTAACGCCTTTCCGCTCAACAAAACAGTTAATGTACTAACAACGCTTTCCTTTGCTGTAAACCCTGTTATGAGTGCAGTAGACGCACGCCAATCACCAAATCCAAGCGGTGCAAAAAGTGGTGCGATGGCACCTCCAATCATTGCCAGAATACTGTCTCCGGCATCCTTTACAATATTAAAATGAATATCGAAGGTCTGTAAAAACCATATGACCAGTGATGCGAGAAATATAATCGTAAAAGCTTTTGTAATAAAGTCCTTTGCCTTATCCCACAACAGTCTACATACACTTTTTGCCCCCGGCATCCTATAATTTGGAAGTTCCATTACAAACGGTACCGGTTCTCCTTTAAACTTGGTTTTATCTAATATGAGAGCATAAAAAACTGCCACTATAATACCTGTAAAATACAATCCTGTCATGACGAATGCCGATTTTCCCGGAAAAAAAGCTGCCGAAAAAAAAGCATAGATTGGTATTTTCGCTGAACAGCTCATAAACGGGGTAAGCATTATCGTCATTTTTCTGTCACGCTCTGAAGGTAAAGTCCTTGTTGCCATAATTGCCGGCACCGAACATCCAAAACCTATAATCATCGGGACAAAGCTTCGCCCCGATAGCCCCAACTTTCTAAATAATTTATCCATCACAAAAGCAATCCTTGCCATATAACCGCTGTCTTCCAGCAGAGATAAAAAGAAAAACAATACCACAATTATTGGCAAAAAACTCAAGACACTTCCTACGCCAACAAAAATACCATCTATGATAAGAGACATTAACACTTCATTCACTTCCGCTGCTTTCATTGCACTTTCACATAAATTGCTCAGGGTATTGATACCGGCATCCATCAGCTCTTGCAGCCATAATCCGATAACTCCAAATGTAAGATAAAAAATCATCGCCATAATAACAATAAACGAAGGAATCGCTGTATATTTCCCTGTAAGAACTTTATCTATCTTTCTGCTTCTGGCACGCTCTTTGCTCTCCCTTGGCTTGATAACAGTATCCTTACATACTTTGTCAATAAATGTAAAACGCATCTTTGCCAGAGCAGCATGGCGGTCCATTCCACTTTCTTTTTCCATCTGCACGATAATATGCTCTATCATTTCCTTTTCATTCTCATCTAAATGCAGCCTCTCAAAAACTTCTTCATCTCCTTCAATTAGTTTACTGGCTGCAAATCTCACAGGAACTTCATTTTTGTGGGCATGGTCATCTATCAAATGCATAATAGAGTGTATTCCTCTATGCACTGCTCCACCATCCTCACCTTCCGGCTCACAGAAGTCCATCCTGCCCGGACGCTCTCTATGTATTGCCACATGCATTGCATGTTCAATCAATTCATCCACTCCCTCATTTTTTGCAGCAGAGATAGGTATAACCGGTATGCCCAAAGTAGCCTCTAACATATTAACATCAATCGAACCACCATTGGCAATAACCTCATCCATCATATTAAGCGCCAGAACCATTGGGATATTTAATTCTATGAGCTGCATTGTCAGGTATAAATTTCTTTCAATATTCGTGGCGTCTACTATATTAATGATTCCTCTTGGTCTGTCATTTAAGAAATAATGTCGAGACACAATTTCCTCACTCGTATAAGGTGACAGAGAATATATTCCCGGCAAATCTACGACCATGGTGTTTTCCTGCCCTCTTATCTGACCATCTTTTCTATCCACAGTAACTCCCGGAAAATTTCCTACATGTTGATTTGAACCGGTAAGCTGATTAAATAATGTAGTCTTTCCACAATTTTGATTTCCTGCCAAGCCAAACGTTATCAGGCGTCCTTTCTCTATTTTTTCTCCACGCTGCTTTACATGATAAATTCCCGACTCTCCAATATGTGGATGTCTGGTTGTATTCGTCTGTTTATCTTTTCTCTTCTCAGTCTCTAACTGCTTTGACTGCTCAAAAAGTTCAATCTCAATACACTCTGCGTCATCTTTCCTTAATGTTAATTCATATCCCCATATTTTATATTCAATCGGGTCTCCCATAGGCGCTGTCTTAACATATTCAATAGCTGTTCCCTGTATTAACCCCATGTCAAGAAAATGTCTTCTCAGCTGTCCCTCTCCGCCTACATTTATAATCTTTCCTATCTGCCCCTGTTTTAATTCTGAAAGTTGCATTTTATTTTATGCCTCCAATATTCTATATTCAATAGTTTTCTCTATATCTATATTACTTTTTTCTACATATTTTTATATATTATTCTTTTCTTTCCATTTTTATATTGTATAATTACAATGATGTCATGTTTTAACCCCGGTATCATTATAATGCGAAATAGCTCGAAAGGAAAGATGATTCATATGATATTTCGATTAAAAAGCAAAGGATTATTTTTAATTATATTATCAGGAATATTTTGGGGAAGTATGGGAATTTTTGTCAGACACCTTTCTTCATACGGTTTTACCCCTGTTCAGATAGCATGTATGCGATTGGTCTTAGCCGCCATTATTTTCTCGGTTATCCTATTATGCAAGGAACCGGGAGGATTTAAAATTCATCCGAAAGATATTATTTTATTTCTTGCCCTCGGTCTCTGTAGCATTTTATTCTTTACAATCTGCTATTATACTGCTATTAAAATGATGACCATCTCTATGGCTGCTATTTTACTTTACACATCTCCTATTTGGGTAATGTTAATGTCAGTCGTCTTTTTTAAAGAAACAATTACTAAAACTAAGCTCTTGGCGCTCTCGTTATCTTTTGCGGGATGTATACTTGTATCTGGTATCGGAAACGGAAATATTAACTTTATCGGCATACTCATTGGTCTTGGCGCCGGAGTCGGATATGGACTCTACAGTATTCTTGGCACCATTGCACTAAAAAAATATACTCCGTATTCCGTCACAACTTTTACATTTATTGTAGCAGCACTCGGCTCTATTGTCCTCTGCTCTCCTTTAGATATGATAAATAAAATAGAACGTGCCCAAAGTTTTGTTTCGTTATTCATTTTTGTTATTATAACAAGCCTCGTCACTGCGGTAATTCCATTTATGTGTTATACAATCGGTCTTCGCAGTGTGGAGCCAAGCAAAGCCGCTATTGCCGCTACAATAGAACCGATGGTCGCAACACTCATCGGTGCAGTTATATTTCATGAAAAGATAACACTTCCTTCTGCAATCGGAATACTTTTGATACTCATAGCTATTGTCATTCTCAACCAAAAATCACAAAAATAGAACAGGTCTGTTCATGTTACCACGACACTGACCTGTTCCAATTTTTATAATATTATTTTGTATAAACTTCCATCTCCCACAAGGAATATCCATACGGCAATGCTCTCTTTACACCCTGCATTTTTACATATCTGGCACTCACTGCATCAAATACTACAGTGTCAATTCCACCATTTTGTCCTGTAAGGCTTTTAACTGTTTTCCATGTCTTACCGTCTGTTGATGTCTGTATCTTATAACTTTCTCCATAAGCACCTTCCCAGTTGAGAACTACCTTGTTAATTGTATATGATTTTCCAAGGTCAACACAAATCCATGCATCATCTGCGAAGTTTGATGACCAGCGGGTTCCATTATTTCCGTCAATTGCATACTTGGCTAATGTTCCATCTGCTTCCACGCCGGAAGCATCTGCTGTTGCTCCTTTTGCCACATTTTCTCCGCCTACATCCGGCTCTTCACTTTCACTGGCAGAACCCTTCCCGTATACTTCCATCTCCCAGATTGAATATCCATATGGCAGAGCTCTTGTTACACCCTGCATTTTCACATATCTGGCATCTGTTGCTGTAAATGTGATTGTCTCTACGCCGCCTTTTCCATCTGTTACATTCTTTACTGTTGTCCAGTTCTTACCGTCTGTTGATGTCTGTATCTTATACGCTTTTCCGTAAGCACCTTCCCAGTTCAGTACAACCTTGCTTATTGTATAAGTTTTACCTAAATCAACTGTCATCCATGCATCATCTACAAAATCTGATGACCAGCGGGTTCCATTATTACCATCGATTACATTTTCTACTTTCATTGCACCATTTTCTTCTCCTGATGCTGTAACCCTCTTATTCTTTGCAAGGTTTTCTCCTGTAACAACATCTCCCGGTTCCTCTGTACTTCCACCATTAATCTTATATGCAGCAGTTGATACACCGGAGGTTATCATTCCCTTTCTGTATGCAATGGCTTTCATTGTTGTATCTTTGTTAATCTTTACTGTTGGAACATAAAGCTTCGAATTTTCATTCGGTGTGGAACCATCTGTTGTATATCTGATTTCTACACCCTTTGTCGGGCTGTTAATCGTAAGATGCTGTGTTCCGTTATATGTACCTGATGCCAGGCTAAACTGCGGGTTCTGTACAGTAGCTGCCTCATATACTCCCATTTCCCATAGGGAATATCCATAAGCTAAAGCTCTCTTCACACCCTGCATTCTTACATATCTGCATGTTGTTGCATCAAAAACAATTTCTTCTCTGCCTCCCTTGCAGTTTGAAGTTTCATATACTGTGTTCCAGTTATTTCCATCTGAGGAAGTTTGTAACTTATAAGCTTTTGCATAAGATGCTTCCCAGTTAAGCGCTACTTTATTAATTGTATATGACTTTCCTAAATCAATCTGAGCCCATTCATTATCTGTAAAACCGGAAGACCATCTCGTACTTGTATCATTATCTGCAATCTTACCACCATCTACCGACGGATTTTCTGATGATGATACAGTTACAGTTTTGCCAAGAGCAATATTCGTATCAAGAGATACAGGTGTACCATTTACTGTAATGGTGCTGGTTGCCATTGCTGATGTAATACATTCATCTTTTACTGCAATCGCTTTTACTGTAGCAGTGCTTGATACTGCAAATGTTCCATCATATACCGGTGATGCTTTTGTAGGCATTGCTCCATCCACTGTGTAGTGAATTGTTGCACCTTCTGTTTTTGTCTTAATTGTTACATACTGTGTATCATCATATTTACCGGATGGTACGGAAATTTCCGGTGTTTCTGCCTGTATAATATTGAAGTTTCTGTCTTTGTATACTTCAAAACTTACTAATGCCTTTGCACCGATGGTTGCTGTACCAATTTTTCCTGACTTGTTATTAAATGATACTACTTTTGTCTCGTTTGTCGGATTCCAGACAGTTGCTGTGTATTTATTTGTAGTCTTATTATAGTAAACTGCTGCTGAGCAGTCACCTGTAGCAATAATATCTGTTGTCTTAACTCCTAATTCTTTCATTGCATGAATGAACCAGTAAGTATTCGCTGTATCTGTTCTCTGAACCTTTGTATCATTTTCCAAGAATTTATTTAACGCGAGGTCAGGATTTGTCTGTGAAAGGAATGGCCATGTAATATGCTGCCATCCTGTATCTGCCTGCGGATATTCCTTCAACAGTTTATCTATCTCCTCCTGACTCTTTCCTTCTTTGTTTGCAGCTTTTACCGCTTTATCCATAGCAATATCTGTATCTTTTAAAAGTCCCTGATAAATTTCAGCACATCTTGTCTGATTCATGCCATAATATGTCAAATATTCTGAAATCGGCAGCCACTGGATACCATATACATATAATGGCTGTCCTCCAAAGAATGTTCCATAAAAGTTAATACCGCCATATACCTGACCTACGACATCATATGGCCATGCTTCAACCCAATTATCTTTATCATAATCGAACCAATACTGTTCTACTGCTTCCATTTCATTTGTGAAACCGAACACACCTGCATCTCTATATGTATGATTATTTGTAAGCACACCCCAGAGATACATACTTACCCAGCTAAATAAGGATTCACTGGCTGACTCCTGATTATTTCCCGAATCATTGTCTGCATATCCACCTGCCCATGAATGACCCTCATACAAATCATACGCTCTGAATCTGCAATATTCACTGTCATTATCTGATGGGTTCGCATAATCGCGAATCATCATCTCAATCATACCCTTATAGTCATTGTAAAATTCTTCATCATATGTAGCTAGCACTGTCGCTGCAAACATAAAATAACCATATGTAAAATGATGGTCACAAATAGCTGCATTTGCCCCAAATTCACTCTGCTCATAATACAATGTTCCCCAATTCTGGTTATAAATGAAGTAACTAATATCATCCTTTCCATCGTATGTAAACCAGTTTACTAATATCTTCTTCATTCTCTTTAAGAAAGTATCTCGTAATTCTGTCTCACCAATCTGGTCTGCCATAAGAACTCCCATTCCAAGTGGATGCAGATTTTTACCTTCCCAATAAGCATCTCCTGCCGGATTTAAATTCTTCGTAGCATCTTCTAATTGATTTAAATATCCTAAAAGTGCTTCACCATCAAAGTCTGAACCTGTTGGAAGTGCAAAAGTAGGAAGAAGTCCCGCAAATTCTGAAACCGTCTTGAAAGAATTTCCTTCAATCGCTTTCATATCTCCTCTGACAGATGTATATGTTGCAAAAGAAGTATTATCATCTGTAGAATTCTTCCACTGGTGTGGTAACATGCATTGGAATGTCTGATTTGAAAACCCGGCTCTTTTTACCGTTGTTGTTACGCTGTAGTTTGATGTAATCTTTGCATTACTATCGTTATAATCGTAAGTTACATTTGTATCTGTTACAAATGCATATCCGTGACGATAGAATGTCTCTATCTGTGATTTATTCAGCATTGTACCAATTGACATATATCCATTCTTACCCGGAAATGTTACTCTGATATAACTTCCAATTTTTTTAAATGTTGTATTTTCCGGCACAGACAGTGCATAATAGCTCTTTGAAGTTTTTGTCTTTGCCTTATTATCATTATCTGTAATTTCAAGACCGATATGGTCTGTTTTTAATGTTGCTAAATTGTTTGTTAATATTTCATTGCCATTGCCATCAAAGATGGATGTAATACCCGATGACGAAATATAGATAGTCTCTGTATCACCATATTCCGTAAAGATATATGGGGAACCTTTTACAAAGGTGCTCTTCATTGCCAGATGACTGTCATCATATAATCCCGCTGTCACAGAATAATCACTGTAATCCATCACCTTATCGCAGGCACTGGCATTGTCTAAATTCTCTGGAAGAATATAGAAGTCTGTCTCTGTTTCTGTATTTACTGATACATTTACATCTGTCTCTCCCATATCCGGAAGCCAGCCTTCTGTTGCCGTCAATATTCCAAGCCCTTTTGCAGAATACTTTGTCTTAAACGGCATTGTACATAATGTATTGCCAAACCTGTTAATTAAAATTGACTGCCACCAGTCATTACTGTCAATCGGACTTTTGATGGATTCATCTTTATACACTGGAAGTTTTGTTTTCTCATTGTACATTGAATTTGCAAGGTAAGTTCCTTTTCCATTTGACGCCACATAGGACTCTGGCAGACTTGGTATACGATATGTCGGTCTCGTATCTCCCGGTTTATATTCATATACTTTAAATTCCTTTATACTAAATCCACTTCCACTTTCAACTCTTGTATATCCATTCATTCTGACATATCTTGCTGTTGCAAACATTGGTACATCAGCCACTTCATATCCATATCCTTTTAACTGTCTGTACACTGTTGTCCAGTCATTTCCATTGGTAGATACCTGAATGTCATACATTTTACCTGCATCGGAATTCCAGTCAATTACTACACGCCCGATGTCATAATTTCTTCCCAAATCTACCATAAACCACTGTTTATCGCTCTCGCCGGAACACCAATATGTATTATCACTGCCATCTACCGCATTTTTTGCAAGTACAGATGTCTGATTAATAACACCATTGTCATCATACATCCACCACACATCTCTCAGTGATGATGCTTGAACGCTTTTATTCTCTGCAATGTTTACTCCATAATCTACTGGTCTTTTTGTCACTCCGTCTATTCCGTACACTTCAAATTCGTAAAGTGAATACCCATAGGCTGTCAATGCTTTCTTTGTCATATTTAGTCTTACATATCTGGCATTGCCCTGTATTTTAAGTTCTTCATTTCCTCCATTACAATTATTGTTTGTATAAACTGTATTCCAATTTTCTTCATCATTAGATATCTGAATCTTATACTCTTTGGCATAAGCGCCTTCCCAGTATAATTTAACACCTGTAAAGTTTGTTATCTTCCCTAAATCAACATAAATCCATTCTTCACTATTCTCCCATGCGCTCTCCCATCTGGTAGACTTTGACCCATCGATTGCATATGCCGGGTCACTATTTCCCACGGAGGAACTTGCATATACCATTCTTCCCTGTGAAATCACATAAGGAGAATTATCTGCCGCTTTTATGTTTTGCGCCGGCATTGCAATAAACACCATAACTGCTGCCAGCCCTATTGCTGTAGCTTTTTTTGCTCTGGTAAATAGACTGCCTCTTCTCATTTCTCTGCCTCCTATTGATTCAACCTTTCTCTATTAGGTGTGTGTTGGTTTCGAAACCTTCACACAATTTCTGTGGTTACAATATAGCGCTATTTCCGTTCTTTGCCGGTCCAAATCCAGCCCCGACATCAAAAACATATTCTAAGAATAGGCAATAAAAATATTTTTTGCAATAATCTCACAAAATTGAAATTGTTTTATTAATATTTTTGTTCATTATGTACAATAATTAGTATTTTATCAAATAATGTAGGTGTCTTCCCTCATCAAAATGTTAATTTCTGTAGTAACTTTCAATGGTTATTTGAAATTCTGAAAAGTATTTTTTATAAAAATATTTTTATTTTACATAAAAAGACACCCAAACTGCAAAAGACCTTTTTGCAATTTGGATGTCTAAAAACATTTTCGTTTACCTGTACTCTTTTTACGCCTCTTTCATTGTCTCATAAAAATTAGCTCTTGTCGTCTGCATATATGGTTCTACCCAAAGAATACCTATACCACATAAACACATACCTACAAGTGTCCAACCAATAAAGCTTAAATCTAAAACAAACAAATCCCACTTATGTCCATTCGTGATTCTCATGCTTTCTTTGATACATGCATTCCAATCATAATCCGGATGATCAGCTTTTACATAATACGCCATAGAATAAGAATATGACTTTATAATACCAGGTATAACAAATAGTAATGACCAAAGAAATGTAAAAATTCCTGTCATAAGACCAATTAAAAAACAACCTGAAAAATCATCCTTAAATCCTTCAAAAACATCTGAAATGTCAATTGGCGCACCGGTTCTGACAAGTTTTAGAAATACATAACAGGTACCATACTGGATTGGTCCTGAAATAATCAGCGCTGCAATTACTCCCAAACATGGTATCATTGCACAAGCTGAACTCAAAGCTGTAATGATAAGAACCACTACCACACCCATAAGCCAGTTGTTACTAAAAATCCCACCGCCTAACTGTTGTTTAGACAGTGCTTTTATCTGTTGACGATTCATAATCTGCCTCCTAATGATATTTTTTTTCTATTTTAACATATTCGTCAAAATGTAACAATATTTATAATATTTATCATACATTTACCAAAAAACTTTTGCCAGTTAATTTTATTGAAATACTCTTCATTATGATTTAATATATACTAAGTTGTATTACAAAGATAAATACTGGAGGAACAAATATTATGAACTTCATAAAAGAAAAAGGGAGAGGGATGATTCTTTGTCTTTGCATTGCCATCCCCTCATGGTTTCTGGGAATGCAATTTCCAATTATAGGAGGCGCTGTTATTGCCATTATTGCAGGTATGATGATTACCTTATTGCTTCCTGACAAAACCGGTTTTGATGCGGGTATTAAATTTACATCCAAAAAGATTTTGCAGTGGGCTGTTGTTTTACTGGGATTTGGAATGAATCTAAACGTCATTTTACAGACGGGAAAACAATCCCTGCCTATTATAATAAGTACAATTGCAACTTCACTAATAATTGCATATATACTTCAAAAAATAATGCATATTCCGAAAAAAATCACTACATTAGTGGGCGTTGGTTCTTCCATATGCGGGGGTTCCGCGATTGCCGCTACCGCACCGGTTATTGATGCTGACGATGAAGAAGTCGCACAGGCTATTTCTGTTATATTTTTCTTTAATGTTTTAGCCGCTCTTATCTTTCCGACTTTTGGTTCTATTCTTGGTTTCTCCCATACCGGAGAAGCTTTTGGAATTTTTGCAGGAACTGCTGTGAATGATACCTCGTCCGTTACGGCGACAGCATCTACATGGGACAGCATGTTTAATCTAGGCTCTGCCACACTGGATACTGCCGTCACCGTAAAACTTACAAGAACCCTTGCCATTATTCCTATTACACTCGTGCTGGCTTTTATGCGAACGAGAAAAGAAAAACAGATATCTGAAACAGGAAAATCTGTAAATTTGAAACAGATTTTTCCAATGTTTATTTTATATTTTATATTTGCTTCCGTTATTACTACAATTGCATTATCATTCGGTGTGAAAGCCTCTCTCTTTTCACCAATTAAAGAACTGAGCAAATTTTTTATTGTTCTGGCAATGGCTGCCATAGGTCTTAACACGAATATTGTAAAACTTATCAAGACCGGTGGAAAACCTATTATTCTTGGTTTCTGCTGTTGGGTAGCAATTACATGTGTAAGTCTGCTCATGCAACATTGTATGGGATTATGGTAAATAAAGGGGACTTTATAATGATTGATAATAGACAGATTTTTAAAAAAGGAATGCGGGATGGAATCCCCATAGCACTGGGATATTTAGCAGTTTCCTTTTCTCTGGGTATCACTGCAAGAAATATTGGTCTTACACCATTTCAGGGCTTTCTTGTGAGTTTTCTTAATAACGCTTCAGCAGGTGAATACGCCGGATTTACTGTAATTGCGGCTGATGCCGCTTACATAGAAATTATCTTGGTCACGCTGATTGCAAATGCCAGGTATCTTTTAATGAGTTGTGCTCTAAGTCAGAGATTTTCCCCTGACACCCCGCTCATTCACAGGTTATGCATCGGCTATGATGTTACGGATGAGCTTTTCGGAATTACAATAGCGCAAAATGGTTATCTGAATCCATGTTACACATATGGTGCCATGGCTTTGGCAATTCCCGGATGGTCTATCGGTACGGCTATCGGTGTTATGGCCGGAAATATCTTACCGGACAAAATCGTAGGTGCACTCAGTGTTGCGTTATTTGGAATGTTTATTGCAATAATTGTTCCACCGGCAAAAAAGAATAAAGTTATCGCCGGATTAGTTATAATAAGCTTTATTGCGAGTTTTTTCTTTGCAAAACTGCCCATTATTTCCACATTATCAGGCGGTACCAGAACAATTATTCTAACAGTGGCTATTTCAGCAATTGCCGCTATATTTTTCCCTGTGAAACAAGAGAAGAATACTTGACAGCAAACAAAAAATATTAGTTTTAAATTAAAGGAAAAACCATGACACATAATCCATATATTTATATTCTGTTAATGGCATTCGTTACTCTGGCTATCAGAATCCTCCCATTAACATTGATACAAAAACAAATAAAAAATCAATTTTTACAATCATTCTTATACTATGTCCCATATGTTACTTTGGCCGTAATGACCTTTCCAGCGATTCTGGATGCAACCGATTCACCATTGACAGGTGGAGCTGCTTTAATCATCGGCATGGCTGCCGCCTGGTTCGGCGCAAGTCTTTTTCAGGTATCTGCCGCCTGTTGTTTTATTGTATTTATACTATCTTTTATAATATAAAACAGGCGGTATGAATACCGCCTGTAAGTTTATTTTAATTACCCTTATTGACTTTTAAGTTTTCTTTATTTCTTTATTTTTACTTTTTTAAGTGCTGACCAAACACTATATGTTTTCTTTCCATTTACTGTTTTATAATATCTTGCTCTAACATATAATGTCTTTTTCGCTTTAATTTTCTTTTTATTCTTGATAGTAACAGTTGCTTTTTTTGCCTTTACTGTCTTCTTTCCGGAATATGTTTTTTCACTCTTATTATATGATGTAAAATACTGAACTTCATATCCCTTAGCACCTTTAACTTTTTTAAGAGAAACTTTCATTGTTCCCTTTTTAGCATTTGGTTTTACCTTAGATACTTTGTTTGCTTTTAAAGCAGCACTTCCTGCAACAACTTTGAAATCTTTGACATCAACGACACCCTTCATATCATTTTCATTTGGAAATTCTTTTAAGAATGCACCCATTGCCAGCATAACACCCATAGTATTCTGCTTATAAGCAAGATTGTCACCAGGTACTGTGACTGAAGCTATTACATCAACATAATCATCATTTCTGCTGTCTAACTTAATAAAGTTTGAATAATCTTTTGTCTTTGAAAGAACGCTTGCTCCTTTGTATGTAGCCTTGATAGAATTAAATTTGATAGCCGGGTCACCGTCTTTTTCATGGTTTCTATAAGCTTTCAAATGAATATGTTTTACATAATTCATCTTTCCTGTTCCCACATTGTAACCTGTTCCATCTTTACGGGTCTTTGTCTCTTTAATCTCATTCTGTAGTGTGCTCTTAATCTTGAATGAAATAGTATATGTACGACCCTTTTCAATCTTTAAAATCTTATTTAAAGTAACTCCCCAAGGATTGCTCTGTGCAACTGTTCCATCAGGTTTCCAGTTAGCACTGTAACCTGTGCTTGTCACATTCATCGTAACATTTGTTGAAGTCTGCGAAGAAATCTTTGCATTCTCTCCATAACTCTTAAATGCATCTTTCTGGTTATTATAAACCTGTCCAGCTTTCTTTAATGCATCTTCCCATTCTCCTTTATCCTCTCTGGTATGAATGGAAAAGCCCTGCCACTTAACTCCATTAGAAATATCTGTGCCTGTTTTCACTGCTGCTGGTACAGCAGCTGTCATTCCAACTACCAATGTCAATGACAAGATAGCTGCTGACATTTTTTTGAATAAACTCTTTCTCATTTTATTCTCCTCCTTTAATTTTCCATAGTTATAGAATAACATTTTTATCACCCATTTTCAATAACAACATGTACGATAAAAGTTACTGCCATCATCTTCCAGCAACCAAAATCCTGATTCCATTACATCTCTCTTCTTCGTATACTTTCTCCGGCTATTTTATAAAATCCGGCAAAAATCGGAACACCTACCAGCATGCCGACAATGCCAAACAGGCTGCCGCCCAGTGTTACTGCCGCTAATACCCAAATTCCCGGTAAACCGATAGAAGTACCCATTATTTTCGGATAAATTACATTTGCTTCAATTAATTGTACAACTAAAATTATAATTAAAAATGCTAATGCTTTCATCGGTGATTCAGTCAAAACCATCAATGCTCCCACAGCTGTACCGACATAAGCACCAACTACCGGAATCAACGCAGAAAACCCTATTAACGTACCTATCATAACCGCATACGGAAATCTACATATCAGCATTACCCCAATACACATGCTCCCCAGTACAACTGCATCTATCAATTTTCCAATAATATAACCATGAAAACACTCATCAAACACTTCAAAATAGTGCATTATTTTGTGATACATCTTTTCCTTAAATAATGCTTTCAAAACTCTCTTGGACTGATGGATAAGCATCTCTTTTCCAGTCAGAAAGTACAATGCAAAGATAATTCCCAATACTACGGTTATCACAATAGAAATCACAGATGAAGCCAATTCTGCCATGGTATTTACAGCACCACCAACACCTGTAAATAAAAGACTTCCAATATTTTCAATAAAACTATCCCACTTCATTTTTTTTAATTTGTCCAGAGTCTCCGGGGATACCATCTTTCTCACATATTCATTTTTAGATATATCCTTTACCAAATCAGGCAGGCTGTTTACAAACGTTTCTATACAATTAACCAATTCCGGAATAATCATATAAATCAATGCTACAACGACACCGATAACCAATAATACGGAGGTCAGCATGCAAACTGGTCTTCTGCTTTTTATTACAAAATCTTTTTTGCTATTGGGAAAATATTTTTTTTCCAACGCGCACATAAATATATTTACCAGATATGCCAAAGCACATCCAATCAATATAGGAGTAATACCACTTAAGAACACTCCAATGGTATGCCCTACTATCTTCCAATAATTTATACATAGAAATAAGATAAAAATACTTACCCCGATTTTAAAACACTGCCGCCATTCTATTTTCATGTCTGCTCCTTTTGTCACTTTTTTCTGCTAATTTTATTCTCCTTTTTATGTATCAGTATAATGATATAATATATGTTAAATTAACACAAGCAACAATCTCTCTGTCTATATCTATTATAAATATTTTTTCATCCCTATTGTTATCAGGCAGGCAAACACAATAATGTAAAATCCTATACTGCTCCCCAAAAGCATCCAGCCCAGCTCGCTTATCGTAATTCCCATACTACTAATATTGTCAAAAAACATTGATAATATTTCAGGAATTACGTCAATCACAAGGAAAAATACTCCTGTAAAACATTCTCCTAAAAGAAGTCCTAAAGCAATACTCATCCCCATTGTCCTACTTATTAACTTTACATTAACTCCTTCTGCATTATTATAAATTAATCTTTTTTCAGCTTGCTCTAATTTCTTTTTTTCTATAATTTTGAAGATTAAGTTACAATATTTTTTTATCTCTTTTTCTACATGATTACGCTCCAGAGAATCAAGATACATATCCATCCCCCACTCTTTAACGTCTTTCGTATCTGAAAACCAGGTGCTAAAATAATCCTTATATTTATTTGTCTCATTTTTCTTTATTCTTTTCGTAATAATCTTTATTTTAATACACATACTACCTTTGATATAACCTTCAAAACATTTAATATGTGTTATATTTCTTTGCTCCCGATTTTCTTTATAATAATCAGGATAACTTCCATTCATACCATATTTTTTTAATCTGTCATCTATAAAATCTCTTACATGTGCAACCTCTTTTTTACCACAATATTTCTCAATGCGGCTTTCATATGTTGCAGCCGCCATCTTCATGTCATTAAAAATTAGTCTCCACAAATGCTGCGACTTTTCTTTTAAAAGCATACTTGAAATTTTGTCTGAAATATCAAATGCATCTTCTTTATATAATTTTAACAATAATTCTTCCACTTTTTGATTCCTTGACTCTCTGGCATATTTCAATAAAATATCAATCTGTTCTTTTTTTACGTCCCCTGCCATATCCGTTTCCGGCATACATAATAAAAGAGGGAGAAATGTAGCAAGGGGAAATAATTTTTTCTCTATTTCGTTCAAATATTCATCTCCGAGTTTTTCTACTTTATCCTTCATATCTGTTAGCTTTGCAATCAACATACTCCAGGGTCTCGTCTCGTCTGACTCATACAGCTCCATATAATTAAATAATTCAACATTTATCTGAACATCCTCACAATAAATCTCCACCTCGAAAATTGTATCTTCGCTCTTTTTTCGCCCAATAATTCCAAAACAATATTTACCACTTACTTTAACCCATTCTGTAAGATATATCCCATCCATATTTTTATTTTCGATAACATGATTTTCGTCAATCAACTTATCTGATTTTAAAATCATATTCACTTTACAATAATTTGTATTTAATATAGTTATCACAACATTCTTTTCCTGATTGTAATATATTTCATCGATTGACTTTCCATCTTTAAAACAGCAAATCAAATAATCAAACAAAATATTATTGACTTTGTCTGCCAATAATTCTGCCAACACTCTTTCCAATTCAATTTGCATCTCCCTGTCTCTTCTATCACATTCCCCCCTAAACTCCGGTATATCTGATACCTGTTTTCTATCAATATATTTCATACATCCACCCCCAATATACATTACAAAAATTGTAGCATACCGAAATAAAATATGAAATATTCGTACAAAATAATAGTATACATTTTTCCCTGTGGTTTGATGTAATGTAGGACAATTTGTCCAAACTAAAAAATTTATTGTCGATTTTCTGAATCTATGACATATATTGAAAAGTTTTTCCAACTGTGTATAATGATAATGTACAATTTAGGAGGTGCTTATGGCAAATAATACAAAAGTCAAAAACACAAAACAGACAGATGAAGAAAAATATCAATATGCGGAAACACTGCGCAAAGCCGTTAAATGTCTGACACACGATATCGATAAAGCGCAAACATATGAAGATATATCAAAAATATATGAGTCTTTGGGCGATTATGAAAATTCCCAGAGTCTTTATGAACAATGTACTGAATATGCAAACAAACATAGAGAAATAGCAAGAAAAACAGAAAAAAAAGAGACACCTTCCACAACAGTTACGCAGGAAAATGTAACCATGAAACCTCTTAGAAAAATCATCTTAATTTTGCTTGCAATTACTATTATCGCCTGCATCAGTGGAACAATTTATTTAAAGACCAAACCCGGAAGATATACGAGAGCCTCGTTTTTTCAAAAAGTAGAAAACTACGAAAAATCATATAAAATGTTTCACAATTTAGGGAATTACAAGGACAGCAGTATACGCTCTCGTGAGTGTAAATATCAATACGGTTTACAATGTAAAACTAAGAATGATTACATCAATGCAAAAAATACTTTTAGAGATTTAGGCGATTACAAAGAGAGCGAATCTCATCTCACGGAAGCAGAAATCGAAAATATTCGAAATGCTAAAATAGGTGATTCTGTGCTATACGGTTCTTATAAATGGCTTATTTTAGAAAAAAATGAGTCCAAAGTATTTTTAATTAAATCTGAACCCATTAATGGATATGCATACCACAATATAGATAAAGACATCACTTGGGAAAACTGTACCCTTAGAAAGTATTTAAACGATACCTTCTTAAGTAAAACATTTTGTGATGAAATGATAGAACGAATCGTTGATTCCCATGTTTCTATTCCTGACAATACAACATACAAAACTATTGGCGGTAAAGATACAACAGATAAATTATTTCTTTTAAATGGCCAAGAGGCTGACAAATATAAGAATATATTGAATAACTTTTTACGAGACTGGTGGCTTATTACTCCTGGAAAAACTCAGAATACTGCCCAGTTCGTTTCCTACGGAAAGGTCATGAATTATGGCTATCAAGTCACAAATACAAATATAAATATTCGACCGGCAATGTGGCTTTCCATAAAATAAACCTAACAGTAAAATGCGCAAGTGATATTATTCACCTGCGCATTTTCTATACGAAATCTGTATTTACCGGTTTAATTCCGGAATATTTGGTACAGTTGCAAATCCCTTTTCTAAATCCTCATCTGTCGGAATATAGTCACTCATCACACCATCATTAAATTTCTCATATGCGACCATATCAAAATATCCTGTTCCTGTAAGTCCAAAGACAATTGTTTTTTCTTCACCTGTCTCTTTACATTTAAGAGCTTCATCCATTGCTACCTTGATTGCATGACTGCTTTCCGGCGCCGGAAGAATCCCCTCTACTCTTGCAAATTTTGTAGCAGCTTCAAATACTTCTGTCTGCTCTACCGAAGTAGCTTCCATAAGTCCATCATCATACAACTGTGATAATATAGAGCTCATTCCATGATATCTCAAACCACCTGCATGGTTTGCTGATGGAATAAACCCATTGCCCAATGTATACATCTTTGCCAGTGGACAAACCATTCCGGTATCACAAAAATCGTAAACATATTTTCCACGGGTCAGGCTCGGACAGGATGCCGGCTCTACTGCAATAATTCTGTAATCTTTCTCACCCCTTAACTTTTCACCCATAAATGGTGAAATAAGTCCACCAAGATTAGAACCTCCTCCGGCACAACCAATAATAATATCCGGTGTTATATCATATTTATCCAATGCTGTCTTTGTTTCTAAACCAATCACTGTTTGATGTAAGAGTACCTGCGATAACACGGAACCCAACACATAACGATATCCTTCCTGTGTTGTAGCAGCCTCAACCGCCTCAGATATAGCACAGCCCAAACTTCCTGTTGTCCCTGGAAATTCTTTTAAAATCTTTCTTCCTACCTGTGTTTTTTCTGATGGAGAAGGTGTCACTGACGCACCATATGTTCTCATAACTTCACGTCTAAATGGCTTCTGCTCATAAGATACTTTTACCATATATACCTGACAATCTAAATCAAAGTATGAACATGCCATAGATAGAGCGGTTCCCCACTGTCCTGCTCCGGTTTCTGTGGTCACACCTTTTAATCCCTGCTTCTTTGCGTAATATGCCTGGGCAATCGCTGAGTTAAGCTTATGACTTCCCGATGTGTTATTCCCCTCAAACTTATAGTAAATTTTTGCAGGTGTGTCTAGTTCCTTCTCAAGAAAATATGCTCTCACTAAAGGCGCCGGTCTATACATTTTGTAGAAACTTTGTATTTCCTCCGGAATATCAAAATACGGTGTTGTGTCATCCAGTTCCTGCTTTATCAATTCATCGCAAAAAACCGGTCTTAAATCCTCAAATCCCATCGGCTGCAACGTGGCCGGATTTAACAGCGGCGCCGGTTTATTCTTCATATCAGCACGCACATTATACCACTGTTTTGGCAGTTCACTTTCCTCCAAATAAATTTTGTACGGAATTTTCTTCTCTGTCATAAAAATATATCCTCCTTGTCTTCGTTCTTATTACTATTTAATATAATAACATTTTTTTATTCTGCGTAAAGAAAAAACTTATCACTTTTTTTTGGAATCAGCATTGTCATTGTTCCCACAACAATCATAAGAAGCCCCATAACCGCCTTTTTTGACAAGCGTTCCTGAAATACAATAATTGTTGCACTTTGTTTCATATCTGTTTCTGCATTCTATTTTAGTATATGTAAAAAATATATTCAAACCAATTAATCAAAATTTTCATCATACACTATAACAAGAACTTCCAAGCTACAATATGCAGACTGATAAGAAACAATTTGTGCTATGTTTTGATGCAGCACGGGATAATGTAAGAATGCGCAAGTAGAACTTTCCCACTTGCGCATTTATTTTATAATATTTTTATTTATCTCCATAAAATCCTTCATCACTATATGATGCCCATTTAAGATACATTTCACGATAGTTTTCTTTTATAAACTCCTGAATTTTTCTTAATTCTCTATCATTTAACAAACCTCTATTTTGAACGACTGCTTCTCCATCATCCTTAACAAAGAACTTTGCTGAACCAGCCTCTGTCAATTTACAATCACTTGCATGAACATGCATACATTCTATAACACAAAATGATGTAAAATATAAATAATATCCGGCAACTTTATATTCATAATATTTTGGCATACTACTCCTCCATAAATTTCAAATTACGTGCAAGATACTCAGATACAATTTTTATCTCTATATCATCCATATTAGTTTCAATTATTTCGCCAGTAGCTGTTGCTACTGCTGCCTTATCAGGACGATTTAAATTTAAAATTTTATATTTTCCGTCACTAGAAGTAAATGCATAACCATTTACAATAACATCTGCTGTATCTGCAACTTTTTTAACATCAATCATATACAATCCTCACTTTCTTAATCGGTTCCAAAAATTCTTCCGGTTCCATATATAAATCTTTCAAAATAGGAACCAAATCTATATATTCTTCTTCATCTCGGATATTATGCCTATATTTAGCCATTACTACAATATATCCCCTATCCCATTCTTTTATCTCTGTGTATTTTTCAAGAGAATACGGAGCTTTAAAACGAATCACATAATTCTCAAAAGAAAAAATAGTAAATCTTTCATCACTACTTAATAAAGCTTCTGAATTATTCATTGTTTTCCTCCTCTCATTTTCACAATCTATTTTACATTTTCATTATACACTATTTTATAGCAAATAAGTAAAAATTAAATAAATATTTTATTTTCAATATTTTTCCCAAAAGTTAATAATTTGAATATGACTACATATGAATAAGAAAGCCTATACATAAATTCTTTTGAACGCTTGATAATTCCTATCATCTCTCGGAGGACAATAAACTGCAAACTCCACTGTCTTAAAGTCATATTTGTATTCTTCCATAAGTTCACTGTAAGCCTCTGCTACAATCTCTGGAGGATTGCGAAATGCTCCACATCCAAACGCACCAAGGATTACAACTTCATTTCCATTTGCTTTGACAACATCAAGAATACGTCTGCCCCTTTTTAGATGAAGTTCCTTTATTTCTTTTTTATCTATTGTAACCTTTCCTTCATAATTTCCGAAATACGCTCTTAAGTTCGGTGCTGCGCAGGTTATGATATTTACATGATACCAATCCTCTTCTTTCATCGTTTCAGGTCTGGCACCGTCTGTTTTAAATACTGTCACATCCGGTGTATAGATACAGTCATCATTATATAAATAATTTTTTGCCTTTCTATGTGGTATGTAAAACTCCTTCATAAATCTATCTATTTTTAGATTTGCATATAAGGTTGAACACCTGCAAAAACATTCTTCCTGCGCACCGGAGCCTCTTGTCACTCCGCCTCCCGGATTTGTTGCAGAAGCGAAATTCAGCACACATATCTTCTGTTCTTTATAATTCATTGCAGCTTCAAAACTTCTCTTTTTTGACACCACGATTTCCATAGGTTTTTCATATTTTTTGTTATTGTCTTTTCGTACAATATCCTTTTCCAAAATTAATTGCTGTTTCTCTCTGGAATTTTTAACGGATTCCATTAACTTCGGATTACTGTTGTACATTTTTCTAGTATCTTCAAATATTAATACGTTATCTTCTCTATTCATAGACTATCGCCTCTCATTCCCTTTTACAGTGTAAACGTTTATATTTTTGGTTCCGACTGTTTGGTTTTTCCGGAATTGTCCGCTCTATCACGCCCTGTTCCAACGCAGGATTTAAATAATTCTTTCGAAATGTCGGTCTATGTAATAAATTCATTCGTCCCATTATCTCTGTAGCTGATAATGTTTCATTGCCAATTGCATCTAAAAGTTTTCGAATCGAATCGGTATCTTGGTCGTTTACTTGGTCGTTATCTTGGTCGGTCGTGCGACCAACAACTGTAATTTCCTTTAAACTATCCCGGATTATCTCTAACATCAATTCCACAAAGACAGCGCTGTCACCGCTTTTGTCAGCCTCTCCCAGTGTATTATAATATTCTTCCTGACGTGACTGAATCAATTCCTCAATTGGAAGCCAATAAAACAACTCTTTCCATTTCCCAAGTAACAGACTATGCCACATTCTCCCTATCCGACCATTTCCATCGGCAAATGGATGAATAAACTCAAATTCGTAATGAAATATCGCACTTTTTATTAACGGGTGCATTGGGGAATCCTGATACCATCCAATCAAATCTTTAATTTGTCCTGAAACAAATTTAGCCGGAGGTGCCATATGTATAAGAATGTCTCCGTTGAATACTCCGACTCCGCCGGAACGGAATTTTCCATTTTCAGCCACTAATCCGTTCATCATCAGATGATGTGCTTTCAATAAATCCTCAACAGACATCGGGTTCAAACGCACCATCATCTCATATGCTTCATACGCATTCTGTACTTCCCTGATTTCATTTGGATTTCCCAGCACTCTCTTTCCATCCAATATTGCTGTAACCTGTTCCAGTGACAGAGAATTATGTTCAATTGCCAATGACGAATGAATCGTCCGAATTCTATTTTCCCGACGTAAATGCGGACTGATTGTACCTTCCTGTAAAACAGTGATTCTTCCTACCTGCTCGCTAATTTCTGCTACCAGATAAGTAATATAATCTGTCATACCAAATGGCGGCTTATAATTATTCACTCAAAATACCTCCATACTTGTGTTTTATTTCATATTTACTCTTAAATCCTATTTTAATATATGTAAAAAATATATTCAAATTAATTCATAAAAATATGTAATTGTCTAAATGTCACGGTTTGTCTCTTTTCATGAAATCAGAATTTTCATCATACACTATAACAAGCACTTTTAGGAGACGCCTATGGCAAATCCAGAGCAAACAAGTTTACTTAAAAGGAGCATTTTATGGTTATGCGTATTGCTGGCTGTAGTTGGTCTTACATATTATTATGAGGAAAACTTATTTAAAAACGGCTGGCAGGCATTAACCGCTTCCACATCTACTAAAGAACTGCCAATCTACAACGTGCAGACTGATAAGAAACAGGTCGCACTAAGTTTTGACGCAGCATGGGGGAATGAAGACACTCAAAAAATTCTTGACACATTAAAAAAGTACAAAATTAATGTAACTTTTTTTATGACTGGCGGCTGGGTTGAAAAATATCCTGATGATGTAAAAGCAATTAATGAGGCTGGACACGACCTTGGAAATCATAGTGAAAATCACAAGCATATGCCACAATTAAGCACAACTGAAATGGCAGACGAGTTAAATAAGGTGACTGAAAAAGTAAAGGCTCTCACAGGTGTTACCATGCATCTTTTCCGTCCACCATACGGTGATTATGACAATAACCTTATTATTCAGGCTAAATCATGTGGCTACTATACAATTCAATGGAACGTGGATAGTCTGGACTGGAAAAACTATGGCGTAGATGCTATCGTAAATACAGTCCTAAATCATAAAGATTTAAAGAATGGCTCAATTATCCTTATGCACAACGGTGCAAAATACACTGCCGAAGCGCTTCCAAAAGTCATTGAAGGATTGCAGGAAAAGGGATATACCATTGTTCCAATTTCAAAACTGATTTATAAAGACAATTACCATATGGAACATGATGGCAGTCAGGTAAGTGATAAACAGGCGGAAAGTGTTTCAAACCGGCAAAACGATAACAAATCTCCCTCAAAAAAGAAAGACTAATTTTCAAATTTATAGTATAATAGAAAATATGTTAGGTAGATAAAAATAGAATAAATATGATATAATTTAAACACATGATTTTATTAAAAATACTCATGTGCGCATAAAAATTAAGTATTTACAAAGGAGGCAATTACAAAATGAAATATTCAATTCAAGGTGAAACATTACCGGTAGTTATGTGTGAATTAGAAGCCGGTGAAAAAATTATTACAGAAGGAGGAGGCATGGCTTGGATGTCTCCAAACATGAAAATGGAAACAACCGGCGGCGGTATTGGCAAAATGTTTGGAAGAGCATTATCCGGTGATACTATTTTTCAAAATATTTATACTGCTGTGGGTGGCGCTGGTATGATATCCATTGCTTCCAGTTTTCCGGGTTCTATCAAGGCCTTTGAAATCACTCCCGGCAATGCAATGATAATGCAAAAATCAGCCTTTTTAGCTTCTGAATCCGGCGTAGAATTATCTATGCATTTTAGAAAAAAATTGGGTTCCGGATTATTTGGTGGTGAAGGATTTATTATGCAGAAAATTTCCGGACACGGACTGGCATTTGCTGAATTTGATGGGCACGTTATTGAACATGAATTAAGACCCGGCGAGCAGATAATTATTGATACAGGACATCTCGCTGCCATGACAGAAAGCTGTCAAATGGATATTCAGACAGTACCCGGCTTAAAGAATAAATTTCTTGGTGGAGAAGGACTATTTAATACCGTCGTAACCGGTCCTGGAAAGGTATGGTTACAGACAATGCCAATTTCTAACGTGGCTGGTGCATTAATTCCTTACATACCATCATCCAATAGTTAAATAACAAAAAATTTCCGCGAGGCGCAGATTTGCATGCTAAGCATGTACACTGCATCCCTCGCGGATTATAATTTCATTTCTTATTGGCTATACTTCTACAAGTTCATACTCTCTGATTCCATAACCAAGTTCTGCTGCTGCTTCAATCGTATGCACTCCGTTCCTGCTCTCGATTCTCTCTATCAGATGACCCTTTCCCGAATCATCAGCTTTATAAACCAAATCAATACACGCCTGGTCAATCGCAATCGGGTCAAGTGATACCAATATTCCGATATCCTGCATACATGGGTCTTCTGCCACTGCACAACAGTCACAATCTACTGACATATTTTTCATAACATTTACATAAACCACATTTCCGTTGAAATAGTCAACAACGGAACCTGCCGCATCCGCCATCGACTCTAAAAATGAATCATGGTCGGCTATCCACATTTCATCCGGTTTACCTGCACCATGAATATAAGCCTTTCCATAAGAGGAAGCCACACCAATAGATAACTGCTTTATTGCTCCGCCGTATCCTCCCATCGGATGTCCTTTAAAATGCGACAACACTAGCATCGAATCATAATCTGCTAACGTCTTGCCTACATAATTTTTCTTAATAACTTTTCCATTTGGAATTTCTAACTCCATATCCGGACCTTCTGCATCCATAAGGTCAACATCAAAATACTCATCCCATCCATGTTTTTTAATTGTTCGGAAATGTTTTTCTGTTGTGTTTCTCTCACCATCATACGCAGTATTACATTCCACAACCGTACCGCCCACATAGTCAATCACAGGCTTCCAAAAATCCGGTCTTAAAAAGTTCTGGTTTCCAACCTCACCGGAGTGGAGTTTGACAGCTACCTTTCCATCCAACTGTTTTCCACACATTTTATAAAGTTCTAACACTTTTCCCGGTGTTATTTCTCTTGTAAAATACACTTTCTCTGCCATAATATTCCTCCATTCTTTTGATACTCTTAGTCTAAACCATTTTATCATGTTTTACCAATACCTATTAGGAATAACGATAAATACTTACCGAGCATACTATTCTATATCTCTGTCTGAGTCTGCCACAATAATATGTTTCCCTTTCTCCCCCAAATACGGTAAAACATATTTTTCAATGTCATGATTTGCTTTATTTTCATTAAAAACTGTAACCGAGTCCAAATCAAGTTTCCTTCCGTCATGCATTACCAATACATAAGAACTTCGTTTAATATACTCGTCCCAATCATTATATCTTCCCTTAATCCAATACACTTTTTCTACTTCTTCGTATAGATACTCGTCATACTGAATCTCAAGAAAATGTTCCATCTTATTCTCATATAATCTGTCTTCATATACAATCAATGGTGGAACACTAAGCAGCGAATTAGCTCCCACTACCAGAATACAAATTATCCAGATAAAAATTTTCATCCATTTTCTCTGTTTATCAGTCACCAATATTTCGTCAAAATCCACCTTCTCTTTTTTATGCCTTAACTTATATATTTTCCCTTTATAGAACAGGCTCGTTAAAATAGTCGGTAAAAGTGCAAATAAAAAATTAAAATACCATTCGATTTCAGATACATAAACTGCATTTTTTCCTGCAATTCCTATAATTATTTTTGCCGTTCCCCAAAATAAACCTGCCCAAATAATATAAAAAACAATTAAAACATCTATCATTCCCATTGGAGTCTCTGTCCTCTTTGCCTTCCGATAGGAATAACAATTTATAGGAATCGCCTCAAAAGTTGTATCGGATTCTATTTTACCAATAAAATCATACAGTAATTTCTCGTATAAAATATATTTTCCTTTATGAATCTTTTTCCGATAAATTTTCTTAGCTTTCTCATATCTTCCCTGAAGAAAACACTGATATGCCGGTTCATTTGTAAGTCTCCACACCAGATTTTTTTCATATTCATTTATGCACCAGTTTAACATTCCTTCATCTTCAACAGTCATTTTCATCTTTTCATCATTCATCTTGAACAAATTCTGAATGTCTGTTAATCTTTTATTTTCTAACTCATTTAGAAAATCCGTATCTTCCATTGCATTGCCCAATAACGGCATATACTCATCCAAAATAGCAGTCAGCTGACAAAAGCATGCCTCCAGCCTTTCTTCATTTTCAATATAGGGAAACACGCAGCACCGCAAATCATTTCTGTTTATTGCTGTGACAATTTCACACAAATTATATGGGTTCCCAAAGTTCTTTACAGGATAAACCATACAATATAATGTGCTGGCAGGCAAACTGATTTTATCCTTCAACGAATATATAAATACTATTTCAAATCTTTTCAACACAATATGCTGCCAATAAAATTTACCATTCTCAAATCCTATATTTTCTATGGACGATTTTTCTTCTGCATACTTATCAATCTTTTTTCTTAAAATTTCTTTTATATCTTTTGCTTTCATAATTAATTTTCCTGCACGCTGGGCGAACAACCGCTCACCCCTTAAAACTAAAATCTTATAGAACAAAACAAGGAACAAACTCATTTTCAGATTTGTCCCTTGGCTCTCACAATATTAATCTATTCCTCCGCAATATATGTCGGTGCATTTTTAGGACTTTTTCCTTTGACTACATTATGATAATAAGCATATGTCATCGGTGTACGTCCATTTCCTTTGATATCTCCCTCAATCACTTCTCCTAAAAATACGGTATGACTTGAAGTTTCCATCGTATCAATAACTTTACACACCAAATACCCACAGGTATCATTTAATATCGGTGTTTCCTCCACAATACTAAAATCTACATCCTGAAATTTATTTGTATCCCTTCCCGAGAAAAATCCAAACTTTCCAATAAGCATTGGGTCTGAATCCTCCGCAATAATAGATATCGCAAACTTTCCAAACTCCTTTATACATTGATTCGTATAATTATCATGATTGATACTCACTGCAACCGTAGCAGGAGACGCTGTAATCTGTACTGCCGAGTTAGCTGTACAACCTGTAGCACGCCCATTATCCATTGTGGAAACCACGTACACGCCATACGATAAATTTCTAAATACGTCTGTATTCATAAACTCCTCCTCCCTTTTCCACTTTATTTTGTTTTATTTTACCACAAAAATAACCCAATCAACAACCTAATATTATTATTCACCAACCCAATTAAAAATATTTTCATATTATTACAATTGTTACTACATCTCCTTTATTCCAACTTAAACTTTTCCAACTTGCTCTGATATATCTTATAAAATCTGCTTCCCGGCATTTTATCAATTTCTTTGGTATATGCATGAAGTCCTAAGCTTCCATGTGCAATCTCCTCCACGCATCCTGCGATATTAGAACAATGATCTGAAATGCGCTCCAAAGCAGTAATAATGTCAGTCATAATAAATCCCTGTTCAATCGTACATTTTCCATTTTTCAATCTGTCAATATGTCTCTTTTTCAACTCATATTTCAATTTATCAATAACATGCTCCATTGCCTCAACTGATAACGCTGCCCTCATATCATCCTGTGAAAACGCAAGTTTTGTCTCTTCTAAAATTTCACTGACTGCATCAATGAGAATTTGAATCTCCTCCGTTGCCTTGTCTGAAAATTTTAATTTTTTCTCTGTAATCTCTTCCGCAGATTTCGCTATTCCAACCGAATGGTCCGAAATTCTCTCAATATCACCTATAATATGCAACAGTTCCGTAACGACTCTGCTGTCCTGTTCACTCAGATTCTGCCTGCTCACATGTACTAAATAAGTCCCTAATTTATCCTCATATTTATCCACTTCTTTTTCCGCATCCATAATTTTTTCTAAATTTTTTTCGCTGTATAATCCAATTAACTTACATGCGCTTTCAACTCCCTGTATCGTCTTATCAATCATCACAATTACCTGTCTCTTACACTGTTCTATTGCAATGGTTGGCGTTGCCATCAGTCTCTCATCGACTAGCTGCATAGAATCTCCTACCTTTGATTCTCTCACAATACAGCAGGCCAATTTTTCTAATTGGTTTGCAAACGGAAATAACAACACCGTACATAAAACATTAAATATAGTATGAATCACCGCTATTCCCAATAAATTTGCGCTTTCATTAATAAACGTTAAATCGACAATAGCATTGACGATACAAAATATTGTAAGCCAGACGGTAGTTCCGATGATATTAAATGCCAGATGTACCACTGCGGTTCTTTTTGCATTTTTATTCGCACCGACAGATGAAATCATTGCTGTAACACACGTTCCAATATTCTGTCCCATAATGATAGGAATTGCACTTCCATAGCTCACTGCTCCGGTAGAGGCCAATGCCTGAAGAATACCGACCGATGCGGAAGAGCTCTGAATTACAGCCGTTAAAACTGCCCCTGCAAGTACACCTAAAACAGGATTACTGAACATTGTTAAAATATTTTGAAACTCCGGCACATCTCTTAGAGGACTCACAGCATCTGACATTGCCTCCATACCAAACATTAAAACTGCAAATCCGAGTAAAATCATTCCCGTATCAGCACTTTTTGTATTTTTTTTCCTCATAACGAGAACAATCCCAATCAGCGCCAATATTGGTGTAAAAGATGAAGGTTTTAACAGACTAACTAATATATTACTACTTTCAATCCCTGACAAACTCAATATCCATGATGTAATCGTAGTTCCTACATTAGCTCCCATAATAATACTGATAGCCTGCTTTAAATTCATAATTCCGGAATTTACAAAACCGACTACCATAACCGTTGTCGCAGACGAACTTTGTATAATCGCAGTTACTCCTACTCCGAGCAGAAAGCCCTTCCATCTGCTGGACGTAAGCTTTTCCAAAATTCCTTTTAATTGATTTCCGGCTCTTTTTTCGAGGTACTCTCCCATCACATTCATTCCAAATAGAAATAACGCTAATCCGCCTATTAAAGATAAAATATTAAATATATCCATTTTTTCCTCCTGTTTTTTCCTTCTTTTGGTTTCTTCGACTTTATACTATAGGCAGTGTGTAAATTGTAATTATTTTGAATGTTAAATCTACGTTAAATATTTATAATTCATGTTAAAAAACTAATGTCATAACTGTTCCAACATTATACTCACTCTCCACAAATACTTTTGCATTATGAAAGTTTGCTCCATGTTTCACAATAGAAAGCCCCAATCCGGTTCCACCAATTTCTTTGGAATGACTTTTATCTACTCTATAAAATCGTTCAAAAATTCTTCCTATATCATCTTTGGGTATTCCCAGTCCGGTATCCTCCACTGATAAATGTATGCCCTCCTCACTGCTGTAAATATTTACATTTACCCTTCCTCCATCTCTGTTATACTTTATTGCATTATCTATAATGTTAAAAATCATCTCCTCAATAATCTGCTCTGCACCTGTAATAATCAAATGGCTGCCCGATAGGTTCATAGATACATTTTTCTTATCTGCTGCCGATTCTAAGTGTGCCATAACTGCCTGACTGGTCTCATATAAATTAATCGGCTCAAACTTTACTGTAATATCATTCCCATCCAGTTGGGACAATTTTATAATATCCCCTACTAAAATAATCAGCCTCTGAGCCTCATCATGAATTTTTCCCGCAAACCTAACAATATCCTCTTCCTTTACCAATCCATTTTGAATAATTTCAGCGAACCCTGAGATAGATGTTAACGGTGTTTTTAATTCATGGGAAACATTTGCCGTAAAATCCCTTCTCATATCATTCTGCTTCTTGTGCTCACAGTTTAATTCTTCAATTTGTTTTTCTATCTGCCTGTTTTGTTTCATTATCTTATCTAATAAAGGTTGTATTTCTTCATATGCCTGGCTTTTTTCAGGATAACTGAGATTAATTCCATTTATGGGTCTCGTTATTGCCCTCGAAACTCTTAATGATAAATATCCTGATATTATGATTGCAATACTCATGACAGCCATCATTGACGCAAACGTATTCAGCAACACTGACCAAATTGACGACATCGTATCAGACAATCTTAATACTTTTCCATCATTCAAAAGCTGTGCAACATTTATTGTCTTCTTTGATATGGTATCCGAATATCTCTCAGAATATCCATATCCCTGCTTTCTTGCCTCTATAATTTCTTTTCTTTTATTGTGGTTTTCCATTTTTTGTGTATTTTCTATATTGTCAAATAGAACTTTTCCATCTGTATCCACTAATGTTATTCTATGTTTTATATCGAATGATTGTAAAAAAGCCACACCATTCAGTTTTAAACCGTTGGCAGTGGCTGATAATTCATTCTTTAATGCAATCATATTCTGTTTAGAAAAATTTTTATAGACAATCACTACTGCTAAGACAGTTGTAACAACAATTACAACAGATGATATAATAAACATATTCAGAAAAATTCTCTTACTCATTTTCTTTTTTCTTGTCATAGTTTTCGTTTCCTCTTTTAGCTATTACTGATTTTATATCCTACCCCACGGATTGTCTTAATAATCCCTCCCGCTGTAGTCAGTTTCTGGCGAAGCGTTCTGATATGAACATCCACAGTTCTGCTTTCTCCATCAAAGGAATATCCCCATATCTTATTTAACATCTGATCTCTTGTCAGCACAATTCCTCTATTTTTTATTAATAGACAGAGCATTTCAAACTCCTTTAAAGTGAGAATAACTTCCTGACCATCCACTTTGACAATATGCTTTTCAGGACACACATAAAGATTATTCACCGTATAATCCGATTGGGTACTGCTATACTCAGCTCTTCTCAATAAAGCCTTTACTCTTGCCACCATCTCCATCATGCTAAAGGGCTTTGCAATATAATCATCTGCACCGCTTTCCAGACCGTTAATTTTATCATATTCACTGGTCTTTGCAGTTGCCATAATAACAGGAATTTTTTCTGTCATAGGATTCTTCCGCAATTTTTTTAATATTTCAATACCACTTTCCTCCGGCAACATTACATCCAGTATCACCAATGATGGCATTGTCTTTCTAATTGCCTTCCAAAATTCAGACGGCCGTTCAAAGCCTGTCGCCTGAAGACCGGTACTGTCTAATGTATATATAACTAATTCTCTAATACTGCTGTCATCTTCAACTAAAAAAATCATATTACTGCCTCCTTAAACTTAGCGTAACTTGTATATGTAATTTCTAAGTTAAGCTTAAGTAAATTTTAAGTTAAGTCACAATAACAGTTTATCCCTACACATGGGTTCCCAGTATTGAATATTCTACCCACCCTGCAATGTTTGTAGCATGGTCTCCGATTCTCTCCAAATACTTTGCAATCATAAGAATATCGATATATTCTTCTCCATCATCTGTCCTTTGTGTAATCATAGAAATTAATTTACACTTTATATCATCAAAATAGTTATCTACAACATCATCACTGATTATTACACTTTTTGCCATATCCAAATCTTTATTAACAAATGAATCAATACTATTTGTTACCATTTTTATTACTTCGTTAGCCATATCATTTAAAGGAACCTGATATTTAATACTGCTATTTTTTATATATTTTGCCAGCTCTACAATGTCTGATGCCTGGTCTCCAATTCTCTCCATATCGGAAATCATCTTCAGTGCTGACGAAATTACCCGCAAATCCTTTGCCACAGGCTGTTGTCTCAACAAAAGCTTCATACAGATATTTTCAATTTCTCTCTCTTTCCTATCTATTTCTGCATCTATATCAAATACTTCTATCTTTAACACTTCATTGGAATAGTCCATAGTCACTTTAATTGCTGTGGCAATTGCCTGCTCACATAATTTTCCCATACGAATCATTTCTTTATTCAAATTTTCTAATTGCTCATCAAATTTGCTTCTCATATAAATCAACCAAACCTTCCCGTAATATAGTCCTCTGTTCTCCTATCTTTTGGCATAGAGAACATTTGCTCTGTATCACCATATTCTATAACTTCTCCAAGTAAGAAAAATGCCGTCTTATCAGATATTCTTGCGGCCTGCTGCATATTGTGTGTTACCATAATCACAGTATAATCTTTCTTCAATTCTATCGCCAAATCCTCTATTTTAGAGGTTGAAATAGGGTCCAGCGCTGATGTTGGTTCATCCATTAAGATGACTTCCGGATTCACTGCCAAAGCTCTGGCGATACATAGTCTCTGCTGCTGCCCGCCAGACATTGCCAGCGCACTTTTCTTTAGCTTATCTTTTGTTTCATCCCAGATTGCCGCCTGATTTAATGTTCTCTCTACAATTTCATCTAGTTTAGATTTAGAACGTATTCCGTGTGTTCTCGGTCCATAAGCAATGTTGTCATATATACTCATCGGAAAAAGATTTGGTTTCTGAAAAACCATCCCAACTCTTCTTCTGAGCAAATTCACGTCAATGTCTCTATAAATGTCCACACCATCCAAGGAGATAGTGCCTTCTATCTTACAATCAGTAATCAAGTCATTCATACGATTTAATGATTTTAAAACTGTAGACTTCCCACAACCTGACGGTCCGATAAACGCCGTAATTTCATTTGGCGGTATACTAAGATTTACGTTTTTTATAGCATGAAAATCTCCATAATAGAGTTCCATGTTCTCAATATCAAACTTTCCCATTTATGATTCCTTTCCAACCTTTTTTGCTGCCTTTCCTGACAACCAATTTATAATTAATACAATAACAAGCAGAACCACCGCTGTTGCATATGCCTGATTCGTATACAGCCCCTCATTTAACAGGGAATACATATGAACTGCCAGTGTCCTGGTCGAGGATAATAAACTTTTAGGAACCTCTGCCACTGTTCCTGCGGTAAAAATGAGCGCTGCACTCTCACCGACAATCCTTCCTATGGCAAGGATTATTCCTGACAATATTCCCGGTACAGCTGCCGGAAGTATAATCACAAATATCGTTCTAAGCTTTCCTGCACCCAGTCCAAAACTTCCCTCACGAAACATATCCGGTACTGCCAGAAGCGCTTCCTCTGTTGTTCGTATGATTGTAGGCAAGACCATCATTGTCAGTGTAAATACACCTGCTAACAACGAATTGCCCCATTTTAATGCCAGAACAAACGCAATAAATCCAAACAATCCAAATACAATGGAAGGGATTCCTGCAAGTGTCTCTGTCGTAATTCTAATTATCTTTACTAATTTTGAATTTTTCTTAGAGTATTCTACCAAATATATGGCTGCCGCTATACCTATCGGCACCGCACACAATAACGTCAAAAAAACAACAATAATAGTATTAATAATTGCCGGTGTCATGGAGACATTTTCCGTATTATATTTCCACGCAAATAATTCCGGTGTTATATAGGGAATGCCATTAATCAATATATAAAACACCAAATAAACCATAGAAACCATTGTTACACTTACAGCAACTATGATTAAAATTAGCATTATCAGTGAACCTGGCTTCCTGAAATATTCTTTTATTTTATTCAATTTATACTCTCTCCTTTATGTAGAACCCAGAATCTTACTCTTCATTCTTTCTGTTTAAAATTGAAAAACATACATTAATTATCAAAATAAAAACAAACAATACCACTGCTGTTGCAATCAATGCTCTCCTGTGCAATCCTGTGGAATATGCCATTTCCAATACGATATTGGATGTCAGTGTTCTCGTTCCACTCAGTATACTTTCCGGATATATTGGCTGATTTCCTGCTATCATAACAACTGCCATTGTCTCACCAATCGCTCTTCCCATTCCTAAAATAATTCCTGACATTACACCTGACTTAGCAGCAGGAATAACTGTCTTAAATATACTTCTTTCCTTTGTGGCTCCCAGAGCCAACGCCCCCTCAAAATAACTTGAAGGCACTGCTTTTATTGAGGATTCTGCCGTATTAATAATTGTAGGAAGAACCATCATTCCCAAAAGTATAGATGCTGTCAAAATCCCCTTTCCACTGGTTTCAAATATATTTTGTATCGCTGGAACTATTACCACTAAGCCAAAGAAACCATATATGATAGAAGGGATTCCGGCCATAAGATTAATAATTGGTTTGACAAATCTATATAATTTATCAGGGCAATACTTTGCCAAAAATACTGCTGTCAGAAGTCCAATCGGCACGCCTATAACCATTGCTCCTGCCGTAACATATATACTGCCTATAATCATTGGACCAATTCCAAAAATTTCCTGATTTGCTTTCCATGTATCTCCAAATAAGAACTTTATAACTCCTATTTCCCGTATTGCAGGCATACCATTTGCAAACATAAATATGCATATTAATGCAACAGCTGCTATAGATATGCAGGCACAAACAAGAAACACAATTCTCATTAAGACTTCTAATCCTTTATTCAACGATTTTACTCCTCTAGTTTGAAAGCAATTCACCCCGTAACCGGCGGCAAACTCTTTATCTGACTCCTTTACTATTTTACTTCATCCCAATTTGTGATTTCACCTGTATATATTTTTTTTACCTGCTCACTTGTGAGACCTGTTAACGGATTATTGTTATTTATAATCACTGCAATTCCATCCATCGCTATCTGTTTCAATGTGAGTCCTGCTGAAAGTTCTTCATCTTTCAATTCCCTGGAAGACATTCCTATCTGTGCAGCTCCTTCTGTTGCTGCCTGAATTCCTGCGGATGAACCTGATTCCTGTATTTCAATTGTTACATCCGGATTAATTTTTGCATATGCATCTTTAATTTTATCCATTAAAGGTGCTACTGACGTGGAACCTGCCAAGGTAATCTTGCCTTTCTTTCCACTTCCCGTATATTTTCCTTCTGCTTTCAGACTAATATAACCCTCATCATTTACAATCTTCTGTCCATCTTCACTCATAATATAACTGATAAAATCTTTATCTAAGTCTGTAAGTTTTTCCTCTTTATAACAGATATTAAAAGGTCTCGATACCTTATATGTACCTATTTTTACATTTTCTGCCGTCGCCTCCACACCATCAATTTCAACTGCTTTTACATCTGCTGACAAGGAACCAAGTGATACATAACCGATTGCTTTCTCATTTTGACTTACTGTTTTCAGCATAACAGATGTACTGTTAGTTATTTCTGCTGTCTGTGTTGTGATATCATTTTCCTGCTCGTCAATAACTCCCATAAGTTCTACGAAGGCTCCCCTTGTGCCTGAACCATCTTCTCTGGAAACTACCGAAATTACTCCTGTTGCAGATGAAGCTGAATCACCATTTGTTTCTTTACTTTCATTACCCGATTTTCCACACCCTGTAATTGCCATTGTTGTAATAATTGTTGCAGCAATCACTGCCAAAAGTTTCTTTTTCATTTTTTTCCCGTATGATGTATCTCTTGCAATACATTCATACTCTCCTTTCTCCTTTTGATTTTGATTCTTTGTTTTTTTACAATATAAGCATATATTTTTCATGTTAAAAGTAATTACAAAGTTTTGTTAAAACTACTTAAAAAAACAGCTATCAAACTGATTAAAATAATCAATCTGATAACTGTTCTATTATTATATTAATAAGTTTATTCAAAAGGATATTTCACTCCCATTAACTGTCTTATTTTATCCATCTGTCTCATCATAATCATTGTCTGTTCGTGAGATATTTCTTCACAGAATAACTGTTTATTTTTAATTGCTTCAACACATGCACGCACTTCATACTCATATCCTGTTATTTGATGTTCTCTCTGTATTTCCTGAAAGATAACTTTATTGCTATCATATACTTTAATAGAATAGGGATGATTCACTCCCTCTAATACCATAAAACCTTTTGTTCCATATATCACCGCATTTCCATCACTGAAAGAACACATTCCTGAATTTAAATCTGCCATTCTGCCATCTTTATAAAGCAAAGTGTATTGTCCCGCAATGTCCATTCCCTGGTCAGAAAGCCTTACTGAAACATTTATATTTTGTATATCATCTCCCATAACAAGAGAAGCAATCGTCAACGGATAGATTCCAACATCCAAAAGAGCTCCCCCTGCTAACTCCGGCTCTAATAACCTTTCTTTTTGCATCATGGGAAAATTGAGATTTGCTGTCATATAAGTAACTTCACCAATAATTTTTTCCTGTAAAAGCTGCTGAAACTTTTTTGTCAAAGGCATAAACCTTGTCCACATTGCCTCACCCAAAAAGAGATTCTTTGCCCTGGCATACTCAATCAACTCCTTTGCCTGACGTGCATTTGCTGTAAATGCCTTTTCACATAATACATGCTTCCCATGTTTTAAGCACAACATAGCATGTTCATAATGAAAAGAATGAGGCGTTGCGATGTAAACAACATTGATATTATCATCTCTGACTAATTCTTCATAAGAACCATATGCCTTTTTCATTTTATATTTTTCTTTATATGATTCGGCTTTATCCAAATTTCTGGATGCTATCGCGTACATATCCACATCACTCATATTGGATATAGTCTTTGCCATGGCATTTGCAATATCTCCTGCACCTATAATACCAAATTTCGTCAATTTATTACTCCACTATCTCGTATTTTCCATCCGGTGGGTTATCTTTAAAATATTTTTCCACCTGTGAGCCCGGTTTACAATGAATCTTCAAATCCTCCAATCCTTCTTCGGTATCCAAAATACCGGCATGAAGACTTGTAATGTAATCAGGGAAATATATTTCCTTAATTTTACTATCTCCAAATGCCCATGTTTCTATTTCTTCAACTCCGCTTTCAATGACAACTGTCTCTATCGTAGAAAATGAAAATGCACCCGCATCTATCTTTTTCACATTACCCAAAATGGTAACCTTTTTTGTATCGAGTGCTCTGTCATAATCTGCCGACATCGCATTCTCAGCAATACGCTTTACGTTTTGAGGAATTGTAATCTCTTCCGCTTTGCCATTGTATGCCAGAAGTGTTCCCTCACCATCAATTGCAAATCCGTCTTTATCAAACATTCCTGCTTTTTCATAATAACTGTTGGATAAAAGGTTTTCTTCCAGGCAATCTGCGGCGGCATCTTCCTCCGCAAAATAATATATTTTATTTCTTGTCTTATCATCTGTATAGAAATATTTGTTTAGTTCATATTCAGAAATATCGTCCTCATCAATAGCATCCCTTAACTCTTTTTTCTCATCAACATAGTCCATAGATAGAGTAACTTTATCAAATGTAATCAAGTGCTCTCCTATTTCGTATGTTCCCGACTTTATTTTATTTCCTGACATATCCTGTTCTTCATATTTTCCATCATCAGTAAATATAATTTTATTCATCTCATCTATATTGACTTTGTACCATGTCCCCGATATATCAAGGTGCCTATAATCAATCTGATTATTTGATATATCTCCTCTGTGACATCGGACAAATATAAACATTGCTAAAATCAACAATAATACTAAAATGTCAATTATAAGAAGTCTGCCTATAGTAAGTTTTTTTGAAGAGGTATGATTTCTCTGTTTTTTATTGTAATATCTCTGTTCCTTTCTGTTATTGGATAAATTTTCCATATCTAAATTATAATTAGTTCTTTTATTTCTTTTTTGTCTAAATTGTACTTTAGAATGGTTTTTAATCTGTTTTGTTGTTCGAATCGTTTTATTATTTATGAGCCTAATGCTTTTTTTTACTATTTTTCTTGCTTTACCCATTTTTCTTTAAAACTTCTTTCATTATTTTATAAGTAGCAAATCACTTTTTTGTTTTTATTTTTTTAACTTTAGACCAACTACCATAAATTCTATATCCAAACTGATATCTATAAGCCCGCACTCGCACATAATATTTTGTTTTTCTCTTAAGTTTGCTTATTGTATAACTTGCCTTACTCGTGTACTTTGTCTTTGTCTTTCCTGTCTTAAATTTACTGTTTGTTGAATACTGAATCTGGTATTTATATGCTTTTGCTACTTTTTTGTATTTAATTGCTACCTTATATTTTTTCGATTTTTTAGATACTTTTTTAACTTTTCCTACGGAAGTAATTTTCGTAGAACCGGTTTTAATTGCCGGCTGTGGAGTACCTTTTTTGCCATCTTTATTAATATATGTAGCATATGCCAAATATTTTCCACTCTTAAAATCTACTCCCATGTAAACTGTACATCCGCTGTATTTTAATGCAATTGTTCCCTCTGACTTTACACCATTATTTTCGTCACGCTGCATTACATTTGGCAGAATCGTTCTAGGAGCGCTGACACTGGCTAAATGAACAAGAGAAGCTCCTGTTCTCCTGCTGTTTATATTTCCAATGTTAAGGTTTGAATTGTATTTTTGCTGGTCATATGCCCAGTGCGAATGTCCACTGAACATTGTAACATTCGGATATCTGTTTAATATTTTTCTAAATCTTATTTCATCTGAATTTCCAAAAATATATGTCAAATCATAAGAATATCCTGCCGGATTCATAAGGTTACCTACTGCTGTTGCTCCATTCCCATTCTCTGATGCCATATATGTATGGAAAAACAAATATACATTTTTATTGGCATAAGTATTTAAATTTTTCTCTAACCAGTTAAGCTGGTCATCACTTACTAAATATGCATTTTTCCTGTAATATGCCTTTGTCTGACTAAAGAAAATAAATATATCACCCTGTTTTTCATATATAAAGTCAACACCATTTGAACTGATAACTTTGACATTTTTGTCCTTAGTTCTCTTTGTGTTCACCTGTTTTGCAAATGATTTTACATGTTTTTCTGCATTTCCTGTCCATGATACATCATGATTTCCCATACATGTATATACGGTCATTCCCGGATATTTATTTATTGCGGTATTAAATTTTTTATAAGAGGAATCCTCTCCCTGATTACTCAAGTCTCCTGTCAGACCGACAAAATCTATTCCCTGATTATTGACAAATTTTAAAGCATTATCAAATGCCTCCACAGAATCATCCGCAGAATAATCACTGTATCTGTTATAATGTACATCACTCATCAATGCAAATTTATAAGATAATTTTCCCGCATTAAACTGCTTACTCTCAGGTATGTTATAACTGTACTCTGTTTTTGTTTCTGACTTGTAAACTAATAATTTTTCTGCCCCTTCAGGAATTGCAGTATAAGGCGATGCTATTTTATAGTTCCCCTCATAGTTTCCTGTTGTACTGTTTAGCTTTGTATTTATTTTCCCAAATTCCGAAAATTCTACACCGTTATAGGTCAATTTATTTCCGTCTTTATCACCCCAATATAAGTCGTATGCAGCTGCCTCATCCGTTGAAAGTGTTATACTTCCAGAAGCCGAACCCGCAGTAAAATTGGAAAAATTGTATGTAACGCCATTACTTTCCACATTTTCCTGTGCCGTTGTCTCCTCACCTATAGCTGAAGAAGTTCCCGACGGACACACCGTCACCAAAGATACTGCCAAGACTACTGCAAGTAACATTGATATCATATTTGTTGTAATAATTTTCTTTTCTATCATAAAATCCTCCATTATCTCACAAAACGTTTAATAAACCGCACAATATGCTTTTTGCTTTATAAAGTATAGCACACCCTCACTTTCAAAACTACCCCTCATATTTGGAAATAGTAATAATAATTTTATAAATTATAGCAAAAGAAGTGGGTACGCATTTTATTTTAGCGTACCCATTTTTCTATTTCTTTATTTTAAATTTCTTCGCCTTAGACCATGAACTGTAATACTTTTTACCTTTTATAATCTTGCAGACCTGTACTCTCACATACATATTTTTCTTATTTTTTATTTTTTTGCTTTTTATAGTAAAATTAGCTTTTTTTACAGTCTTTGTGACAAGGACTTTTTTAAATTTTTTAGATGTCGAAATCTGTATTTTATAGCTTTTTGCTCCACTTACTTTCTTGAGAGAAATTTTTGCTTTGGTCGATGATTTCTTTTTCGTTACAGATTTAACAGTCGTTCCTTTTACCTTAATTGGCTTTGCCTTACCTGTTGTCTCAACCGGTTTCCGAGTAGTTTCTGGATGCACACCGGTCGTCGCTTCTTCTCTGGCAAATTTTATATCCACATAATCAAGACACAGCCATCCACCATCCACGGCGCCGGAAACTTTTACTGTATTTAATCCTTTGTTTAATTTTATGTCCATAGAAATTGCTTCTGTTAGGCACCAATTTTCTGATGGAATTGTTTCAATCAGTTTCCACTTTCCATTGTCTACTGCAACACCCAACTTAGTACCTGCATCTGTGCCTGTATATCCTACAGTTATTCTATAAATTCCACTCTTGTCTGCTTTTACTTTAAAAGATATATACTGATGAATATTATCCTTTGTATTATCATTTAGATTTTCAACATAGGAAAGCCCGGAGAAATTATTCCAAGAGCCTTTATCTACAGTAGAAATACTTCCACCGCCAACTAAATCGCTATCCTCTGCCTCGTGTCTCCCCTCTGCATCTGTCACTTCGGACGCCTGATTATTTAATTCTTCTTCATCATCTACTATACTTTCATTTGGATACTTTGGCTCTTCCGGGTCCTGTGTTGTATTTGCCTCAGGACTATAATCAAATGCCTGTTTTCCATAGTTATCTCTTGTACTTAACACTACAAAATCGGAAAGCGCTGATTCATATCCTCCCTCAGATACAGCAGATACTTTATAAGAATATTTTGACGCATTTAAAACATTTACTTTATCCGTATATGTATTTTCGCTAACAGGAGCTTTATTTATCTGAAGATATTTTCCACTGATTCCTGTTGCACGATATACATTGTAATACTTAGCATTTCCTGAAGCCCTCCAATTCAATGTCACGTCATTTGCTTTAACACTCTGAATTTGTAGTGTATCAGGCTTATCCGCAACTTTGACATTGTTTATTGTATTTCCGTAAACTTCAAATGATACGATTGAATTTCCATATTCCGAAACCCTTGCTGTGCAATAAATTCTGATATATCTTGCTCTCTTTTTATTTTTAAATGTATATTTTACAGTTGCATTACTGGAACCGGATGTTTTCTTATATATGTTACTCCAATTTGCACCGTCCTCTGAAATCTGTACATTATAATCTCTTGCCGCTGCCCAGTCCCATATAATCTTGAACCCTGTCACTTCATACATTCCACCAAGGTCAACTTTCAGCCACTCGTTATCCTGCCATTCAGACTCCCATCTCGTACTATTATCACCATCAATCGCATACATCGCACGATTTCCACTTCCCTCACGCACAGAACTTGATGTTACCGTCTTTCCGAGTGCAATATTTTTGTCGTCAATCACAATATTAGCTGTAGTCTCTGACGGATTCTTTCCATCCACAAAAGCTTTTGCCTTTACTGTTGTTGTCTCATTTACCTCAAAAGATTTCGTATATAATGTTCCATTTGTTTTTGAAGGTGTGCTTCCATCTGTCGTATAATATACCTGCGCTCCTTCTGTTTCACAGTTTATTGTAACCATCTGTGCATTCGTGTATGCTCCTGATGGAGTTATCGTAATTTTCCCAACATAATTATCGTTATACAATTTTATTGTTGGACAATAATCATCTTTTGTGGATGTCCCTGCATTGTTAATGACATGTTTTACCTGACTGGAATTTGCAAGATTATGTGTCAAAGCATTTGTAACCTTTACTCCCTTAGCATTTGGCACTTCCATTGCACGCTCCTGGTCAATGGTTGCACCTGTATAGAAAGAATACATTCCAAGTCCATAAGCCTCGTGTGTCTCAACAGTATCTGCTACCTTATAGGATGCCCATCCTTCAACAGTTCCATTGTGACTCATATATGCTTCCGTACTTGGTACATCATATGGCATTTCGCTCTGATAAAAATACATTTTTCCGCCATTACCATTCCATATAGTCTGATATTCCTCAAAATGTTCCACCATCAAAGCATAAATTGTCACATTATCACCATTTACAATCAATCCGTTATAACAGATATTTTCATCCCAGCCTACACTGGCATCCCAGCCATGGTCCGCTCTCCATACCCAGAAATTATCTCCGATTACATTATTGCTGTTAATTTGAACACATGTATCACAACTCACCGTCTGAGTGTGGTTTGCTCCACCTACACGGAAGAATATATCCGACAACACCACCGGATTCGCTGCATGGCTTTGTCCTGTTTTTTCCTCACCTACTCTAAGCAGGGTTTCTGAATTTTTATGTCCTGCCTCAAATAAAAGTCCTGCCACTCTCACACCGTCAACATCTGCGATTTTCATTGCTTCCGTACCATTAATTGGTTCTAATGTGGCATATCCGAGACCCAAAACAACCGTATCCGCATTGGTTATTTCGATTGGCTTGTCAATTCTATAAATGCCCGGTGTAAGCAATAAATGCTTCCCGCTCTTTAATGCTGCATTTATTGTGTCAGCTGTATCTGTATCCGGTTTTGCGACATAAAACTGTTCTATCGGTATGCTTTTTCCATCTTCCTTACCGTTCGCCCAGGAAATACCTACTGTATTTTCCTTATATGCAGGTACAAAGACACTATAATTATTATTATCATCACAGACCAGATACGGACGTTCTGCCGTCCCCGGCGTATCAGATATAACCGTATTTTGAACTGTTGATGTATTATTTACTCTATCGCTGTCACCTACACACCCTACATCCACTAAATTCCAGCTTGTTCCCTGAAATGACTTAGCTTCTGTATTTCTGTTAAACCACTGCTGCTGTGATGCCAAATCTAATGTATTGGAAATCTTTGAATCTGACATATAGCCTCCGCTTGCCCAACTTCCATTGTCAACGAGAGTAACGTTTCCTTTTACATTCATTCTCCTAAAAGCAGTAGCCTGTGAAACAGCCCACATTACATTGCTGTTTACTGTTAAATTCTCTACACTTCTCCAAAAGTTCTGCGTAGCATTTTTTGTCTCGCCATTATTTGCAAAAAGCCAGTTTGCACTCACTTCAATATTTCCGATAGCAGTATCTGTAGGCAAAGCACCAAGCCCTGCAACCTGTGTATAAAATCCTACGTTTAATTTTAGGTTATCTGAATACTTTCCTTTTTTGAACATTACCGCATATCTGTTTTCATCAAACTGTGCCTCTTCCTGTTGTGTAAAAAGCCTGTCCACTTCTCTTTGTATTTCAGAGTTATTATCTTCCGGTGAATAGATAAGAACATTCTCTCCAAATAAGGCGGTTTCTTCGGAAACAGGTGAGGACTTTTCTGTTTCCTTTCCATTCAACTCAGCAGATACTTTATAATATGTACCCTGTTTTGCCTCACAGCTAAAACTCCGTTCTGTTGTTGTATTTACCAGACTATATGTTCCAAATCTACTATTCGACTTATATATCTTATATGATGAAGCACCCGTTACTTCATCCCACGATATTACATCTTTGTTATTTTCAACTTTTAATTGCAGATTATCCGGCTTGTCCGCAGCAGCCATAACTTTTGTTACATGCAGCCCTGTGACCGGCATTGCCGAAACAATCATTGCCAATGTGCAAACAAATGCTAAAACTCTCCTTTTCATATCATTCTCCTTTTATTTGTTATCGTTATCATTGCTATGTTACATTTAAATATATTATATTTCAATGCAAGATAAAAAAAAACTACTTAATCTAAAAAACAGAATTTCCCATTTTCTTTTTAGGAATTTTCCATCAAACAAATATTATAAACGAATCTCTGCTAACAGAATATAATATAAAAAAAGGCTTTTTTGAGATATGCTCCTCAACATTATTCTTCTTGTTTTTGCATTATGCATAGATATCTTTGTGGCAAGTATTGCTTATGGCACAAATCAGGTTGTTTTGTCTCGTCTACAGATTATAATTGCAAACGGCATATGCAGTATGTTTCTGGGTGTCGCTCTTTCTTTTGGCACCTTACTTGACAGCTGGATTCCGGAAACTTTTACAAAAGAAATTTGTTTTTTTAGCCTTCTATTTTTAGGACTTCTCAAGTTCTCCGATTCCATTATAAAACGATTTGTTAAAAAACATCAAAACATGCAAAAAAAAATTCATCTCGGGTTTTCAAACTTAAAGTTTATTATTAATATTTATTGTAATCCCTTAGAAGCCGACGCAGATAAAAATAAGAAACTTTCTCTAAAAGAAATTGTATTTTTCTCCGTCGCAATGTCCATTGACAGCCTGATAGCCGGAACAATGGCTGCCTTTTTAAAAATCTCTATTGTGTGGACTGTAATATGTGCCTTTATTCTGGGATGTATATTTACGTGCCTAGGACAATGCCTTGGACATAAAATCAGCAGAAAATTTTCAATGGATTTGTCATGGGTTGGGGGGATTTTATTTATTGCTCTTGCCTTCTCTAAACTATGACATCCCACCCTATCTCCCTTGTTTCAAGCTTTTCACAGGAAACAGGGGTATCTACATAAATATAACTTTTTTTCGGAACTCTTATACAATCACCGGAAGCGGCATCAGCCGCATTCCGGGATTGTAAGCGGTCGTCAAATGTCCATCTATGCAAGCATGAGGTCCATTTTCCTCGTCGCCATCACAAAAAACGTAGAACTTATACAAAGTCCTACGTCTATCTCTACTGACAAAGTTTTGCAACAATCTGATTAATTACTTTTCCATCTGCTCTCCCCTTAAACGCCGGCATCACAGTTTTCATTATCTGACCTTTGTTCTTTGTCGCAATCACATCTGCAAATTTCTCATTTAACTCAGCTTCTACCTCTTCTGCACTCATAAGCTTTGGTGCATATTCATTGAACACATCATACCTTGCCTGATATTCCTCAAGTAAATCTGTTCTGTCCGCCGGACAGCTGTCTATCTGTTCTTTTACTGTCTTTAATTCTTTTAAGATTACTTTATTTACCATTTCCTCCGGAATATCTTCTCTGCATCCTGCATCAATCGCTACTTTTTTAATTGCCTGAATTAGTGCTGAGATTGACTCTTTTCTTGCCTTGTCTCTCGCTTTCATTGCAGCAATCATGTCTTTTTGTAATATTTTAATATCCATTTCCTTTCTCCTAACTTTACATTTTTATCTATTTTACATTTCCTAAATTATGTGGTCAAGATAAAAATAGAATTTTAAATTTTCTATTATATTTCAATATCTATAAATTACTATCTACAAGCACTCTCTTTAATCTATAACTTTTGTTGTTTTTCCATATACTGTTTTCCCTTTTACTATTTTATAAGGCTTCATTTTTACAACTAGCTTAGTATACTCACCTTTCATTTTTATATGTATTTCCGATTTATTTGCTTTTACATTATATTTTTTTGTCGACTTATTTTTGCCATTATACTTAATAAGTTCTATTTTATACCCATCTATATTTTTTATTTTATTCCAATATATATTATGTTTATATGTATTTTTTTCATAATAAGACTCACTTGTAACTAGTTCTGCATTTGTAGAATAATATGATACATTTCCTTTATATTTCAATGTTATATTTTTACCCACACCTATAAAATCCTTATCATATCCCTTTCTATTCTGACGAAGTATCGTATATGTAATCTTTTTTCTTGAGAAACACCAAAATGCGCCTTTACCTATTGTCTTAACAGATGCTGGTATAACAACATTTCCTATTAATGTATCATAAAATGCAAATTTACCTATATGCTCAACTGTATCAGGAATATTTATCTTAAGTTTATTATTCATTGATTCTGCTCTACCAAAAGCTTCATTTCCGATTCTTTTTAACCCTTTAGGCAAAACTATTTCTTTTATACTACCATTAGAAAAAGCTTGATTTCCAATAGACTTAACACTTTTTCCAACTTTAACTTTTTTAACATCATCCAACCCCGAAAATACCATATCACATATTCTGGTTGCCTGGTCAGGAATTATAATATCTACTATTTTTGCATTTACTTTTTTATCAACTGGCTTTTCATAACATATTACTGCATTTGCTTTATTTAAATAACATTTATTTATTTTGTTTAAATGTAACTTTTTGCTCAAATCTTTCATATCAAAATCTACTTGTCGTAATAACTTTGATAATTGATTTTCAGACAGTTTACACTTAAGATTTAATTTTATATTTCTTCTCTTATCAAAATCGTCGAAATATTCTTCCTGCGTATAAGGATAACCCTTAATTTTTTTTATCGTATTTGGCAATGTTATACTTTTCAGTTTTGTACATACCGTCCTATAACAACCATCTGTAGTGGTTGCAATCGAATAATTAATTGCATTAACATGAAAAATTTCACAACCTTTTTTAACTTTGAGATTTTTCATATTAGAAGGTATAAACAATAATTCTTTTCCATCTTTACTATATATAGAACCATGAATACTCCTATAGTTAGAATCATCTTTCCTAACTATAAATTTATTTGTTCTCAAAAATTCAACATTATTCGGATTAAAGTCTGTATTAAAACGTATTACTTGACAATTTTTATCAGTAATTGCATGCATAAATTTATATTTCTTAGTCAGATATTTAAAATTTCCTGGCATTACTACTTTTTTTAAATTTCTACAACGATTAAAAGCCTTTGAACCTATTATTTTTACTGTTTTAGGAATAACAACGTTTTTTACTGCCGTTCCATAAAAACTATAAAATCCTATAGATTTTACGGTTTTACTAAACTCGACTTTCTTCAATTCTCTACAGTTTTTAAATGCTTTATTACTAACAGATGTCACTCCATTTTTAATAATAACTTTTTTAATATTTTTATTTTCTTCAAAAGTCATAGAATTTGGCATTTCACCATTACCATATACTGTTAATGTTCCAGCTTTCAATGTATAATTTACCGATTGCATCATATCATCATTTGCTGAAACATTTGCTTCTGATATTCCAAATGTGAATATTGTAAGCATAATGGTAACAACAATCAATTTATATATCTTTTTCATATTATCCTCCCTCTCCCTATGTATTCTTAATTATAAAACGAAATATTACCAGTTTTTGTCCCAATAAATAAACCAGAAAACCGGTTAAAATTTATTAAAACTTAACCGGTTTTCTAATACTACCATTTAATCATATATTTAAAACTAAGTTTATATCCAGACTAGTTTATTGCTCTTAAGCTATTATCCTATTACCACTATCTGTTTCAAGTTTTAAAAATCTTTCTCAAATATCCAATAAGTTGGATTTTCAAAAGGTCTTTGCTTCTTATTATATTTTTCGTTCAACCCTACCACTTCAACATCAATGTCTACTTCAAGTTTAAATAACAAAGATGTATCTGTATGAGTAAAATCTAATTTTTTAAGCTTGTTATTTCTACAATATATATCCTGTATCTCATAAATATAATCCAAATTTAAAGTTTCAAGTTGATTATTACTGCAATCCAGATATCCTATAAAAGAATTTTTTCTTAACTTCAGTTTTTTTAATTGATTATTTGAACAGTTTATTCCTTGATATATCCGTTCGCATTTGCTAAGGTTTAAGGTTTCTAATTTGTTATCAGAGCACCATAAAAATCTTATTTTTTTTGTTTTTGACAAATCAATTTTTTTAATTTTATTATTCTGGAATCCTAAATAACGTAATTTAATATTTTTATTTACATCCAACTTTTTTATATAATTATGACTACAGTCTAACACTTTCAATTTTATTAATCTGGTTATTCTTAATTTTTTTAATCGATTCTTTTCACAGCTTAAATATTCTAACTTTTGTAATCTATTCACTTTTAATTCTGTTATCTCATTTAAACCACACTTTAGATTTTTTAATCCTTTCAATTCGTTAAAATCGACCTTTCCATTTACGTTTAAATTTTCCCAGTCAATTTTAACTAACCGTCCTGTTTTTTTATCCCACTTATATGTCCATGCATTCATCTTTCGTGGTACTTCGGCTCCTCTATTTCTTTGCTGCTTTATTATCTGTTTCAGTGCTTTTACATCATGTGCATTTTTCTTAACTTTTGCTTCTACATTTACTGTTATTGAACCCACAAAAAACATTAATATCACAAAGCAAAGCATTTTATAAGCATATAACTTATTTTCTTTCATATATAACTCCTCCCTTACAATTTTAATTTTTTATAATATTTTGATTTTTTTAT
>NZ_CALGRE010000010.1 GCF_937958975.1 uncultured Eubacterium sp. | reverse complement strand
TTCCGATCTGCTTCTATCTATACAGGTATAACGATTGCAGAGTATTTTAGAGATATGGGATATTCTGTGGCGCTTATGGCAGATTCTACATCCCGTTGGGCAGAGGCGCTCCGTGAGATGTCAGGACGTTTAGAGGAAATGCCGGGTGAAGAGGGATATCCTGCATATTTAGGAAGCCGGCTTGCACAGTTTTATGAGCGTGCCGGTGATGTTGTTACGCTGGGAAAAGAAGGACGTGATGGAGCGCTCTCCGTTATCGGTGCGGTATCTCCTCCGGGTGGAGACATTTCAGAGCCGGTATCTCAGGCAACACTTCGTATTGTAAAAGTATTTTGGGGATTGGATTCAAATCTTGCATATAAAAGACATTTCCCGGCAATCAATTGGCTTACAAGCTATTCGCTTTATGTGGACAGTATTGGGGAATGGTTCAAAGAGAATGTGGATGAAAATTGGCTGGAACTTCGTCAGAAGTTAATGAGCCTGTTGCAGGAAGAAGCTGAGTTGGAAGAAATTGTAAAAATGGTGGGCATGGACGCCTTGTCTGCACCGGATAGATTAAAGATGGAAGCATCCCGTTCCATTCGTGAAGATTATCTGCATCAAAATTCATTTCATGAAATTGACACATATACATCTCTAAAAAAACAGGAGATGATGATGGAATTGGTATTAGGATTTTATGAACAGTCAGCAGAGGCACTGCGAGAAGGAGCTGATGTAGAAGCATTGATTAAAATGCCTGTAAGAGAGGCAATAGGTCGTTTCAAGTATACCGAGGAAAATAAATTGGACGGTGAATTTAAGAGAATTAGTGACCAGCTTGCACAGGAGATTGCCAATACGTTGAAAAAGGAGGAGTTCTAATATGCCGAAGGAATATAGGACGATACAGGAAGTCGCCGGTCCATTGATGTTAGTGAGAGATGTCGAAGGGGTGACTTATGATGAATTAGGAGAAATTGAACTTGCAAATGGCGAAGTCAGGAGATGTAAAGTATTAGAAGTAAATGGAAATAATGCTCTCGTACAGCTGTTTGAAGATTCTACAGGTATTAATCTCTCGAACAGTAAAGTAAGATTTCTTGGTCGCAGCATGGAACTTGGAGTTTCTATGGATATGCTCGGCCGTGTGTTTGACGGACTGGGCAATCCAATCGATAATGGTCCGGAGATTCTTCCGGATGAGAGAAAAGATATTAACGGTATTGCCATGAACCCGGCAGCCAGAAATTATCCATCAGAGTTTATTCAGACCGGTATTTCTGCAATTGACGGATTAAATACGTTAGTCAGAGGACAGAAGCTGCCAATTTTTTCTGCGTCAGGTCTGCCTCATGCCAATCTTGCAGCACAGATAGCAAGACAGGCAAAGGTTATCGGAACAGATGACCCATTTGCTGTAGTATTTGCAGCGGTAGGTATCACGTTTGAGGAATCAAACTTTTTTGTTAACAGCTTTAAAGAGACAGGTGCTATTGACAGAACCGTAATGTTTATGAACCTTGCAAATGACCCGGCAGTAGAGCGTATTGCCACACCTCGTATGGCACTTACGGCAGCAGAATATCTTGCTTTTGAAAAGGGTATGCATGTTCTTGTTATTATTACAGACATTACAAACTATGCAGATGCTCTGCGTGAGGTATCAGCTGCTAGAAAAGAGGTACCGGGAAGACGTGGTTATCCGGGATACATGTATACAGACCTTGCAACATTATACGAGCGTGCAGGACGTCAGCGTGGAAGAGACGGAAGTATTACAATGATTCCGATTCTGACTATGCCGGAAGATGACAAAACGCATCCGATTCCGGACTTGACAGGTTATATTACGGAAGGACAGATTATTTTGAGTCGTGAACTGTATCGAAAAGGCGTGACACCGCCAATAGATGTTCTTCCATCCTTATCCCGTCTGAAAGACAAGGGTATCGGAGAGGGAAAGACTAGAGAAGACCACAGTAATGTAATGAATCAGCTTTTTTCAGCTTATGCTCGTGGAAAAGATGCGAAGGAGCTTATGACTATTTTGGGTGAGGCTGCATTGTCCGATATTGATTTAATATATGCAAAGTTTGCAGATGAATTTGAAAGAGAATATGTATCACAGGGATATGATGCCAACCGTTCCATTATAGAGACTATGGATGTTGGCTGGAGGCTGTTGTCAATGCTTCCAAAATCTGAATTAAAGAGAATTGATGACAAATACTTGGAAAAATATTATCTGGATTAGATACGAATTATGTAATTTTCCGGAGATATAGATTGGGAGTAGTGACATTGGTATTATTATCGTAGGGAAAAGGAAAGGATAGATTATGGCATCTACGAGAGTCAATCCGACCAGAATGGAGCTGACAAAGCAGAAAAAAAAGTTGAAATCAGCTACGAGAGGTCATAAATTATTAAAAGATAAGCGCGATGAACTGGTTCGTCAGTTTATGGATTTGATAAAGATAAATATGGAACTTCGCCGGAAAGTTGAAAAAGGTTTGAAGTCTGCTAATATGGAATTTGCAGTGGCAAGAGCCGGAATGAGTGACGAGGTTCTCAATACAGCACTTATGGCAACAAACAAGTCTTTAGAAATTAAGCAGGAATTTAAGAACGTAATGAGTGTTGATATTCCACAATTTTCTACAAATGATGATATAAGTGGCAACGATATATATTCCTATGGCTATGCTTTCACAGCAGGTGACTTAGATGATGCGGTATATTCACTTTCTACTGTTTTTGAGGATATGTTAAAGTTGGCAGAGGTAGAAAAATCCTGTCAATTAATGGCAGCGGAAATCGAAAAAACAAGAAGAAGAGTAAATGCATTGGAACATGTAATAATTCCCGAAGCTTTGGACAATATAAAGTATATAACCATGAAGTTAGATGAAAATGAACGCAGTACACAGATTCGTCTGATGAAGGTTAAAGATATGATGTTGAAACAAGTGATAGAAGCAAAACAGCAAAGTCTAGTTGATGAATAAACCATCAATATAGGCAGTTTGTTACTGGAGGGAATGTTATGAGGATTTTATTTTATGATACAAAAAAGTATGATAAAGAGTTTTTCGATAAGATTTTACCGGAGTACGAAGGAATAGAAATAGAATATGTAGAAGCTGATATTTCAGAGCGCTCAGCAAAATATGCAAGGAGTTTTGATGCGATATGTGCATTTGTAAACTCTGATTTAAGTGAGAAGGTTCTTGATGTTCTTGCAGAATGTGGAATTAAATTAATTCTGATGCGCTGCGCAGGATTTAATAATATTGATTTAAAGGTGGCAAAGAAGCATGGTATTACCATTCTCAGGGTACCGGGGTATTCGCCGGAAGCTGTGGCGGAGCATGCTATGGCATTGGCACTTGCATGTAACAGGCATATTCATAAAGCTTATATTAAAGTGAGAGAAAATAATTTTAGTCTGGTTGGTCTGACAGGTATAAATTTCCATGATAAAATTGCGGGAATTATTGGAACAGGAAAAATAGGTGCGGCGATGTGCCGTATTTGCCATGGCTTTGGTATGAAAGTTTTGGCATATGATATCTATAAAAACCCGGATTTGGATTTTGTAGAATATGTAGAGTTGGATACACTTTTAAAAGAAAGTGATTTAATTTCGCTCCATTGCCCGTTAACAGATGATTCTTACCATATAATTAATTCTAAGACAATAAAGAAAATGAAAGATAATGTAGTTCTTGTCAATACGTCAAGAGGAGCATTGATAGATACGATTGATTTAATTAAGGGAATTAGAGAGCATAAATTCCATAGCGTGGGTCTTGATGTATATGAGGAAGAGACAGAGAATGTTTTTGAAAACAGAGAAGATGATATTTTAGAAACATCGATTACATCCAGACTGTTATCGTTTCCGAATGTAATCGTGACATCCCATCAGGCATTTCTGACGGAAGAAGCATTGGCGGCTATCAGTTATACTACGTTAGAGAATGCAAAGTCTTATGTGCAGGGGCATATCATAGAAAATAATATAGTAAAATAGTAGAAACCGGGTTGTTTTAACAATCCGGTTTTTACTTGGTGCTAATTTTTTAGGTGAGGTAATATTTTTTTATAAAATGTTGAGTGAAAAAAAGTAAATATGTTATATTATACAAAGAGAAAAATGTTTTTATATTGTTAATATGGAGGAGAAACATATGAGAAAATTTATATTTTTAACAGCAACTTTGGTTGCTATGCTTATGTTTCATGTAAGTGTAAGCGCTGGATATAATACAAATACACTCACGATGAATCCCAGTGATATGAAACTGATATGGTCCGATGAATTTAATGGAACAGCACTAGACACAGATAACTGGACTTATGAGATTGGTAATGGTGACTGGGGTTGGGGAAACAACGAACAGGAATACTACACAGATTCTACTGACAATGTTAATGTAAGTGATGGAACTTTAAAAATTACTGCAAGAAGTCAGGCAAAAGGTGGAAAGAATTATACATCCGGACGTATTAAAACAGCAGGAAAAGTAGAGGTTGGCAATGGTTATGTGGTTGCCAGAATAAAGCTTCCATCAGTGAATGGAATCTGGCCGGCATTTTGGATGCTGGGAACAAACGGAAGAACATGGCCGATGTGTGGTGAAATAGATATTATGGAATCAATTAATACACAAAAATATCCATATGCTACGATGCATTGGACAACGGTGGCAAAACCAACGGTAGACCACTATCAGAGTACGCCGGGATATTCTAATGCATTTCCATATTTTGATAAAACGGATTGGCATACATATGGTGTTTACAGAACAGATGATAAAATAAGAGTTTTCTATGACGGAAGGTTGATTGGCACATATAATTTCGTGGCAGGAATGGAAGAACTAAAGGATAATTATTATATGTTATTGAATGTTGCCGTAGGTGGAAATTTAACCGGAAATATAAATCCGTCAGCGGCACAGTTACCTGCAACAATGGAAGTAGATTATGTAAGATATTACCAGGATAAATCAGCTGAAGATATTGCAAAGGAAAAAGAAGAGGCATCTAAAAAGGCTGCGGAGGCAAAAGCAAAGGCGGAAGCTGAGGCAAAAGCCAAAGCAAAACCGGCGAGAGTAACAATAAAATCTATTAAAAATGTTAAAAAGAGAAAAATAAGCTTAAAGTTAAAGAAAATTTCAGGAGTAAAAGCTTATCAGATAAGATTTTGCGACAACAAAAAATTCCAGGGATATGAGCAGAAAACATCATCAAAAGTAAAAATAACATTGAAAAAATTAGACAAAAAGAGTATATATTATGTTAAAGTTAGAGCTTATAAGGTATATAAGGGAAAGAAAATATATGGAAAATGGTCTAAAGTAAAACGTGTTAAGATTAAAAAATAGCCATATTACCTAAAAATCTAATATAAATTTTTATGCACCCTGAGTGTTAGGAGAAAGGGCCTAACATTTGGGGTGTATTATTTTATTAAATATGATAAAATAAGGATTGTACAATTATAATCAATAAAAAGTTGAAACAATTGGAGAAGACTATGGAAGAAATGAAGAAGGAAAATCAGATAAGTGAAAATATTGCAGATGAAACAAAAAAAGAAATGGATGATAAAAAAGAATTAGGTACAGAAACTGAAAGTCGTTATGATAAACTACTAGATTTAGAGGTTAATCTTTGGACCTATGGAAGTCCGGTTCTTTTTGAGAGTGGTATCCTTGAATATGATAAAATAAGTGATAAAAATAGATTAACCCTAAAGTTTACAAATATCTATAAAAAGGATATCAGGGAGTTAAACATAACCGTGTCTGTCAGTGACGATGAGGGAAATGTGGAGAATATTGAACATAATTATGGAGCACTTGGTTTAAAGTATCTTGAGACAAAGGGGAGTGCTGCTAAAATTACAATACCTAACAAGGCGGCAGGAAAATATGTTATTCAAGTGAATTATGTTACTTTTGAGGATGGAACAATCTGGCAGAAACAGGATTCTATTTATGAGAGTGTAGGAGAATTAGAAGATGTTGAAGTATTTGCCGAGGCCAAGTTGAAAGATTACGAAGACAGCTATATATCGGCTACGGAGGATATATCAAAAGACGATTCTGTTCATATTGGTAATGGTATTGAGATATTAAAAAGAATTTCCTGGTATCTGGATGCAAAAGTTCTGTTAAAAGATGCGAAAAGAAAATATTCTATTGTGAAGCAGAATGAGGAGAGAAAGCAGGCAAGTGAAGACAGAAGGGCAAACAGAAAAAAAGCGGTACGAAAAAGATATATAGTGGCAGCCATTGCGGTTGGTGTCATTGCAGTGATAGCGGCTGTCGTTGTGTTTGCATTTATTATACCAAATAATAAATATAAAGCTGCTAAAAAACTTATGAATGATAAGAAATATGATAAGGCTGTAACAGCTTTTGAAGAATTAAACGGCTTTATGAAAAGTGAGGAATATTTGGCAGAGGCAAATTACAATTTAGGATTAGCTGCGCTCTCTGATGGTGATGAGGATAAGGCAGCGGATTATTTTGTGAAGGGTCATGATGCAGATAAAGATTCTACACATGGGAAAATGGCAGGTGCATTTTTGGATTATTATGATGGTGCTGAAGCTTTGCAGAAGGAAAATTATGAGGAGGCAATGAAACTTTTTAAATCCAGTGCAAATGCAGCTTCCGATTTTAATCTTATTAATAAAGCAAGTGCCGGGATGGCAGAAATTTACTATCTTCAGAAAGATTATGAGACAGCATGGAACACAATAAAGAATGTTTATGCAAAAGATACGTCCTATGAGGCAGAATATGGAACTTATGGATATGGATATGCGAAATACTTAGTAGATAAGGGTGATACAAAAAATGGAATGTCCATTTACAACAGTGTGGCAAAATATACAAAGGCACAAAATCTTAATGAGAGTGTATATAATCAGGCTGTAAAACTTGGTGAACAAGGTAAGATTTCGGAGGCAATGAAGCTCTTGGAATCCATTAGAAAAAATTATAAACAGGCAAATACACTTTATAAAAAAATGAATAGCTTTAGTGATAAGGTACAGTATTGGATAGGAACATGGAGACATAAAGGGACTGTAAATGGAGAAAAGAAAACATATCGTATTAAAATTTCACAGGTTCTTTATAAAGGTGAAATGTGTCTTAGAATTATAGATAAAAATAATGATTATTTAGGCTTTGATACTATAATAAGTAGTAAAAATAGAGTTACGCAGATTCAGATAGGCACATATCAACTACATTTTAAGCTAAAAAAATATCATGACCAAAAATTTACTTACACACTAAAAGGTGGAAAGAAAATGATAAGAGAATTGAAGTATGATGGACAGAAATATACTTCAAAGTATAAGAAATAAAATATAGGAGTTTTAATGAAAATAAAGAGAATAGTTTTAACTATATTGGTATTGGCGCTTGTATTTGCGCCCCATACCGGTTTTTATATAGGGAATTATGATAGAGTATCCGTTCAGGCGAAAGAGAATGCTCACGAGTTTCAGGAAGGCATGAAAGAAAAATCTAAGACTGAGCTTGCGAAAAGAAATAACAGACTGTCCGGAAAAAATACAAAATATAATAAGTATAAGAAAATTTCAGAAGCTGCATTAAGCATGAGAAAATCAATGGTGAATCACGAATCTCAAATTGTAGTGTATGTTAAGACTACAAATTCCAACCCGGTTCAAGTATTTGAAGCGCTTGAGAATGAAGCGTTAAAGGAAACGGAAAATGGAGATGAAGGAGATTATCTTCACTGGGATATTGATAGAGAGTATCCATCTTATTCATGTTTTATTGCCAAAGTCAATGGAAAGAAGTATTATTTTTATGAATTTCGTATGGAAATATGGTATTTCACTACATTAGAACAGAAAAAGCAGGTGGATAGAAAGGTTAAGGATATTATTTCAGGATTCCAATTTGATGAACAGACATCAGATTATGAAAAGGTTCAGACAATATATAATTATGTCTGTGAGAATGTAACGTACGCAAAAGATATTACAAAAGATATTGTATATTCTTCATGGTCAGCATTGTTTCGTGGCGAAGCAGTGTGTCAGGGATATGCACAATTAATGTATAGGTTTTTGAAGGAAGTGGGATTATCTGTGAGAGTCATACCCGGCTATGGTGGCGGTGATGTACTTCATGGATGGAATATTGTAAAGCTGGGAAATTATTATTACAATTTGGATGCTACTTGGGATTCAGAGATTTTTCATTCCGGACAAACATATAAATATTTTTTGAAAGGTGATAAATTTTTTAAGCACACGCGGTTGGATGATTATAATACATTAGAATTTTACAATAAATATCCAATGGCTGAAAAAGAATATGGCTCAAAAGAACAGGAAGCTTCTCTCAGAAGCAGACAGGCAAAATTTTGTATTATTAAACCGCAATTTAGCAAAGTATCACGAAAGAAAGTCAGCTTAAAGAGAGTTGCCGGAGCCTCTGGTTATAAAATACAATATTCTACAAACAAGAAATTCCAAAAGAACAATAGGATTGTGACTACAAAGAAAAAAAACTATAGATTAAAAAAAATCAAGAAATCAAAAAGTTATTATGTTCGATTCAGAGCATATAAATTTATTGAAGGAAAAAAAGTATTTACGAAGTGGTCTAATGTCAAAAAGATAAAGCGGAACAAATTAACCTAAAATAGCCGGCATTTAAATGCCGGCTATTTTAGGTTTAAATAACGGGAAAAGAGTATAAAAACATTTTTAGTAAAAGATAAATATATATTGTTTTTTATAAAAAGATTATAAAAAAGTAAAAAAAAGACATAAAAATATTTTTATAAAAATTGACACCTAAATAAAAAAAAGATACTATAAATGTATATAATTATTGACTAAAATAATTATAAATTATGGATAAATAGCTATATGGATAGTAGAGGGGATTTATTCATAAGAAACTAATGTTTTATATGAAAGGAGAATTGAAATGAAAAAACGTTTCAAGAAAGTGGTAGCTATTGTTAGTGCAATTGCTATGGTATTAACCAGCATAACATATCTGCCACAGGCAGTTAATGCTGACACATCACTTGTTGGTGATGCAACATGGCAGTCATGGTTTGCAGCCGGTGGTAGTGTTACATCCACAGATGCTTCTCAGGAAGTGATTAGTGGAAGTATTGGTGAGACATGGTGGAATATTCAGACATGGTTACCAGAGGTTACATTTGTTAAAGGTTATGTAGATCGGAAGAGCACACGTCAGAACTCCAGTCACATACG
>NZ_CALGRE010000009.1 GCF_937958975.1 uncultured Eubacterium sp. | reverse complement strand
TTTTTAATGATACGGCGACCACCGAGATCTACACTCTTTCCCTACACGACGCTCTTCCGATCTAGAACAGGAAAATATAGGTTCGATTTTGAAATAGATGATGTAAACAAAGGTTATGTATTTTATATATTAGATTCAAAACAAGAAGAGAAGAGTAGAGGATATAGTTATGACACGGGAGTAACTGTTGAATTACAAGCTAATATGGAATATAAATTGGTAGTAGAGCATCAAGAAGATGAAAAAGTTAAATATAGTATAACAATTAATGTACCGGAAGAAGTCAAAAATATAGAAGGAGGGGTGATAAAAGATACAATTAGATATAAGGACCAGGAAAACGAATATACATATTTAGCAGTTAATTCAGGAGTATATAGATTTGATTTTGAAATAGATGATGTTAATAAAGAATACTATTTTTATATATATGATTCTAAAAATGAAGAATTGATGTCTAAAAGTTCCTCTGACGATGGAGGAACGATTGAATTATCTGCAGGTCAAGTTTATAAAGTGAAGATAGTTCAACGAGAAGAAATGCCACAATATAGTGTAATTATAAATAAACCTAATAGTGCCAAAGATGTAAGTAAAAATATAATTAAAGGAAATACTAAATTTACCGACCAGTTAGATATTTATTTTTATGAGGCTCCGAGAACAGGAAAATATAGATTCGATTTCGAAATAAATGATGTTAATGATAGATATGATTTTATAATATTAGATAGCAAAAAGAAAGAAATTGTCAATACTAATTCTTATTATGAAGGAAAGACAATAGAACTGGAAAAGGGGATGAGATATGAAATACATGTTATACAAAATATTGGATTTGCTAAATATAATGTACAAATACATGTACCGGATAAGGCTAAAATAATTGATAATAATGTTTTAAGAGGGAATATAAAATATATTGACCAACAAAATATTTATTATTTTACTGTAAAGAAGACAGGGAGATATTGTTTTAAATTTATGGCAAATAACAATGAAAATAGATATAAAATTACCATGTATGATTCAAAGAATAGAGATGTTTTTGATACATATAGTTCTGATTTTAATGAAGAGATAGAGTTGAAAAAAAATGAGAAATATAAAGTTTATATATGCTATTTTCAGGGGTTTGGAAAATATAAGGCAAGTATTAAAAGAGTATAAACGTATTATTTTAGAATGGGGGATTAAGGATAGAAATAAAACAAAGTAAAGGATAGGAGAAAATTTTTTCTATGTGATAGCTAAATTTTTGAAAGAGTATCTATAAAATATATAATTTATCTCAAGTATTTTATAAGAAATAGTACATTGAATATGAAGGTATTGAAACCTTCTGTCTGATAGTATAAGTGTCAGACAGAAGGTTCTTTTTTCTTTATGGTAATCGAAAATGAGAGCCTATGTTAGAAATAAGATAGGAGGAATCATTATTATGGCAAACTATTTTTATGAGGGAAATTTAAATGAGCAGGTGAATTACCATAAAAAAGGTAATATTGAATATTATGTTCGTGGTACATTGGAGGTAAATGGACGAGTTTATGAACGTTATGGCATGAAAACGCATTTTGTAGAAGAAGGAGAAGACTATATTGAATTGATAAGACAATATGTGGCTCCTTTTGTTCAGGAGGGAGATATATTAAGCATTAGTGAAAAAGTAATTTCCATATGTCAGCAAAATGTTATTCATATGGAAGATATGAAGCTATCAGGAATTACAAAACTGATGAGTAAGTTTGGCAAGAAAACAGAGAGTGGTATCGGCATTACAGAACCATATAAGCTGCAATTAATGATTGATATGAATGGTATGGGAAAAGTTTTATACGCAGGTGTTGTGGGAATGTTTGGAAAACTGATAGGAAAACATGGAATATTTTATAAAATTCTGGGAGAGGAATCGGCAGAAATTGATGGTTTTTATAGTCATTCTGCGTTTAAAGAATATAGCACTATGGCGATTCTTGTACCTCAAAAAGCCGGTGAGGTTTGTGATGAGATTTTTGAGGAGTTTCACATTCCTTCTATGATTGTGGATGCAAATGATATAAGTGTCAATATTCTTGGGAAATGTAAGATGTTGAAGGACATTTCTGACGAAGACCTTGCTGCCTATATCAGGGATAATCCGGCGGGTCAGGATGATGAGATGACACCATTTATTATTATTCGGGATATTACCGGACAAAAATCCCAACCTTATACGCCGAAGAAACCAAGAAAGCAGGCTTGAAAATTATCCTTGATACAAAATAGTTACATCTAACAACTATAAATAGTACCACAACCAATTTTTTCACCGGAGTTGCCGGATGGCTGTGTAGTAAAGTCATCTGGTGAACCGTGAATAATTACGGAGCGTCCAACAATATCCTTTATCATAAATCTTCCAGTGTAAAATACAGAGTAGGCATAGCCGTGACTTCCGAGAAGCGGCGGCATATCTCCTGCATGCATTGGGTGTGGAAAGTCACAGGGATTATAATGATTTCCCGTTTTATCGAAGGGAAGAGAACAGTCTCCGTTTTCGTGTATATGCATACCGTAAAAAGCGCTTGGATATTCATTTGACATATCCGGGAGATTTCTGATTTCTGCTTTTACTAAAGTACCGCTGCAGGGAACGTCGTAAAAACATACAGTACCATTTAAATCGGGATTATTTTCATTGCCGCAAATATTGGCATAAGCGGCAGGGCATGTGTTATTTAATATGTGCATAAAAGATGTTCTATAATTCATATGAAAGATTATCCATATTTTTTTATATTATATGTCGTAGTTAAAAATGCGTGAAAGTAAAAATAATAAATTTAAAATAGACTACCATATTAAAATCTGATTACTTGCAAATTAATTTAGGATAAAACATAATAAATGCAAATGGGAAGCGCTATATGAAATGAAGATATTGAATAGAGATATTATTTTTGTTATAATAATATGGTGTGCGAGTAAGGAAGAGATATTGAAAAAGAACAGGAAGAATGAACATGGGAAAATTTACGGGATACTTAATTTGCACAGATTGTGATGGAACACTGACATATGAGCAGGGAAAACTATCAGATGAAAATGCGAGAGCAATCAAATACTTTCAGGAGGAAGGTGGGTTGTTTACGCTTGCCACAGGTAGATTTCCAGACCATGCAAAGCTGTTTCGGGAGAAATTTCATAGTAATGCACCAATTGTATCTTTAAATGGGACAATACTATATGACGAGCAGACAGGAAAGTTATTAAATACATGGCCAATGAACAAAAAAGACTGTTTTGAACTATTGTCATATATACATAAGACTTGGCCTGAGGTTGGAGAATACTGGTTAAACGGTCTGAAGGATGATGGTAAGACATTTGAAAGCTCAGGTTTCATAGCAAGAGACCATCACAGTGATAGTAATGCATTAAGAGAATATATGGACAAGTTATCTGATACACAACTAAAAATGGTCATTATCCAGCATGAAGATATGACATCTATCGTACAAAAAGATTTAAAACAAAAATTTGGTGATAAATTTTGTTTTGATTCGAGTTGGGCGAATGGTATTGAAATAAACAGTGTGGATAGTGGAAAGGGTGTCGCAGTACGATACTTGAAAGAACATTTGGATAGGGATATTCATACAACAGTGGGTATCGGAGATTATGAAAATGATATTACTCTCTTAAAGTGTGCGGATATCGGTTATGCAGTAGGAAATGCCCTGGATAGTGTAAAAGCGGTTGCAGATAGGATAACAGTGAGAAATACTGAAAATGCGATTGCAAAAATTATAAGTGATTTGGGACAATTTTAGAAATTTATCACACAAAATAATTAGAAGTTGTTAGCAGGAGGATAAAAGATGGATAAGAAAAAGAAAAATATTATTGCGATAGCTGTAGTTGCAGTTATTTTAATTGTTATTGTTATACTTGTTGTTGTGGGTAGAAATAATAAAGATGATAAAGAAAAAGAAAGCACGGTAACTACCACAGTATCAACAGAGACAACAATTGCAGATAAGAATGCAGATAAAGCGACAGACCCTCAGGATTTACCGGTAGGTGATGAAGAGTCAACAAAGAAAAAATCGGGTTCTAAGAAAAAAGATAAGAATAAAGAAACGAATTTCTGGGATAACGTATCTGTAATAGAAGAAACACAGAGAAGCGAACCTAAGACAAACAAAAAAGGTGAAACGATAACAGAGGAATATCCGGGGCAAAATGACGGATGGTCACCAATTGTATCGCCAGATGATTTGGAAAAGGACAAATAAAATATAAAATATAGTAATTTTCAACAAAATAACAAAAAAAATGGGCTAGTGTGTTTACACTAGCTGTTTTTTGTGTATAATATAATGTGGACCGACAGATACTTTAAAGGGAAACAAAAGTTTCGTAAGGAAGAAAGGATACTGTATTGAAACAACAAGATTTTAATCAAAAAATTGAAGAGCTAGTTGAAAAATGTCAGAACAAAGATAATCAGATAACAACATCTGAGATAAAAAAATTTTTCTCAGAGGACAAGCTTACAGCAAAGCAGGAGATAACTATTCTTGCAAGATTAAGTGAAAGTAATATTAGTGTTGTCATGTCTGATATCGATGCAGAATCTAAGAGTGCAGATGTCGATGAAAAGCCAAAGACAGCAGATGGAGCAGAACCGGATAATCCGGAGGAAGAATTGAGTGAAATTGATTTAGTAACTGAGCCTACGGATGAGGAGATAGCATTGGTTGATGTCGATGCGGACGACTTACTGGGACCTACAGACGAGGACTTTGAAAACGATGATGATGAGGCAGTAGAATTAGATGCTGTAGATTTGCTCGAGGGTGTAGGAACAGAAGACCCCGTGAGAATGTACTTAAAAGAGATTGGTACAGTAGCTTTGTTGACAGCAGAAGAAGAACTTGAGCTTGCAAAGCGTAAGACAGAGGGCGATATGCTCGCAAAGGAAAAGTTAATAAATGCGAATTTACGTCTTGTAGTTAGTATTGCAAAGAGATATACAGGGCGTGGTATGAGTTTTCTTGATTTGGTTCAGGAGGGAAATCTGGGCCTTATTAAGGGTGTAGAAAAATTTGATTACACAAAGGGTTATAAGTTAAGTACATACGCAACCTGGTGGATTAGACAGTCGGTTACCAGAGCATTGGCAGACCATGCGAGAACAATTCGTGTGCCGGTTCATATGGTAGAAACCATTAACAGAATGTCAAAGATGCAGAGAAAACTTACATTAGAATTGGGGTATGAGCCATCTACAAAGGAATTGGCAGATGCATTGGATATGACAGAGGAAAAGGTTTTGGAAATCATGCAGATAGCCAGGAAACCTGCATCACTTGAAACACCGATTGGCGAGGAAGATGATTCCAATCTTGGAGATTTTGTGGCAGATAACAATACGGTTACACCGGAAGCGAATATCGAATCGGTTATGCTCCGTGAACATATTGATGTGTTGTTACAGGATTTAAAGGATAGAGAGAGAGAAGTCATCATTTTAAGATTCGGATTAAGAGATGGACATCCGAGGACGCTTGAAGAGGTTGGCAAGATTTTTAATGTCACAAGAGAGCGTATCAGACAGATTGAGGCGAAGGCTTTGAGAAAGCTGCGTAATCCTGTCAGAAGCAAAAAAATTAAAGACTTTTTAAATGATTAAGAAAAATGCTTAATAATTAAAGGATTTTTTATAAAATAGTAAGTTGAATCAGACGATAGCTTAATATAATAATAAAAAAATACACTAAAACTTAATTTTACTTGATTTTTCTTTGAAAATAGTTTATAAAATTAAGTAGTAAATAAAGAGGGTGCAAAGGCGTACCGTAGCGATTGCTATGTGTTTCTTTGCACCCTTTTTACATTAGGAGGATATATCATGAATCAGAATGTATTATTCAAACAGGCGAAAGAAAATGGATTGTATGACGAACGCTTTGAACATGACAATTGCGGTATTGGTGCTGTAGTGAATATTAAGGGCGTGAAAAGTCATGAAACGGTAGAGAATGCGTTAAGGATTGTAGAAAACTTAGAACATCGTGCGGGAAAGGATGCTGAGGGAAAAACCGGAGACGGCGTAGGTATTATGCTGCAGATTTCTCATAAGTTTTTTAAAAAAGTGACCAAATCCTTAGGATTTGATATTGGTGGAGAGAGAGAATATGGTGTGGGAATGTTCTTTATGCCACAGGATGAGTTGAAACGCAATCGTGAAATGAAGATGATTGAAATAATAACGGAAAAGGAAGGATTAGAGTTTCTCGGCTGGCGACAGGTTCCTGTCCATCCGGAAGTCCTTGGAACAAAAGCGTTGGAGTGCATGCCTTGCATTATGCAATGTTTTATAAAAAAACCGGAAAATGTAGAAAAGGGTCTGCCTTTTGACCGTATGCTTTACATAGTAAGAAGAGTTTTCTCTCACAGTAATACAGGTACTTATACAGTTTCATTGTCAAGTAGAACTATCGTATATAAGGGAATGTTTCTGGTAGACCAGTTAGGCTCATTTTTTGCCGATTTAATGGATAAAAACTATGATTCAGCAATCGCATTGGTACATTCCAGATTTTCTACCAATACACAGCCAAGCTGGAGACGTGCGCATCCAAACAGATTCATTGTTCATAATGGAGAAATTAATACAATTCGTGGAAATGCTGATAATATGCTTGCAAGAGAGGAGTCAATGTCCAGTGAGTATATGCAAAATTCTCTTCAGAAGGTTATGCCTGTTGTCGATGTAGAAGGTTCAGATTCGGCAATGCTGGATAATACATTAGAATTTTTGGTAATGAATGGAGTGGAACTTCCTTTAGCGGTTATGATGTGTATTCCTGAACCTTGGGAGAAAAATGATACCATCAGTCAGACAAAGAAGGATTTCTATCAATATTATGCCACAATGATGGAGCCTTGGGATGGTCCCGCATCTATACTTTTTTCCGATGGAGATTATATGGGCGCTATCTTAGATAGAAACGGATTAAGACCGTCAAGATATTACATTACAAATGATGATTATTTGATTTTATCTTCGGAAGTCGGTGTTTTGGATATTAATCCGGCTAAGATTGTTGTTAAGGAGAGACTGCGTCCGGGACGTATGCTGCTGGTAGACACGGTTAACGGAAAGTTAATAGATGATGATGAGTTGAAAGAAAGTTATGCGGCAAGAAAACCATATGGAGAATGGTTAAACAATAATCTTGTGTACTTAAAAGATATTAATATTCCAAATGTAAGAGTTGAAACATTCGAAAAAGAAGAAAGGCAGAGATTGCAGAAAACTTTTGGATTTACATTTGAGGATTTAAAGAGAATTATTCCTATGGCAAATAATGGAATAGAGGCGACAATGGCAATGGGTAAGGATACACCACTTGCCGTGCTGAGTGAAAAAACGCATCCATTGTTTAATTATTTTAAGCAGTTGTTTGCACAGGTTACAAATCCACCTATCGATGCCATTAGAGAAGAAATTGTGACTTCTACATCTGTCTATATTGGCAAGGATGGTAATATTCTTGAGGAACAGCCGGAAAATTGTAAGGTGCTTAAAATTAAACATCCTATTTTAACGAACACAGATATTTTGAAATTAAAAAATATTAATGTACCGGGATTTAAGACAGCAGTCGTTCCAATTATTTATTATAAAGGAATTTCTCTTGAAAAAGCGATTGACCAGGTATTTGTAAATGTAGACAAGGCACATAAGGATGGAGCGAATATTATTATACTTTCTGACAGGGGAGTAGACGAGTACCATGTACAGATTCCATCTCTTCTTGCGGTTTCGGCGGTACATCAGTATTTGGTTAAGACGAAGAAGAGAACAACCCTGTCCTTAGTTCTTGAGAGTGGCGAGCCAAGAGCAGTACATCATTTTGCTACACTTTTGGGGTATGGTGCCAGTGCAATCAATCCTTATCTTGCACATGAGACGATTAAACAGATGGTGGACGAGGGGATGATTAATAAAGACCCATATGCAGCCATTGATGATTATAATGAGGCAGTTCTCGGCGGTATCGTTAAGATAGCATCTAAGATGGGAATTTCAACGATTCAGTCCTATCAGGGGTCTCAGATTTTTGAGGCAATTGGTATTTCGAAAGAAGTCATTGATAAATATTTCACAGGAACAGTAAGCCGTGTGGAAGGTATTACAATGAAAGACATTGAGGATAACGTTGAGAAGCTTCACTCGAAAGCATTTGACCCATTAGGACTTGATGTTGATTTGACATTAGAAAGTAATGGTGACCACAAACTAAGAAGTGGAAAAGAGGAACATAAATATAATCCTGCAACGATTCATACATTACAGCAGGCAACTTGGACGGATAATTATGAGTTGTTTAAACAGTATACTCATATGATAGATGAAGAAATGGCGCCGGTTCATTTGAGAGGTCTTATAGACTTTAACTATCCGGAGGATGGAGGTATTCCTATCGAGCAGGTAGAGAGTGTTGAATCTATTATGAAGAGATTCAAGACAGGAGCTATGTCTTATGGTTCCATTTCTCAGGAAGCACATGAGACAATGGCAATTGCAATGAATATGATAGGAGGACGTTCTAATTCAGGTGAAGGAGGAGAGTCTATCGAACGTCTTACGATTGGAGAAGACGGACTGAATAAATGTTCAAAGATTAAACAGGTTGCTTCGGGACGTTTTGGAGTTACATCAAGATATTTAGTGAGCGCCGAGGAAATTCAGATTAAGATGGCTCAGGGAGCAAAACCGGGTGAAGGTGGACATCTGCCCGGAAAGAAAGTTTATCCTTGGATAGCAAAGACCAGATATTCTACACCGGGAGTTAGCCTGATTTCACCACCACCACATCATGATATATATTCTATTGAGGATTTGGCGCAGCTTATTTATGATTTGAAAAACTCTAACAGAGATGCCCGCATTTCGGTTAAACTTGTTTCGGAAGCAGGTGTTGGTACTGTGGCGGCAGGTGTGGCAAAAGCAGGAGCACAAGTTATTTTAGTTTCAGGATTTGACGGCGGTACAGGAGCTGCACCGGAAAACTCTATTTATAATGCAGGGCTTCCTTGGGAGTTGGGTCTTGCGGAAGCACATCAGACATTAATTGCAAATGGACTCAGAAATAAAGTTGTTGTTGAGACAGACGGTAAGTTAATGAGTGGTAGAGATGTGGCTATTGCGGCAATGCTCGGAGCAGAGGAGTATGGATTTGCAACAGCACCTCTTGTTACTATGGGATGCGTTATGATGAGGGTATGTAACCTGGATACCTGTCCTGTAGGCGTGGCAACGCAGAATCCGGAACTCAGAAAGAGATTTCAAGGAAAACCGGAGTATGTTGTAAACTTTATGAAATTTATCGCTCAGGAACTTAGAGAATATATGGCTAAGTTAGGTGTTAAAACATTAGATGAGCTGATTGGAAGAGCAGATTTATTAAGAGTGAAAGAAAATATCGAGTCTGATAGGGCAAAAGAAGTGTGTCTGTCAAGGATTTTGAATACGGATTTTGCAGACAAGAGAGTTGAATATTTAAAGAAAAATGAGTATGACTTTGAACTGGAAAAGACAAAGGATATGACAGTTCTTCTTAAGAAATTAGGAAAGGCATTAGATGCCAAAAAAGCAGCATCTGTAGAAGTAGATGTCACAAATATTGACCGGTCTTTTGGAACAATCTTTGGTTCGGAAATTACAAAGAAGTATCATGATACATTAGATGATGATATGTATATGATAAGATGTAATGGCGCCGGTGGACAGAGTTTTGGTGCGTTTATACCAAATGGTATGACAATCGAGCTTACAGGTGACAGTAATGACTACCTTGGAAAAGGTTTGTCAGGTGGAAAGATTGTTGTGAAGCATCCAAAGGAATCCACGTTTAAGCAGGATGAAAATATTATTATCGGAAATGTTGCCCTTTATGGTGCAACCAGTGGTAAAGCATATATTGGCGGCGTAGCAGGTGAGCGTTTCTGTGTGAGAAACTCAGGTGCAACGGCAGTTGTTGAGGGTGTCGGTGACCATGGTTGTGAATACATGACAGGTGGACGTGTCGCAGTTATCGGAAAAGTTGGAAAGAATTTTGCAGCCGGAATGAGCGGTGGTGTTGCTTATGTATTGGATGAAAACAATGACCTTTATAGAAAAGTAAATAAAACTTTGGTATCTACTGAGGAACTTTCAAATAAGTATGACGTATTAGAACTCAAGGGAATGTTGGAGGAACATGTAAAGTATACCAATTCCGTTAAAGGTAAGGAAATATTAGAACATTTTGAAGAATACCTACCAAAATTCAAAAAGATAATTCCTTATGATTATAAGAAGATATTGAATGCTATTGCAAAGATGGAAGAAAAAGGTTTGAATCCGGAACAGGCACAGATAGAAGCATTCTATGCGGCAACAAGATAGAAAGAGAGGTAGAAGTGATGGGAAAACCAACAGGATTTTTAGATTATGAGCGTGAAGAGGCAAAGGCTGTTTCACCGAAAGAGAGAATTAAAAATTTTAATGAGTTTCATGAGCCACTGTCTATGGAAAAGCAGAAATGCCAGGCGGCAAGATGTATGGAATGTGGAGTGCCGTTTTGTCAAAATGGTCAGGTTATCTCAGGTATGGTATCCGGCTGTCCGTTGAATAACCTGATTCCGGAATGGAATGATTTATTATATATGGGAAATTTAGAACAGGCATATAACCGTCTGCATAAAACAAATAATTTTCCTGAGTTTACATCAAGAGTATGTCCGGCGTTGTGTGAAAAAGCATGTACATGTGGATTGAATGGGGATGCAGTTTCCGTAAGAGCCAATGAGCATTTGATTATTGAAAATGCTTACAGTGAAGGATATGCCGGGGCAAAAGCGCCAACCGTGAGAACAGGTAAGAAAGTTGCAGTTATCGGTTCCGGTCCGGCGGGGCTTGCAGCAGCAGACCAGTTAAATAAAAGAGGACACAGTGTAACTGTCTATGAGAGAGATGACAGAGCAGGTGGACTGTTGATGTATGGCATACCAAATATGAAGCTGGAAAAACATATTATTGACAGAAAAATTGACATTATGAAAGAAGAAGGGGTTACATTTATAACCGGTGTCAATGTTGGTAAAGATATCAAGGCATCAGAGATTCTGAAAAAACATGACAAAGTAATTCTCGCATGTGGTTCAAGAAATGCAAGAGATATTACTGCCAAGGGAAGAGAGGCAGAAGGTATTTATTTTGCTGTCGATTTCTTAACATCAACTACAAAGAGTCTTTTAAATAATGGAAAATTAGTAGATGGCACATATATTTCAGCGAAAGATAAAGATGTAGTCGTAATCGGTGGTGGTGATACAGGAAATGACTGTGTGGGAACGAGTATCAGGCATGGAGCCAAAAGTGTTCTACAGCTTGAAATGATGCCAAAGGCGCCGGATACAAGAGCTGAAAATAATCCATGGCCGGAGTGGCCGAAAATCTGTAAGACAGATTATGGTCAGGAAGAAGCTATTGCTATGTTTGGTGAAGACCCACGCGTATACCAGACGACAGTAAAAGAATTTGTGAAAGATAAAGATGGGAAGCTTTGTAAATTAGTTCTTGTAAAACTAGAGGCAAAGGAAGACGAAAAAACAGGTCGTATCAACATGGTTGAAATTGCCGGAAGTGAGTACGAAGTGGATTGTCAGTTGGTATTGATTGCAGCAGGATTTTTGGGAAGTGAGGACTATGTTACAAAAGCATTTAAGGTAGACACAACACCGAGAACGAATGTAGCGACAATGCCTGGAAAATATGCGACAAGTGCAGAGAATGTATTTACTGCCGGAGATGCTCACAGAGGACAGTCATTGGTTGTCTGGGCAATCAGAGAGGGGCGTGACTGTGCGAGAGAAGTGGATGAGGCATTAATGGGATATAGCAATTTATAACTATCAGTGTATAGATTGGGAAATATTTTTAATATTATAATTTTTTGAGAACAAAAGCGTCTTTTATGTTAATTGCATAGGAAGACGCTTTGTTATTGTTAAATTTATTTCATAGTGTATAATATTCTTAATGATATTTATGATAGTATTTAGCAAAAAAATAGGAGTCAAGGAATATGGAAAATAATTTTGAACAGGTTGCAATGAAAGTGTCGTTTATAAGCATTGTTACGAATATTCTATTATCAGTTTTGAAGGCATTTGCAGGATTGGCTGCACATTCGGGGGCGATGCTCAGTGATGCCGTTCATTCTGCATCAGATGTTTTTAGTACGATTGTGGTTATTATAGGCATAAAAATATCGAGTAAAGAATCGGACAAAGAGCATCCGTATGGACATGAGAGACTTGAATGTGTGGCAGCAATTGTATTGGCTACAATTCTTTGCATTACCGGATTGGGAATCGGATATTCGGCATTGAAAAACGTAATTGGGAGAGAATATAATGAATTGGCAGTACCGGGGATGCTGGCTTTAGTTGCTGCGATTGTTTCTATTTTAGTGAAGGAATCTATGTTTTGGTATACAAAAATTTATGCGAAAAAGATTGATTCCAGTGCATTAATGGCAGATGCCTGGCATCACAGGTCTGATGCATTATCTTCTGTGGGTGCGCTGATAGGTATTGCCGGAGCAAGAATGGGATATCCGGTGCTTGATTCTATTGCCAGCCTTGTTATTTGTATTTTTATTGTAAAGGCGGCGTATGACATTTTTAAAGATGCAGTTAGAAAAATGATTGATGAGGCATGTGATGAAGAGACAGAAAACAAATTGAGAGAGCTGGCGCTTTCCCAAGATGGTGTCCTTGGAGTAGATTTACTTCGTACAAGAGTCTTTGGTAATAAAATTTATGTTGATATTGAGATTGGTGCAGATGGTGAAAAACCACTTAAGGAAACTCACGAAATTGCAGAAAAAGTACATGATACTATTGAGAAAAATTTTCCAAAGGTAAAACATATTATGGTTCATGTAAATCCGGCAAAATAACAAAAAGAGAGAAATCCTTTTCTTTGTATCTTCTGCAAAATATGTTATAATAATAAAGTTGCTGAAATATAATTTATGAAAAGAAACTATAAAGATATACTGGAGGTAGTATATGAAAGTATTGATGTTTAATGGAAGCCCGAAAGAAAAGGGATGTACATATACAGCACTTGAGGAAATGGCGAAAGTCTTAAATGAAGAAGGCGTTGAAACGGAAATTATGCATGTTGGTGCAAGACCGCAGGGAAGCTGCATGGGATGCGGTGGATGTGGAACTACAGGAGAATGTGTGTATGGCGGAGAAGTTGTTGAGGCTGCAAAGAAATTGCAGCATGCTGACGGCGTGGTTTTTGGAAGTCCGGTGCATTATGCTTCTGTAAGTGGAAATATGATGGGGTTTATGCATAGGCTTGCATGGAGTGCAGGAAAATACTTGAAGTATAAGCCGGCAGCGATGGTGGTAAGTGCAAGACGTGCGGGAACGACCAGCGCATTGGATGAGATTGCAAAGATTCCGGAATTTTATCATATGCCATTAATTAATGGAAATTACTGGCCTATGGTGCATGGAAGTAATCCGGATGATGTGAGAAAAGACGAGGAAGGTCTTCAGATTGTAAGAAATATTGCAAGAAATATGGCATGGATTTTAAAATGTATCGAGGTAGGGAAACAAAATGGAATCGAGCATCCGGAACCGGAAAATCCTGTTAAAACAAATTTCATAAGATAGTATAAATATTCATAGAAAAGTAACAAAACCTTTATTGCATATATTTAGCATAAATAATATACTGTAGGAGGTCAAACAAATAAACGGACGAAAGGAAATACGACATAATGGAAGATAATAAGAATTGTCAATCAGAAGACATTATAGAAGATGTTTCAGAAGATACAGCCGCAGACGAGGGAAGCGCTGTTGAAAAAAACACAGACACAAAGGAAAAAGAACCTTTCAGTGTAAAAAAGGAGCTTTTCAGCTGGCTGAGAATTATTGTAATTGCGGTAGTAATTGCATTTACAATTAATAATTTTATCATAATGAATGCTAATGTTCCATCAGGTTCAATGATGAATACGATTATGAAGGGTGATAGGATGATAGGTCTTCGTACAGCATATTGGTTCTCAGAGCCGGAGAGAGGAGATATTATTATTTTTAATAATCCCGATTATAATGAGAGCAGTAAGAAAGATGATAAATATTATGTAAAGCGTGTTATTGGACTTCCAGGAGAAAAGGTTGTAATAAAAGATGCAAAAATATATATCAATGACTCAGAAACACCTTTAGATGAACCATATTTACCGGAAGAATGGACATATGTAAATGGTTCCGATGAAGTGTTAGAGTATAATGTTCCAAAAGGATGCTATTTTATGTTGGGAGATAATAGAAATAATTCCAGTGATGCAAGATTTTGGAATAATACTTATTTAAAACGTTCTGAGATAATTGCAAAGGCTGAATTTAAGTATTGGCCTTGGAACCATAAAGGTTTTTTTGAAAAAGTAACATATGCGCAATAGGGATAAGCATTTTTGCAGGCTAATTGCTTTTTTAGCCGCTGATATAAATAAAAAGTTTCATGAAATATTTCATGGAACTTTTTATTTGAAAAAATACATTAGAGTAGAATAATAAAATTTTATATTTCAAAAACGAAAGCGCTTTCTACGACTTCAAATCCAAGCTTATTGTATAATTTTACAGCAGCAATATTTTCTTTTGTAACGTGTAAGATTGCATAGTGAAAATCGGAATTAAGATGTGAGAGTATACTTGTCATTAAAATGAGACCATATCCTTGATTTCTATCGTTCTCATTGATAAACACATCATGGATGCATGCGCAGGAGGAATTGATTTTATCTACTATACAGGAACCGATTATCTTATTATCTTCAATATATAAATATTTTTCTCCGGATTCCGTGGGAATTGATTTCAATAGAACGGTGTTTTTTTGAGGTTTAAATTTCTGCAAATCTGTTTTCATCAAGTATTCTGTTCTGACACATTCAAATCCAAAATGAGAAATAATATTCATTTCATTCCGGTTTCTTGGGTCTATAGTTATAGTCATAGTATAATCATCATAGTCGTTTAATAAGGTGTCAAAGAGAAGTGACATAATCTTTTGATTTCTAAATTCAGGTAAAACATACCCATAAAGTTCAGCATAGAAGTCTTCCAAACAGTCTACATGAATAAAACCAATCTGTGTTCCATTGCAGGTGGCATAATAGAGTATTGGAAGTGTAGCGTTTGCAATATTATCTTGAAAGAGCGTTGGAATAAATTTATTATATTTCAGACATTTATTGTATATATCAAAACAATTTTTTTTCAAATCTGATGAAATTTTATAAGCTTTATGAATTATTATTTTTTCCCGCATTTTATTCATTCCTTTTGCTATATTATAGATTGTAAGGGTTGATGTCCAACTTAAATCTTAATTTTGGGGTTAGAGAGAATTTTTGTATCATTGCCACTGTTATGGTTTGATTATACCAAATACAATGGTAAAAAAATAGTATCTATGATATAGTGGGAAAAGCAAAGTTTAGGATAAATAGCAGCAGATAGAAAGTGAGGATTCTATGTTAAAAATTGGTTCGCATGTTGGAATGAGTGGAAAGGAAATGCTCCTTGGTTCCGCAAAAGAGGCGAAGTCTTACGGTGCAAATGTTTTTATGGCATATACCGGCGCTCCTCAAAATACGAGAAGAAAAGATGTCAGTGAGTTGAAAATAAAAGAGGCATGGGAATATATGAATGAAAATGGCATTGAGGACATTATTATTCATGCACCATATATTATTAATCTGGGAAATACAATAAAACCGGAAACGTATGAGATTGCGGAGAAATTTTTAGCAACGGAGCTTGAGAGAACAAGCGCTATGGGAAGTCATGTAATGGTACTTCATCCGGGTTCCCATGTAGGTGCCGGAGTGGATGCGGGAATTGCCCAGATTGTGAATGGAATTAATCAGGTTCTTACCAGAGAAAGTGACGTTTATATTGCCCTTGAAACAATGGCCGGAAAAGGCAGTGAAATAGGAAGAAGTTTTGAGGAATTGGCAAGGATATATGATGGGGTGAAATATAATGACAAGCTGAGAGTATGTTTTGATACATGCCATGTGAATGACAGTGGATATGACCTTGTTCATAATCTTAGTGGTACATTGGAGGCTTTTGACAGGGTTATCGGAACAGACCAAATTGCAGTATTTCATATTAATGACAGTAAGAATCCATGTGGTGCGTCTAAGGATAGGCATGAAAATATCGGTTTTGGACATATTGGTTTTGACACGTTAAAAGAGATAATTTATATGAAAGAGTTTGAGGATATTCCAAAAATTTTGGAGACACCATATGTAAAAAATCCGGAAAACAGTAAGAAGTCGTATGCGCCATATAAATATGAAATAGCCATGATAAGAGAAGGAAAGTTTGAGCCAAACTTACAGAATGAGGTTATAAGCAATGGATAATTTAATATACAGTTTCAATGCTACAGTACCTGTATTTATTGTTATTGTGGCGGGATATCTGTTGAAAAAAGCCGGATGGATAAATGAAGGTTTTATTACATCAGCAAACAAAATTAATTTTAATATTACGCTCCCGGCACTGTTAATACAGGATATGATGAACAACGATTTTTTACAAAAATTTGACTTGTCATATGTTTTATACTGTGCGATTGTTTCATCCATCAGTTTTTTTGGCACATGGATAATCACTAAGGCAGTAATGCGGGATAAGACGATTATAGGAGAGTTTGTTCAGGCGGCATACAGAAGCAGTGCAGCAGTTCTCGGAACGGCATTTGTACTCAATATTTACGGTGATACAGGTATGGTTCCGCTGATGATTTTAGGAGCGGTACCGCTTTATAACATTTATGCAGTATGGATTTTAACGGCAGAGTGCCCTGAAAAAGACACTGCACATACTAAGACGATAAAGACAACATTAAAGGGGATTGTCACTAACCCTATTATTTTAAGTATTATTGTGGGAGTTATTTTATCAGCGCTGCAAGTAGATTTTCCAAAGATGATAGATTCTACGATAAGTAATTTTGCAAGACTCACAACACCGTTGGCTCTTTTGGCTATTGGTGGAAGCTTCGAGTTTGGAAAGGCTATTGCAAAAGTAAAACCGGCAATGGTCGCTGCTTTTTTAAAGCTAGTTGGCTGGTCAGTTATATTTTTACCGCTTGCGGTATGGCTGGGTTATCGCGATGCAAAACTTATGGCAGTGGTAATTATGTTGGCATCGCCTACCACACCGAGTTGTTACATAATGGCAAAAAGCATGAAATCAGAGGGGACACTTACAAGCAGCGTGATTGTTCTCACAACAATGTGTTCAGCTTTTACAATTACAGCGATTATTTTTGTACTGAAAAGTTTAAACTATTTATAGAGAAATAAAGGAGTAGTGAAAGAATGAAAAGAAGTGAACAGAATGTTAATGACACATGGAGAATGGAAGATATGTTTTCCAGTGACGAAGCGTGGGAAAAAGATTTTGAAAAAGCTTCAGAAATGATATCTCAGTATTCAAAGTTTGCAGGTAAAGTTTCCAAAGATAAAGAAGATTTGATTGGGTATTTTCATTTGAATGATGAAATCAATTTATTAGTAGAAAGGTTATATGTTTATTCAAACCAGAAATATCATGAGGACATGACAGAGGCAAAATATCAGGCGTATTCCGGGAAGGCACAGAAGCTTTTGGTCGATATTGGGAGTGCAAGTGCATATTTTGAACCGGAACTTTTAGAGATGGACGAGAGAAAGCTCTTAGAATGGATGGAGGATGAACGTTTATCAGATTATAGAAGGTATGTCAGCGAAGTGCTCAGAAAAAAGGAGCATACTCTGGATAAAAAGACCGAAGAAATTCTGGCAAAAAGTCAGAAGATGGCGTCGGCAGCGGATAATATATATGCGATGTATAACGGTGCCGACATTGATTTTCCTTCAGTGACAGACAGTGACGGTGAAGAGATAAAGATTACGCATGGAAATTTTGTTCCGATTCTTGGTGGAACGGACAGGGAACTTCGCAGGAGAGCTTTTATAGCGCTCTATGATACTTATGGGAAAATGAAAAATACAATTGCCGCAACATTTAATGCAAATGTGGAACAGGCATGTTTTTATGCTGATGTGAGAAATTATTTGTCGACATTAGAAATGTATTTAGATGGAAGTAATATACCGGTGTCTGTATATGATAATCTCATAGAGGTTGTGCATGAAAAGATGGATTTAATGCATAGGTATGTGAAACTTAGAAAGAAAATTTTAGGTGTGGATGAGCTTCATATGTATGATGTGTATGCACCGATTGCTAAGCCACCCAAAGAAAAAATATCTTTTGAGAAGGCAAAAGAGATGGTGTTAGAGGGACTTGCACCGATGGGGGAAGCATATTTAAGCAAGTTAAAAGAAGGTTTTGCTAACCGATGGATTGATGTATATGAAAATGAGGGAAAGCGAAGCGGTGCATATTCCTGGGGTGCGTATGGTGTTCATCCCTATGTGTTATTAAATTATCAGGGAACGTTAGATGATGTATTTACGCTGGCACATGAAATGGGGCATGCCTTGCATTCCTATTATTCAGATGCAAATCAGCCATATATCCAGGCGGGATATCGTATTTTTGTGGCAGAGGTAGCTTCTACATGTAACGAGTCACTGCTGATACACGATTTGTTGAAAAAGACAGAGGATAAGGAGACAAAAGCATATTTAATTAATCATTTTCTGGAACAATTTAAGGGAACTTTATATCGTCAGACAATGTTTGCTGAGTTTGAAAAAATAACACATGGTATGGTTGAAAAGGGAGAAACATTGACGAGTGATGTTCTATGTAAAATATACTATGATTTAAATAAACAATACTTTGGTCCGGAAATGGTCTCTGATGAAGAAATTGCATTGGAATGGGCAAGGATTCCGCATTTTTATAATCCTTTCTATGTATATCAATATGCTACAGGAATATCGGCAGCGATAGCGCTTTCAAGAAAAATAATGAAAGAGGGGGAAAAAGGCGTTGAGGATTATATGAAATTCCTGACAGGAGGAGGTTCAAAAGACCCAATCGAATTGTTAAAATTAGCCGGAGTTGATATGAATGAAAAGAAGCCGATAGAAGAAGCGTTAGAACTGTTTCGTGAGTTGTTAGACCAAATGGAAGCTTTAACAGCAGAAGTTTAGAGGTTTATTTATAATTGAATAAAAAAAGAAATGCGGAGTGATTTACTAATTTAAGAAAATTAGTAAATCACTCCGCAAATGTATATTGTAAATGGCATTGTAAAGAGTGACATTGCCGTTGAAATAAATATTGTTTTGGAAATAAATTTGGAATCAGCGCCATATTCGTCTGATAACATAAGCGCTGTGTTTGCAATAGGCATAAGAAACTCAATAAACATAACGTTAAAGAGCAGTCCGTCACCCAGAAATAATCGAAATACCGGATACAATAATATTGGAAGTAAAAGCTGTTTTATAAGTGCGAAAACATATATTTTCCATTCGTTAAATACTTCTCTGAGTTCGATAGAGGCAAGAGTGGCTCCCACCATAATCATTGCAAGGGGGGAAGTAAGATCTCCCACGGTTTCCACTACATTTGTAATCGTTGAAGGGAAACGGAAATCAAATACATATATAATAATTGCTAATATCGAACTGATAATCCCGGGCGAAAGAAGTGATTTCAGTTTTAAAGTAGTCTTTTTTGTGTCACCATAACCAATCATAATAACGCCATAAGTAAACGCGCTTAAATTAAAGAAAATGTTTATTACGGCGGCATAAAATACGGCGGTATCTCCCAGAGAACCGCATGCAGCCTGTAATATTGGAAAACCCATAAATCCTACATTCGAAAATATAAGCATAAACATATAGGCACCCTGTCTGGATTTTTTGATACGCATTGTTTTTAACATGATTTTTACCACAATAAAAGCGATAACCGGCATTATCAGGTAAAAAATAATGGATGCTGCAAACAGAGCAGCTACACTTGAGATAGATGGACGCTCTCCCATGGATAAAACAGAATTAATTATCATAAAGGGCAATGTAACATCCAAAATAAATTTGTTAATTGCATGATTGGACTTTTCATTTAAAACTTTTGTTTTAAATGCAATAAAGCCAATACAAATAATTAAAAACAATTGAATCAGCTGATGAATCAGCACAGTCATATTAATCATAATTTGTCTCCTGACGCTTTAACCGGAAGTGCCTGCCTTTCATGTGCAGACATAAGGTTGAAAGCTTTCTCCAATATTTAGTATGTCCGAAAAACTATTTTAAATCGATAAAAGTTTACAGTCAAGAATTTATTTGTTATAAAAGAATAAAGAAATTTGTATATTATAAGAGCAGGAGAAATATATGAAATTACATGAAAGGTATAGAGGAGCTATTTTTGACTTGGATGGAACAATATTAGATAGCTCATGGGTATGGGAACAGGTAGATATAAAATTTTTAGGTGATAGAGGATTTGAGGTTCCAAATGATTATGTAGAAGCAATTTCACCTCTCGGAGCATATAGAGCAGCAGCATATACAATTGAAAGATTTGGACTATGGAATGAAAAACCGGAAGATTTGGTAAGAGAGTGGTTTGATATTGCAAGGGAAGAATATGCACAAAAAGTATTATGTAAACCTGGCGCGAAAGAGTATATCAAATTCCTCTATGATAAGGGAATCAGGCTTGCTATCGCCACATCTTCAGACCGTGAATTATTTATGACTACGTTAGAAAGAGAAAATATATTAAATTGTTTTTCAGAAATAGTGACCGTTGAAGAAGTAGAAAGAGGAAAGGGATATCCTGATATTTACGAGGAGGCTGCAAGACGCATTGGATTAGGTGTTCATGAATGTGTAGTGTTCGAGGATATATTAACCGGTGTGTCAGGGGCAAAGCTTGGAGGGTTTGCTGTGGTAGCAGTAGAAGACAGTAAATCTAAGGAGAATAGAAGTCAGATAGAAAAAAAGGCAGACTTTTATATAAAAAAATGGGACTGTTGTAATAATCTATGTTTTTAATTATTGCAACGTCCCTAAGAATCATATTATTTTTTATTTTTTAATGGTATCTGTGCCAAAACAATGGCAATAAATATCATTCCACAGCCAATAAGTTCTCTTGGTCCCATTGTCTCTCCTAATATAATCCAGCCTGCGATAACAGAAAAAACTGATTCCAAACTCATTAGAAGGGAGGCAATTGCGGGATTCAGACCTTCCTGTCCGATTATCTGTAATGTATATCCCACGCCGCAAGAAAGAAATCCGGCATATAGAATCGGAATCCAGGCACTCCATGTCATTAAAGATGGAATCCATGATGCAACACCGCTAAGGGAGTGGTTCATATCAAAAATGAACATTGGTATTACAGATAACAGACCGCACACAAAAAATTGGATGCATGACATTCTCACACCGTCCACCAATGGCGAAAAATGGTCAATGATGAGGATATGAAAAGAAAATATTAATGCACATAATAAAAGTAGTAAATCAGGCAGGGTAAAGGAAAATGAGCCATCAGAGCAGAGCAGGTATAATCCAATCAGTGTAAATGCAACTCCAATCCATATATTGATACCACATTTTTTCTTTAAGAATATACCCAATATAGGAACAATTAGTATGTAACATGCAGTTAAAAATCCGGCTTTTCCCGCTGAAGCTCCAAAATATAGACCGAGCTGCTGTAAGTTACTGGCGAGGCAAAGTGCTATACCACATAAGACTCCACCGCATATTAGATTTCTTTTGTCCTGTTTTGTTTTAGGTCTCCTGTCAGAAAATCCTTTTTTTTCTAATAGGAATATAACGGGGAGAAGTATTACCGCACCGATTATGGAGCGGATGCAGTTAAATGTATATGGTCCACAGGCATTGCCCCCCGAACTTTGTGCAACGAAGGCAGTACCCCAGATTAAGGCAGTGAGTAAGAGTAATAATGAATGTTTGAGTTTGACTGAATCCATAATAATCTCCTTTGTATATGCTATTAATTTTATCTATTAGTACAACTAAGAGATGATTGTATCAATAAATAAAATAAAAATGCCCGGATAAAAATCCGGGTATAATAAAAGCGCGAGACGGGGATCGAACCCGCGACCCCCTCCTTGGCAAGGAGGTGCTCCACCACTGAGCCACTCGCGCATTGTTTCGTGTTTGTCACACGCAAGAAATATAATACTATATATAGAATCATTTGTCAATAGAAAAGTTTAATATTTAAAAAAAGTTTAAATTATGTTACATGAGGCATTGATAATAAATACCTGATACATGAATTGAAAATGAATCTATTAAATGATAAAATAATTATATAAATTTTTATGTGGAGAATATTTATGACAATAGATTGGGCTATTTTAGATGGTATACAGAAAGTTTTAGGCGGAAGTGTCATGGACTCAATTATGCCTTTTATCACAGTTTTAGGCGATGCAGGTATGATTTGGATAGTGATTGGAGTATGTCTTTTAATTACAAAGAAATATCGAAAAGCCGGTTTTTTGGTTTTATGTGGATTATTGTTGGGTCTGATTATAGGAAATGGTATTATAAAAAATTCAGTACAAAGACCCAGACCATGTTGGGTAAATCAGGATTTTAAACTGTTAATACCAAATCCAAAGGATTACTCTTTTCCATCAGGGCATACGCAGGCATCCGTTATTGCGGCTACAATTCTGACCCTGTATAAAAGGAAATGGGGAATTGTTGTGATTCCATTAGCTGCTATGATTGCTTTTTCAAGGCTGTATTTATATGTACATTTCCCATCTGATGTTTTGGGAGGAGCACTTTTGGGTTTGATAATAGGTTTTGTTACTTTTTTTTGCGGAAACAAAATATTAGAACAAATTAATAACAAAAATAAGTTATCGGGATATTGATTATAACATTTAAATAGTCTTGTGAATGAAAGGATAGGTACAAAAAATGATGATTTCTACAAAGGGGCGTTATGCACTGAGAGTTATGATAGATTTAGCTCAAAATTCCGGTGAGAGTTTTGTATCATTAAAAGATGTTGCCGGAAGACAGGAAATTTCTATGAAATATCTTGAAATGATTGTTTCTATTTTAAATCGTGGCAAAATGGTAAAAAGTCAGAGAGGAAAAGCCGGTGGTTATAGATTGATGAGAGAGCCGTCGGAGTATACTGTTGGCTCTATCATTAAACTGGCAGAAGGTTCACTCGCTCCGGTTTCCTGTGTTGAAGAGGGGGGGAGTTGTGATAGGATGGGAGAATGTGTAACATTTCCTCTCTGGAAGAAGCTGGATGATGTAATTGATGAATATTTAGAAAATATTACGTTGCAGGATTTGTTGGAAGGTAAGATAGACTAAAAAAAGATACTTCATTTGAAGTATCTTTTTTAGTGAAATTTATTGAACTATTTAAACTGATGTCCCTGGATTTGTAACCTTTTACCGCTGACATATCCGCTAAAGAATAAATAACTACTCATATCTGTGGTGACCTTTTTGTAAGTTACGAATTTATCACCATTTAATGTTGCCTTTGCAGCTTTAATACATTTTTTATTCATTTTGCCCTTGTCATAGAGCTTTAATGATTTATTTAAATAACCGTTAGAGGCCGGACCAAATTGTCCCGGGTCATATATGACACCTTTTAATGTATTAGGAAACTGTTTGGAGCGGATTCTGTTCATAACTACGATACCCACTGCCTTTTTTCCGGCATAACATTCAGCCCCGGCTTCCGCATAAATAATTGAAGACATAAGTCTCAATTGTTTTTTTGTGTAGCAGTTTTTTACCGTGACATTAATTGTAGCATAAATATTACCTGTTTTCTTTGATGTCAGTGTAATTGTAGTGGAACCTTTTTTGATTCCTTTTACTTTTCCATTTGTAGAAATAGTAGCAATTTTTGTATTGCCTGAAACTGCATTATAATATTTTGTTAATTTTGATTTTTTTATTCCAAGAACCTTATGGCTATAAAATGTCTTATTTACTTTTACTGTTTTAGAAGCTGTTTTAACAACTGCATTTGTTGTTTCAGTTGGCTTTTCATCGTTGTGTACGGCTATATTGTCATCACTCTGCACTGTTGTTTCAACCACTGTAGTATCACTTACTTTAGGGGCTGTCTTGGCAGAAACGGTCAACGAGCCGGATGTACATATAATAAATGTTGCTAATAGCAATCCATAAAATTTACGTTTCACACGAACCTCCATCTGTTACGAAAATATTACATAGTTTTTACAGTTATTAATTATGCATAAAAAAATGTAAAATGTCAATACAATTATGTCATAAATAATATGGAAAAAGTTGACTTTAACTTTTGTGTAGTAATAAAAAAGGATAATTTTTCATTTATCTGGAAATATTAAATTTATTATTTACAAATTAATTATTTAGAAGTATAATTCCTATAAAAATAATAGGAAATACAGGAGGCAGTAGAAATGCATATATATGCGGATAATGCAGCAACGACAATGATAAGTAACACAGCGAAAAAGGCTGTCATAGATACAATGGAAAATTTTTATGGTAATCCGTCAAGTCTTCACATGGCAGGGCAGAGAGCAAAAGAGGTTTTGGAAAAGGCAAGGAAAGATGTGGCAGAGTGTTTAGGTGCTGATTTTAAGGAGATTTATTTTACATCAGGGGGAAGTGAAGCAGATAATCAGGCAATTGTTTCGGCAGCCAAAATTGGCGCAAGAAAAAATAAAAAACATATTATTTCGACTAAAATTGAACATCATGCGGTACTTCATATTCTAAATAAATTAGAGAAGGAAGGATTTGAAATTACATTATTAGATATAGAAGAAAGTGGAATTGTAAAACCGGAGGATGTGAAAAGCGCAATTAGAGAAGATACGGCTCTCGTATCTATTATGTATGCAAATAATGAGATTGGAACATTGCAGCCTATTACAGAAATTGGAAGGATTTGCAGGGAAAAAGATGTTTTGTTTCATACCGACGCAGTGCAGGCGGTAGGGCATGTCAAAATAGATGTAAATGAACAAAATATTGACTTATTATCGCTCTCAGCGCATAAGTTTCATGGTCCGAAAGGTGTGGGCGCTCTTTTTGCGAGAAAGAATATCCCTCTTACAAACATGATTGAAGGAGGTGCACAGGAGCGTGGAAAGCGGGCAGGAACAGAGAATCTTCCGGCAATTGTGGGTATGGCTGAGGCTCTAAAAGAAGCAAATTCTGAAATAGAAGAGGCAGCCGCAAAGGAAATTATATTGAGAGACAGGTTAATAGAGGGACTATCGAAAATTAGTCATTCTATTTTAAATGGAGATAAAAAAAGGCGGCTTCCTGGGAATGTGAATTTTTGTTTTGAGGGAGTCGAGGGAGAGTCACTTTTATTACTGTTAGATGCAAAAGGAATTGAGGCATCTTCCGGTTCCGCCTGTACGTCCGGTTCGCTGGACCCAAGTCATGTTCTGTTGGCAATAGGGCGTCCCCATGAGGTGGCGCACGGTTCGCTCAGACTTACAATTTCCAAAGAAAATACGGAGGAGGAAATGGATTACATGATAAAAGAAATAGGAAATGTTGTGGAATATCTTAGAAGAATTTCACCTGTCTGGGAGGCGTTAGAAAAAGGTGAGACAGAACATATTATTTAAGAAATTCAAGAATATTAAATTAGCAGGAGGTATGTATGTTATATAGTGAAAAGGTTATGGACCATTTTATGAATCCAAGAAATTTAGGAAAGATAGAAGACGCTGATGGTGTAGGAGAGGTAGGCAATGCAAAATGCGGCGATATTATGAAAATATATATTAAAGTAAAAGATGATGTTATTACGGATGTTAAATTTAACACTTTTGGGTGTGGTTCCGCTATTGCCAGTAGTTCTATGGCTACGGAAATGATTAAAGGTATGCCGATATCAGAAGCATTAGAATTGACAAATAAAGCAGTGGCAGAAGCACTTGACGGATTGCCTGCTCATAAGTTACACTGTTCAGTGTTGGCAGAGGAAGCAATTAAGGCTGCTATTGATGATTATAACAAGAAAAAAGTCAAAGGTTGAGGAAACAATATGCCATATTTATCATTTCTTTCAACCTTTCATTTATTAAGGAAGAGAGTTTTATGATAAAAGATTTACAAGAGAAAATTATTCAATTAAAAAAGGAAAAAGATATTTGTATTTTAGCACATTGTTACCAGAATCCTGAAATTCTTGAGGTGGCTGATTTTACAGGAGACAGTTTTGCGCTTTCGGTTGAGGCAGCAAAGACAACTGCAAAAACTGTGATTATGTGTGGTGTAAGATTTATGGCTGAGACTGTAAAGATATTATCTCCGGAAAAGAAAGTAATTCTTTCTAATGGGGACGCAGGCTGTCCTATGGCAGAAATGATGGATAAGGAATTGATTGAACAGGTGAAAAAATCGTATTCTGATTATACAGTTGTGGCGTATATTAATACAACCAGTGAGCTGAAGACCGTTTGTGATGTATGTGTCACATCATCGTCTGCTGTAACAATTTGTAATAAAATCAAAAATGATAAAATTTTATTTATACCGGATTGTAATCTCGGAGACTGGGTTGCGAAGCAGATTCCGGATAAAACGTTTAAATTATTAAATGGAGGCTGCCCTACGCATGCCAGAATGTGTGCAGAAGATGTAAAGAGGGCAAAGGAAAAATGGCCAAAGGCAGAGTTTTTAGTGCATCCTGAATGTAAACCGGAAGTTGTAGAATTGGCAGATTATGTTGGTTCTACAACAGGTATTATGGGATATGCAAAAAAGAGTGAGGCAGAAGAATTTATTATAGGAACAGAAAACAGTATTGTTACGCATCTTCAAATGGAATGTCCGGACAAAATTTTCCATCCATTGTCTAAGGATTGTGTATGCCACAATATGAAAGCCACAACTTTGACAGATGTGTTAAACTGTTGTAAAGGTGTCGGCGGTGAAGAGATTGTTTTAAAAGAAGAAACAAGATTGAAAGCGAAGGCCTGCATTGACAAAATGATTGAGCTGGGAGAATAGTTTTGGAGTAAAATGGATAATCACATTAGGAGACAAAAGGATGAAGAAGGCTTTAGTGGCAATGAGCGGCGGTGTTGACAGCAGCGTAGCCGCTGTGTTTATGAAAGAAAATGGATATGATTGTGTCGGCGTCACGATGAAGTTATATGACAATGAAGATATAAATATGTCTCAGGAAAAGACATGTTGTTCTCTCAGTGATATTGAAGATGCAAGGAGTGTAGCATTTCACATTGGTATTCCATATTATGTTTTTAATTTTAAGACAGAGTTTAAGGAAATGGTAATTGATAAATTTGTCAATTGTTATAAGTGTGGAATGACGCCGAACCCATGCATTGACTGTAATAGACATTTAAAATTTACGGAACTCTATAGAAGAGCGGAGGCGCTTGGCTGCGATGTTATTGTCACAGGACATTATGCAAGGGTAAAATACAATGAAAAGACAGAGAAGTATGAGCTGCTAAAAGGGATTGATGATTCAAAGGACCAGAGTTATGTGTTATATCATATGACACAGGAACAGCTGGCACATACAGTTTTTCCCTTGGGGAGTTATACAAAGGATGAGATTAGAGAGATTGCAGAAAAAAATGAGCTGGTAAATGCATCAAAGCATGACAGTCAGGATATATGTTTTATTCCGGATGGAAACCACAAGAATTTCATAGAAAAATATACAAATGAAAAGATAGGCATGGGTAATTTCCTTGATATCAATGGAAAAGTAATTGGAAGACATAACGGATATTATCGTTATACTGTGGGTCAGAGAAAGGGAATTAATGTTTCCAGAGATGGAAAACATTATGTACTGGAAATCAGACCGGAGACAAATGAGGTTGTGGTTGGCAGAAATAAAGATTTATTTTCTACAGAGCTGATTGCAACAGACTTTAACTGGATATCAGGGGAAACGCCGGAGAAGCCGCTAAAAGTATGTGGAAGAACTAGATATCACCAGGCTTTGACTGAAGGAATAGCAGAAGTTTTAGAAAATGGAAATGTCAGAATAGTCTTTGATGAGCCAATTCGAGCTATAACAAAGGGACAATCGGTAGTTCTCTATGATGGTGAGGTGGTTCTTGGAGGCGGGACAATTGTTCAGGCAGGTTCAGCTATTTAGCCGGGTTTCATGGCAGCGTTGTACGATGAAATGAAACGGAGTTACATTTAAGAATAAAAATTGAATCCTATGTAAGTGAAAACTGTTTCTTAACAACAATGAATTAGCATTGATGTTTAGAAACAGTTTTTTTTTGTATAAAACAGATGATAGGAAAATTAAGGTATAAAAAATAAAATTCCTATTGACAAAATAGGAATTAAGTGGTAACTTTTTAATATCCTACAAAACAGATAGGCAATAAATAAAAAGGAGATTACGATAATGAATAGGGTGAAATCAGCTTATAATTATAACATGTTGAAAACATACTGTTGTAGTATTAAAATATACAATGGAATAAAAAATGAAGAATATCGAATGTGTATATTGTCTAATTCAATGATTGGAGGATTATAAAGATGGCAAATATAAAAAAAAGTGCAGTGGAATTAGTTGGAAAAACACCATTGTTGGAGGTTTCCAGATATCAGAAAAGTGTTGGAGCAGAGGATGCAAAGATTCTGGCAAAGCTTGAATATTTTAATCCGGCAGGAAGTGTAAAAGACCGTATTGCTCTTCAAATGATTTTGGATTTAGAAGAAAGCGGTGAGATTCAGCCGGGAGCAACGTTAATAGAACCGACATCGGGAAATACGGGAATCGGTATTGCATCTATAGCAGCGGCAAAAGGTTACAGGGTTGTAATTACAATTCCTGAAACAATGAGCGTAGAGAGAAGAAATATAATTAAGGCCTATGGAGCAGAAATTATTCTGACGGACGGGACAAAGGGAATGAAGGGCGCAATTGAAAAAGCGGAAGAAATTCATGCAAATACACCTGGTTCGGTTATTGTTGGACAGTTTGTGAATCCATCAAATCCGAAAGCACATAGACTTACGACCGGTCCTGAAATTTGGGAAGATACAGATGGAGCAATTGATATTTTTGTAGCGGGTGTCGGAACAGGTGGAACGGTTACGGGAGTTGGAGAATACTTAAAATCAAAGAATCCTGATATTAAGGTTGTGGCAGTAGAGCCACAGACAAGTCCGGTTTTGTCCGAAGGAAAAGCAGGAGCACATAAAATTCAGGGAATAGGAGCAGGATTTGTGCCTGTTGTATTGAACACAGAAGTGTATGACGAAGTATTTCCGGTATCCAATGAAGATGCTTTTGACGAAGGCAAAAAAATAGCAAAAACAGAAGGAATACAGGTGGGTATTTCATCCGGTGCAGCCTTATATGCAGCAAAAGAATTAGCAAAAAGACCTGAAAACAAAGGAAAGACAATTGTGGTATTGCTTCCGGACTCAGGTGACAGATATTATTCAACGGCACTCTTTGCGTAAGCAAAGCCGTGCATAAACAAGAAATCATAAAGCGTCAAAAGCTTGCTTTTGTAAGCTGAAATGATTTCTTGTTTATATAGGGCGAAGCCCGACAGTGAGATGAAGCGGAGCGGAATCGAACTGCACGGCTTTGAAGCATGAAAAGTAGAAATCAATGAGCAAATAGGGCGAAGCCCGACAGTGAGATGAAGCGAAGCGGAATCGAACTGCACGGCTTTGAAGCATGAAAAAAAGTCAGAAAAAACAAATTAAGGAGATAGTAAAATGAGCAAAAGAAATTATAAATTTGAAACATTACAGTTACACGTTGGACAGGAACAGCCGGATCCGGTTACCGATGCAAGAGCGGTTCCGATTTATCAGACATCTTCATATGTATTTAAAAATTGCGAGCACGCAGCAGCAAGGTTTGGACTTACGGATGCCGGAAATATCTATGGAAGATTGACAAATCCGACAGAGGATATATTTGAACAGAGAATTGCATCACTTGAAGGTGGTGTTGCGGCGCTTGCAGTAGCATCAGGTTCAGCAGCTATTTCATATACGATTCAAAATCTTGCACAGAATGGCGACCATATCGTTGCAGCAAAAAATATTTATGGTGGAACATATAATTTGCTGGCACATACACTTCCGGAGTATGGAATTACTACAACTTTTGTAAATATTTTTAATGAGGATGAAATAAGGAAAGCGATTCAGGAGAACACAAAAGCAATATTTATAGAGACTCTTGGTAATCCAAATTCAGATGTGGTTGATATTGAATCTGTGGCAAAGATTGCCCATGATAATAAGATTCCTTTGGTTGTAGATAATACATTTGCAACACCTTATCTGGTAAGACCGATTGAGTATGGTGCAGATATTGTAGTTCATTCTGCTACCAAGTTTATCGGTGGTCATGGAACGACAATCGGTGGAGTTATTGTGGACAGTGGAAATTTTGATTGGGAAGCAAGTGGAAAGTTTGCATCCTTAGTGGACCCAAATCCAAGTTACCACGGTGTAAGTTTTACAAAAGCAGTAGGTGCAGCAGCGTTCGTAACAAAGATTAGAGCAATTCTGCTTCGTGATACAGGTGCAACACTTTCTCCGTTCCATGCATTTATATTCCTTCAGGGGCTTGAAACCTTGTCACTCAGAGTGGAACGTCATGTAGAAAATGCATTAAAAGTGGTAGAATATTTGAAGAATCATCCTCAGGTTGAGACAGTAAATCATCCGGCTGTATCAGAGGATGAAAACCAGAAAAAGTTGTATGCTAAATATTTCCCAAATGGTGGAGGTTCGATATTTACCTTTGAAATTAAAGGTGACGCGCAGAAGGCGAAAGACTTTATAGATAACCTTCAGTTATTCTCATTGCTTGCAAATGTTGCAGATGTTAAATCATTGGTAATTCATCCGGCATCAACAACGCATTCCCAAATGACAGAGGAAGAACTTTTAGGTTCTGGAATTAAACCAAATACAATCAGATTATCTATTGGAACAGAAAATATAGACGATATAATTGAAGATTTGGAAGAGGCATTTAAGGCAGTGCAATAAATAAAAAATAGAAGTGCATTCTGGAAATCAGATAATATTCTGATATAGAATGCACTTTTTTCTATAAGTGGCGAGGAAAAAGCAAAAACATAGCAATTTAGTTTTCTTTGATGTATAATAAAGCGTAGGCAAAAGGAATGATAATATGCAAGGAGAATATGAGTGAAATTAGCAATTGTTCAATATGATGCGAAAGAACCGAATATTGATTTTAATACAGAAGTGGCATGCAGGTATATTAAAGAGGCAAAAGAAAATGGAGCTGATATTGTCCTGTTTCCGGAATGCTTTTTGACAGCATATTGTGTGCCGGATATATGTGAAAAATTGTTGCCATTAGAAGCAATCAAAGATGATGTTGAATTTAAGGCATGGTGCAATTTGGCTGTAACGGAAAATGAAAAACATGTGCTTAAAATCAGAGCACTTGCAAAACAATTAGAGATTGGTGTTGTGATTACGGCATTTACCAAGGGAGAAAATTATCCGCAAAATTCTGCATATATCATTGATAGAAAGGGCGAAATCATATTAAAATATTCCAAAGTACACACATGCGATTTTGATTGGGAAAGATATTTGGAATCCGGACAGGAATTTAAAGTCTGTGAATTTGATGGGATAAAACTTGGTGTTATGATTTGTTATGACAGAGAGTATCCGGAAAGTGCCAGAGAATTGATGTTGCAAGGAGCAGAGATTATTTTAAATCCTAACTGTTGCGGTGGTATGGAACCACGACTGAAAGAATTATCTGTAAGAGCAATGGAAAATATGGTTGGAATCGCAATGGCAAACCCGCCTGCAAAAGGAATGGGAAAATCCTGTGCGTTTCATCCTATGGTTTGGGGAGAAAACGGAGAAACACTGGATAATACTATCGTTGTAGCCGGAGAGAATGAAGAAGGAATTATTTATGTGGAATTTGATATGGATGTGATTCGCAAATATCGGGAGGAACAGGATTTAGGAAAGTTCCGCAAGCCGAAAGCATATAGAAATTGGGGGAATTTTGAAATATAGGAGAATGATAATTAATGGAAAAGAATACTTTTGAGAAAATTTATGATGTTGTAAAACAGATTCCGAAAGGAAGTGTGGCGTCATATGGACAGGTTGCAGCACTTGCCGGAAACAAAAGATGGGCAAGAGTAGTGGGATATGCACTTCACGTTAATCCGGACCCGGAAGGTATACCATGTTATAGAGTAGTTACAAAGGAGGGAAATGTATCGGAGGCATTTGCTTTTGGAGGAAAAAACAGACAGATAGAGTTGCTTCAGGCAGAGGGAGTATGTTTTGAGAATGGACATGTTATTATGTCAGAATATCAGTGGGAGACCCCTTGGGTTGCGTATTGAGTAAAGTGTAGAGATAGTATGAAAATGAAGAATAAAAATTCTACTCTATTTTATATTTGTTATAACTATCGAAAAATAACGTTTATATATTTGTATTTAAATTGCAAATATATGGGCGTTTTTTGTTTTTGAAAAAAGTTAGAAATTTCAACGAACGGTTGATTATATCAAAAGGTAACTCAACGAAAAAGTTATTTATTAATTTAGAAGGATTTCATATAATAACGTTATAGAAAATGAGACGGTATTTATAGAAGGTGATTAAGAAAGGAAAGTTATATGAATCTTGGAAAGAAAATAAAAGAATTACGGATAAGTCATGAGGAGAGTCAACAGAAATTAGCAGAGGTTTTGAATGTCTCTTTTCAGTCTGTTAGCAAGTGGGAAAATAACCAGAGTTGTCCAGAGATATCTATGTTAAAATTAATTTCAGAACATTATGACGTGTCTGTAGATTATCTAATAAATGACAAATTAAAAAAAGATATCCATAAAAATTTTAAAATGAAACAATTAATTATAAAATCTACTGTAAATAGAATTAGTTCTTTTCAAGTGTGGACAGATTTTGAATATAATCAATCGATTGCACCATTGTCAAAATTAAGTGATACAAGAAGGCGGACAGGTGCACAAAGATTGAATAGTCCTTCAGATGATTCAAATATGTTTACAATAGCGGTGGATAAGGAGGGGAAAATTTCTTATGCAGGAAAAAAGTCTGGATGGTCATATAGTTCACCATGTGATGCTTATTATAGTAAAAGTTCATTAGAAAATAGTAGAATGGAATGTTTTATTTTGCAACCAACATATTTGAGATATGATACAAAGAACCACGATTCTTGGTTTCATTGCAATGATTATGAATTTGTTATACCGGAAAACGGATTTGTTATGGTATTCAACCCGAATGATTGTAACTATACTAAAATTTTTGATGTTATATTAGAAAGAATTATAGCTAATCGCAAATTACAATACGAATATAAACAACGGACAATAAAGCCAGAAGATTTTATGACTTATGATTTGATGGATGACGAGCTTAAGGAAATAAAAATTGAACTCTTAGAGGATGAAAAGATTCAAATAACATATCCCCAAGTTTTACAACATGAAGTAGAGTTTAAAGAAGGATTAACATTAATAGAATTAAAAGAATATATTGATAAAGCAATTGAGCGAAAGTTATCTTTATTGAAACTGCAAACAAACGGAAATACAGGAACCAACGAAAATTTAGTCAATAGGGTACAAGATGTCTTAGATGAGTTAGAAGACTTAAATGAATTATTGGGAGAATTTCTGTCAGATAATGATGGATGGAAAGATATTGTTGATGCTTTAAAAGCGTTGAAAAATGATAGACAAAATATGGAAAATAATCTATAATTATGACATACGAAATATAGGGGATTATGTCGAGGGGAAAGTAGATTAAGAGATTTCTGAGTAGCTGAAAAACATAATTATATTGGTTCATAATGATAAGCTACAGAAGGTATCTGAATTTTGCGGAAATTGATTCCCGCAAATCCAGATACCTTTTTTATATATAGAATTGTTCCTCGAATGATATAAAACGAAATAAAAAGACGGAAAGGAGGAAATATATGAGATTCAGATTGGAATTAGCTTTGGAAAAACCTGAGCTTCCTATAGAGTATCGAAAAGCAATTTTATCTTTAATTAAAAAAAGTTTGACGCAGGCAAATGATGGACAATATTTCGAATACTTTTTTCATGGAACAAAGTCGAAAGATTACACGTTTACAGTCAAGTTACCAAAAGCTGTTTTTCAAAAAAATGTAATAGAACTGGACAGGAAGTCTTTTTCAGTGACATTTTCTACTTATGACAAAACAATGGGTTATGTCTTGTTTGCGGCGTTGAGTGAACAGTTAAAGAAAAGGTTTCCCCTGTCGAATGACAATTCCTACAATATTACAGGGATTCGCCTGTTGAAGGAGCAGGAAGTAAACGGCAATCAGGTATTATTCAAAATGTGTGCTCCATTGGTAATCAGAAAACATAATAGGGAAAATAACAAAGATTACTATTATGTGTTTCATGATGAGGAGTTTGTGCAGGAAAGTCTTATTGTTATTAAAAATCAGTTGTTAAATGCCGGGTATCGGGAAGAACAGATTACGGATTTAAAAATTACACCAATCAACATGAAAAAAGTTGTAGTAAAACATTACGGCTGTTCTATACCGTGCAGTCTGGGCTATGTGATGATGGAAGGAAATAAGTCTGTACTGAATTACCTATATAAAAGTGGAATCGGCTCAAGAAGAAGCGAAGGATTTGCTTTTGTAGATATGGCGATTGAGGAGGTGTAGAGGTGAAAAAACAACTAAAAGACTATAGATACGACACAATTTTGTTCCCTACTGATTGGAGGTACGCAGCAGCAATTATAGGATTAAAACAATATTTTGATTTTTTAGGACAGGAATATCATGACTATTATGAGATATTCACAGTGACAGAAGATTGTAACCTGTTTGAGAAACCGGAAGAACTGTTGGGGTTTGAAGGTATTGCTTATCTCAGGGAAGACATTACAGAGGAAAATTATTTATTGTTTGCAGAAGAATTTTTTGGTTCGGATATGCAGCATATAAAAGTGAGGACAAAGTTACAAAAAGAAGCGTTCACAGAAGATGATATCAGAGAAGTAAATGGTCTATTGACAGGAGTCGAGGCAAATACAATTTTAAAAAAGATATTCAAAGGAATTAAGTTTGATGGAACAAATGCAGAATATATAGTTGCTGCATTAGAAAATAACAGATTTGAAATTATAAAAGAGACATTTAGAAATAAAACCAGTATGTATCGCAATTTTGCAAATATAAATCTCTTATTTTCAGAGAATAATCTCCATTGCAGATTGGTAGGATTCAATGTCGATAAAAATCGAAAGAGTAAATCGACTTCATACAATTTTGACACGAAGACATTGGTTACGACAGATTGTGTGGAATTTGATTTCATACCTTTTGGATTTACGAAAAATTATGACGCTGTTATGATAAATAATAATTATTCGATTCATTTGCTAATGCAGACTTACAATAAAATAAATGCGGTATTGGATAATCTTTCAGAACGACAGAATATCAAAGTTACGCTGTTAAAAACGATTGCAGATTCTATTGATTTCCTGAAACATGATGTAGAGGTTATTGTTAAGGCAAGAGATAAGGAGTATTATGAGTCGCTGTTCATCAGAAAATCTGCAATTTCAGCAATGGAAAAGATAACAAAAAAGCTTGCCGGAAGGCATAAGCAAATCGGAGATTTAAAATTTCAGTATAAAATAACAGATAGTTATTGGTTAGATGTGCAGGAAGAAATCGTTGACTGTTGTCTCAATTCTTTAGGATTTGAAAAATTGATAGAGCAATTATTAAAAATAAAAGAAAATAATGATGTAAACAGATTATATTTGCATGGAATTATAAATATTCTCATCGAGCTGGATTGGGAATGGAAAGGAGAGATAAACAAAATGGAAAATAAAAAGAATATATCAGAGGACATTAAAAATGCTAAAAATTGTGCATTTGTAGTGGCGAAATCAATACCGGAGAATAAGTTGAGTTCATATCGACAGAAATTGATTAGTGCATTGGTATTTCACGATTATGACCGTGTGTGTGAAATTATATTGCAATTATCCGGGTATGCAAATGTTTCTATGCCGTTTGCGTATAAACTTTTTGAAAATCCGGAACAAAATAAAAACTTAGCTTTTGCATTTGCAAATGGTCTGGAGAAATATATGGAAAACAAAGAATAGTAGAACACAGTTATCAAAAGAACTAGGAAATACAAGGAGGAATTAGAAATGAATAAAGCTTTAACAATAACAGTAGTCGCAAATATGACGAGTAATTATTCGGAAGGATTAGGAAATATTTCGAGTGTGCAGAAAGTGTTTAAAAATCAAAAAGTATATGCGATGAGAAGCAGAGAGAGTTTGAAAAATGCAATCTGCGTGCAGGCAGGATTATATGATGACTTGCAGACACAGTTAGATGGCGCTATGCAAAAGTACGTTACAAAGGATGTGAATGCGGCGACATGCAGAGCATTAGAAGGTGGATATATGTCCACACAGGGAACTACATATGTCAGAAACAGTTCTTTTTATTTAACAGATGCGATTGCCTGTGAGAGTTTTATTAATGAGACAAGGTTCCATAACAACCTTTACCTTGCTTCGGCTCATGCAAAGGCAAATGGCTTAAATGTACAGCAAAACCCAAAAGAGGTAGGGTTGATGCCTTATCAATATGAGTATGATAAATCATTGAAGACATATAGTATGACCATAGATTTGGAGATGGTAGGCAAGGATGAGAATTTTGATGCGGAGGCAGAAAACACGGAAAAGAATGATAGAGTAGCCTCATTATTAAATGCGATTGAAAATTTATCCTTGGTTGTAAAAGGAAATCTGGATAATGCGGAGCCTATTTTTGTGGTAGGTGGATTGTCGGACCGAAAAACACATTATTTTGAAAATGTAGTCAATGTCAAAGGACAGAAATTAATAATAACCAAGGATTTAAAAGATAAAATTTCGAAAGGATTTTATGTGGGACTGTTGGAAAGCGGTGTGTTGGAGAACGAGAATGATATTGAAAAAGAATTGAATCCATTATCTATTACGAAATTTTTCGAGACTTTAAAAAGGGATGTGGAAGAATATTACGGAGTATAGCTTATGAAAGTTGTAAGAATTAAGTTGACACAAAGAATGGCACATTACAGAAGAGAGGAGACAGTTGACAATAAGATGACCTACCCTCTTCCGCCACTCTCTACCGTGATTGGGGCATTGCATAAAGCGTGCAGATATCAGGAGCACCACCCTATGGATATCAGTATTCAGGGAGAGTATGGTGGATTAAATCGGAGAGTATATTATGATAGCTGCTTTTTAAATTCTTTACAAAATGACAGAGGATGTCTGGTAAAAATGAAAAATTCAGACATGTTGTCAAATGCGTTTGATATTGTTGCAGAGGCGAAGAAGGCACAGGGAAATGATTTTAGAAAAGGAATTACAATACAGGTTTATAACAAGGAATTGTTGGACGAATACAGACGATTAAAAGACACATATGATGAGATTGCTAAATTAAAATCAGAAAAGCTGAAACCGTATCTGGATAGTATAAAGAAAGAAAAACAAATATTAAAAAAAGAAAAAGAAAGCAACAAAGATAATCTAAGCAGGGTAGAGGAAATCAAACAAAAAGAAAAGGAATTATCCTGCAAAGAAAAAGAGGCAAAAGAAAAATTGAAACAGTATGAGCAGGATAATTATCAGATTCCTATATCGAGATTTAGAACTTTGACCAGAGGACCAAAGTATTATGAAATTCTTACAGATGTGCAATTGATTTTACATGTACATGCGCAGGAAGAGGTTATGAATGATATTGTAGATAACATCGGAAATCTAACTGCTTTGGGCAGAGGGGAAGATTTTGTGGATGTGCAGGAATGTAAAATTGTAGATATTCATCCCGCACAAGAAGATGGAGAGGAATATTATCAATGCGAGAAATCTGCCTATATTGATGCAAAAGTTTTTCTGAGAGATGAGATTATTCCAAGTGGAGCTCTTGGTGTGGGAATGCGCATATATGGCACGAGATATTCACTGAACAAGAATTATGAGATTAAAGATAACAAAAGAGTATTCGAGAAGAAAAGTGTCATCTATACATCTAATTTTCAAATTATGAATGAGGCAGATAATGTTTTTATAGACAGGTTCAATGATGAAAAGTATTACATTGTAAATTTACTGTAAAAGATTGACCATCATACAAAAAGTTTGTTACTTATTTTGTGTGGTGGTCTTACTCTTATATTGGAGGAAAATTCGATTATATGAAAATAGAAAAAGATATCAGGCTACAAAATGATTTAAAAACAAAGCTGGCAAAGCCGGATGAAAGCATAAGAACACATACAGATAAACTCAAAACAGAAGCAAAGAGGCTGAGAAGTTACGGATATATAAATGATGAAATATATTCGTTATTAAATGTTGCATGTGAATATCACGATTATGGAAAACTGAATGCCGGATTTCAAAAAAGGATTGAGAATAAGACAAAATATAATGGGGAAAAAGAAGTTCCCCATAATATTTTATCAATGTTATTTTTGGATAAGGAATATTTTGAAAATAAAGAGGACTATTATATTGTATTGATGTCTATTATTTATCATCATAAATTAAGGGACGATTTGGCAGGAATATTGGAGGAAAAAGCTGATATTATTGAGGACAGCATGAAAATATATGAACCATATGCTACAAATTTGTCAAAGCTGAATAATTGGATAACAATACGAAAAATAAATGATTTAATTCATAACAAAAATCGAAAAGCTATTATAGTGAAAGGATTGCTACATAAGTGTGATTATAGTGCGAGTGCGGGGATACAGTCAGAGTTTAAAAATGACTTTATGAAAATGAAACTCGAAGAACTACGATATGGATGGATACAAAAAAATAGAAATGCGGATTGGAACGATTTACAGAAATTTTGTATGGAACATTCGAATGATAATCTGATAGTTACTGCGCCTACCGGAATGGGAAAAACGGAAGCAGGATTATGGTGGATAGAAAATCATAAAGGATTTTTTGTGTTGCCGTTGAGAACTGCAATTAACGCTATGTATGAAAGAGTTGCAGAAGATATTTTAAATAATGAAAAAATTGAGGAAAGATTGGGTCTGTTACATAGTGATATGAAGGCTTACTATCTAAATGATGATAGAGAAGTTGATAACGTACAAAACTATATGGAATGTACCGGTCAGATGGCATTACCAATAACAATATCCACAATGGACCAGTTATTTGATTTTGTGTTTCAATATCCGGGTTATGAATATAAATTGTCGCAATTATCTTATGCAAAGATTGTTATCGATGAGATACAGATGTATGATACAGCTCTATTGGCATTTTTGATTTATGGCATTGAAAGAATCCATGAGGTTGGCGGAAAGATAGCTGTTTTGACAGCAACGTTGCCGCCGTTTGTGGAGAAGGAATTAGAAAACGCTTTGGGTGGTGATTATGTAAAGAATGATTATTCTGAACAAGGCATTACAAGACATAATGTGGAAGTTTTGGATAAAATAATTGACAGTCAAGATGTTAGACAAAAATACTTAGAATTAATAGAGAGTAATAAGAATGCAAAAATACTTGTGGTGTGCAACTCAATTGAGAATGCACAAAGTATTTATGAAGAATTGTCAGATTTAAATGTGAATCTACTCCATAGTAAATTTATAGGAAGAGATAGAAAGAAAAAGGAAGAGGAAATTTTAGAATGTGGTAAAACTTTTTCTGGGAATAGCAATAAAATTTTAAATAAAAAGCAGGAAATATGGATTAGCACCTCTTTGGTAGAAGCGAGTCTGGATATTGATTTTGATTATCTGTTTACTGAGTTGAATGATGTTTTTTCTTTATTTCAACGTATGGGAAGATGCAACAGGAAAGGTGCTAAGGAGTGGTATCAATATGAAACAAATTGTTTTGTGTATTTGAATCCGAGGGGAAGTGTTAAGACATATATTGAGAAGTCAGATATGTATAAATTATCTAAAATCGCTTTGCAAGACAGACAAGGGATTATCACGGAGAAAGAAAAGAAGGAAATTATAGATGTATATTTCAGTGTAGATAAAATAAAAGAGACAGATTATGCAAAAAATTATTATTATGATAAGCGGGTTATTTCGGAAAATCTTCCATATGAACATGATACAAAAGTGAAATTGAGGGATATTTTGACGGTGGATGTTATACCGTATTCGGTCTACAAGTTATATCAGGAAGAAATTGATGACGTTAGAGAAAGGTTAAATAACAGTAGAACAGTTGCTTTTGAGAGAATTTCTCTGATATCGAAATTGAAGGAATTTTGTCTGAGTATTCAGGAATATGAGAAAAAACAATGTGAGTCAAAGGGAGAAAAAATAAACCTTGGTAAAAATCATGCAATAGAGATTATCGAATGTGAATATTCAAAGGAATTAGGTTTTGTAAAAAATCGTAAAGAAAGTAAATCTATTGAGGAAGTACGGTTACGAGAAGGAGGTATTTTTATTGATTAGTGAGTATAGTACAAAAAATATATCAGGAATGATGATATATTATTATTTTGTATGCAAGAGGAAATTGTGGTATTTTTGCCATCAGGTTTCCATGGAGCAAAATAATGAAAATGTTAAACTGGGAAAGATTTTAGATGAAAGCTCTTATGCAAATGAGAATAAACATATTGAAATCGATGGTACGATTAACATTGATTTTATACATGATTTTAAGGTGTTGCACGAAGTGAAAAAGAGCAGGAAAATTGAAGAAGCAGGAATCTGGCAGGTAAAATACTATCTTTATTATCTCAAGCAGAGAGGCGTGGAAGGAATAGAGGGAATTATAGATTATCCTCTGTTAAAGAGAAATATAAAGGTAACATTGAATGACGAGGACGAGGCTGTGCTTGAGCGGGTTATTGAAGATATAAAGTGTATTGTTAATCTTCCGATATCCAATAGGGATGAAAAGAAAAATATTTGCAAAGCATGTGCTTATTATGATTTGTGTTTTATTTAAAGAATCGTATTAATAAATAATTTTTATTTGGGCAATTTATGATTTTTCGTACATATGGATTGGAGGAGAAAGATGAAGGGGAGCTATTATATTTTTTCTATGGGGCAGATTTGCAGAAAAGATAATACATTGAGATTTACAAATGAGGAAGGCATTGCAAAGGATTTGCCAATAGAAAATATTGAAGAAATATATTTTATGTCGGAAATCACGTTAAATAGCAGTTTTTTAAATATTATTTCCCAAAATGGAATTGTGCTTCACTTTTTTAATTACTATAGTTTCTATACCGGAAGTTTTTATCCGAAGGAGAAATTGTTGTCCGGACAACTTCTTGTAAGGCAGGTTGGACATTACACAGACGGAGAAAAAAGACTGGTGTTGGCAAAGAAATTTATACAGGCAGCTTCTGCAAACATTTATAGAAATCTTAGGTATTATAATGGTCGTGGAAAAGATGTGGCAGAGCAAATGGAGCAGATTTCTGAGTATAGAAGACAAATTGATGCAACGTCGAGTGTTTCAGAATTGATGGGAGTAGAGGGAAATATAAGAAGGAGTTACTATTCAGCATGGAATATTATTATTGACCAGGAGATTGAGTTTGATAAAAGGGTGATGCATCCGCCGGATAATATGATTAATACATTGATTTCTTTTGTAAACACAATTATTTATTCTAAAGTATTGACAGAGATATATCATACGCAGCTAAACCCGACAATTAGTTACTTGCATGAGCCGGGGAGTAGAAGATTTTCGTTGTGCTTAGATTTGGCAGAGATTTTTAAACCACTTATTGGTGATAGAGTTATTTTTTCGTTATTAAATCGGAAACAAATAACCGAGAAGAGTTTTGAAAAAGAACTCAATTATCTGCACCTTACAAAAAAGGCATCACAAATTATTATGCAGGAAATCGACTCATGTATGAGCAGGACGATTATGCATAAGGAGTTGGGAAGAAATGTGTCATATCAATATTTAATACGATTAGAAGCGTATAAATTGGTGAAACACTTATTGGGAGAAAAAGAGTATTGTGGATTTGAGATATGGTGGTAGTTAAATGTATGTAATTTTAGTTTATGATATAAAAGTTGATGAGCAGGGAAAAAGAAATTTGCCCAGAGTGCATAAAATTTGTAAAAAGTATCTGACGCATATACAAAATTCTGTTTTTGAAGGCGAAATTACGGAAGGAAATTTAATGCAGTTAAAGGTAGAGCTTTCAAAACATGTACGAAAGAATGAAGATTCTGTGATTGTATTTAAAAGTCGGGATTCGAAATGGCTGACAAAAATGTTCTGGGGAATTGAAGATGATAAGACATCCAGATTTCTTTAAGAATATCTTGTCGACCTATGGTAAGGTGAAAAAGTACCTATGTCGACAATGCCTTTATTTGTCGGGCAAAGACGTTATTTTGTTGTTAAATAGTAGATAAAAATATTCTAAGTTGCTATAATTATGTTGGGGTAGACAAAATGTGCCGTTAAAAGTTAGTAAATATGGTGTTTTTAAGACGACGGATATTAATAGAACCAAAGTGGAATTTAAAGAGTGCAATAAATTTTTATAATAGTTTTAGTTATAATATTAATAGAACCAAAGTGGAATTTAAAGTTGTCAAAAACACAAGATTTTTTTAATTTTTTGTATATTAATAGAACCAAAGTGGAATTTAAAGCGTAGTATGCTATTAACATTGGAAGTAAATGAGAAATATATTAATAGAACCAAAGTGGAATTTAAAGGAAAAATTAAATCAATATGCAGGCAAAAAAGTGGTATATTAATAGAACCAAAGTGGAATTTAAAGCTTTCTGTTTGTAAAAATTAAAAAAATAGCACCGATATTAATAGAACCAAAGTGGAATTTAAAGGGAAGAAAGAGGGGAAGTTATCACATTGTTCCTGAATATTAATAGAACCAAAGTGGAATTTAAAGAAAGTTTCAGTAATATCATACAGGTGTAAAAAAAATATTAATAGAACCAAAGTGGAATTTAAAGGATTTATATAAAACAAATTATAAATATTTTCTTTAATATTAATAGAACCAAAGTGGAATTTAAAGACAAACGGTTTACATAAAATAATAAATCCAAAATAATATTAATAGAACCAAAGTGGAATTTAAAGCTCACAAACACGGGCTATGTAAGACGTGAGTTTAAATATTAATAGAACCAAAGTGGAATTTAAAGGAAGCAACAAAAAATAATTTGTTACAAGTTGGAAAAGATATTAATAGAACCAAAGTGGAATTTAAAGATTTCAAAATTTTCCGGATATGTATGTAGACCAATCATATTAATAGAACCAAAGTGGAATTTAAAGACTGTAAAAAGTTCATTAGATAATATAATTGGAATATATTAATAGAACCAAAGTGGAATTTAAAGAACAGTGCAAACGCTTTTCCTGATTTGTCAGCTTTATATTAATAGAACCAAAGTGGAATTTAAAGAAGATAGGAGGAATCATATGAACATTATAGATATCGATATTAATAGAACCAAAGTGGAATTTAAAGTATATCATTGTTGCACAAGAATTTTCTAGAAATAATATTAATAGAACCAAAGTGGAATTTAAAGAGTAACTATTAATGAAATTCAATTATTACAAGCATTATATTAATAGAACCAAAGTGGAATTTAAAGATATAGTACAACGGAAAAACGGCAGTTGGGAGGATAATATTAATAGAACCAAAGTGGAATTTAAAGATAGGTGTATAAAGATATATTTAACGAGTTGGTGGGATATTAATAGAACCAAAGTGGAATTTAAAGTTATCCCCATTGTTCACAAATTCATCATTACCTAATATTAATAGAACCAAAGTGGAATTTAAAGATAGGTGTATAATAAAGATACAGTTAAGATATATTTATATTAATAGAACCAAAGTGGAATTTAAAGATAGAATGTTGGAGATTGATGGGATTTAGTGATGCAGATATTAATAGAACCAAAGTGGAATTTAAAGATTGGAACAAGCAAAATACAAGAAATAGAACCACAGATCGGAAGAGCACACGTCAGAACTC
>NZ_CALGRE010000008.1 GCF_937958975.1 uncultured Eubacterium sp. | reverse complement strand
AGATCTACACTCTTTCCCTACACGACGCTCTTCCGATCTTAACGATTAAGAATAAGCTAGAGGAGATGGAGGTTCCTTCAGAAGTCATAAGCATTGAATTTATCAGAAATATATTAGATATGGTTCCTACATCTGCGAATATTAAGCAGTATGCGGAAATTGTTTATGAAAAGTCTGTTATGCGAAATCTGATTCGGGCTAATGAAAATATAGCAAATACATGTTATGCGGGAAATAAACCTCTCGATACCATTTTGGAGGAGACAGAGAGGGATATTTTTTCATTGATACAAACCGGAAATACGGGAGACTATGTTCCGGTACGACAGATTGTTTTAAATGTTTTTGACAAGATAGAGCAGGCAGCACAGACAAAGGGGACGATTACAGGTCTTGAGACAGGTTTTAAGAAGTTAGATACACAATTGTCGGGGCTTCAGCCATCAGACCTAATATTGATTGCAGCGAGACCGTCTGTAGGTAAAACCGCATTTGTGTTAAATCTGACGGAAACGATAGCTGTAAAGCACAATATACCGGTGGCAATTTTTAGTTTGGAAATGTCAAGCGAACAGTTGATAAATCGTATTCTTTCGCAAAACTCAATGGTAAGCTCTCAAAAAATCCGTATTGGTGATTTGAGTGACAATGAGTGGGCGAATATTGTTGAGTCGGCGAATGTAATTGGAAATTCAAATATTATCATAGATGATACTCCGGGTATTAGTATTGGTGAGATGCGTTCTAAGTGTAGAAAGTTTAAATTAGAGAAGGATATACAGTTAGTGATTGTGGATTATTTGCAGCTTATGACAACAAATACTCCACATGGAAGCAGAGAGCAGGAAATTGCAGAGATTTCCAGAACACTTAAGGGGATTGCCAGAGAGCTCAATGTGCCGGTCATTGCATTGTCACAGCTTAACCGTGCATCGGAGACCAGAGAGGATAGAAAGCCTATTATGGCGGATTTGCGTGAGTCCGGTTCGATTGAGCAGGATGCCGATGTAGTTATGCTGATGTCCAGATATTATGATAAAGAGAAAAAAGAAGAAGATAGAAATAGAATTATTTTGAATGTAGCAAAACAAAGAAATGGTCCGGTTGGGGAAGTCCAGCTGGTATGGTTACCACAGTTTACCAAATTTGAAGATGCAGAGCAGGAAGAAAACCAGGTGTAAGGGATTTTTCCTGCTCTGTGTTTTTCATTTTTGTAGTTTGTTCGACAGCATCGCAAAAGGTTACATTATTTGCAGTGATAGAAGTATTGAAGGGTGAATATAATGGATTTATAATTGTAGTGTTTCAAAGAGAAGTGTGTTTTTCACGGAAAAATTTAATAGGAGGACGAGATGGGGGAAAAGCGATATATTATTTCTGATGCATCGAAGATGCTTGGTGTAGAGTCTCATGTTTTGAGATATTGGGAGGAGGAATTGAATGTTACCATTCCAAGAAATGAGATGGGGCATCGTTATTACACGGATAATCATATCAATTTGCTAAAGAATGTGAGAGAGTTAAAAGAACAGGGGTATAGTTTGAGAACGATTAAAATGATGCTTACGGACCCTGATGACAAAAACGGAGTAAAGGAAGTTCCACTAACACCTATTATAAAGCAAAACAGCAGGCTGGAAGTCACAGAGGGGGCAGGAAGCAAGATGGACCAGTTTCAGGCAATTATGGACAAGGTAGTATCCAAAGCCTTAAAGGAGTCTACATTAGATTTAGGTAAGGAAGTTAGCGGATGTGTCAGTGAAACAGTTTTAAAAGAAATGAATTACCTTATGCGTATGCAGGACGAAAAGGAAGAGGAACGCTATAAAAAATTAGACGAGGTAATGCGTTCGAGACAGCATATGAGCAGAAAAGAAAGAAAGCAAAAAATTAAATCTGAAAAAATGTTGTTGAAAAAAAATAAAAAAGAGAGTAAAAAGCAGTTAGAAAAGGTCGCAGCAAAAGGGGTTAAAAAAGGTAAAAAAGCTGTAAAAGTATCGGGTATTACGGCGGACACAAAGCAAAAAGTAAACGGGAAAAAAGTGGGAGTACATATAGGTAAAAAAGTAAAGGCAGTAATGCCACAGTAGGAGGAGCAATAAAAGATATATAAAAAGGGCTGTTGCCAGGCAACACCCCTTTTTTTACTTTTTAAGCATCTAATTCGATAGAACCTGTAGGGCAAGCACCTGCACAAGCTCCACATTCGATACATGTGTCAGCATCGATAACGAATACTCCGTCACCTTCTGAAATAGCGCCAACTGGGCAAGCGCCTGCACATGCACCACAACCGATGCAACCATCGTTAATTTTGTAAGCCATTTTAAAAAGCCTCCTTTAATTATGTTTATAGCAATATAATAATATATTTTCTGACATATTGCAACATTATAATATTTTACAATAATAGTAATTCATTGGTATTTAATATTAGAAATAAATTTTTTCAATTTGTAGAATATGTATTTTTTACAAAGGATTCTTATCTTCTAATAACAGTAAGAACACGACCAAAGAAATGAACATCATCAATATTATGTATTGTAATTGGGGTACCGATGCCATTTACCGGTTCCATAATAATTGGGTTTGAAAGAGTGTATTTTCGAATATATGCTTTTGTTCCTATGAGAAAAACTCCGACTTCTCCGTTCATTGGAAAACGGTCTCTGGCAATGAGTAAAACATCACCGTCTAAATATGTGGGACTTAATTCTCTTCCTATGTTTTTTAGTCCACACATTATTATATCGTTAAAATCTTGGCGATATGCAGAAATATCAATTGTTTCTGTATAAATGCTGTCAAAAACCATTCCGTCATGAATGATTCCTGTGGGGACAATAACAGTAATTTCATCAGTTCCACGACGTTCGTTATATTCTTTTAGATATATTTCTAAATTTGCTATTTCTTGAATAAGGGTAAAGGCTCTTAGGGGAAGTTTGGGAGAGGTAACACCATATGTAGATTCGGTTTCTAAGATGTAGTCAATGCCACAGCCGAAGGCATGGCTTATTTTCAGAAGAGTGTAAATGCTGGGGTTATTTATTTTCCCGGACATTAATTTTTTAACAGATTCGTAAGGCAATAAAGCATTATCGGCAAGTTGGCGAAGAGTCCAGTTATTTTGAGACATTAATCTGTAGATATTTTTTAGAGTCCTCTCTTTATAGAACCGTATCTCTTCATTTTTATTATTTATATTGTTCAAGATTCGCCTCCTAGGTATTTCATGGCACATTTTGGGGGGATGGGGCATAAATA
>NZ_CALGRE010000007.1 GCF_937958975.1 uncultured Eubacterium sp. | reverse complement strand
CTTAACAGCCTTAACTCTCACATATAACTTTTTCTTATTCTTAATCTTCTTGCTCTTAATTGTAAATTTAGCCTTCTTTACCGTCTTCTTTACAAGCACTTTCTTGAATTTCTTTGTTTTGGAAATCTGTACCTGATATTTCTTTGCTCCCTTTACCTTCTTAAGAGAAATTTTTACTTTCTTTGATGCTTTCTTCTTGGATGCTGATTTTACTTTTACCTTCGGTACATTGACCTTCTTTGGCGCTGCTGTTGGTGCAACTGTCGGATTGTCCGTTTTCGGTTCTGACGGTGTTGTCGTCTCATCCGGCTTTGATGGTGCCGTTGTCTCATCTGAGTCTGACGGTGTTGTTGTTTCCACTGGGTCTGACGGCGTTGTTGTTTCCACTGGGTTCGACGGTGTTGTTGTCTCATCCGGCTTATCAGGTTTCGGATTCACCTCATTTCCTTCTGCATCTACTACCTTAAGATTTTCCATTATCAGTTTGTTATTCAGACCTACCCAGCCCATTCCTACTGCAAGCTCCAACTTTCCGTTTTCATCTGCTGCATCTGTTCTGGAAACTGTCTGTTTTCCTGCAACCAACGCTATCTCTGCATCACTGGCGCTTGTCTTTATCTTTCCGTTATTATTATCCGCAATGATATCATAGCTGATTGTATATGTAGCTCCCGGTGTCAGACCTTCTGCCACAAATTTTATCTGCGTTCCCCACGCATCATGCCATAAGCTGTTTGTTGCAACAATTGCCACTCTGTTTGGATTTTCTGAATCTACCGCAACTTTTCCCTGAGATGCATTCCAGTCTCCAAAATAATATTCCCAGTTTCCATTTGTATACCACTTACTGTCTGCAACCGCATCTGTCCATACCAATTCAGATGTAGCTGCTGTTGTTGTATCTTCTGTCGATGGCTCCGGTGTTGTTTCCTCGTCTGTTGATGGCTCCGGTGTCGTTTCCTCATCTGTTGATGGTTCCGGTGTTGTTGTCTCATCTCCCGCAGGGTCACTATTATATACTTTAAGACTTACATTGCTTATAACAACATTTGCCGCCTCACTTGCTGTATTATTTACATATCCCATCATAAGACCAAACAATACATTATTATTTCCTGTCTTTGATGCCTGGAATTTCATTTCAACATCTTTTGTCTCACCTGCTTTTACTTCTGTGAGGTTTTCTGAAAATACAGACCAATCTCCACCAGCTGCTCCATCACTCTGAAGAAGTAACTGGAATGTTTTATCCACATCAGATGTCACTGTATATTTAGCAACATACCATTTACCTTCTGTTAATGATAATCCATTCTGAACTAACTGAGATGACCAATTATCACCTTCTGTTTTTGCTTCAATTGCTAAAGTCAGAGAACCATCTCCATTATTTGTTGCTGATGTAAAACCAAATTCATTCCAATTAGAGCTATCTGCAAATGCAGTATTCTTTAACAATTCATCTCCATCTGTAATCGGAGCCGCTGTTGTTGTCTCTACTGTAGGTGCATCTCCACCTGTTCCGTTTGCATTTTTAATGTTAACAGTTGCTGTTCCTCCTGCGTATTCGATTATAACATTATTCGTTTGATATGTTAATGCCGACAGATAAACAACAATACCTGCTCCCTGTATAGCTCCTACTGTATCACCTGAAACACCATTAACACTTACTTTGTTAATTCCTGCCGGAACATTTACATAGATACCTTTTTCTGTTGCAAATCCAGGCTGCTGGATATTTATAACTGTAGCCGTTGTATTATCATCATATGAAAATCCTTCGCCCAAATCTTTCCATACAACAATTGAAGAATCTCTCGTTGTTGTCTCACCCTCAGCTTGAATCTTTAACGTAGCATTTCCAGTAACTTCTTTTGCTTCTTCTGTAGCTGTAGCCTTAATGGCAATCTGATATTCTCCCTCTGCCAAGCCACTTACTTCTGATAATGGAATAAACATTCCATTTGTATTCTTTCCATCTACTGTAACTGCTTTTCCATCTACTGTAGCTGTAATAGAATTTTCATCTACCTTTGTTCCCCATGCAAAATGTATTCTTGCTTTATCAAAAATACCCTGACATGTAAATCCTACTATTGTAGCATCACCATCTGTAACTGTGTATACAATACCGTCTACTGTAGCGCTTCCACTAGCCTTTACTGCCGTCTGATTGTAGACAGTTATAGAACTAATAACCAGCGCGATTGCACACACATATGCCAATGCTCTTTTCATTGTTCTGTTCAGTTTCATATTAATCTCCTTTCGTATTTCATTATTTAATGAAACTATGATTTGAATACCGTCCTTGAATTTATTTATGCGGTATTATAGATAAAGTTATTTTACCACAATATCCCCTTCCCTTTTAGGTGGTTATTTTTTATGATAGTAACATTTTTTTATGTTGTTTTGAGAAGTTTCTTCCTTCATTTGAAAAAGGAACCACTTCCGGAAATGTTTCCCTCAGCAGTTCCTCCCTCATTGATTGAGTATATGGCTACTTTTTGATTTTAATCTTCTTAGCTCTTGACCATTTTCCTTTGTATGACTTTCCTCCTACAATCTTTATAGCCTTAGCTCTTACATATAACTTTTTCTTATTCTTAATCTTCTTGCTCTTAATTGTAAATTTAGCCTTCTTTACCGTCTTCTTTACAAGCACTTTCTTGAATTTCTTTGTTTTGGAAATCTGTACCTGATATTTCTTTGCTCCCTTTACCTTCTTAAGAGAAATTTTTACTTTCTTTGATGCTTTCTTCTTGGATGCTGATTTTACTTTTACCTTCGGTACATTGACCTTCTTTGGCGCTGCTGTTGGTGCAACTGTCGGATTGTCCGTTTTCGGTTCTGACGGTGTTGTCGTCTCATCCGGCTTTGATGGTGCCGTTGTCTCATCTGAGTCTGACGGTGTTGTTGTTTCCACTGGGTCTGACGGCGTTGTTGTTTCCACTGGGTTCGACGGTGTTGTTGTCTCATCCGGCTTATCAGGTTTCGGATTCACCTCATTTCCTTCTGCATCTACTACCTTAAGATTTTCCATTATCAGTTTGTTATTCAGACCTACCCAGCCCATTCCTACTGCAAGCTCCAACTTTCCGTTTTCATCTGCTGCATCTGTTCTGGAAACTGTCTGTTTTCCTGCAACCAACGCTATCTCTGCATCACTGGCGCTTGTCTTTATCTTTCCGTTATTATTATCCGCAATGATATCATAGCTGATTGTATATGTAGCTCCCGGTGTCAGACCTTCTGCCACAAATTTTATCTGCGTTCCCCACGCATCATGCCATAAGCTGTTTGTTGCAACAATTGCCACTCTGTTTGGATTTTCTGAATCTACCGCAACTTTTCCCTGAGATGCATTCCAGTCTCCAAAATAATATTCCCAGTTTCCATTTGTATACCACTTACTGTCTGCAACCGCATCTGTCCATACCAATTCAGATGTAGCTGCTGTCGT
>NZ_CALGRE010000006.1 GCF_937958975.1 uncultured Eubacterium sp. | reverse complement strand
ATGCTTCGAGCTGGTGGCTGAACTGGATTTTTTATAGTAGCTCATCGGTGAGCCATCAAAGCGAGAAGCTATGCTTCGAGCTGGTGGCTGAACTGGATTTTTTATAGTAGCTCATCGGTGAGCCATCAAAGCAAGAAGCTAATGCTTCGAGCTGGTGGCTGAACTGGATTTATTTTATTTACCTACTCTGCAAACGGAGACAGCTCTAGGCGAATAAAATATCCTTTATCATGGTCACACACAGGACATTTTTCCGGCGCCCTTTCTCCTTCATAAATATGACCACAATTCAAGCAAATCCATCCCGTTTTAACATCCGAAACATGAAGTTTATTATCTTCCAACCATTTTGCAAATTTGCCAAATCTATCACCGTGATATTTTTCAATTTTTGCAATCATATAGAAAGAATTAGCAACATTTAAGAATCCTTCTTCTTTTGCCTTGTCACCAAATTTTTGATAAACATCATCATGCTCTTCATACTCATTGTGCTGTGCCATTCTCAAAAGTTCCGCCAAATCATCCGTGATATCTACCGGATAACCACCGTCCACATGAATTGTCTCTCCACCCAATTCTTTTAAATGGTTATAAAATATTTCAGCATGTTCTTTTTCCTGATTTGCTGTATAAATAAATACCTTTGCAATTGCCTGCTGCTTTTCCTTATTTGCCTGCTGTGCCCCAAACGTATATCTGTTTCTTGCCTGGCTTTCTCCTGCAAACGCTCTCATAAGATTATCCTTTGTCTCACTTGTCTTAAAATCTACTGCCATTTTATTTCCCCCTTATTATAAATATTCATTTTCTGATTTTTCAATTAACTTCTTAAATCTTATATCAATCTCTTTCTGAAGTTCTTCAACCACACTCTTATATTCTTCTTTTGCTAAATGTTTTGTCCTGCCCATCATAGACAACCAATCTTCTACCGGTATTTTTTTCTTACTTTTTTCCGGATTAAAGCTTAACTTTGTAATTCCCTCTTCCACCTCATAAAGTGGAAAATAACAGCTGTTGACCGCAGCCTCAATAACACTTCTCTCTTTCGCCGGATTGTCGTTCCAGTTCAGCGGGCATGCAGACAATGCCTTGATATATGCAGTTCCTCTATTCTTTGCGTAATAGGCTGCCTTGGCTGCTTTTTTCATAAAATCAACAGGATTAGACTCTGCTACCGTCGCCACATATGGTACGTTTGACGCTGCCATAATCTGTGCCATATCCTTGTGAAAGAATGATTTCCCATACTGCTGTGGACCTACATGAGAAGTTGAGCTTCTCGCACCTTTAGGTGTAGAATAAGATAGCTGATATCCTGTATTCATATAACCACCGTTATCATACTCAAATATTATCATCCTATGTCCCCTGAGAGCGGTTCCGAGAGCAGAACCCATACCAATATCCATTCCACCATCTCCACTAACCATTATGAAAACAATGTCCCCCTCCGGTATTTCACCTCTTTGTTGCTTAATGTGACACATTTCAACAATTCCACTCAATGTTGCAGCGCCGTTTTGAAATAAATTATGAACATAAGGCACCTTAAAACTTGTTTTTGGATATGCAGTTGTAACAATCATTCCGCAGCCTGTCTGGAAAAGTAACACCACCGGGTCTTCAATTGCCCTCAAAAGTAAATTCAAATTGACAGGTATCCCACATCCCGGACATGCTCCATGGCCTGGCGCTATTCTTTTTGGCATAGCCGCAGTGTCGTTGATACTTCCTCCGACAACCTTAACCTGCCCCCTATCACTCTCCGCCTTTGTCAATCCCAATTCTGTTTTCTCTCTCGTAAGCGGTTCAAAGAAATTGCTTCGCTTGTCATCCTCATTCCCCTTCGTAATTCCGTAATAACTAAACTCTGGCAATGAATCAAACCCTTCCAACAATTGAATCGCATCTTCTACATAAAAATCTAATCCTCCAAGACCATATACTATCGTCTTTACCTCTGCCTTTTTATTTCTTCGCTGAAATGCAGCCCGTATCTCTAAAGATAAATTTCCACCCTGTGCACCATAGCTGTCCTGCCTGTCTGCAACAATAACCCTGCAATCCTCATGTATATATTTACATATTTCATCTATCGGAAAAGGTCTTATCATATTCAGAGTGAGCACTCCTACTTTTTTCCCTTTCTCCCGCAGCTTGTCTACTGCAACCATTGTGGTATCGAAACTGGAACCCAGCATAATCATTATTATTTCCGCATTTTCTGTCCTATAGGTTTCCACTTCCTGATATTGTCTTCCTGAATACTTCATATATTCGTCAAATATTTTTGGTAATTCTCTTCTGACACTGTCCATTGCCAGATACTGTTGATACCTGTTATTTATCAAATCCGGCTCATTCATATAAGAACCAACTGTAATTGGATTATCTAAATCTAAAAAGGCATACTTGTCCTTTTTCTTACCAATGAATTTTTTTACCGTCTCATCATTTGCAAAGCGATAACACTTCTTCTTCTGATGACTTGTAAAAAATCCGTCATATGCAACTGCTACCGGAAGTCTCACATTCTCTGCCAGCTTTATTGCCATAAGGTTAAAATCATACACCTGCTGCACTGTATGTGCAAAGAAAATTGGCCATCCACAATTTAGCATATACATAATATCACTATGGTCACCCTTTATTGATAACGGTCCGGAAACCGTACGACAGGCTATATTCATAACCATCGGATATCTTGTTCCTGATTGTACCGGAAGCTGCTCAATGGCATACAAAAGACCATTTGCACTGGTAGCATTAAACACTCTGCCACCACCTACCGACGCACCATAACACACCCCGGCTGCGCTGTGCTCTCCCTCTGCTGCAATCATTACAATATCTGTTTTTCCATCTGCACGCATTAAATCCAGATTTTCAGCTACCTGCGTAGACGGTGTTATCGGATAATACCCCATAATGTCATAGCCAATCTGTTTCACCGCCATAGCTGCAATCTCATTTCCCGATGAAAATTCCATTAATTGATATTCCATACTTTTTCCCCTTTACACTTCTCCGCCTTCTATTCTCTTTTCCGTTAAATATGACTCTGATGTAATAAAACCATCTGCACCCGACTTTTCATAATAGTCGGGCACTCTAATTAATTCTTTATTCGGCACAAACCAAGGTTTCGTATCATAGTCTGATTCCAATCCTTTTACCAGAGCACCTGTAGGGCATACTTCCACACATCTCAGACATCCTTTACAGTGAAAATAGTCTAATCCTGTATTTACCATCATTTTCCTGTCCTTATATTCTCCGGGTTCAAATTGAAATACCATATCAGGGCAGGTAGAATCACACAAACCACAATTAATACATTTATCCTGCAAAAATAGTGGAATAAATCCCTGTCTTGAAGGTGACAAATCATTTGTAACACTATTTCCAAAATTCAAGTTCAATCCACCTATTGTCATGTTTTGATAACCAGTTTTTCCCTGCTGATATTTTCTACTTACATCCTTCTTCTCACTGACAGTCTCTTTTGTTTCCTTTTCATTCTTTAACGAACCACATTCGTATATTGTTACCTCCTCATATCCTCTGCGAATCCCTTCTAAATTTCCTTTCATCGCTTTTGGATATTTTCTTCCTAACGCATGTTCGCAAATTTCCATGATATCCTCAACAGCGACAAATCCCATTACTTTTGCCATCGCCCCCATCATAACAACATTAATTCTGGAATGCGTTTCCATTGCAATTTTCTGAGCCGGCACACAGACAATTTTATTCGCTTTAATGTGATTATGTTTGATATAATGGCTCTCAATTCTTTCCGGTTCCACATCTGAATTGACAACAATACTTGTCTCTTCTGTACAACCGTCAAATATGTCTATATTTTGCATCAGCGCCTGATGGAAAATACAAAGTAAGTGAGGCTCTTTTACCGGTGAATGTACTCTTATTTCATTTTCCGGATAACTATATCGAATAAATGCCTTTACAGGGGTTCCCGTTTTTTCCGAACCATAACTGGAAAAACTGGCACTGTTAAGTCCTAAAAACTTTAGTGCCAGTTCTCCCATCATTTTGCCACATAGATTCGCCCCTAATCCACCTATGCTTTCTATTCTTATTTCATAGTATCCGTTTTCATTTAATAATGGTAATTTTATGTCTGCCATAATTTGTCCTCCCTTTTATCTATTACCATTATTAACCGCTTTCATTATTTTATGCTTAATTTTCCCTCAACCTTATAATTTTTCAAATTGACAACCTGTATTTCTTCAGGAGTAACCACATATAAATAGTCTCCTATATAAAGCCCCCTTGTCTCTTCTGCACTTTCTCCTTTTAATTGAATCTTACACAACTGTTGAAACTTTCCATTTTTATAGGAATATAACAAATAATAATCTTTCATTGTATATTCGTAATTTCTGTTGTGCCAACTTCTCTCAGCCGGAAATCCTATTATATTTTTTTCGCTATCCATCAATAACGCTTTTGAATTATAGCTCGCCGGCGTATACCAATCCCCCTTTATCAGCAGACTTGTTTTTCGCTTAGCGCTTCCCTTTGATACATCATACATATCAAGTTTTATAGGTATTTCATCCCCTCTGTTTTCTTCCCCCTCTCCGATTCCAAAGAGTAGCTTCTCATTAAAAAACTGAAGATAATCAGAAAATCCCGGCATTTTCAGTTCTCCTATAATTTTAGGATTTTCCATATCCGTAAAATCTACGGTAAATAGTGGGTCTGTCTGTTCAAAAGTCACAAAATATCCATAGTCTCCCAAATACCTTGCCGCATAGATATGTTCTTTCTTTGCCAGACCTTTAATCTCACCTTTTTTATTTAGTTTGTCATCCAACGTATATACCGTATTGCTGTCGACTACTCCGTCTAATTCTTTACTGTCTAAATATTGTTCCTCTATTTTCTTACCTTTCGCATCATAAAATTTTTTACTTGCCTCCAAATATCTTTCTCTTTCTCTGTGTACTACCAGTCTCAAATATCCGTCCTTTTCATCCAGAGAAAATCTGTCATCCGTTTGTCCTTCCAAAGTACACTTTGCAACATAAGTTAATTTTCCATCTTTATATTCATATTTCATAATCTCCATTTCCGTATAAGATTCCATGACAGACACCGTATGCTTTTTAGAGATTGAACTCATATCATATCTGTTCTCTGAATAAATATTTTTCAATTCCCTAACTTCCCGCTCTGTTGCCTTACATCTTTTCGTATCAATATTTCTATTTTTTTTATAATCTGCTATTATGCTCTTTGCCTTATCGGTATCAGAAATATCATCGTTCTTGTAGGCTTCATTCACCAAATAAATATGATTCTGACTCACATACACTTTACTTGCATTTCCGAGTACTGCTGCACTCTGCCTGATATCTTTTCCGTCTTCAATATTTATAGACGTAATAACTGCATAAGCTGACTCCTGTATCACTTCCGGGATACAAATACAATCATACTTTATTTTCTTATTATTGATTTCCGGAATGTAATCCTTATCTTTATCTAAAACTGTCCACGAAGATACTGTGTATAAATATCCGTCCACAAGACGTGTATCCTGACAATAGCCATCCTGCTCATTTTTACTAATTAACTTAGGTGATTTCACATCTGAAATATCATAAATAAATATTACCGTTTTTATATGCTCCACTGACATCTTTTTACTTTCAGCCTTAACTGTGTCATCTATACAGCCTTTGAATTCGTTACCATACTTTGTACCTGTCAGAATCAGTCTGTCGCCTGAAATATACATTTCTGAGATATTACCATTCTTATTTATTTTGTTATCTTTAATTTTAATAGTAGAAACTTTCTTCATTTTTGTTCCTGACACTTCTGTCACACCGACCTGAAAAGAAGATTTTTCCTCGTCTTCGATATTTTTCACAATTAAAGTATATATATATCTTCCATCTGTTTTTACAATATCTCCTTCATGCACACCTTCTGTCTGTTCATTTGTATCCGAATATGAGTTGTCTGATTTTGTACTTGTATCTGTTTTTAACTCATCCGGTGTAACTATCGGAGAATAATCATTAGAAACAGATTTTGTTTTTAATCCATTCACGTCTGCAACATCTTCCATGATGCTTTTTTCATCATAAACCTGTTGAATTTTTTGTTTTATTTCTTCGTAGGATTTTGCAACGTTTTCAATATTTTTTGCAGAGGCTACTACTTTTTCTTCTTGTTTTTGATGCAACTGTGTCTCTTTTTGCATTATCTGATTCATTCCTGAATTGTCCATATGGGTATCATTCCATATAACCATACCGGCTGCAAAAACAAAACAGGCTGCAATTGCTGTTCCTATCCGAAACACTTTTGCACCGTTGACTTTCTTTTTATTGTATTTTCTGATAATTCTTATAATATTATCATTCACATTTTGATTTAATTCTATCTTTTCACTTTCCCGATAAATCTTTTCTGCCATCTTGATATTTTCGCTATCAATCTCTGTAAATCTGTTTTCTTTCATGTTATCTAACCTCCAAATATTCCCTTAACTTTATAAGACTTCTATTCAGTCTTGTACGCACAGTTGATGCATTCATAGACAAAATTTCTGCCACTTCATGACTTTTATATCCCTCTATTACACAGAGAGAAATAATCACCCTGTCTTTTTTATCTAATTTTGATAGCGCTATCTGTATATCTGTTTTTGTGTCATTGTCATACTGCCGATAGATTGATTTTTCCTTAAAATCTTCTATGCTCTGTGACTTTGGATTGAACACTGAAAACTTATTGTATTTATCCTTTATTTTTCTGTTACACTTCACTGTCAATATTTTCAGTATCCATGATTCAAATTTATCTGCGTCTTTCAATTTTTTTATTCCCGTTAAAGCATCTATGACCGTTTCACTCACTGCCTCTTCCGCTAATCCGCAATCTCCTAATATATAAACTGCCATTTTATATAAATCATTGCTTATCGAACAATATAATCTTTCAAACGCATTTTTATCATTATGTATTGCCCGCAATACATCCTGTCTGTCATATTTCATATTGGTACCCTGTTTTCTTTCTATTTCGTTAATTAACCTTCATATATACAGTGTAATGAAATTCAAATTTTGTTTCACCTTAAATCGCAAAAACTTCCAGGATGAACTCCCGGAAGTTTTTTATAAATCTACTTCAAATTAATTTTTCCAATCGGACATTTCCTGCACAAAGGAAGTACATTCCTCCTCCCGAATATACGGAATCGTATGTGCAACTTTTCCGAGCGATGCCAAAATCCTCGCAGTACCTTTGACAATACCTAACTTCTTAGTAATAATATTCTGATTCAGAGTAATATATTGTACTTTGTCAAATTTTATAATGACATAGTGTGTACCAAAAATACCGCTTTTTAACCCAAGATAATTGGTCTGTATTTTATTTCCTACTGTTATATAAGACATAATCATTCCAAAAATCACAAAGAGCATAAAAACTGCTATCATGATTCCACTTATCCACCAAGGCATTTCTGTTACAATATGTCCCACTGCTGCAATTGCCAAAACAAACATTAGTGTACATAAGATTTGAATCGCTTTTACTATCCAAACGGATTTTGGCTGCCTTTTCACATCAAAGTTGATAGCCTCAGAAAACTCAGGAATAATTTTGTCAATTACATCCATCAGCTTTTCTTTACTTCCATAGAATGTAAAAGAGGCTGTACTGTCTTTCTCGTCATCCATTCCCACATTTACCAACTCTGCTGTATATTTATGAAACACTCTGGCAATCAATGTCTGATGTATAATAATAGCGTTAATTTTATCTACCGGAATAGCATAATTAACACGCTTAAACAGACCATATTTAATATAAATTCTGTCACCATCTCTTTTGCTCATAAAACCATACAGTTTTACAAATCCGGCAACCAGTCCCGAAAGCGTTGTTGCAACCATAATAAATGCAATTGCGATTGCTCCTAAAATTCCGGATATACTTTCCGTGTGAACACCATGATTCACGATTTCCATAATACCTGCGATAAAGAATAAAAAACTTCCGATAAATGTTAAAATAACAGCAATATTAATAGAATATATACCATTTAACAAAATGTCTTTCAAATCCGCTTTTACATCATATTCACTATCTTTAAATTCAGAAACAGCCTCAACACTGTCCACGCCATTGTTAATTTCATTAATCCTTTTTACGAGGTATGCTCTTAATTCTTCTGCCTGCTTTTTCTTTAAAATGATTTTGACATCTGTAGAATTTGCTGTCGACAGACTGTTGGTATCTAATTTAACCTTGCAAGTTCCCATAATCATCTCAAAAATATTCTGTTCTGTATTTACATTGGATATATTTTTAAGTCCTATGGTATTTTTTTTAGAATTTAAAGTATTTTTTTCTAATGTTATAGTCTCCTCCTCTATAACAACCCATGTCCTAGACCATACCCAGAATCTCCAGGCAATAAACACAAAAATTATCAGAACGAAAATACCGGCTGCTGCCAAAATAACGCCTGTTTCTTCTGCATTCCCTAACGATATCTCCTCAGCAATCTCAATCACATCATCAACACTTCCAAAAATAATAATAAAAATCGCTACAATTAATGCCCCAAACTGTTCGATTACACTGGATACATGGTTTCTAAAACGTTTTACTTCCATAACGCCTCCCTATTGCTCTGTCATCTTCTTTTGTTCGGTCACAATGTCATTAATTTTCACTTTAAGATTTTCTGTAATAGCCTCTGCCTTCTCTACATCTAAAAATCTTATCGTAACATCTCCACCTGCCGTTGTGACAATCACCTTTGCCACACCGCAGATTTTGTCGAAAGGTCCTCTTAAAATCTGTAACTTATGTAATCTCTCAATCGGAACTACATTTCTCGTAATAAATAAATATCCCTCAATGATGTCAATACATTCATTGTCAATTTTATATCTGTATCTGTAAAACCGAAAAAGCGGACTTGCAATAAGATTGACGAACAACAACCCTGATACAATGCCTATAATTATATTTGCTATTGTAATTTTCTCTGGAATAAAAAAAGCCAGCTCCGCTACAATTGCTACAATATAAAAAAGCAATGTGGCGAAACCGGTTGCCATATACATGTTTTTTAAAGCTCTCTTTGATAATGTTTCGTACATCATAATCCTCCTGTAAAATATATTAGAATTATTTTACCACAAGGAGTCCACTATCTACAAGTTTAAACAGGAAATATTACTGTAAATAAGATACTTTCCTCTTGGCTTTTTGCCTCTATCGTTCCCCCATGTAACTCTACAATTTCTTTTGCAATGGCAAGTCCAAGCCCCGCTCCCCCTGTAGAAGAAGAGCGTGCAGAGTCCAGACGGAAAAACTGCTCAAAAATATGCTCTAATTTTTCAGGTGAAATCGTTCTCCCATAATTTTCAACATTTAACATTATTTCCTTATTATTTTTTGTTAAACAGACTTTTATTTCTGTATTTCTATAACTGTAATTTACAGCATTTCTAATAAGATTATCAAACACACGCTCTAATTTATTAGAATCGCACACCATCATTATGCCAGGCTCAATATGAATATTCCAACGCAAATCTTTTTCTGATAACACCGGTTCAAACTCACTGACAATCTGTTCTGCCATACGGCTGAGATTAATCGTTTCTTTTTCAAGCGAAATCGATGTAAGATTAAATCTTGTGATATCAAAAAATTCATTAATCAAGTCTTCAAGACGCTCCGCTTTTTCCAACGCTATTCCTGTATACCTTGCACGAAGCTCTGTAGAAATATCCTTTTCATCTCTTAAGAGAGTAAGATAACCGATAATACTTGTGAGAGGTGTCTTCAAATCATGAGCCAAATACATTATCAGGTCATTTTTCTTCTGTTCTTCCTGCGCTGACAGCATCGAATTTCTAATAAACTGCTCTCTTGTCAACTCCATCTGTAACTCTATATTTTTTAATTGAGGAGATAACATGATTTTCTCTTCTTTATTGTAAATCATTTTTTTACTTGCTTCAGCTATCTCTTTTATATATCGAAACTGCTTTACAATTGCATATCCTCCTGCCATAACCGCTCCTATAAGCCATACTGCCAGAAGTGTAGTAATCGGATTGTTTTTCAACGGTTTTAATAACAGATAAGCCGTTTCATCCGGATACCATATTTTCATTTTAGACATAAAAAATCCGGCGGCACAAAATATTAGTGTCGTTATCATCATAAATATCACCAAACCGGAAAAATATTCTAAAATCATACTTCGGCGCAGCTGAGATATCTGCATATACTCCTTATTTACTTTTTCTCTCTCTAAATATTCCCAATTATTCAATCGTATATCCTACTCCCCAAACCGTTTTTATATATTTCGGTTTTCTTGCGGGTTCTTTCATTTTTTCTCTTAATCTGGCAATGTGAGACATCACGGTATTATTACTGTCATAATATTTTTCTTCCCATACATTCTCAAATAATTCCTCTGAAGATACCACATTCCCCTGTCTCTGGCACAAATACCATAATATTTTAAACTCTATTGGTGTCAGCGATAACTCCTCCTCATTTAATGTACATTTATGGTTATTTATAGAAATATGCAGTCCTCTAATATCGTATTCATCTACTATCTCTGAAATATTTCCTGAAGAATTGTATCTCTTATACCTTCTAAGCTGAGTCTTTACTCTGGCAGTCAACTCTAACGGATTAAATGGTTTTGTAATGTAATCATCAGCACCCAATGTAAGACCTGTAATTTTGTCCATATCTGCTACCTTTGCTGTAAGCATTATAATTGGAAAAAAATAATTCTCTCTAATTTTTTTACAGAGCGTAAATCCATCCATATCCGGCATCATAACATCTAATATTGCCAGCCCTATCTCTGTATTTTGTACACATTCTAATGCATCCCCAGCATTATAAAACTTAAATACCTGATAACCGTCATTTTTCAAATATACCTCAACTAAATCTGCAATTTCTTTTTCGTCGTCCACAATTAATATATTTTCATTCACTGCGTTTTCTCTCCTAAATTTCTACTTTAATATTATTTTTTACACTTTCCTGCATTACTTCCAGGGCAATTGCAATCCCCCCAATCGGGACTGCACATAAGCTCGCATATTGTCCAAACTGTTTACAGCAAAAGTAAGAAATTACGACACCAATATGAAACCATAAAATTGACTTTCCAAAAAACTTTGCTTTTTCTAATTGTTCTTTGTCTTTATCCAGGAAATACACCGTAAAACCACTGACACATTGTCTCAAATTATTTGTTGAAAAAATGGTTGAACAATTATACTTTTCTGTTCCGTGAAAAGCACTCCACTGCGTTGCCATCATAAAAAATATTGGAAGCAATCCAATGAGCGGCTCAATATGGGGCGGCAGAAATACCAGTCCTATCATAATAATTAATTCCACACATATAGCATATTTATGTACGTTAATAACAGCACGTTTCTCTAAATAAACACATATAATAATCGCAAAAATATATAACACAAGTGCTAATATTCTCATAAAAAAATCTTGCAGATTTCTTCCTAAAATCGTACAAATTATTTCTATCATATTTGTAGTCTGTGCAGAGCCCATATTTTCAAATCCATTAACAATAGCATATGCACCGAAAAATCCGCCTATCGTACACATAATATCGTGCAAAAGTATTTGTTTTTTCTCAAAATTCATCTGTGGAAAGCCTTCCTTTAATTGTACTATTTCAACAAATTATATTAGCACTTTTGTGAAAATAAAGAAAGTAATTTTAACTGAAACCTGTCTAAATAATTACCGAACACCTCACCTTCTTTCTCATATAATATAACAAACACATATGAGAGGTTATTATGTATATACTATTTGGCATTTTAATATTTATTTGTATTTTGTTTTCAATTATATTTATCTTTAAACGAAAATGTATTATCAAAAAAATTTGCTGTATGAGCTTTTGTGAAAAGTTAGAATTATTAAACGATGTTCTTGAACCCTTTGGATTTCGGTATCTACCCAAATGTGATATCGTAACATCCCGCATTGAAGCATGGCAAAAAGCATTTGGCTATCGTTCACTCTTTGACCGTTCAGCTGTCCATTTCAATATGGTTTTTGACTGTGAGCCGGTATATTTTTATTATGGTGGAAAAACCTGGCTTATAGAATTTTGGAAAGGGCAATACGGAATTAACATTGGTGGTGAAATTGGAGTTTACCGGGCTGACACAATTATTCCCCCAAACCAATTCGAACAAACTACTTTTTATGGTGTTCCTAAAGACGAAATGCTGCCTTTATCTATGGAATTAAACTATAAAGGTCAAAAACTATTTTCTCTCTGTGGAGAACACTGGTGGCTGACCGGATTTCGTGTCGGTTCCTTCTGTTATCCACAAGACCTTTCCATGAAGGTAGAAATCACTTTCCCAAATGATGAGATGCTGGAAGCTTTTGTGGAAAGCATGAGAAGACTGGCATACAACCAATGTGATTTATGCATATGTGATACTTCTGTATCATTCACCTTTGGCATACCTCACACTCGTCAGCCAAGATGTTACCACCGTTGCGCGGCCGCATTTTCTCAGTGGCAAAATCGTATTTTCTGCAAGCTGTTTCAGTTTGTTACCAGACCATTTTCATGCACGATGGATAAAATATTATATTTATATTTCTTTTTACCAAAATGTTTCAGACATCTGTTTCGATTTAAAAAACACCGTAAACAAAAGTGTAAAAAGTGCAAGAAATGTAAATCAGGCTGTAAAAAGCATCAATAAAAGCAACGAGGTATTTGAGATCGGAAGAGCACACGTCAGAACTCCAGTCACATACGCAGATCTCGTAT
>NZ_CALGRE010000005.1 GCF_937958975.1 uncultured Eubacterium sp. | reverse complement strand
AATACTTGTAACCAATCCGAAGGATTGATTACCTGCTTGAGTTTCATCTGCGAAGCAGATTTAAAATGAAACTCAATACAATACTTGTAACCAATCCGAAGGATTGATTACCTGCTTGAGTTTCATCTGCGAAGCAGATTTAAAATGAAACTCAATACAATACCTGTAACCAATCCGAAGGATTGATTACAAGTGGATGGAGTTAAAAAATGAAATTTTATTTTGCGCCTTTAGACGGTGTCACAGGATTTATTTATAGAAATGCATTTGCCAAGTTTTTTGGAGGGCCTGACAAATATTTTGCACCATTTATATCTCCATGTCATAATCCCAAATTGAAGGGAAAAGAGATAAAGGATTTATTGCCGGAGAACAATCATTCTGATATTTATTTGGTACCACAGATTATGGCGAATAATCCGGAATATTTTATAAAAGGGGCAAAACAGGTTGCTGAAATGGGATATCAGGAAGTAAATCTGAATGCAGGCTGCCCTTCCGGAACGGTTGTCTCAAAAGGAAGAGGGGCAGGATTTTTAAAAGATACATATTTGATGAATCAATTTTTTGATGAGATATTTTCTAAACTGGATATGAAAATTTCTGTTAAGACTAGAATCGGTCTTATGGATGCAGGAGAATTTGAGGAAATCATGGATGTATATAACAAATATCCGTTTGAGGAGGTGATTGTACATCCGAGGACAAGAGTTCAGTTATATCAGGGAACCCCGGATATGAATGCTTTCCAATATGCTTATGAACATAGTAAAAATAGTCTATGTTACAATGGGAATATATTTACGGTGGAGGATTACAAAAATATTAGTTCTCAATATTGTTTAGATTCCATAATGTTAGGAAGAGGGTTATTGAGAAACCCTAATTTAGTAAATGAAATAAAGGATAATCAGGTAAAAGCTTTATCCAAAGAAGTGATAAGACAGTTTCACGATAGAATATATGAGGATTTTAAAGAAGAAATGAGTTCGGATAAACATTTATTAAATAAGATGATAGAAATGTGGAATTATTTATCCTTTTTGTCGAAAGACCAGCATAAATGTGCAAAGATAATAAGGAAAGCACAAAATGTCTATAAATATGAGTGTGGAGTAGACAAAATTTTTGAAGAGTTTATGTAAAAAGGAGAGCGGTATGATACTTACATTTTTAGGTGCGGCTCATGAAGTGACAGGCAGTTGTCATTATATTGAAGTCGGTGGGAAAAAAGCTATTATCGACTGTGGTATGGAACAGGGAAAAGACATTTATGTAAATCAGGAATTGCCGGTTTTGGCAGGAGAGATTGATTATATTTTTCTGACACATGCACACATAGACCATTCAGGTTTGATACCACTTATGGTAAAGAGAGGATTTCAGGGACAGATTTTCGCAACAAAAGCAACATGTGAGTTGTGTAATATTATGCTTCGTGACAGTGCACATATTCAGGAGTTTGAGGCAAAGTGGAAAAGCCGAAAGGCAAAAAGAGCAGGAAGAGAAGTTACAGAGCCTATTTATACAATGGATGATGCGGCAAAGGCATGTGAGTTGATGGTTCCTTTAGAATATGACAAAGAGAGTGTTATCTGTGATGAGATAAAAGTTAAATTTATGGATGCAGGACATTTACTTGGTTCTGCAAGTATTGTAATGACATTAACAGAAGATGATATTACAAAGACAATTATTTTTTCCGGGGACATAGGAAATGTAAATAAACCAATTATAAGAGACCCGGAGATAGCAGATGGGGCAGATTATGTTTTGATAGAATCTACATATGGAGACAGACTTCACGGTGGAAGACCGGATTATGTCGGAGAGCTTGCAAGAATATTGAATGAAACATTTGACAGAGGTGGAAATGTTGTAATTCCTTCGTTTGCGGTTGGTAGAACTCAGGAGATGTTATACTTTATGCGTATGATAAAAAAAGAGAGAATGGTTTCGAAGTATCCTGATTTTGAAGTTTATGTCGATAGTCCTCTGGCAATAGAAGCTACGACAATATTTAATAAAAATGTGATAGAATGTTTTGATGAGGAGACAATGGAGCTCATCAGACAGGGAGTGAATCCGTTAAATTTCCAGGGACTAAAAGTATCTGTTACGAGTAATGATTCTATTGCAATTAACGAGGATAAGAAACCGAAAGTGATTTTATCAGCATCAGGAATGTGTGAGGCAGGGCGTATCAGACATCACTTAAAACATAATTTGTGGTGTGAAGATAATACAATATTATTTGTAGGATTTCAGACACCGGGTACACTTGGAAGAACGATTTTAGAGGGAGCTAAAACAGTAAAACTTTTTGGAGAAGAAATTGCCGTAAAAGCACATATAGAAAATTTAAAGGGAATCAGCGGACATGGAGACCAGTCAGGTCTAATTAATTGGTTAAAGGGAATGAAGCAGAAACCGGAGAAAGTTTTCGTTGTGCATGGAGAAGACAGTGTGTGTGATACCTTTGCTGATTTATTAAATAAAGAATATGGATACCATGCGTATGCTCCGTATAGTGGTACGCAGTTTGATTTGGCATCCGGTGAACTGATAAAAGTTGGAGTTCCAATTCGGATAAAAGATGGTGCAAAACAAAGAAGAGCGGCAGGAGTATATGCAAGGCTGCTTGGTGCAGGTCAAAGGCTTATGGCAGTAATTAAGCGAAATGAAGGGGGAGCTAATAAGGATTTAGCAAAGTTTGCAAGCCAGATTGAAGCATTATGCGACAAATGGGATAGAGGATAGAATATAAATAACTAGGGGGATACTTTACTTTGAAGTATCCCCCTTAATTATTATTTTGTTAATATTTCAAGTATTTTGTTGCTTCTCTCAATAAACGCTGTCATGCTATCTGGATTTAAAGGAGTGTGGCTGATTAATGCCAAATCGTATAATTGTTTACAGATGAGTTCTGTATTTTCTCCTTCAGGATTATCTAAAATATATTGAACAAGAGTATTATTTGCGTTTAATGTAAGCGTCTCGCCTGCTCCGCCAAACATCGCAGGGTCCATACCTGTCATTCCATACATCTTCATCATATCCTGCATACGACGTGTCTCTTCAGAAACAGTAATCATAGAAGAAACCTTTTCCTCTTTTAGTTTTTGTACCTTAATATCTATTTCACGTCCGAGTGCTTTTTTAAAGGTTTCGACTAATTTTTCCTTGAGTGCAGTGGCATCTTCTTCGCTGAGTTCTTCTGTAAAAGAATCACTTAATTCATCATCGATACGTTTGAATTTGACTCCCTCATTTTTAGATTCAAGCTGTGTAATAAATGGCTGGTCAATGTTATCTTTTAATATAACCGCATCGATTCCCTCAGATTGAAACATATTAATATACTGACTCTGTTGAACAGGGTCATTTGTATAGAAAATAGTATTTTCATGTTTTTCTTTATTATTTTCTAAGCATTCTTTGAATGTAAGATATTTATTGTCTAAATTTTTGAACAAAACGTAATCTGACATTTTTTCGCAGAATTTTTCATCTTTTAAGCAGCCAAATTTAATAAATGGACTGATATCGTCCCAATATTTTTCGTAGGATTCTTTATCTGTCTTACACATTCCTGAGAGTTTGTCAGCAACTTTTTTCGTGATGTAATCAGAAATTTTCTTAACAAAACCATCATTCTGTAATGCGGAACGGGAAACATTCAACGGAAGGTCAGGACAATCGATAACACCTTTCAATAGCATTAAAAATTCAGGAATGACTTCTTTAATATTGTCAGCGATAAATACCTGATTATTATAAAGTTTGATGGTTCCTTCTATAGATTCATACTCCATATTGATTTTAGGGAAGTAAAGAATACCTTTTAAATTAAACGGATAATCCATATTTAAATGAATCCAGAACAATGGCTCTTTATAATCCATAAATACTTTGTGATAGAAATTCTTGTATTCTTCCTCTGTACATTCGTTTGGATGTTTTGCCCAAAGAGGAGTGGTGTCACTGATACTAACTGGACGCTTAATAATTTTAACCTTTTTCTGTTCCGGTTCAATCTCTACAGTTTCCTTTGTACCGTCTTCATTTTCTTTTTCTTCTGTCTTGGCAGGTTCTACAATATGTTCGATGATGGTATCTTTTTCTGTCACATCGTTTTCATCGATTGTTTCGTATTCCGGTTCAGCGCTTGGGTCGCTTAAGTAAATCTCAACAGGCATAAAAGAACAATACTTGTCCAGAACCTCCTGTGCCCTGTAAAGATTTGAAAATTCTACACTGTCATCGTTTAAATAGAGTGTGATTTTTGTTCCTCTGTCTGTCTTATCGCATTCAGACATATTAAATTCTGTACCATCCTCACAATCCCATAAAACGGCTTTTGCCCCTTCTTTGTATGACAGCGTTTCAATTGTAACCCTGTCAGCGACCATGAATGCCGAATAGAAACCTAAACCAAAGTGCCCAATAATCTGGTCTTCGGATGTTTTGTCTTTATACTGTTCAAGAAATGCTTCAGCACCTGAAAAAGCAATCTGATTAATGTACTCGTCGACCTCTTCCTCAGTCATACCGAGACCGTTATCAATAAAGGTGAGAGTTTTTTCATTTGGGTTTGCTAATACCCGGATTTTAAATTCTTCTCCGTCAGCGATAGAGGCCTCTCCCATCATTTCTAATTTTTTTAATTTCGTAATAGCATCACATCCATTGGATACTAATTCTCTGAAAAAAATATCATGGTCTGAATATAACCACTTTTTTATAATAGGGAAAATATTTTCGCTATTAATTGATAAATTACCTGTTTTTGCCATAAAATCACTCCTTTATATAAAAATATTATTTCACAAAATGAATTGTAAGAAATATACATTTCCCGCAACAATGTCAATTTTAACGCACAAAAGAAAAATGTCAATATAAAATTAGCACTCTAATGGAAAGAGTGCTAAAAATTTACCGTTTGTTCACATTTTAGAAAAAAACTAGATTTGTTCACAATTAAAATATTGGTTGAAATAGGACAATACGGTATTATCCCAATATTTGTCCAGTGTTTTATCCATAGTAAAAGTAGTGAGTGATGTACCGGTGATAACCTCCAGTTTATTTTGTTCATACAGAATATGAATATAGAGTCCGCTTATTTGTGATTCATCAATTATCATTCCTGAATTATTTATTATTTCAGGGTATTTGTTTGGGGATAATGAAAATACAAGTTTCATTTTGGTGGGAACCTTTGTGCCTTTTACTATCTCAAAACAGATGTGTTTTATATTCTTCCAGCATATAAATTCGTTTTCCATTGTCTTTAACTCATCGGAAGTATAAAAATGAGTATTAATACGTCCGTTTATTGTAAATGAGTTAGATGTATTGATTTGTCCATCACATAATAAAAAATTATCAAAGGTTTCTTTTACTAATAAATGCTGCATGAAATTATTTATATCTTTTATATTAAAACTTATCATAAGTTAATTATATCAGAGGAACGCTATTGGTTCAATGATTGTGGTATTTTAAAATAAAAAATCTCTTTACATTTTGATTTTATAACAGTATAATATCAGTGTTGCTTTGGCAAATGCTTCTGTAGCTCAGTTGGTAGAGCAGCTCACTCGTAATGAGCAGGTCACGTGTTCGAGTCACGCCAGAAGCTTATAGAAAAGAACAGGTTATCCTGTTCTTTTTTTTGCGTAAACGATAAGGAAAAAGTAATTAGTTGATGAAATTGCTTTCGATGCACACATACAATACCAGAATGTGGCTGAGTTGCTTCCGGTGATTTTTGAACCTTTACATTTTAAAGGGGTTAGTATATAATATTTGCTAGACAAAATAAAGGAAAGTATTTAAAGGAAAGTGTTATATGGCATATAAACCTTATAAAACACAAAAAAGGCAGGACATTTATGCAAAGTATGATAAAAAAAGACATATTGCAAAGGATGCGCCAAATGACAGCAGAATAAAATTATTTGGATTCCGTTCCGGTCAGTCGTACAAGATGATACCGGCAATATTATATTATGCATTTATGCTGTTTTATATTGTTACAGGTATTTATGGAGAAATAAAATATTATAGTTTTGAGCCGATGGATGTGATATTGACAATCATAAAATATATCTTCTTTTTTATTTTATTTTTCAGTCCGGCTATTTTTTTATCAGATTTTAAGTATAGAGATTCCCTTCCTTTTTTTAAAAAGAGAAGCGGGGCAGCATCGATTACCGGTTTGCTTATTGTGTGGATGTTTTGTTATTTTATGGTTAATGTCAATATATACTGTATGTCTGATACATGGAAACAATCCAGAGATGATTATAATAAGTATTTGATAGAGCAACAGGAAAAAGCCTTACAAGAAGGAGAAAAAAATGAAAAATAAAAAGATTATATGCATTGTGTCTGGTATTATAATTTTAGCGGTGATTGTTGTTGGAATTGTTATTGCAAGTGGCAGGAAAAATCGTGATGATAATGTAACGGGTGAAAATAAATCTACAGTGACTGAAGAAACTGCAAGTAATTTTCAGACGAGTGAGCAGATAGAAACAGAAACAGATAAAAACGGTGAAGTTGTCACAAAGAGTTCATCTGAGGTTGATGAGAAAGGTTCTGATGCCAATTCTTCAAAGAATGGTAAGAGTGATGACAAGAAGTCATCTAACAAGCCGAATAAGAATGGTGTAAATGTCATGGATGATATTTTCACTGACGAGGCGATAGAGAACACGACAACAAAGAAAAAAAATAATCAAAAACCGACAGATAAAGATGGTGATGTTGTTGAAACAAAACCAGTTGATGCAAACAATGATGACGGTTGGTCTGATTTTTATTAAAGCAAATAATTATTCATTAGGAGGCAAAAAATGATGAAATTAGAGAAGAAGTTAAAAGTTGGTGTGCTTGGCGCTACAGGAATGGTAGGACAAAGATTTATTACATTATTGGATAATCATCCATGGTTTGAAGTTACTACGTTGGCTGCCAGCCCACGTTCAGCAGGAAAGACTTACGAGGAAGCTGTAGGTGACAGATGGAAAATGACAGTTCCGATGCCGGAAAAAGTAAAAAAAATGATTGTACATAATGTAAATGAAGTTGAAGCAGTTGCTTCTACAGTGGATTTTGTATTTAGTGCAGTCGATATGACAAAAGAAGAAATAAAAAAAATTGAAGAAGATTATGCAAAGACGGAGACACCTGTTGTATCAAACAATAGTGCGCATAGATGGACACCGGATGTGCCGATGGTTGTTCCGGAAATTAATCCGGAACATTATGAAGTAATTGCATCTCAGAAAAAGAGACTTGGAACAACAAAAGGGTTTGTGGCAGTAAAGCCGAATTGTTCTATCCAGAGTTATGCACCAGTGCTTACTGCATGGAAAGAGTTCGAGCCAACAGAGGTAGTTGCTACAACATATCAGGCAATTTCAGGTGCAGGAAAGACTTTTAAGGATTGGCCGGAGATGGTAGGAAATATTATTCCATTTATCGGTGGAGAAGAAGAAAAATCAGAGCAGGAGCCATTAAGACTCTGGGGTAAAGTGGAAAATGGAGAGATTGTTAAAGCACAGTCACCGGTTATTACAACACAGTGTATCAGAGTTCCTGTTTTAGATGGACATACAGCAGCTGTATTTGTAAAATTTGCTAAGAAACCTACAAAAGAACAGTTGATTGAGGCGATGGTGAACTTTAGTGGGGAACCACAGGAATTAGAACTTCCTAGTGCGCCAAAGCAATTTATTCAGTATTTAGAAGAAGACAATAGACCACAGGTTGCATTAGATGTAGATTTTGAAAATGGTATGGGTGTTTCTGTGGGACGTTTGAGAGAAGACAGCGTGTATGATTATAAGTTTGTTGGGTTATCACATAACACTTTAAGAGGCGCTGCAGGCGGAGCGGTTCTTTCAGCAGAACTTCTGGTAGCAAAAGAATATATTACAGCAAAATAATAGATTGATAAATATAAGACAAGAGACTTTTGGTTTTAAGAGAACCGGAAGTCTTTTTCTATTTGAATTAAAATAAAAAATTAGTTAATAATCATAAAAAAATATACATTGATTTTGGCAGAATTAACCGCTAATGTGAAAGAAGAATATGTTTATGTTTAATAATTTTTGGATATAAGACATGATATGATAATGAAAGTTTAAGCGGAGGGAGAGAAAATGTATTTAGAAAGAGGGAGTTTCAAAAAGAGATTAAAAAAAGTCTTATCGTTTATACTGAGTCTGACAATTATTATCTCGTCTATAGGAGTATTGGAGATAGATGTCAGAAGTAGTCAGAGTACGGATGAAAGATATCATGTAACCATGGCAGATGGGGATATACAAAATAATGTTGTTGGAGAAATGTTTCTTGTTAAGGATATATTTCCGAAGGAAGCAGAGCATCTGATAGATAACAGTGGGATGAGCGGTATCGAGGCACCGAATCACATGCATTCCTGCGTGGATACAAATGATGCCGGAAGTAAAAATCTCTCGCAAAAAAGTCAATATTTAGGTGGAAAGGAATCTATAACAATAGATTTAGGAGTAAAACAGTCTCTGGGTGAGATGTATATATGGAACTATAACGATATTAGACATTTAGAGTATGGAATGAAGGATATCAAGATAGAATATTCAGAAGATGGAGAAAAATTTTATGATGGGGGAGTACATACATTATCTCAATGCAGCAAGGCGGATAATGATAAATATTATGGAAATGTAGCGTCAACAGTTGATTTCAGGAAATCTTTTGATTTTGATGGGGTAACGGGAAGGTATGTGAAAATAACACCGATTTCAAATTTTGATGGAAGTAATATTTATGGATTGGCTGAAATAAGAATATTCAGACATAAAACGGAGCCTTGTAGTGGGCAGAGTATCACAGTGGATGCTTTTGCACCAATGCAGTTAGATAACAACACAGTTACGAATGCATTTAATTATTCGGGAATGGCCTTGATTGATTCAAGTGTGTCAGACAATGAAAAACATTCTAATCGGAAGCAGGATATGTGTGTATTGAATGGAAACAGTACACAATCATTATTGGTTATGAATTTAGACGGTAATTATCCTATATCAGCAATGAAGATATGGAATTATAATGAACCGACAGAATTAAATATCGGAATCAGGGAATTTGAAATATGGTATACGACAGGAAATCCATGTGACATTATTACCTATGAGAAAAATGACGTAAATGATGGTGAACAGGACAAGTTTGATTTTTCGGGAGGAGATTGGAAAAAACTTGGCAATTATACGCTTCCAAAAGGAGATGGAAGTGATGAAATGAGTTGCAGCATGAAAATAGATTTTAAAGGAAAACATGCGCAGCATATAAAAATTGTTCCAAAAAATAATTATAATAATCAATCAGTAAAATTTGGTCTATCAGAGGTAAAAGTGTATGTTGAGAAAGGATGGGCAACGGAGTATTCCAGAGAATGGACGGGTATGGTATCGTCATCAGGAGAATTTTCGTATCAGGGAAACAGAAAGGCGGATACCAAAGGAACATCTCTAATGCCGGGAGACAATGAGAGAGGCTGGATTGGTGGGGACGGAATCCATGGTACCAGTTTGAATGGAGGTCAGACAAGTGGCTCGGCAAATGGAAATAGCAAAACTATTTTTACCTTTCAGGATAGCTTTGAGGGAAATTTTGGAAATTATGAGACATTTTCTACAAAGTATGGTTTTGGTGGAACCGGAAACGATGGAAAGACGGGATTTAGTATAGGTATGAGAAATATGGCGTATATGATGCTTACAGGAGATGAACCGGACCCTAGAAATATGCAGTATTATATGAAATTGAATGGAAATCTCTCGGATTCCCATGAGGGAGGAAATATTCTGCCGGGAAGATATTGGATTGGTGATTCTACAGTAGTAAACAATTCGCTTTATACAATTGCAAATCATTTTTCGGGATTAACAATACTGGGAGCAGATTTTTTTGCAACTCCGCTTTTAGATAATGGATTTCCTGATATGGGTGTAGATACTGTGAATAATCTTGTTCAAACCAAGATAGATGACACAGGAATTGTATATCATGAAAATATTTTGGAGGAGGGAGATTGGATTTATCTCTATGGAAAAGGCTTAAAGGAATGTGGTATCGAAGGAAAGATGGTTGTCAGCAGAGTGCTTAAGAATAAGTATCCTAATTTAAAATCAGAGGATATCAGTTACTGGGATGGACAGCGCTGGGTATCAGATTATAAAAAAGCAACTGCAATAACAACCTTTCAGCCGGGAAATGAATGGAATATTACCTATATGGATAAAGGGACATTTGCCGGAAAATATATTCTCGTAAATACTGCTTTTAGTATTACAGGGTCGGTAGGATTTGCTGTTGCGGATACTCCGATGGGACCATTTGTAGAGCCGGATGAGAGCAGACTTTATTATGCAACAGAACCATATAAATTGTGGATGAGATATTATCAGGACTCAAAGACGATTTTCAGACAATGGAATTATAATGCAAAGTCTCAGCCTGCAATATCAAAATCAGGTGAATTATTGTTTACCTACCACTTTGGAGTACACGATGACAGAACAGTGATAAGAAATGGGAAAACAGAGAGTTTAATGCCATCTTGGGGATTTTTTAATTCGACATGTAAAGAATATGAGCATCCTACTTTTGTGAAAATGTTTGACATTATGGACGAAACGGAAAAGACATACCTTCAAAACCTGGCAATTTTACCACAGACAACGGTGAGTGCATCGGCAGAAAATATAACGAATGGGCAAATTGCAGAAAAGGTACGGGACGGAAATAGAATATCAGATGATAGCAGATGGTCTACATATATAGAAGGAAATAGTTCGGATTTGAATCATGGATGGATAGAGTATGATATGCATCAAAATGTAAATATCAGTCAGGTTAAAATTTATTGGGAAGCAGCCTGCGGAGTGGACTATGAGATACAGGTGAAGGAAAAAGAGAATGATGCGTGGAGAACAGTATCTACAAAGAAAAATGGAACAGGAGGTGTAGATGAATTTGAGATTAAAGGTGCAGAAGATGTACGTTTTATAAGAATGAAGGGGAGCAAATCTGCACAATTGTTATTTGGAAACTTTGGATATTCAATGTATGAATTTGAAGTTTATGGAAACGTAAAAGCGGAAAACGCAGAAGAATATGACAATGTCATTCAAGTTACTAAGGATAATGTGCTGACATTAGGAAAAACGTTTGTTAAGAATGATATGATTACATTTAGTTATGCAAATTCGGGAGTGGAAATTAACTTTTATGGCACCGGAATAAAAGGAGACTTTGTTGTTGAAGGAAACCAGAGGATAGCAGTTTTTATTGACGATAATATTCTGCCTGAGGATGCTGCTATATTTGAATTAAAAGCATCAGATAATCAGGATGAAAATAAATTTGAGGTTTCTGTACAATTAGCAAAGGGACTCGCCGAGGGAGAACATAAAATAACAATTCGGAAAATGGACAGAGGATATCATGGCTTTTTGGCAGCGAATACAGTAGGAATTAAAAATATAACTCTTCCAACAGACGGAAAAATATTGGAAAAAAGTCCTGCAAAAAAATTAGTAATAGAGGCATTTGGTGATTCCATAACGAATGGGGATGCATTGTATGATTTGGGAAATGGACAGTCAGCAGCATATTCGTGGAAAGGATATATTGGAGAACTGACAAGAATGTATAATGCGGATATCAGAAGCTGTGGAATATCAGGTAACGGTTTGCTTAGAAGTGTGCTTAAAGATGACAATGGAATATATTTTAATCTGTTTACACCACAAAAAAATTGGTCTGTGATAGATGAAAGTGCAGGGGCGGAATCGAACATAAAATATAATCATACAGAAAATCCGGCAGATGTTGTTATCATTAATTTAGGAACAAATGATAATGCTGCATTTATGGCAGGACAGATTACAGCGCATGAGTTTAAGACAGAGTATTTGAGATTTATTAATGAAATACATCATGATTGTCCGGAAGCAGTTGTGATAGGATGTCTTGGGGCAATGGGAGCTGAAGGGCTGTTTGCTCCAATCAGAGAAGCCGTGGAAGAAGCTAATTCAAAAGCAGGAATGACATATGCCTATTTCGTGGAATTAAAAAATAGTGCTGCAATAGAAAACGGAAAGGGATATGACAATTCACATCCCAGTGCAATAGCAGGAAAATATTACGCAGAGCAAATAAGTGATGTAATAGAAAAGTCAGGAGTTTTGGAACGTATACATGAGGTACGTTTGGAAATAAACGGATATCAGATAAGTACGGCAAATGAGGGGCATAGAGTTGCATATTCTATAGATGCACCAAAGAATCAGGTAGAAAAAATAGGATTGATTTATGCTTTTGAAGACCGTGTCACAAAAGATGAAATGGTTGTTGAAAATTTGAATGACAATGTGTTTGTGTTTGAAGCAACGGAAAATGGTAAGACAGATTATGATTTTATGGAAGGAGATAATGTACAAAGCTATGTTGCCACGATGAAGTTTATTAAGGTCAAGGATTATTATAATGCAAAAATGCGAGTCAGGGCATTTGCGAAGCTAAAGGATGGAACTTATATATACAGCGATGAAAGTGTCAGTTCAGTGTATGAGATATCAGATTATCTCTACAAAACAAATAGAATGAATACATTTTTGCAGCATCAATATCTTTATGAAAATATATTAAAGGTATGTGATTTCGATTATGAGAAAATAGATTATAATTGGAATAATGCGATTGTAAATTAAATATGCAATATTATACATAATTCAATATAGTGAGTGTTAAATCAGGTAGATGAAAAGATACATTGATTTAACACTCTTTTTGATACAAGAATTATACATTTTTATCTTATAACTTGTTTTGTTAGTAAATGAAAATTAGGGAAATAATGTTAAGAGGAACTTTTATAAAGAGTGCAAGTATAAAGAGTTTTGGCGGAGGTATTAAAAAACAAAATGGTTTATAGAGATAAAAACACATTAATGAACGAAAAGAGAAAGAGAAAAGCATATATAAAGAAAAGAAATTGGATTATAAAAAATATTATTATTATGATAGTTTCGATAATGGTGTGTATTGGAATTATTGTGTCCTGTACAAATCATAATAGAAACGCTAAGGAGAATGTGACAATAAGCGATACGCTAAAAGGAGTATCGGAGACAGAGAAATATACAGAGACGATAAGTACAAAAAGTAAAAAAATTCAATATAAAATAAAAGCTCCGAGAGATTTTACAAGAAAAGAAATAGAAAAGTTTTTGGAGAAATATTCTGAAGCTGATGAGAATATAAAATATATCTACGAAAATATAGAGGATTATGACAGCGAATTATTAGATAAAGTTGTAAATAACCCTGAAATGGCGGAATTTGTCAGAAATTATTATGAAAACGATACCAATGTTTCGCATAAGCTGACAAAAAAAGAAAAAAATGCGCAACATCCGCTGTTCAATCAGTGGGATAAAAGATGGGGACATATTGCATATGGGGATTCGGATATAGGATTGGCGGGATGTGGACCTACATGTTTATCTATGGTAATTTATTCCTTAACTAGAAATGATAAGGTAACACCCGATGTAGTTGCAAAATATAGTGAGGAAAATGGTTATTATGTGGATGGTATTGGAACGGCATGGCTTTTAATGTCAGCATTTCCAAGTGAATATAATGTAAACGTGAGTGAATTAAGTTTGTCGGAGGATATTTTAAAAAGTGAATTGGATAGGGGAAATATGATTATTTGTGGAGTAGGACCGGGAGATTTTACAAGGAATGGTCATTTTATTGTCATTTATGGATATGACAATAAAGGTTTTAAGATAAATGACCCTAATTGTATTGCGAGAAGTAAGAAAAGGTGGTCATATGATAGATTGTCAAAACAGATAAGGGTGATTTGGAGTTATAGTTATGGAAATAACGATTTTCCACAAGAAGTGCAATAGCACTAAAAAAATACAGATTTTCAAAAGATTTCCTTAAAACTATGGACTATTTTGTCAATTTATGAGACAATGACAAAAAGTGTGGGTACCATTTGAAATCCACATTTATTACATATTTCGAAAGGAGTATTTATTCAAATGATTTATTCAAAAGAAGTTGAAATGATGTGTCCTGTAGCTAAGGGCGCAAAACATGAGCCTGCTCCAATTCCTGAAGAAGGAAAATGGGTTCATTCAAAAGAAATCAAAGATATTTCAGGTTTTACACATGGTGTGGGCTGGTGTGCACCTCAGCAGGGAGCATGTAAGCTTACATTAAATGTTAAAGAAGGTATCATTGAAGAAGCATTAGTTGAGACTATTGGTTGTTCAGGTATGACACATTCAGCAGCTATGGCAGCTGAAATTCTTCAGGGAAAGACAATTCTTGAAGCGTTAAACACTGACTTGGTTTGTGATGCTATCAATACAGCTATGAGAGAGTTATTTTTACAGATTGTTTATGGTAGAACTCAGAGTGCATTTTCAGATGATGGTTTAGTAGTAGGTGCCGGTCTTGAAGATTTAGGAAAAGGTCTCCGTTCACAGGTTGGTACAATGTATGCCACAAAAGCAAAAGGTGTTAGATATCTTGAAATGGCTGAAGGTTATGTGACAGGTATTGCTCTTGATGCAGATAATGAAGTTATTGGTTACCAGTTTGTAAATCTTGGAAAGATGACAGACTTTATTAAAGCAGGTGATGATCCTACAACAGCTTGGGAAAAATCAAAAGGTCAGTATGGCCGTGTTGATGACGCTGCTAAGATTATCGACCCAAGAAAGGAATAGGAGGTAACGACAATGGCATTATTTGAATCATATGAGAGAAGAATTAATCAGATTAATTCTGTTTTAAATAGTTATGGTATTGCTTCTATTGAAGAAGCTGAAAAAATCACAAAGGATGCTGGATTAAACGTTTACGATATGGTAAAAGGGATTCAGCCAATTTGTTTTGAAAATGCATGCTGGGCTTACATTGTAGGTGCGGCAATTGCTATTAAAAAGGATTGCAGAAGAGCTGCTGACGCTGCTGCAGCTATCGGAGAAGGACTTCAGGCTTTCTGTATTCCGGGTTCTGTTGCAGATCACAGAAAAGTAGGTCTTGGACATGGTAACTTAGGAAAGATGTTATTAGAAGAAGAAACAGAATGTTTCGCATTCCTTGCAGGTCATGAGTCATTTGCTGCTGCTGAAGGAGCTATCGGTATTGCTGAAAAGGCAAATAAAGTTCGTAAGAAACCTTTGAGAGTAATTTTAAATGGTCTTGGAAAAGATGCTGCACAGATTATATCAAGAATTAACGGTTTTACATTTGTTGAGACAAAATATGATTATAAAGAAGCAAAATTAAATGTTGTATATGAGAAGGCATATTCAGATGGTCTTCGAGCAACTGTAAAATGTTATGGTGCTGATGATGTTCAGGAAGGTGTTGCAATTATGCATCATGAAAATGTGGGTGTATCTATTACAGGTAACTCAACAAACCCTACAAGATTCCAGCATCCTGTAGCAGGTACATACAAAAAAGAATGTATTGAACAGGGCAAGAAATATTTCTCAGTAGCATCCGGTGGTGGTACAGGACGTACATTACATCCGGATAATATGGCAGCTGGTCCGGCTTCCTATGGTATGACTGACACTTTGGGACGTATGCATTCAGACGCGCAGTTTGCAGGTTCATCTTCTGTTCCGGCTCACGTTGAAATGATGGGACTTATCGGTGCAGGAAACAACCCAATGGTTGGTATGACGGTTGCTGTTGCAGTTTCTGTAGAGGAAGCAGCAAAGGCTGGAAATTTCTAAAAAGTCAGAGTTGATAACAATTATAAATTTTTAAGATGGTACAAGGCTGTCGTTTTTACGAATAAAAACTCGTGAAGCGGCAGCCTCGTTTTTACAGTATTACTATAACAATTTTAAATTATAAAGCTGTTGACATTCACCTCCAGGGAATGGGAAAATAATTTATACATTCTCTATAAAAATTACACTAAAATAAAAATTAATTTATTGATTTCAAATAATATGTATCATAATGTAATAATATAAAATATTATGATAGGAGAAAGTGCAATGAAAAAGTTAACGCAATTATTATCTGTTTTATTGACTATAGTTATGATAACGACAATGTTTAGTCAAATTAATACGAATGCAGCGGCGAAAAAGAAACTGAGTAAGTCAAAAGTAACGATTACAGTTGGACAGACATTGAAACTGAAAGTAAAGAATAATAAGAAAAAGGTAAAATGGAGTTCAAAGAACAAAAAAATTGCAACAGTTACAAAGAAGGGAAAGGTCAAAGGCAAAAAGGTCGGAAAGACATACATTATAGCAAAAGTTGGAAAGAAAAAGTATAAATGTAGAGTTATTGTTGTAAAAAAGAAAAATAAGAAACCTGTGGAAGTAAAACCAGATAATCCAACGAAGCCGGAAAATCCAACAAAACCAGTGAACCCGACTAAGCCGGAAAACCCAACAAAACCGGAAAATCCGATTAAGCCGGAGGAGCCTACACAACCTGACACGAATGCATCAAAGTTTAGTTTTGTTGCAACAGCAAGCGGTGTGATTATCAATGGATATAAAGGAACTTCAACGGATGTTGTGATTCCGGCTACAATTAATGGGAAAAAAGTAACAAAAATTAATGACACGGCGTTTCAGGAATCTGATTATTCATCCATTAGGATTACAAGCGTTGTGATTCCGGATACCGTATTGAATATTGGAAGATTGGCATTTGCTTCCTGTGCCTATTTGCAGACAGTAGAAATTGAAGGGAATAATTTGCAATATATAGGAAATCAGGCATTTGATCAATGTAAAAATCTCAAATCTATAAAATTGCCGGGCACAGTTCAGTATATAGGAGAGTACGCATTTGCAGGATGTGCGGCAATAGAAATGATAAATATTCCGGCTTCAGTAACAAGTTTTGGAAATAGTCCGTTCAGCGGTTGTAAGAGCTTGGCGTACATTACAGTAGAAGAAGGCGCTAAGATATTGCCGGATATGGCTTATCGGGAAAGTCTAAAGTCTATAGTGCTGCCAAAGTCGATTACAAAGCTGGCAGAGATGCAATTTTTTGGTTGTAGTGGACTGGAAAGTGTTGAAATCAAAGGAGACGTAACAGTTATTGCAACTTATATATTCACTGATTGTACAAGTTTAAAGACGGTTATTCTGCCGGAAACGGTGACAACGATAGAAAAATATGCTTTTTGTGGATGCGAAAGCTTGGAATCTATCCGAATACCTGCCAATGTAACCAACATCGAAGATGCGGCATTTGAAGAATGCACTGGATTAAAGACAATAATAGGTGAAAAAGGAAGTTATGCAGAAACATTTGCGGCAAATAATGGATACGCATTTCAGGAGAAATAGTCATCATATATTATATTGAAAATAATCTGTCAGGAAACAGAGTAATAAAGAATCAAAAAGAGCCATTTTCTTAAGTTTAGAAAATGGCTCTTTTTGATATGAAGTATATAGATTATTGCTTATGCATTTCGCCAAATTTAGAAAAGGAATTAACAACCCCAGTCATTCTATTTATACGGTTTCCTGTTTATAATGAACAATGAATAAGGGAAAATTGTAGAAATGTTAGTAGACAGGGAGGATTTTATGAAATACGGACATTTTGATAATGAAAAAAAAGAGTATGTAATTGATAATGTTGCTTTGCCTACATCCTGGACAAATTATTTAGGAGTAAAGGATACCTGTGTGGTTATTAATCATACAGCTGGTGGATATATGTTTTACAAGTCTCCGGAGTATCATAGAGTTACCAGATTTAGAGGTAATTCCGTTCCAATGGACAGACCGGGACATTATGTATATGTAAGAGATAATGATAATGGAGATTATTTTAGCATATCCTGGCAGCCGGTTGGAAAGCCTCTGGATAAGGCACAATATAAATGCCGTCATGGACTTTCTTATTCGGTTTATGAATGTCTTTATGATAAGATTCAGGCAAGTCAGAAAATGTCAGTTCCTATAGATGATGATGTAGAATTGTGGGATGTTGTTATAAAAAACACAGATGATAAGCCTAGAAATTTGAGTATTTTTTCTTATTGTGAGTTTTCATTTCATCATATTATGATTGACAATCAGAATTTCCAAATGAGTTTATATTGTGCAGGTTCATCTTATGAGGAAGGAATTATTGAACATGACTTATTTTATGAGGAGTTTGGGTATCAATATTTTGCTTCAAATTTTGAACCGGATGGATTTGATTGCTTGAGAGATAAATTTTTAGGTTTATACCACACAGAAGATAATCCTGTTGCAGTTATCTCGGGAAATTGCAGTGGTTCGTTTGAAAAAGGGAATAATCATTGCGGTTCTCTGCAAAAAAATATAATTCTTGAACCGGGTGAAGAAATACGTCTTATATTTATGCTTGGCGAGGGAAATCGAGAAAAAGGAAAAGAGATAAAAGAAAAATATAGTAATTTAGAAAATGTAGATAATGCTTATAAACAATTAGAAGAATATTGGGAAGATAAAATGTCCAGACTTCAGATTCAGACACCAAATGAAGGAATGAATACAATGATAAATATTTGGAATTTATATCAGTCTGAAGTAAACATTATGTTTTCAAGATTCGCTTCGTTTATTGAATTAGGTGGAAGAACAGGACTTGGATATCGTGACACGGCACAGGATTCTATGACGATACCTCACTCTAATCCTGAAAAATGTAAAGAAAGAATTATACAGTTATTGAATGGTCTTGTTTCCAAGGGATATGGACTTCATTTGTTTTCACCTGAATGGTTTGAAGAAAAGAAAGATGAGAAAAAACCATTTAAATCACCTACAGTTATTCCGGGTATAAATAAAACAGATATTATACACGGAATAGAAGATGCATGTTCTGACGATGCATTATGGCTGGTTCCATCAATTGTAGAATATATAAAAGAGACTGGTGACTTGTCATTTGCTGACATGGGGATAAATTATGCTGATGAGGGAAGAGATACGGTCTACGAGCATATGAAACGTATTTTGGACTTCTCAGCACAGGAGGTAGGAAAAACCGGAATTTGTAAGGGGCTCAGAGCGGATTGGAATGATTGCCTTAACCTGGGGGGTGGCGAAAGTGCAATGGTTTCATTCCTTCACTTCTGGGCAATAAACAGTTTCCTGGAATTAGCTCAGTATCTGGAGAGAAATGAGGATGTTGAGAAGTATTCGCAAATGGCAAAAAAAGTAAAGAAAGTTTGTGACGAAGAATTATGGGATGGTGAATGGTACATAAGAGGAATCACAAAGAATCTTAAGAAAATAGGAACCAAAGATGATGTAGAGGGAAAAGTACATCTCGAGAGTAATGCTTGGGCTGTATTATCAGGTGCTTCAGATTATGAAAAAGGTATTAAAGCAATGGATAGCGTGCATGAGTATCTTGCCACGCCATATGGAATTATGCTGAATGCACCATCCTATACGGTTCCTGATGATGATATCGGATTCGTAACTCGAGTGTATCCCGGTGTAAAAGAGAATGGGGCAATCTTTTCTCATCCAAATCCTTGGGCATGGGCAGCGGAATGTGTCTTGGGACGTGGTGACAGAGCTATGGAATATTATGATTCCCTATGTCCTTATAACCAGAATGATATGATTGAAATAAGAGAGTCGGAGCCATATTCATATTGTCAGTTTATTATGGGAAAAGACCATACAGCATATGGGCGTGCAAGACATCCGTTTATGACCGGTTCAGGCGGCTGGTCGTATTTTTCCGCAACAAGATTTATGCTTGGTATTAAACCGGACTTTGATAAATTAGACGTAAACCCATGTATTCCGGGGGAATGGAAAGAATTTTCCGTGACAAGGAAATGGCGTGGAGCTACATACAACATTAAAGTATTAAATCCTAATGGTGTAATGAAAGGTGTAAAAGAAATCAGGGTTAACGGAGAGAATGTTGATGAGATAGGGGTTTTACCTGAAAACAGTATCAATGAAATTGAAGTTATTTTAGGATAATTAATAAATAAATTGTAAAAGGAAGGATGGTTATAAAATGATTAACTTTGGAACAGGTGGATGGAGAGCAGTGATTGGTGATGAATTTATAAAATCAAATATACAACTGCTTGCGAAGGCTATGTGTGATAAAATGAAAGCTGAGAAAAAGACAGAAAAAGGAATCATCATTGGCTATGATAAAAGATTTTTATCTAAGGAAGCAATGCAGTGGGCAGGTCAGGTGTTTGCAGCAGAAGGAATCAAATCATTTCTTGTAAACAAATCAGCACCAACTCCATTGATTATGTTTTATGTTGAAAAGCATGAAATGCCATATGGAATGATGGTTACGGCAAGTCATAATCCTGCTATTTATAATGGAATTAAAGTGTTTACATACGGTGGAAGAGATGCCGATGAAGCACAGACTAAGGATATAGAAGCGTATGCTGAAAAGGTGAATGAAACAGAAATTAAAGAGATGGATTATGACGAGGCAGTTCAGAAAGGACTGATTGAAGAAATTTATCCTTTAAACGAATATTTAGATAACATTATTGCAGCTGTGGAAGATCGGAAGAGCGTCGTGTAGGGAAAGAGTGTAGATCTCGGTGGTCG
>NZ_CALGRE010000004.1 GCF_937958975.1 uncultured Eubacterium sp. | reverse complement strand
CTAAAATAAGAGCCTCTAATTCTGAGTCTGTAAGAATATACTCAAATCTCTTGATATTGGAAACCATAGATTGAATTTTTAAACTCTTTTTTGTGCTCTCCCTAAAATATGAACTCACCCGCCGTTTTAAATTAATTGCCTTTCCGACATAAATAACATCATCCCGAAAATCATGCATCAAGTAAACTCCCGGTGTGTTGGGCATTTTTTTCAATTCCTCTGTAAAATTAAAATCACTCATGGGATTATTATAACATACTTAACGTAAAAAATCCCCCGAGTAACTGATATTGTAATATCAGGTCTCGGAGGATTAAAGTTTTATTCACCCTTTAAATATTTAACTATTTCTACTTTACTTGACATTACAGCAAATAGAATACTAAAGAACAGTGATAAAAAAACACAACAAATTGAAAGCGTAAATATCGAATATAAAGTTATTCTTATACTCCACAATTCTTTTAAAACAAACCATTTATATAATTTAATTCCACACATTGTAATCATAATCACTGCTATCGATATACACACATCCACTAGCATGACAATAATTCCCTCTACAAAAAATTGAAAAATAACATTCTTTTTACTTGCACCAATAGCTCTTCTTACACTGACCTCAAATCTCCTTTCACTTAGGGCATTTGAAAAACAGCTTAACAAATTTATTCCTAGCAAAAACAAAAGACCTATTGTAATCCCCTCTTTTATTTTTACTGAACTAATATACTGCTCTCTCATTACTTCCTTTTCAGATAATGGCGAACTAATCTGTAAGCCTAAATCTTTCGCAATATTTTGAATTTCTTTTACATAATCTGTATACATTGTTAACTTATATGAATGTTTCCCATATACTTTTTCTTCAAATGCATCATATGACATAAATACGTCAAAATATCCGCCATATTCAAGCAAATCATCAGAATAGTCTTTCCAATCATTAACTTGTTCATTGCATATACCTGATACTGCAAATTGTAAATAGTTAATACTACCATTATCTCTTTCTATTGGTAATTTTAGATACAAATTGCCCTCATTATCCTGTCGATTTTTCATTAAATCATAAAGCCGTTGCGATACAATTATATTTTTCCCCTGTATATGTAAATTTCTCTTTCCATTATTCATTTCAACTCTTTTAGTTAAATTATAATAATAAGCCCATACATTATTAGGTATAATATGAATATTAATGATAATAGAGGTTGACGGAACTCTCCATATACTCGATACATCTAATCCTTCAATTTCCGTACTTGTGTAACTATATGATTTTTTCATCTCACTTAGCTTTTTTTCTAAAACTTTTACTTTTTCTATATCTTTATTCTCATATTCAATAAATGCAACCTTACTTGACACATTTAATATCTCTTTATGCTCATTAAATATACTTGAATCAGAATAAAACATATATATTCCCAATGCCGAAAAGGAAATAATAATTGTAACAGATAAAAAAACATAATTTTTTTTATTTACATTAACCATATTTCCGGCATTTCTAATGCTTCTTAGTAAACTGCCAATCATAATAATATCCCATTTTCTAACATATATTTTTTTTCTGCCATACTCGCTGTGTCTTCATCATGTGTTATCATTATAATAGCCCTTCCTTTTTCATGCTCTTTTCTTAAAATATCAAGTACAATACTCTTATTCTTTTCATCTAAATTTCCTGTAGGCTCATCAGCAATAATTAATCCCGGATTCAACAATAAAGCTCTGGCTATTGCAACTCTTTGTTTTTCACCTCCACTCAACAAATTAGATTTTTTATCAAGCAAACTGCTAATATCCATTGAGTACACCAGCTCTTTAAAGCGTTTAATTAAAATATTTCTATCTTCTTTTATATATAATGATGGCATAATAATATTATCTCTGCAAGATATGTTTGGAATTAAATTATAGGATTGAAATATAAAGCCAATGTAAGATTTTCTTATGTGAGAATAATCTTTTGAACACTTTAAAATTTGTCCATTAAAAACATATTGCCCTTCATCAAATGGTTCTATCAACCCAAGAATGTTCATCAATGTTGACTTTCCTGCACCCGATTGACCACATATTGCATAGTAACTGCCATTATCAATGGATAATGTAATGTCTTTTAGCACACTTTGTGTACCATATGCTTTTTTAATTTTTTTGAGTTCTATATTAATTTTCTTCACTAATTTCCTCTTCCACCTTAGAATATCCTGAATCGCAATAGACCCCTTCTTTTATTCCGTCACCGGTAATACAAATAAACTTATCATTTGCAAACCCCACATTAACCTCGACATCCTCTAAAAACAATCCATTTTCATCTACTGTGCGAATATAATGCTTATCGTCTACAGAATATACACAATCTCTTGTCACAACTAATGCATTACTGTATACCGTATCAGTGTATAATTCATATTTTTCCACTGTTTTTCCATAAATCGCCTTTTTATCCGGAATAGTCATCCAAACTTTAAACTTTCCCTCTTCAATTATATTAGACTTCTCAAGTATTTTGATTTTTTTTCCTTTATTATTATAAAACTTCTTTGTGTCAAAATCCTCAAACTTATCTTCGTCCACATATGCTTCATATACAAGATTACTGAAATCATTATATTTAATAATCGTATTATCTTCGCTATAATTAATATTAGAAATGCTTCCATTAAAATTTGACTTGATTATATTACCTTTATCATTACCTAAAATTTGATTTTTATGAATTTCATCTCCCACTTCACATTCGATAACCGCCTCATTACTACACACTATAGTATATTCTTCAATAGAAGTTACTTTCATATCTACGAGATAAGATTCTTTCATATCCATTTTTATAACTTTTTCTATTCCACCATATGCTGTAATGGACATATAAAAATCTGTATCTTCATCATACTTTTTAATTTCACGATTAGAAATGACAATGACTGCCCCTAAAGGAATACAGTAAATTAGAATACATATAAGAAATATTAAAAAATTCTTAATTTTCATTGTTCACTTCCTTACTAATTATTTAAATTATTCAAATATAAATTAAATATATCAATAGAATCAGCTTTATATGCGTATATTTCATATGCCGTTCGTAAACATGCTCTTGCCATAATCGGAACATTTAATATTCCAGATTTCTTATTAATTTTATAATCAATACATACAATAGGCGAAATGTAATAACCTATATTATTTTTCAAATTATCACTTTTGCATTGTAAAATAATACTTACTGATGAATCTGGGGGGATAACAGTTTTCTTATCTTTATTATATTCAAACTGTACAACACCTGATTCATTACTTATTACGATTTTAGCTTCTTCGATTGAAATTCTTTCCCTTGTATTTTTCAGATTAAATGATTGAATTTCCATCTTTTCATCAAATGTCTCAATAACTTCATCTAGCCGAAGTTCAAACTTACCATCTTTCTCATTATCTAACGAAATGTAATCTAAACCATTAATCGTCTGGCAGGCAGAATCCTCTCCATCTAAATCCCTTGCAAATGTTTCTTTCAACTTTCTCGAGTTATCCACATAAATTCGCCCAATATCAAAATCATATTTATCATTGTTATATGTAACTGTCATTTGATTTATCTCATTATCAGCTGAATTACCAATATGTTCTGTATCTAAAGTTACAGAGCATGTATAAACATATAATTCTTTAAATTCATTGTTATTTATTATAACATTCCTATAATCTTCTTCGCTTATTTGTTCTATTTCTTTGGATTGTTCTTTGACTTCATACCCATTATAAGCACAAAGTAATGCATATCCAAATTTTTCTTTATCAATCTTTTCTTCTCCTACTACATCACAATCATATTTTATCGTTGTATCAAATTGTATACCTATTTTATCTGCATTTAATTTTTTTGTTGAAATTATTCTAAACTCAAAATCATAAAAAGGCATATTTTTCATAAATTCAATGTCACAATTCTCTAAATCTGTTAACAAAACTTGTTTATACTGTGGCAATATAAACCTTTCATCCAATTTACTATTTACATTATCTTGTTTTTTTGAACATCCACAAAACAAAATTACTACTAATATAATATATGTTACTTTTTTAATTTTTGTATTCATTTTTCATTCTCCCATGCTGAAAAAGTTTTATTCTATGTCTATAAGCATAAATTTTCAATACCTTACATTAACAGATTTAAATTTAATACTTTGTATATATACCTTGTTGCTGAGGGTCTTTCTTATACCATTTCATTCTCTTTGCAGGAACTGTATTCTCATTTGGATTATATATTACTTTCTTTGTTTTAACTTTCCTATCACTCGATTTCGATATGCTTTCCTTTGCAAACTTATAATTCAATGCTTTTCCATATGTAACAGATTCCAATGCATACCAACCTTTTTTATCCTTTTTCTTAATTGTTGCCTCATACCCCTGCTTATAAGTTTTAGATACCTTATTTTCAACACTTACACCTGCCATAACACTCGCTGAAAGCTCTGCTTTTGAAGATACTCCCAAAGCCTTTACTTCACCACCAACTGTAGTAGACAATGCACTTTCAACCTTTACTGTAGCCGTTGAAGATAATGTCTCTCCAACTTCTATGCTTAATTTTTCAGAGGAAGCAGCCTGTGTATGGTACAAAATATCAATTAATTTTATACTTTTCGGTTCTGATGTTGAATTTACTGATAAAGAATAGTGATATCCGTTCGCTATCCGAGATTTATAATAACAGTCACGTGCACTTACCTCTATCTCACTTATTAAACTACATACACTTAATAGTAATGTAAATAACAATAATCTTTCTTTTTTCATTTTTTATACCCCTCTCATGTTTTTTAAACAATAAATATATTTAATCGGCATTTATATTATCATAATCTTTTTTTTATGTCAATTGCACTTGTATTTATTATTTTCTGATTGTAATAAAGTAAGCAAAATGGCAATAGCAACCCGAATTATTACATCCATTTATAGAACCAAAATATAACCATGCAGATATCAAAACAATTTATAAAAGATTTTCTTTATATAATATTTACTTAAATTTTTTCTCTATATACAAAAAATTAAGGCTTCACACATACTGCATAAAACCTTAACATTATTCTTTGTTAGCTTTTTCCAATAACAATAGTATTTATATAAGTGTTCCTATTTTTCATTGTTCTACAATAGGAACAACAAAAAATCTCATTTGACTTAACATTTCTTCAGCATTTATAAATAGATACTTACTTTCAATATATACAATTTGTATCTTTTTTAAATATTCTTTTTCCGGACAAATAAATTCTTCACTCATTCAATGACTTCCCTTAAAATTTAGAGTATCTTGTTTTTAATTTCTCCCTCATTTTTTCAAGCATACTATTTGATACAAACATTCCTACTGAACCGCGTGTTGTACCTTTTACAAAAACTGTTGTATAGCAATATTGTGACTCATTAATTATATTTTCATCTCCTATTACCCTATTGGCAATCGTTAACATAACAATTGATATTATAGAAAATATAAATATAAACATAATTAAAATCATATTATTTTCTCCCTGTATTCATTGCGATAGCTTAATTTATCTATTGATTTCGTAATTCTTTTAAAATAAAAAATAATAATGCTGTTTTCTATTATATATAATAATAAAAAAACAAATATTGATACCGCAATAATGTATATTAGTGTTTCATTACAATATTGTATCGACATTCCATATTCCATTACAAATAGAAACAAAATTACTGCTAATATTAAATTATAAACCCAATGTCCTGTGATATTTTCGGCAAATCTCCATCCAATAGTAGTAACTAATGATGTTATCATAACAAAAATGATATCTGTTCCCAAATATTTCTTCCATTCCAGTAGACCATCGTTATAAACTGTTTTCATTATAAAGATTACAGCAACAGAAACTATAACTAGAAAGAAATTAACCGTAATTTGTTTTCTTATCTTTTTCATAATCTCTTTTCATTATCTATCTCTTAAAAAGTATCTTTGTTTTAGAGTGATATTTTAACATTTTTTTAATTACTATTCAAGAATTTTAGTATAAAAATATTTCTTTTAATATAATCATTTTTACTATTTTATTATATGATAAAAAAGGATATTATTGACAAGAAATTATATCTATTCTCCATGGAAAAATTTAAATATATTTGTTTTCTCAACTCCACTTTAGGTCAGTTTACAAGGAACTACATGTAGACCGTGAAACGGGCTGATGACAACAAAAGGCAGTATCCTCCCGGAAAGGGCAGCATACCGCCTGTTTTGTTGTCTTGGGTTTCCACCTTGATTGCCTATCAGCAAAGAGAAAAAATTGATTTTTCCGTTCAAATCCTTTCATAGTATCAGCTCCACAAATTCTGATTTCAGCTATGTTAATTTCTGGTGCCTACATTCCAACTACTTTCCTGATAGTACTTTTCGTCCTTATTGTTAATTTATTTCTGATACTTGCACTGGCTGTTTTTGACCACCAATTTGTCTTTTGATAATCTCTTCGGCTGAATGACCAAAATATTGCTTCTTTGTAGTCTTGTATCTTCTCCAATTCTTCTTTCGGCTCTCCGATTTCATTGAAAACGTCAGCAAATGTAGCTGGCGGCATAATAAAAATTAGATTATCATAGATTTCCTTATCGTCATTTCCCCACCAATCGGGAGCATTACATAAAATGTCCTCAAGCTCTTCTTTCGCAATGACAAAAACAGGAATATCTAAATCAAACCGACTTTTTATCATCATTACAATCCGTTTTGTAATACTCCCTATATCATTTTCATCACTCGAAAAAATCACGTTACCACTATTCAGATATGTCTTAACTTCTTCATACCCTAATCTTTCAACGCATTTTTTCAGCTCAGTCATTGTTACCTTGTTTCTGCCGCTTATATTGATGCCACGCAAAAAAGCAATATATCTTTTCATATCCACCGGCACCTCCACAACTCCCCTGGTTTATCCTCTACCGTATACACTCATTTACATATTCCATAGGTACGTCCATGTGCCCTGCCACCTGTTCCGGTGTCATTCCACTGTCTATAAATCTTTTACAAACCGCTTTCATATTTTCGCCCACTTCGATAATATACCTGTCTGGGTCATAGAAACGAACCACGCGCTGTCCCCACGAATGTTCCTTGACCGGGTGAACATATTGAATATTACATTTTCCTAAGTTATCTGCAAATTTATCAAAATCATCTTCCTCAAAATAAATTTCAAAATTATTACCGCCGAAAGAAATATCACTTGTAGCAATAAATTCCTTATATGTTTCCAACGTCTGCAAGGCTAAACCGCCCGTTAATGTCTTGTTTGCGCCAAAATCCGTGACTACCTGAAGCCCCAAAACCCTTTTATAAAATTCAACGGTTTTATCCATATCCGTTACAACCAACATAGGATTCTTTAACTCCATTTCAATACCTCCTGCAAATACTTTCGCTTTCCTACCTGCTCGAACCTCTTTTTTATCAACTTCTGAAATTGTTTTAATATTATCAATATTAGTCTTTTTTAAATTAACTTATCAAAGATTTTTTTGTAGCATTCCATAAGTCCGGAACAGGTCAGCCAGATTTCTTGCTACTTCGGCACATGGGACAGCGTATCCTTTGACGACAAACGGCAGGTGGAAAATTTAATGATTACCACAATTGTCGTCACAAACGACAGCTTCCCCATCACACTGACGATAAATCTCCATAAACTCTTTCCCTGTAATCGTTTCCTTCTTATATAAAAACTCTGCAATCTTATCCAGTTTATCCCGATTATCTCTCAACAACTGTTTTGCTTCCTCATATTTTTCCTTAAGAAGAACCTTAACTTCTTCCTCGATTTGTGTAGCAGTCTTATCACTACAGTTGAGCTGTGAATGTCTTCCCAGATACGGGTCCTCGATTCTCTCCAGACTCATTAACCCAAACTTTTCAGACATACCATACTGTGCAATCATCGAACGTGCAATGTCCGTAGCCTTTTCCATATCGTTTGAAGCTCCTGTTGTAATAGAATGAAATACGATTTCTTCTGATGCGCGTCCCGCCAACAATGTAACCAGTCTTGCATTTAACTCATTTTGTGTCATAAGGAACTTTTCTTCCTCAGGCGCCTGAATCACATATCCCAATGACCCCATTGTTCTAGGCACGATTGTAATCTTCTGTACCGGTTCAGCATCCTTCTGCAATGCCGTAACAAGTGCATGACCAACCTCGTGGTAAGCTACGATTTGCTTTTCTTTCTTGCTTAGTATTCGGTCTTTCTTTTCTTTACCCGCAATAACTACTTCTACAGCCTCCATCAGGTCTGCCTGTGAAATTGCTTTCCTACCACATTTGACTGCATTAATTGCCGCCTCATTTACCATGTTTGCCAGGTCGGAACCTACCGCGCCACTGGTAATATTCGCAATTGCTTCTAAATCTACCGTCTCATCTAACTTTACATCTTTTGAATGCACCTTAAGTGTCTCGAGCCTTCCTTTCAAATCAGGAGAATCTACAATGACACGCCTGTCAAAACGCCCTGGTCTTAAAAGCGCCGGGTCCAAAACTTCCGGTCTGTTTGTTGCCGCTAAAATCAAAATACCTTTTGATGTATCAAACCCGTCCATTTCAGCAAGAAGAGCATTTAATGTCTGCTCTCTCTCGTCATTACCTCCACCATATCGGGAATCACGGCTCTTTCCAATAGAATCTATCTCATCAATAAATACAATACACGGCGCATTTTCCTCTGCCTGCTTGAATAAATCTCTCACCCTTGAGGCGCCTACACCAACAAACATCTCCACGAAATCGGAACCGGATAACGAAAAGAATGGTACATTTGCCTCACCTGCTACCGCTTTCGCAAGAAGAGTTTTACCGGTACCTGGAGGTCCCACAAGTAACGCTCCTTTTGGAAGCTTTGCACCTATGGCTGTGTATTTTCCGGGATTGTGAAGAAAATCAACCAATTCTACGACCGATTCTTTCGCCTCTTCCTGTCCTGCCACATCTTTAAATGTGACACCTGTCTTTTTCTGTATATAAACTTTAGCATTTGATTTTCCAACGCCAAAGACTCCACCGCCTTTTCCTCCGGATGCCTTTCGCATAATAAACATAAAGAATAACCAAAATAGAACAAGTGGCAATACCCACTCAAGTATTATAAGTAAAATACTAGTTGATGTACTGGTAGGCTCTGCCTTAAACTTTACCCCTGTATATTTAGATTTCAATTCAGATATCAAATCAGGGTCATTTAGTGATGTAGTCCAGAATGTCTTTTTTACTCGAATCAAAGAATTATTATTTTCTGTTTTTGGTTCAATATAAATTTTACCCGAATCGAAAACTACACTCTCCACCTGATTATTATCCAGTAACATAATAAACTGGTCATAAGTTATCTCCTGCTTCGTTGCAGAATTAATCATCATAGAACCAAGCGATGTAAATATAATTGCTCCGACAACTGCAATTATAATAGTTATAATCTTATTTTTCTTTTGGTCATCATTGCCCCTCATATTTGGATTATTTCTATTTGTATTTCTATTTTGATTATTATCCATTGTTTTTCCTTTCATCTAATCTTTCTAGTAACTTACTATATCACATCATGCAAAAATAATGTGAATTTTTATTGAATATTTCTTTAAATATTTAGTTTCTTTGAAAAATTCGATTTTATTCTAGCATAAAAAACCCTATTGTAGTAGACTAGTAAGGTGTTGTTAAAATTTGCATGATTTACTTATGGAGGAAAAATGACATGGCAGTAAAATATGTATTCGTAACAGGCGGTGTTGTTTCCGGTCTCGGAAAGGGTATTACGGCCGCTTCACTTGGAAGACTTCTGAAAGCTCGTGGCTATAAAGTTACAATGCAGAAGTTTGACCCTTATATCAATATTGACCCCGGTACTATGAACCCCATCCAGCACGGTGAAGTTTTTGTGACTGACGATGGTGCTGAAACAGACTTGGACCTTGGTCACTATGAGAGATTTATAGATGAAAGCTTAACCAAAAATTCAAACGTTACGACCGGTAAAGTTTACTGGTCTGTATTAGAAAAAGAACGACGTGGAGACTTTGGCGGGGGAACCGTTCAGGTTATTCCGCACATTACAAATGAAATCAAGAGCCGTTTCCACAGAAGCCTCAGCGAGGAAACTGAGATAGCAATAATCGAAGTTGGCGGAACTGTCGGCGATATCGAATCTCAACCTTATATCGAAGCTATTCGTCAATTCCAGCATGATGTAGGACATGAGAACTGTATTCTCATCCATGTAGCACTTATGGTATATCTTCCTGCATCAGAAGAAATGAAAACGAAACCTATACAGATGAGTGTAAAAGAATTGCAGAGACTGGGTATTCAGCCAGATGTTGTTGTCTGTCGTACAGAATACGAAATAGGTGACAGTCTAAAAGACAAAATCAGCCTTTTCTGTAATGTTCCTGCAAGTCATGTTGTTCAAAACCTTACGGTAGACATGCTCTATGAAGCCCCCCTTGCTATGGAAAAAGAACATCTTGCAGAGATTGTTTGCGAAAGTCTTAAATTAGATTGTCCAAAACCTGACCTTGACGATTGGAAATCAATGGTGGAAGCTGCAAAAAACCCAACCCAGGAAATTACAATTGCACTCGTCGGAAAATATATTGCATTGCATGATGCTTATATCAGTGTGGTAGAATCACTCAAACATGCCGGATATCCAAACAGAACTACTGTTAACATCAAATGGGTGGATTCCGAAGAAGTTACCAAAGAAAATGCGTCAGAAATATTTAGTGATGTTTCCGGAATACTCGTTCCGGGTGGTTTCGGTATTCGTGGCATCGATGGCAAATTAGCGGCAATCCAATATGCCAGAGAGAACAACATTCCTTTCCTTGGTCTTTGTCTTGGTATGCAGTTATCGATTGTTGAATTTGCCAGAAACGTAGTTGGATTTCGTGATGCACACAGCATCGAACTTGACCATGCAACTACACATCCGGTTATCAGTTTAATGCCAGACCAGGAAGGCGTGACAGACATCGGTGGTACTCTCAGACTTGGTTCTTACCCATGTGTATTAGACAAGGAAAGCAAAGCTTATGAACTTTATGGCTGTGAGTTAATTCAAGAACGCCATCGCCACCGCTATGAAGTAAATAATGATTATAGAAAAAATTTGACCGAAAACGGTATGAAATTATCAGGTATTTCTCCTGATGGAAGAATTGTAGAAATGATAGAGATTCCATCTCATCCTTTCTTTGTTGCAACTCAGGCGCATCCGGAATTAAAGAGTCGTCCTAACAGACCACATCCTCTATTCTTAGGATTTGTTAATGCAGCAATTAAAACAAAATAATTTGCTTAAAACGCTTCGCAGAAGAAATTATCTTAGCATAATTTCTTCCTCCCTAAAGCGGAGCGTTTATATATAATAAAAAAGGAATTTTGCGAACAAAATTCCTTTTTTATTATTGAATTTTATAACCCAGCATCCGGCTGATTTTTCATCATATCATCCAAACCGTCATTTCCTGACACGCCCTCATTCATCTGCCCCATCTGGTTCAGCATTGTAATAACAAGTGTTGTAATGTCTGATGCATTTTTCGGAATCATATCATCAATTGAAGCTTTTGTTTCTTTCACTGTAACATTCAAGCTGACGTTTCCGGTCTGTTTCACACCATCTTCTTCGATTGTGATATCTCCTGTCTCTAAAGAAATTTTACCCTCACTGCCGCTTGCTTTCGCTTTTGCCACAATATTAATATTTGATTCCTTAATTTCCTTTACAATATCTTGCTTGCTATCCTTTAAATCTTTCGCTTTATCCGCACCGGAAAGTGTTGTACCTAACATCTGCTCATATGTCTGTGAGATTGTATTATCTTCACCGTAAGCCTTTTTCACAATATCTTTACACAGTGTCATAATATCGTCATAGTCATTTTCAAAGAAAGTCGCAAGTGCATCTACCGCCTTATCTGCATTTTTACTATTTACAGATAATGTATAGTCATCGCCATCTTTGCCCTGTAAACTCTCAAAATCTTTTTCAACTTTATCAAAAATGTTATTTACTTTTTCAAGCAATTCCTTGTCAGTTTTCTGCTCTTCCGGTATTTCTACACCGGCTGCGTCGGCTAACTGCTTGTAATCTACTGAGATACTGTCTGTCACACCAATCTGTGAAAGTGATGACTTCACTTCTGTTGCTGCTTCTTCATCAAAAGTTTTTAGCAATTCAATTGCAGGTGCAACATCCACATAAAGCTTCGTGTCCTGAACGGCAATTGTTGTCAAATCCTGATAGTCTGTTGCCTTACCAAGTTTCACAGAAAATTTCATTGCCATCTTCTTTTCACTTTCCTGCTTTACATCAGCTTTTATGCCAACAGCTACCTTGCCCTCTTCATTCAATAACTGCTTTGGGTCATTGTCTCCCGCATCAAAAATCATATTCATTTCTACAGTACCTTCACCTGTAGATATTTTTGAGATTTCCTTCACCTCTTTAAAAAATGTACTTTCTTTCTCACCACATCCTGTTAGCAGTGATGTCACTAACACCAGTGACAAAATGAGTGATAATATTTTTTTACTCATAGTTTACCTCCTTTTGATAGCAATATAGCCATGCACCTATATTGCATGGCTATATTACGAATCATCGGTGCGACAGGATTCGAACCTGCGACCTCTGCGTCCCGAACGCAGCGCTCTACCAAGCTGAGCCACGCACCGTCTTCATATATCATATCATAAAATTAAAAAAATGCCACAACTTTTTAAAATTGCGGCATTTACATTTTTCCAAAATTACATATTATTGTTTTTCATCTGTGCTCCAAAAATCCACAGGTTCATAGTCTCTAAGCGCTACCAGATACCCCTGTTTCTGCAATTCTTCCTGTATCTCATCCAACATTTCCTTTGACTCCGCCGTCACTGTATGATAATGATATTCAGAGGTAATCTGTTCTAATGGTACAGATACTCCCCCCTTGATTTCCTCAACATACTTTTTTGCATCCCTTCTGGATTTTATATTCATTTCTACTCTGACAACACCATATACCTTATGATACACAAATACATCTTCTACCTTTCCACCAAGGTCTACAATAAGATTCAGTTCATCTATCATTTTCTCAGCACTATGTTTTACTTTAAAAACCCGTTGAATATTTCCTCTGTCCTGTAAAACATATCCCTTATGCGTAGACAAAATATTATATTGTTTCGCACGCAGTAATGCAATGTCCTGCACTACCACCTGACGGCTAATCTGAAACTTTTCAGCCAGCTTTGCCCCCGATACCGGGACATCACTTTCCTGTAATATTTTCAAAAGACTTTCTCTTCTTCTTTCGCCTTCCATTTTTCCTCCTGCTAAGACCAATATCAATTCTATTTTCATTACATAAGGATTGTAACGCATCATCAATAAAAAATTAAATACGATGCAAATTCTTTAAGGATATATCCATAATCGGAGCAGAATGTGTCAATGCTCCGCTTGAAATGTAATCCACACCCAAATCAGTAAGCTTTGCAATATTTTCTCTCGTTACATTTCCTGAAACTTCTATTTCTGCTCTGCCATCAATAATTTGGATTGCCTCTTTCATTACATCATGACTCATATTATCTAACATAATAATATCTGCACCGGCTTCCACTGCCTCTTTTACCATGTCCAGATTTTCCACTTCTACTTCTATTTTTCTTACAAACGGTGCATAATCTTTTGCCATCTTTATAGCGTTTGTTACGCTTCCCGCTGCACCGATATGATTATCCTTTAACAAAACTCCGTCCGTAAGGTTGTATCGATGATTATTTCCGCCGCCTATTCTGACAGCATATTTCTCAAAGATTCTATTATTTGGCGAAGTTTTTCTTGTATCAAGAAGTTTCGTCTTGCTTCCATCAAGCAATTTTGCAATAGAATTAGTATAAGTAGCAATACCACTCATTCTCTGTAAGTAATTGAGACCTGTGCGCTCTCCCACTAAAAGAACCCGGATATCTCCCGTCACTTTTCCCATAAGCTGACCTGCTTTTACTTCCTCTCCATCTTCCACAAACAAATCCACCTTTGTGGTCTCATCTAACAATTCAAATGCTCTTGCAAACACCTGAAGCCCACAAATCACTCCATCTTCCTTACATATTAACTCGACTTCTCCCAGACACCCTTTTGGCATTACTGAATTTGTTGTGACATCCTCACTGGTCACATCCTCCTTTAATGCACTTAAAATCAACGGGTCAACGGATAATTTTAATGTAACCTGGTCAAACATTTTTCTCTCCTTTGTTTATCTCATCTAATATAATCTGCTTATTTTCCTTATTCCACTGTTCTAAATCTGCATACAGTGTAAAATCAATATCTGCTATTTCTTTATATTCTGTATTATCAAACTGCCGCTCCATATCCCTCGCCGCACGTTTCGCAAAAACCATGCTTTCAAGAAGCGAATTGCTGGCAAGACGATTCCTTCCATGCACACCATTGCAGGCGGTCTCTCCAATTGCATAAAGCTGTTCCATCGATGTTCTGCTCTCGAGGTTTACCTTAATCCCTCCCATAAAATAATGTTGTGCCGGAACTACAGGAATCATTTCCTTTGGCACATTATATCCATGCTCCTTACAATGTTTTATAATATTAGGGAAATGATTTTCAAGCTGCTCTTTGTCAATTGTTCTCATGGATAGCCATACATGCTTTGTGCCATCTTTATTCATTTGTTTTCTAATATTTCTTGTCACAATATCTCTCGGCAGCAATTCATCCGTAAATCTATGATGATTTTTATCATAAAGCAGCGCTCCCTCGCCCCTGACCGACTCGGAAATAAGAAAGCTCCTGTCCTCTTCTCTCTCTGAATAAAAAGTTGTAGGATGAATCTGAACATAATCTACATTCTCCACTTCAACTCCATGCCTGATTGCCACTGCAACGCCATCTCCGGTCAAATGTCTGTAATTAGTAGAATATCTATAAATTCCACCAATCCCACCACTCGCTAAAACCGTATAATTCGCATAGATGGATTCCAACTTCCCATCATTTGTTTTCACAACGGCTCCATAACATTTGTTGTTCTCGCATATTATGTCAACCATTGTCCAATGTTCTTTTATAGTAATATTATTGTGTTTTTTACACGCTTCATACAAATGACTCGTTATTTCTCTGCCGGTAATATCCTTATGGTATAAAATTCGATTTCTTGCATGAGCGCCTTCTTTTGTAAACAAAAGATTGCCCTCCTCGTCTCTGGCAAAATCTACACCATATTCTAACAAATCCTTAACGACATCCGGTGATGATTGAATCATCGTCTCCACTGCTGCTGTATTGTTTTCAAAATGTCCTGCTTTCATTGTGTCATAAAAATAACTGTCAAAGTCATCCTCATCTTTCAGCATACACATTCCGCCTTGTGCCAGGTAGGAATCACTGTGTTCCACAATATCCTTTGTGATGATTAAAATATTTTTGTCCTTCGGAAGATTTAATGCGCAGTATAACCCGGCACATCCGCTTCCCACAATTAAAATATCTGCTTTCATAAAAATCTCGCTTCTAAATTTCTTTGAAAAATTGCTACAAGTATTGTATGGCATTATAGCACACCATATGACATCTGACAAGACAGTTGTAAATACATGTATTATCTTTTTTCACTCTGATATAATCCGGAATCAATATTTTTTATGTCCTCATCCCCTATTACGATAGCAGATTTATATGGATATGTCTTTTTCATTTTCTCATATTCTGTTAAAAGCTTTTCCGCATTACCTTGATTTTGTTTTACTAATTTCTGATATCCATACATCAATGGATAATGTTCTAAAAACATTTTCGTTCTATTTAAATACTGTTCCATTTCCATATACAGTTTTTCTGCCTCATCATATCTCCTCTGTTTTATGTACACAAATATCAACTCACATTTTAACTCACATCTGTAAATTTCTAAAAGAGCCGTTTCTTTTCCAAGAAACTCTTTTACTTTTTTCTCATATTCAACATAATTTCCTTTATCACTTTCACGGCATAAATCTAAATATATGAGTGTACAGACATGTATATTCCGTAAATCACACGGCTCTTCTGCCACAAACCACTCTTGCGGCATATCTTTCAACCTGATGCCATGCATCTGCAGCGCATTACATCTAAGTAGTGTATCCATTGCCTTCTTTGCAGTCTTACTCTTTCTTATATCCACTATATTTTTGCCATCATTTGCAATTCCATTGATTTGTAGCGGAATACCATTTGTGAGCGCAAGATAAAATCCCGGAATACACATAAAAACAAACACTTCATTTTTCAGGGTAAAACCAAAAATCAGAAACAATACTGATGAAATAAAGTTCATTAAAACACCACCAATATTATAAAAAATAATAGGATATTCTAATCCTCTATCTTTTGGTGGAATCATAAGACACTGTCCTGCCGTTCCTTTCAGCGAAAACTTTTTAAACTTAACTTTTCCATTCTCCCTTATCCATGTAAATTGAAATATTCTGAATGAACTAAATTCATATCCACTTATCAGGCCGGCTATCATATGTCCAAGCTCATGTAAGATTGTTTGAATAATACTCCCCACAAAAAAAGCTATAAAAAACTCTAACAACAAAATATCACTTCTTTTTCCGTCGTCCATACTGAATAATAAAACTCCGGCAGCAAATCCAAATACTGTTCCAATAATCACTGGAAGCAAATTCTTTTTTATCTTTTCCATATTTTGTACCATAAACCCTTTACCATATTTAAAATATTATCTTTATCATATACCATCGGTTCCACATCCGGATAATAATTTATCATTCTATAAATATATAAGGCAAACATACCAATGAGGATAAATATTGCCGACAACCTGATTATGTAAAATATCTTTCTCCTCTTTTCTTTATTTTCAATAAAATATCTGCCAACAGCCAATGAAACCAAAACGAAAACTATCGGTATCCAAAATGGATGCATTTCTGTTGCCGTCCTGATATCTCCCTGCAAAATTAAAAGAAATGCCCTGGTCAATCCGCAACCAGGGCATGGTATTCCTGCTAACATTCTAAGTGCGCATATCTTACCAAATACGACATTGCTCAATACTATAATCAATACAACTACAACAATAACCGGAAATGCTGTATGCATATCTTTCTTTAGTAATTCTTTATTAAAAGTCATCTAAAAAATCTTCCTTTATTTCAACATTTCCAAAATCTTTACGAGTAATTTCCATGTCCTCTGTGTAGATGAAATGCTCAAACGCTCATCTGTCGTATGGACATGTCTCATATCCGGTCCAAAAGATATCGCATCCAAGCCTTCTAACTTAGAAGCAAATAATCCACACTCCAGACCCGCATGAATCCCTTCAACAATTGGTTCCTTTCCATCATATAATTCTTTGTATGCCTCAATACATGTATTCCTTAATCTCGAATTTGCATTGTACTCCCATCCGGGATAAACGCCCTCACACTTTATTTCTCCCCCAAATATTTCTGTCAGAGAACGAAGTTTCTCAATCAAATAGTTTTTCTCACTTTCACTGGAACTTCTCACCGAATAAGACAGTTTCACTGCATCCATTTGTGTTCTTACAATGCCCAAATTTAATGACGTCTGTACCATTTCCGGCATTTCTGGATTCATTCTCTGTACTCCATTTGGCATATTTGCCAGTAAAATAACAGTTGCCAATGTAGCCGGTCCGGATAGAGGTTCAATCAATCCCTCTTCTATAACATTCATAGTCAATTTTGCATTAGAGTCTGTAATTTTATATTCCTCTTTTACTTCAAGAAATGTATTATTGACAATGTCTTTTGCTTTCTCCATCACTTCCGGTAGAACCGCTATAGCGGCCTCACTTGCATTTGCAATGGCATTATCCTTTTCACCACCATTCACTGCCATAATTCTCATTCCTACATTTTGAAATAGATTTAAAAGTATTCTTCCCATGACACAGTTTGCATTTGCTCTGCCTTTATTTATTTCTACACCGGAATGTCCACCTATAAACCCATCAATTCTAATCTCTAGTACCTGTGCATGAATCATTTCCGTTTTATAAGGAATACTGCACTCAACAGTAGCGCCGCCCGCGCAGCTCACCGTAAAAACTCCCTCATCTTCTGAATCAATATTCAGCAACAATCTTCCTCTTACATTTGAAACATCAATTGCTGCCGCTCCCAACATACCAATTTCTTCATCTACAGTAAATATAGCTTCTATTGGTGGATGCATCATGTCGTTACTATCTAAAACCGCCAATGCGTATGCAACCGCAATACCATCATCCCCACCAAGCGTTGTTTTTTTTGCCTGAATCCAATCACCATTGATTTCTAAATCCAAACCGTCTTTTTGCATATCTTTTTCACAATCTGCTGTTTTTACGGCGACCATGTCAATATGTCCCTGCAATATAACAGGTTCAGAATTTTCATAGCCTTTTGTTCCATCCTTCCATACCAAAACATTATAAGCTTCATCTTGTCTGTATTTTAAATGATGGGTCTTTGCAAACTCTACAATATAATCACTAATCTGTTTCACATTACCCGAGCCGTGAGGTATCTCCGTAATCTCTTCAAAATACGAAAAAACCTTAGCCGGTTGTAAATCTTTTAAAATTTTCATCCTTTTATCTCCTTTATTGTTCTATTTTATTTTCAAATACAATAAACTGATTTCTCTCTAAAATACGAAAAAAAATGCTTAGCCTTTCATACAACTGCTCTGCTGCCCTACTGTGTTCTTTTTCTAATATCCGACCAATCTCATAGATACTTCTTTTCCCATCAATGTGCTGCCACACACAACTTCCATACATATCTAATTTTATAAAACTATACATCGGTTTCTTTAAAAGTTTTTGAGTTATTCTGTAGAATATCCCTATATTCTTAACCACCACTTCAACCATTCCATCCTCTGTCAGCTCCCACGCTTTCACAATCCTCGGAATGTTATCAATATAATTCTTTTTCCTGTTTTTCATATACTCTCCAACCCGATTTCATACCATACTTTTAAAGTATAACATATTTCTCCATAATGTTTATAAATTTATTTAGCTGACTAAACCTTTTCTTCCTTCTTCCTGCAAAAAAAGAAAATAGATAAAATCAAAAAGAAAAATGCTACAATCGACACCCACTTTCCTTCTGTCTGAAAATTCTTTCCATATATACCTGATAAATCAATTGCCTTATCTAAGCCTATCACTGCAAGAACAGCCAGTAAAATACCGACAATTCCCTCACCGGCAATCATTCCCGCCGAATAAAGAATCCCTTTATCCACACACTCTTTTTTTTGTTTATCATTGCTGTATTTCGCTCTTTTCTCAACTCCCCATCTGACAAGACCACCTATCATAATAGCCGCACTAAGATGAATCGGTAAATAAAGACCAATTGCAAAGGCTAATACCGGTATTCCCAATATTTCTACTACAATAGCAATAAACACACCAAGAAATATTAATACCCACGGCAATGTTCCACCCATAACTCCCTCAATAATTAATTTCATAAGAGAGGCCTGCGGTGCCGCCAGCTGCTCAGAACCAAAACCACCCCAGGCATTACTTAAAAGATACATAACACCACCAATAGATAAAGCTGAAACAATTGTACCAATTATTTCTCCTATCTGCTGTTTTTTTGGCGTCGCACCAACAATATAACCGGTCTTTAAGTCCTGAGAAGTATCACCTGCCATAGCCGCCACGATACAAATTACCGTACCAATAGATATTGCTGCAATCATGCCGGCTGCCCCGGTTGTCCCTGTAGCTTTTAGGACAAACGTTGTGATGACAAGGGTTGCAATTGCCATACCCGAAACCGGATTATTGCTGCTCCCTACCAGACCTACCATTCTTGACGAGACAGTAGCAAAGAAAAATCCAAAGACAATAATTAGGATTGCCCCCAATGGACTTATAGGTATCCCTGGAAATATGCACATGAGCGCTGCTATTAGTATAATTCCTGTCAACACAACAGCCATAGACAAATCCTGCTGTGTTCTGTCACCATTCTTCACGTTTTTTCCAAAACCTCTAATGGCATGACCAAAAGTATTAATCATTGTTGGGAGAGTTTTTATTAAACTGATAATTCCACCGGCCGCCACTGCTCCGGCTCCAATATACCTTACATAACTTCCCCAGATATTTCCCACAATTTCTGCTGCATTGCTACCTGCAACAGTATTTGTTCCTCCAAAATATGCAATTGCCGGTATCAGCACAAGATAAGAGAGTACACCGCCGGAAAACATATAACTTGAAATCTTTGTACCACAGATATAACCGACACCGGATAATGCCGGTAAAACATCCATGCCGACCCCACATGTATAACTTCCATGAAATGAAAAATTAACTTTACTTGGAAAAAGGCGAAGACCATCCGTAAGAAATTTATAACCCGCGGCAATACCCAGGCCGGAAAAAACAACTTTTGATTTGCTTCCTCCCTCCTCCCCTGCCAAGAGAACTTCTGCACACGCCTTTCCCTCAGGATACGGTAATACACCGTGCTCTTTTACGATTAATGCCATTCGCAACGGAACCATAAACAGTACACCAAGCATTCCACCACAAAACGCAATGATAGCAATAAACAAAAAAGAAGGCTTTTCACACATCCCCTCCTTCGCCCACATAAATAATGCAGGCATTGTAAAAATTGCACCCGCCGCCAAAGATTCTCCTGCCGAGCCGATAGTCTGTACCATATTGTTTTCCAAAATAGAATCTTTTTTTAAAACAATGCGAATAATCCCCATAGAAATAACCGCGGCAGGGATTGATGCTGACACTGTCATGCCAACTCTTAAACCTAAATACGCATTGGCTCCACCAAATATAACTGCCATAACAATTCCCAATATAATAGATGCAGTCGTAAACTCCGGCAACACCTTATCCGAAGGGATGAATGGTTTAAAATTTTCTTTGTCCATATTTTGTACCAAATCATTCAAACACAAAGAATAAAAAATTATGTTTGTATTTCTTCCTTTCCTTTTTACTTAAATCCTTTTCCGAAAATGTATGCATTTTTTATGAATACTCAAGCACACATTTAAAGTATTGCCATAATTATACAAAATATAAAAAAAGGAACCCAAGGTTCCTTTTTTACTTATCTTTAAAACTTTTCAATTCCATTTTTACTCTGTCTCTTCTAAAAAGAAGTGATTTAATTATTCTGTGCACCCAACAAAACGGTAATATCCATCCATGCTTTTTTAGAGATGGATATATATTCTCCATCCTGTCACGCTCCATAAACATTCTCCTAAAAAACAAACCCTTTTTTGTTTTAATCCCCTGTTGCTTGCGATATTGCTCAAAACTCCACTTCTGATATTGTTCAAACGTTCCAAATGCTCCACTGTTAATAATATATTCCGCAGGTCCTTTCAAGCTCTCTTTCATCGTTCCGTTACCAAACCAGGCCTGTGCTAATTCTCTGCACATTTTCTCGAAATCTACATAATTCATCTTTTGCAGCATTTGGTTAACATAATCCCAATCCATGCTGTCGCTATATTTTTTCATTAAATAATATTGGTCGAGAATCGACCTAATACCACTTCCTCCCATAGAATAGTGCTTTTCAAAATGAAGCAGGTGAAACAAATAAAAATCTTCTGTTGTCATATGAAGCAGATGCCTATTTTCACTATCTTTTATAAGCCTTTCCCATATATTATCCGTGTGCCAATGATTTTCCTCCGTAGGCGGCAACAACCGCCTATGTATTTCTACCTCCATGTATGGCGGCTTTATATACACATCATGACTAGACTCCAGACCTACTCCTTCATCATCTTTATACCCGAGTGAATGCATTACTTTTCCCATTCGCTCCATCATATTGGAAACGGGATTAATCAAATAATCCAAATCCCCCATCTGTCTAAACTCCGGCTTCGGATAAAGCGCTCTTAAAACAGCACCCTTTAACGATAATATATCTATTCCACAAGATGTCGCTTCCTCAATTATCGCCTCTGCCTCACCGACCTGAATCATATTTACTACCTGACTCTTTTCATGCTGCCCAAACCATCTTGAGGCCTCCCCACCTTCCGGCTTATTGTCTAACTTTGACACAGCATGAAATACCATCTCATCCACTTTATGATAGACAGCTAAATTGCGAATATCCTCCCAATTAACATCCTCCGGTTTTTCTTTTGGTTTCAATTCATTTACTGTCGAATTTAGCAGTTCAATTAAATAGTCACTCGTATTTTTTTTAATCTCCATCTTATCCCTTTAATATCAATTTTCTAATTACTCCGTTCCCGGTTCGTCTCCTACATCATTATTCGCATCAGTTGGCGCTTCTGTCGGTGCCACTGTTGGTTTCTCTGTCGGTCTCTCTGTCACCGGTGCCTTTGTCGGTTTCTCTGTTGGTTTCTCTGTCACTGGTGCCTTTGTCGGTTTCTCTTTTTTCTTAGTTGTCTCCGGCTCCGTTTCAGTTACTACGTCATTGCTCTGTTCCTGTGTCGTTACTTCCCCTGTTCCCTCAGATTTTGTTTCCTCAGGATTCGTAGTAGTCTCTTCTATTGTCGTTGTTTCTTCTGTTTCTTTGTTATCTCCACCAAAAGCCATAGACAGCGCAACTGCTGCAATTACAATGATAATAATAATTGATGCCGAAACTGCAATTGCAATAATATTCATCTTCTTATTTTCATTTACAATAGCAGCCTTATTTCCCAAGCCATCTTCCTCATAGAACTCCTCATCTTCGTCTTCTAATTCTTCTTCAAAGACAAACTCGTCATCTCCGATATCTTCCGGGAAATCAAACTCTTCTTCCTCAACATATTCGATTTCCTTTGGTATATCTGTAGACGCAGAGATATCTTCTTCTATATCGTCTACAGGTATTCGTTTCTCCAATTCGTCTCCTATTTCCGGAATTATTTTTGTCTCATCCGTATTATCAATAAATTCAGCTTTTTCTACTTTTTCTCCGCAATATGGGCAGAAGTTTTCTGTAGGCTGAACGTATTTTCCACATTTTTTACAAAACATACCATATCCTCCTCTTAAGATTTTTAATGCTCTATAGTTTATATATTTATAAACTACAAAATTATAACGCAAAAAAATATTTTTTTATTTCACTCGAAATAGAATATTATTTTTTATTCTAATCTCATTGGTATTATAATGCATGTACAATATTCTTTGCAAGTTAAAATCACCGGAAGCAACAGCGTTCCGGGATTGTATTCTCGTTGTTCTTACACCCGGCAAATGATATTTTGTGCAGGCACAATATCGCTTGCCGGGCTTTTGCTACAAAAAAGTGGAAATGACAAACATTTCCACTCATATTTTTAAAGTTATTTTTTTATCAAATTCTTCGTTCTTAATTCTCGATATGCTCCCTTATGTATTTTTCAACCTCTTCTCTATCTATTCCAAGTGCAATAGAAAATTCATCATGCAAATTTCTTTTCGCCTCTTTCAAATATCTGTCATCTACATAAGTAATTCTTTTTCCCTGTGCAATTCGTTCCGTATTTCTCTCATACAATGTTTTTATAATACATATTAATTTTTCACAATCACATGAACTAATTGCCTCTTTATACTGTGCCTCTCTCTTTTTCTCATTATCAATCCACATCGGCTCAATATCCTTAATTTCAGACATAATATTTTCAGCCTCTTCTTTTGTCAGAACGGAACGCATTACAATTCTGTCACTGTCAACAGGATAAAAAATCTTGCTGTCCTCCGACTTCATCGGAATTAATGTATAATATAACTGATTCTTGTCAGCTCCTGAAATATCAATGTGTGTAATATCCATCACTTTACAGACACCATTTCTTCCGTGAACAATATAGTCTCCAACCTTAAACAATTTAAACACCTCTTTTACTCAATAATATTTCTTACCTATATTATTTATAATACCCTATCTGACTTTTCCTAATCAATTCGCAAGCGAATTGGTTACATATAATTGTATTGCCCGCCATTTATAATCTGCTTCGCAGATGGCGGTCAAGCAGGTAATCAATTCATAAATGAATTGGTTACATATAATTGTATTGCCCGCCATTTATAATCTGCTTCGCAGATGGCGGTCAAGCAGGTAATCAATTCATAAATGAATTGGTTACATATAATTGTATTGCCCGCCATTCATAATCTGCTTCGCAGATGGCGGTCAAGCAGGTAATCAATTTGCAAGCAAATTGGTTACACATATTATAATACTTTTGGTAATATATTATCATAGGCAGAATATACAAGATTTTTTTGGTATTTCCTGTCTAAATCGTCATATTTAAACTTTATTCGTCATCCTCTTCTGTCTGACCATTATCATTGTTCTCTTTTTCAACGAGATACCTTATGTACGCTGCCTCAGCAGCTTTTTCATCTTCTTCCATAATACCATTTTGATTGAAATCAAACTGTTTATCATAAGGACCAAAGGAATCTCCTCCGGCAATAAATAATACCCCTAAAGTACCAGGTCCGCAATGACTGGAAATTACACCCCCTGCCTGTGTAATTAAAATCTCCTTAAAATGTCCCAACTGTTCAAGATAATCTCTTACCTGATTTATCACCGTATCATCACAACCGGAATGCGTTATAAAAACTCTATCTTTTTTTGCATGCATCAAATCTTTCTCTAAATCCTTAACATACTGAAGAATAACTTTGTGAATTTTTCCTCTATACTTTTTGTCTGCATCCATTTTCCCATCTTGTACAACAATCCTAGGTTTTAATTTGAGTACGCCGCCAATTAATGCAGATGTAGCAGAGCAACGTCCCCCTCTATGCAGATAAGTTAATGTATCAACAACAAAACTCGCTCTTACATAAGGTTTCAGTAAATGAATCCTGGATACAATTTCCTTCGTCTCAATCTTTTCCTTCACCATAACTGCTGCTTCTAATACCAACAATCCAATTCCTGTAGAAAGATTCCCGGAGTTTATTACATAAACATTATCACTGTAATTCAATTCTTCTGCTGCTAACCTCATTACATTTGCCGAAGTTGACATTTCTTCCGAAATTGCAAACATAATAATATCTTCCCCTTTGTCCATATAAGGTTTTATTATATGAACCGCATCTTTTATGGAAGGAGCGGATGTTTTCGGTGTAATATTATTTTCATCTGCCCATTTATATATATCACTCGAAGAAATTTCTACCCTGTCTCTATACTCCTTCTCTCCCATATGAATATACAACGGTAAAATATCTATATTATATTTTCGAATTAATTCATCCGACAAATCGCATGTACTGTCTGCAATAATTTTTGTCATAATGTTTCCTCCTACTCGTTTTCTACCTCGTTTATATCATATGGTGTTGTCTGATATACATAGTAGTTTATCCAGTTGGTCCACAAAAGCTGCCCCGCAGAACGCCAATTCACAACCGGCTCCTTTGACGAATCATCATATGGAAAGTAATTCACTGGCACCTGTGGATTCAATCCCTTTGCCACATCACGCTCATATTCTAATTTTAATGTATCCGCATCATATTCTGAATGACAAAAAACAAAAAGCTGCCTGCTGTCTGCTGATTTAACAATCGCGACCCCTGCCTCCTCAGATTCAGCCATCAATTCCAGCTCCGATATTTCAAGTATCTGTTCCCTTGTAATCTCTGTTGCTCTTGAATGCGGTGCATAAAATATATCATCAAACCCTCGAAATAGAGGTGACTTTTTATTCAAAATCTTATGACTGTAAATTCCGGATAATTTAGGCAATCTATCTCTCTTACGAATACCATAATGGTAGTATAAACCTGCAAAAGCCCCCCAACACAAATGAAATGTACAATGTACATGTTTCTTTGACCATTCCATAATATCACATACTTCTTCCCAGTAATCTACATCTTTATAATCAATAAAATCTAAAGGTGCACCGGTAATAATCAAGCCGTCAAAATATCTCTCTTTTACCTCATCAAATGTTTTATAAAACTCATCCAAATGACTCACATCTGTATGCTGAGACTGATATGTAGCTGTCTGCAAAAATTCCACTTCTATTTGAAGTGGGGTATTCGATAACTTTCTCAAAATTTGTGTCTCTGTCACAATTTTAGTAGGCATCAAATTGAGAACCAAAACTTTGAGAGGTCTGATATCCTGCGTCATCGCTCTGGTTTCTGTCATCACAAATATATTTTCATTTTCTAAAATATTCCTTGCCGGAAGGTTCTGTTTTACTTTAATTGGCATAATATCACCTTCTTCTCATCACTAATTGGGTAATCAATTCATAAATGAATTGGTTACAAATACTTTGTATTGACCGCCATGCTTAATCTGCTTCGCAGATGGCGGTCAAGCAGGTAATCAATTCATAAATGAATTGGTTACAAATACTAAAATAACATATTACTATAATTTGTTCAATTCATTTATAAGAACATCAAGTACATGCTCGACACTCATATCCCTTACGGAATTTCTTCCTATATTTGGAAAGACTACCGTTTCTGTAAAAACTGTTCCACAAATATAATATCCAAAGCATACTGTTCCCACAGGTTTATCTATTGTTCCTCCCGTGGGACCTGCAATCCCTGAAATCCCCACTGCTACATCCGCATAGTTCTGTCTTGCTGTACCTTCTGCCATCTCACCTGCTGTCTGCTCACTGACCGCCCCAAATTTGTCCAATGTTTCCTGCTTTACTCCTGCATATTTGACCTTTGCCTCATTAGAGTAAGTCACGAAACCAGCATTGAAAACCCTTGAGGCATCTGCCACATCAACAATTGCCGCCGCCATCTTTCCTCCCGTACAACTCTCTGCAAAGGAAATCGTATATTTTTTTTCAATTAATAACTCCACCAATACATCTCTTTTTTTCATTTATTAAGCCTCTTTTTCTGTCTTTTTGTTTCAACATATTCTTTTACAATATTATATCAGATATACACATGGTTAAAATATAAATTTTTACGCACTATATATAGTATTATAGTTTATATAAAATGGAGCAAGTGAATGATATGTTTTATGATTTCCATAACAACTTACAACCCTCTTCTGTTGCAAAATCCGACAGTTATATTGCCATAATCCCTCTTGATAAAGCGACACACTATAATATCGTCAATGAATATATTCCTAAAATTCCTATGATTTTTGCTGACTTCCATTTCTCCAAAATCGAAACTTACGCAGATTTTATTTATGGATATATCAGCATACCTGAAATTATTCTGACAAATCAAATGGTAATTCGTTTCATATACACTTCACAATATATTATTTTTATTGACAAAAATGAATATATCAGCGAAATGTTTGAAAAAGTGTTAAATGCTAATGCCGAAAAAATCACATCCAGCGGAACTGCTCTCTATTATTTATTTGACTTTATAATGTCAAAAGATTTAGAAAAAATAAACACATTACAACAAAACCTGATTCAATTAGAGTTAAGTATATTTAATGGTAAAATGCAGACATTAATCCGAGAAATAACCAATTATCGAAGCCGGACACTTACGCTGCACCACTACTATGTCCAAATAGAAGGAATCTTCCACAGTCTTGTGGACGATACAAAAGATTTTTTCGACACTGACACAAAACAATTATTTAACATACTAGGCTCAAAAATCTCTTTATTTAGCCATGAGTCCGAACAAATCTGGGAATATACATCACAAATCAGAGATGTCTATCAACAACAGCTTGATGTCCATCAAAATTTTATCATGAAATTTCTCACTGTTGTCACTACTCTTTTCATGCCACTTACATTAATAACCGGATGGTATGGAATGAATTTCGAAATCATGCCGGAACTTCACTGGCGTTATGGCTATCCTGCCGTGTTTGTTATCAGTATTATTATCGTTATTATCCTCTGCGTTATATTCAAAAAAAAGAAATGGTGGTAAGTTATTTTATCTTACCACCTAATTTACTTCCAAACGTAACTTTTATTTCTCTGTCATTCTGTGTTGCCACATAATACTCTTTCGGTATCTCAACTCTGTCTTTCTCAAACAGAAGAACTATCGTAGAACCACCATACAAAAACATTCCTTTTTCACTGCCACGAACTACGCTTCCACTCGTTTGATGATTTCTAATTTTTCCAATCATCAAGGCTCCAACTTCAATCTGGGCCACTTTTCCGAAATTTTCTGTCTTAATAATCGTATATTCACGGCTGTTTTGCACAAATACCGGATATCTGTTTATAGCAATTGGTCTTACTGTATGCAGTTTTCCCCGAATATATTTATTTTCGAGAATAACTCCATTATCTATATTGCCATATCTATGATAATCGTCTACGCAGAGTCTCAATATAACACAAACGCCGCCATTATAATCCGGTGCCTTTTCGCTGCCCTGTATCAAATCTTTTACCTTATATCTGCTATTTTTTATAGCAAATTCTGCCCTGTCTGTTATTTTATAAACTGACAAACGTCCGTCACATGGCGAAATAAGCGCTGTTTTATCAGCACAAACCGGGCGCTTCTGCGCTATTATTTTCCTTGTAAAAAAATCATTAAAAGATTTATATTGTGCTGCTTCATACTGGCTCATATCAATTCCATTTTTCTCTATAAATCCTTTAATATGCATTTTAGAAACTTTGGAATCCATGTATACTCCCCCAAGCTTTGACAGCACAGGGCTTGTAATGAGCTTTAATACAAACCTTCCTGGTATCGTATTATATAAAAATCTTAATATTCCCGAATTTTCTTTTATATTATCCATATTTCTATTTTACCAGTAATTTTAATACCATAACAGCAATAAATTCAAGTGCGCCAATACCTACCATGAAATATATCATTAAGGTACCCGGCTTTCTCAATTTAAACCGCAATACAAATAAAATTGCAACAACAATTAATAAAATATAATATATAAATGAAATATTAACATAATTCAAATATAAAATATGTCTTGCCAACAAAAATGTCGGAAAAATAAGTGCTGTAGAAGTAACCGGCAAACCAAAATAGTGTTTCTTGTCGCCAAGTCCCTCACCCTGAGTTTCTTCGACTGTTATATTAAAATAAGCCAATCTTACCAGTGCCGCTAACACAAATACCGCACTTATAGCAATTATAATACCCATAGGTACACATGCCAATACACTCGGTTCATGATTCAATTGTTTCATATCAAATATATCCCTCTTATATAGCGCCATGCCTACACATATCGGCAATACGCCAAATGCCACTAAATCTGACAGGGAATCTATTTGTACACCAAAATCCTTTTCCTTCTTTGTTCTATTTTTCTTTGCTCTTGCTACTCTTCCATCAAAAGTATCACAAAGCCCACATAACAGTAAAAACATTACCCCAATATAAGGATGACCTGCTCCGCTGAGGGATACAAGAATCCCTGTAGTGGCTGATATAACTGAACAATATGTGAGAACAACCGTATAATCCCAAAAACCTAACATTGTTTCTTTCGTTTCATTCCTTTCAAACTATGGAGCATAGACGCTGCCAAAGTAATAATACCACATACAATTATGCAACAATAAAAAGAGATTCCTCTACTCAAAAGTTCAATACTGACACTGTCATTTATTAGTTTACCAAATCCATCAATAAAAAGATAGTCCGCAGCACCTACTGCCCCCGGTATTGGTACACTGTTTGAGCCAAGCACAACCAATCCCTGTGCAACAAATGCATCGTAAACCTTTTCGGCATTTCCGCCGACAGCAATAAATACACATACTGATACCAAAATTAGCGACAATCTCTGTAACAAATTATAGAGCAATGCAATAACCATCTCCTTCATGTGTCCCTTAATTGCGGCCGCACATTCTTTATATTGCTGCTCTACTTCCACAAGATGTTTTTGCCTTTTCTCAATATTATGCATCAAATGCATTTTTTGAAACAATCTCATAAAAAAGTTTGCACTTTTGATTATTATTTTTTCTTTATATACAAGCAATAAAAATACTGCTAAAAGCACAAATTGAAAACAAAAACCAAAAACAATCATGCACTTTGACACGACACTAAAATGTGACATCATATTGGGTCTCGTAACAAAACACATGACACCTATAACAATAATTGATGTTGTATATAAAGTCAAGTTTAGAAGCAGTATTATTGTTGTAACTGCGCCTGGTATTTTATCCCTCATCATGAATAATCCGGCTGCCGGCTGCCCGCCTGTCGCTGACGGTGTAATTGCTGAAAAGTAAACGTCAGAAGCAGAATACACCATGCATCTTCTAAATTTTTTATGATATCCAAATGCCTTTGCCAATTCTTGAATCGCTAATGCCTCGAATACAAAAAAACCTATCATACATAAAAATGCCAACACAATCCACTGCCACTTTGCAGAGGAAACATAATCTATAAATCCACTTAATGTAAAGGATTCATTGTTTCCTACTATTGTATATAAAGTTAATCCAATCAATGCTAATAAAATCACTGACCATAGTATTTTTTTCTTACTTTCTTTCATTTCCAACCTTTTTCTGACTTCTCTGTCTGTTATTTTCCGTTTTGTTTTGTATCCATTCATATACATGAACTTTTTTTGCCAAAACCAGCCCTGCTTCTACGACTAAAATAGCTGTTAAGACATCAATAACGACATGCTGTTTAACCATAAGCGTTGAGGCAAATACCAATATAGCAGCTATAAACATAATACTCTTATATCCTTTACCTACTTTTTTGCACCGCAATGCCCCCCTGAAGCAAAGCCAACTCTCAAGACAATGCACTGATGGCATCAAATTATCGGGAGAATCCATTAAATATATCATATTTGTAGCAAAATCACTTATACTGTTTCCTGTAATCTGCGGGCGTACAAGTGTAGTCGGAACAACTACAAATATTACAAGGCAGATTAGTTTTGCTATCTGCTCTCCCGTTAAAACTTCATAGCATACTTCTCTGCTTTCTCTTGCAATCACAATGAACCCAACTATCCATGCCACATAGGCAAGTATATATATCCAAATCATCCATGAAGCAAAAGGAATACTGTCATCGATTCTGCAACTGAAATCATAATGATACATTCCCTGTGTAAATATTCTTGTTCCAAAATATGTGATTATATTAATTATCAGGCATAAAAATATCGGTAAAAAAGCATATCTTGGCAATATTTTATAAATCTTATCCAAAGCTTTATCCTCTCTTAAAATTTTCTTTTTTGTTTTTCAATTCATCATTTCTGCATCTGTAAAATCAAACGACCTTTATCATATCATTAAATTCTTAATAAATTATTAACATTTATAAAAAACTTTTTTCATCACATAGGTTATACTAATATATATTTTTAAAGACTGCAATCAATTTTTATTATTGAAAATATGTAAAAAATGGGTTATTCTATTTATATCTTCCATGTGACTGGCGGATGAGTGGATTTACCACAGGGAGCATGGATAAAAAAGAAGTCGACCGCCTGGGCAACCACAGGGTTACCCAGGCGGTTTTACTATTTCATACAGCTATCTAAGTGCAAGGCTGTATGATTTCCCTTATACTTTATAATACGGAGGAAATTATTATGAAAATGTTATCACTCGAAAAAGAACTAAAAGAGAATGCATATCCCGGACGTGGAATTGTAATTGGAAAATCTCCTAATGGAAAATTTGCCGTGACAGCATATTTTATTATGGGACGAAGCGAAAACAGCAGAAACAGAGTTTTTGTTACGGAAGGCGAAGGAATCCGTACAGAGGCATTTGACCCTTCAAAGTTGATTGACCCTAGCTTAATTATCTATGCACCTGTTCGTGTACTTGGCAACAAAACAATTGTAACAAACGGTGACCAGACCGATACTATTTATGAATTAATGGACAAGCAGCAGACTTTTGAACAATCTCTGCGTACTCGTGAATTTGAACCGGATGCACCAAACTACACTCCTAGAATTTCCGGCATCATGCATATTGAAAATGGTACTTACAATTATGCAATGTCTATATTAAAAAGTAATAATGGTAATCCTGATGCCTGCAACAGATATACATTTGCATACTCAAACCCTGTAAATGGAGAAGGACATTTTATCCACACATATCAATGTGACGGAAATCCACTTCCATCTTTTGAGGGAGAGCCAAAATTAGTTCCTATGATGGATGACATAGATGCATTTACAGATATGTTATGGAACAGTTTAAATGAAGACAACAAGGTTTCATTATTCGTGCGATACATCAACATTGAAGATGGAAGCTACGAAACAAAAATTGTAAATAAAAATAAATAATAATTAAGGAGATAATAATGAAAGAACTAGAATTAAAATATGGATGTAACCCAAATCAGAAACCTTCAAGAATTTACATGGAAGACGGTGAGCTTCCTATCAGGGTATTAAACGGAAAACCCGGATATATTAATTTCTTAGATGCTTTTAACGGCTGGCAATTGGTAAAAGAATTAAAGAAGGCTACAGGTCTTCCTGCTGCGACTTCTTTTAAACATGTATCACCTGCCGGCGCTGCTGTAGGTCTTCCTTTAAGTGAGGTCGAAGCAAAAATTTACTGGGTAGATGACCTGGGTGAGTTATCACCGCTTGCCGCTGCATATGCCAGAGCCAGAGGTGCCGACAGAATGTCATCATACGGAGATTTTATTGCACTTTCTGATGTTTGTGATGTTTCAACTGCTGCTCTTATCAAAAGAGAATTTTCTGACGGAATTATTGCACCCGGCTATGAACCGGAGGCTCTTGAATTATTAAAAGAAAAGAAGCGCGGTGCCTATGCTATTATTGAAATCGACCCTGACTATGTTCCAAAACAGTTAGAAAGAAAAGAAGTTTTTGGTATCACTTTTGAACAGGGACGTAATGAACTGAATATCGATGATGAATTTTTCAGTAATATTGTTACAGAAAATAAAGATATTCCTGACAGCGCTAAAATTGATATGGCAATTTCAATGATTACATTGAAATATACACAGTCTAACTCCGTATGTTTTGTTAAAAACGGACAGGCAATCGGTGTTGGTGCCGGACAGCAGTCAAGAATCCATTGTGTGCGGCTTGCCGGTCAGAAAGCTGATAACTGGCTTTTACGCCAATGTCCAAAGGTTCTGAATCTTCCATTTAAAGCAGATATGAAAAGAGCTGACAGAGATAACGCTATCGACCTTTATATTGGTGAGGAATATATGGATGTTTTGGCTGATGGCGCCTGGGAGAAAGTATTTACTGAAAAACCGGAAGTATTTACTAAGGAAGAAAAACAGGAATGGTTGTCACAGGCAGAAGGAATTACATTGGGTAGTGATGCATTTTTCCCATTCAGTGATAACATTGAGAGAGCTGCTAAGAGCGGCGTAAAATATGTGGCACAGCCGGGCGGTTCTATCCGCGACCAGGATGTCATTGATGCATGTAACAAACATGGCATGGCCATGGCATTTACAGGTTTAAGACTGTTCCATCACTAAGAAAATAGCTGTGTGAAACTTTTGTAAACTTTTTGTGTAATGTATGGCTTTCACACATAATATCTGTTAGAATAACTCCGTATGAAACTTGAATTTACGGAGGATAGCTTATATGAATATTTTATTTTTCCTCACTCCAAAAGAGAAAGTCTCTCGTGTTGAGGATGACGATACGCTACGGCAGGCTTTAGAAAAAATGGAACATCATGGTTATTCAGCGATACCACTTCTCTCAAAAGACGGAAAGTATATCGGAACCATTACTGAGGGGGATTTGCTCTGGTGTATAAAAAACAATAAATTTCCATCTCTAAAACAGATGGAAGATATTCCAATCACTTCTATTCATAGACATCGGGATAATGAGGCGATTAATATCTCTCTTTCCATGGAAGAGCTTGTTGATAAAATCACGAACCAGAACTTTGTGCCTGTGGTAGATGATAATGATGTATTCATCGGAATTATAACAAGAAAAGATGTTATATTATATCTTGCAAATCAACTACCCCGCAGTAGCAGCCAAAGGCAGATAAATCTTACTTTAGGCTCATTACCTGCCGGAATAAACTAAATATACTATAGAAAATTGTACGATGTTTTTCTATATAATAAGATGTGGCACTTGGATTTTATCCCAGTGCCACATCTAATATCATCATTAATGTAAATCCTAACGAAAACATTAAAGTTCCAACATTGGAATGTTTTCCTTCGGACATTTCAGGAATTAACTCCTCGACTACCACATATATCATTGCCCCCGCTGCAAAACTTAATAAATATGGTAATGCCGGAACAATAAAACCGGCTGCTAAAATAGTCAGAAAAGCGGCAATCGGTTCTACAACTCCTGATAAAACTCCGTATAGAAATGCTTTTCCTTTACTCACTCCTTCTGCTTTTAGTGGCATTGAGATAATAGCTCCCTCCGGAAAATTTTGTATCGCAATTCCCAACGCCAATGCCAATGCTCCCATTGAAGATATATCAGCATTTCCTGTTATGAGTCCCGCAAAAACTACTCCGACTGCCATTCCCTCCGGTATATTATGCAAAGTCACGGCAAGGACAAGCATTGTTGTTTTTTTTAACTCTACATGTGGTCCCTCCGCCTCTTCACTATTCATATGGAGATGAGGTATCGTCCTATCCAAAATAAGTAAAAATAATACTCCGCACCAAAAACCTACCGCAGCCGGAAAAAAAGAGAGTTTTCCCATTCCCTCTGACTGCTCTATCGCCGGAATTAACAAACTCCATATCGATGCCGCCACCATAACGCCTGCCGCAAAACCTGTCAAAGCCTTACTCACTTTTATATTGAGTCCTTTAGTCATAAAAAGTACACATGCTGCACCCAGAGATGTCCCTAAAAAAGGAATCATTAATCCTCTAAATATCTCCCATTCCATTTTTGCCTCCTATGTAAATATTTTATCCGAAAAATACTCTAATAGTATATTCTATCAAAAAAAATATGATACACAAGAGATATTTTATTTTTGAATTTTATTTTTTTGTTAAAATATTCCATACATTTTCTTTTTGCTTTTTTCCCATAATAATAACGTAAGTTTAATATCTCTAAATTTATTTAGAATTTGTTGTTATAAGGAGGAATTATAATGGAATTATCAGAAAAAGAACTTTCCGTAGTTCAGGATTTATTGAATGAAGAAGAATTGTTAGTTAAAAAATTTCAGATGTTAGCAAATCATAGTGAAGATGAAACTGTAAAGCAGCAAATGCTTGGCATTGCTGAAAAACATCAGGGACACTTTAATGCAATTTATTCTTATTTAAAATAATCAAGGGGGAAAATGAACATGAAAGGTATTTATACAGAAAAAGAAGTTTTAGGTGATGCTTTAAATACAGAGAAAAATGCTACAAATCTTTATAATCTCAGCGCAAATGAATGTGTACACGATAGTCTTCGTGGAACAATGTTGGATTTGCTTAAAAAAGAGCATGAAATTCAGGTAGATGTATTTAATCAGATGCACACTATGGGATATTATCCAACTCCTGCTGCTGAAAGCAAAAAAATTCAGGATGCCAGAACTAAATTTGAATGTGGATATAAGGCAGTTTAAAGTCAATTTATAAAATAGTACACTTTAGGGGAACACTTAAATTTTAAAGCGTCCCCTAAAGTGTATTACTATAGCCTTAATTTTTTGATACGTCGAAGTGACCACACGCACACTCTGCTGTTCCGGTATATTCATCTTTGCCTGGTGTACCTTGTGTAAAATAGTCATACAAATACACTTTTCCACTTTAACACGAAAACATCCACCTGCTTTATCATTATTATAAAAGTATTGGTCCATAGTAATAGTGTAATCATCTATTACTATCTTTTGAGGTTTTGTTTTATAATCTTTTATACCAAATTGTTCCTCAAGATTTAAGATATCTGGAAAATATCTCTCTTTAACATAGTTATAAAACAAATTATTTCCTTGAATATATGTAATTACGTTAAGAAATACGACAACTAAAACTATTAAACACAATATTAATACTATTTTCTTTTTCATTTTACTCTCCCAAAAATAGAAGTGAAACAATTTGTCAATTCCTAAGTATTGCTTATATTAAAACTCATACTCTCTTATCTCACAGTTCTTTATTCCAAATGCTGCAAACTCTTCATTTGTCATCTCATTAAAGTAAGAATTTACAACTCTTGAAATTCCATTATGTGCCACAAGTAAATATGTTTTCTCCGGTTCCTGCCCTATCTCATCTAAAAGATTATATATTCTTTGTGCCAAGCGAAACATTGTCTCTCCACCCTCATAACTGCACATAAAATTTGTTTTTGCTCTTTTAAATTCCTCTCCATTTCTCGCAGTAGATTCATACTTACCGAAATTTTGTTCCATAAGTCTTTTATCCTCACGCATAGGAATGTTAGCAATCTCTGAAATATGTTTTGCAGTATCTGCCGCCCTTGATAACGGAGAATACAAGATTTCATCTATCTTTAATCCCTGCCTGAGTATCTCTCTTCCCAATTCCACCGCTTGTTGATGCCCTGTCTCTGTCAATCCTATATCTGTTGCACCACAAATTTTATTTTCTACATTCCAGTAAGTTTGTCCATGTCTTGTAAAATATAAATGTCCCATATCTCTTAACAACTCCTTTGGCATTTTATTTAAACTATTACCTATGAATAATTTTAGCCTCTTTTACTTTATCGCAATATATCAATGGTATTATAAATAATAATTCAGAGGCAATCATATACAATGTATTACCTATTAAATAGTGAACACCATATTTTAACCCATAAATCAAATTAAATATATTTCCGCTAAAAAATATAGTTGCTATTCTACATAATATGATAAACACTATAGCTCTTTCAAATTTCAGTTTTCTAAACAGCAGTAATAACAACATTCCAATATAAATAATACTTAATACAACAGTAAAAAAATTCATCACATCTATTTGACAATTTTCTTTTGCATACATAGCAATTGGAACACAATAAATAAAACTTCTAATTACTAATAATAATATCGTTAATAAATCTTTTTTTTAAATCAAAACAAATATAATCCCCAAGGGAATAATTATATTTGACACTATTCCAATTATGTGTATCATTTGGGTCTCAATCATTGAAAATCCTAATATATCACTATTGCTTTCAAAAAACAATTCATTTGCAATTAGTATTATAGCTAAAATCGTTGTAATAATTATTTTTTTGTTATTTCTTAACATACATCTCTCCATACCATTTTTTCTATTATCATACATAAACCCCTATTTTTTTTCAATGTTTTATGCGTATTCGGGAAAAAAGGGATGCAAGATTGCACCCCTTTCCATTTCTAATTATTTAACTTTTACTTTTTTTGCACTCGTCCAAGAACTGGTATATGTCTTTTTTCCTATCTTTTTATATGTTCTTGCTCTCACATAAAGTTTCTTTTTGTTTTTTATTTTTTTGCTTTTTAATGTAAACTTTACCTTTTTTACCTTTTTAGATGCGAATACCTTTTTAAATTTCTTCGTAGAAGAAATCTGCACTTGATATCCTGTAGCGCCTTTTATTTTCTTTAAGCTAATTTTTACCTTTGTAGAAGAGCGTTTTTTGGATACGCTTTTAACCTTTGTTTTTGATACTTTTACATTGACTGTGGGCTGCTTTGTTGTCGGTTCAATCCTTATAGGATTAGAAGGATTATTGGGATTAAAAGTTCCCGATGCCGGATATGCCGGAATGGTATAATTCTTCGTATTTACAGCCTTATAATTCTTTATGTTTGCTGTGCTCACATTACTATACAAGTGTGAATATATAGGATATCCGTCACTATTTCTAAAATGACTGTTTGCAACCTCTATATTATTAAATACAACATTTTTTCCGTTATCAAGATTTAAGGCTGCACCCTTTCTGGAAGTTGTTCCATCGACTCCCGCACCATATATTTTTGTACTATTAAATACAATATCTGATGGGTCCACTGAAACCCTTATGCCATCATGCTGTGCATCATATATTTTATTGTTGTTAAATTTTATATTTTTTACAAATCCATACATGTCTATAGCCGCTAATTCACTATTCCATGAATCCTTAGTGCAACCGCATCTGACCAGCACATTATTGTCAAAACTGATACCGGATGTATTGTTTGCAAATTTATAACCACTAAAGACAGTATTCAGATGTATACCGGACGCCATTGTAGTATCACAAATATAGTTGTTATATATTTTGTGTCCGTTTCCACCATATACGGCAATACCACCGGCTCTCCATATAAAATCAATAGTATTATATGCAAAAATATTTCCGGTCTCGTCCTTACATTTATAGTCATCATTCCACATTGCCAGGCCGTCATCACCATTATTTCTTACAGAACAATTAAATACTGCGGCATTACTGGTTCCCTTACAGAAATTTACACCATCTGCCAAATTATTTCTGATTCTACAATTGACAACCTTTACACCATCGGAATAATTTGTATTTCCATCATAGTCTCCAAACCAGAAACCACATTCAAAATGCTCTTCCCAGATATCATGTATCACAGAACCATTTTCAAACACGTTTGCAAAGCACTTATAATTCGCCTGCTCACTGTATCTGGAACGCAGATTAGAATTGACATACATATTGCAGATTTCAACATTGCTGCAATTTCCGACAATACCACCGCCGCCTTTTTGGTCACTTGTAAATTGTAAATTGGTATGCCAAATACCCGCTCCTGTGATTTTAATTCCCTCACCAACCACTTTCATCTGTTTGCTGAGTTTATATGTTCCGGCAGGAATATATACATCCATTTTTTTATTTTTTGCCGCATAAATACAATTATTAATTGCAGTAACATCATCTTTGTCATCATTCGGTGTTGCACCATAATCTACGACATTTAACGAATTTGCAGGCTGTCGGATTTCCCCGGGTATCTGCTCTATTTCCAGAAAATCTACACCATATTCAAGATTTTTTGCACCACTGCTTTGTATCCTGATTTTATCTCCCTTCTTTAAAGAAGCATCCAACTTAAAGTGGACTTCGTCAAACGCGAACAATGCAGCTCCGCCATTATTTGTGTCACTAGGGTTACCATAGGAAAAATACTGCCACATATAATAAGATGTAAGGTCAACTTTCTTTACAAATTTCCCATTTACATAAACATCCAATGAACCATCCTGTCCCATTCCATTACTTGTATCAGGCATTGTAAATCTCATGGTAACACCATTCCCCGCAGTATTCATTGTCCATTCAGCATATGCCCCTTTTGAGGGAAGTTTTATATAAGACTGATTGGATGCCTGCGTGGCAATATTATTATTTGAAAAATCCGAAGAACTTACAACTGCCGCCCCACCACCAATTACAGCCTTATCTGTATCATATCTGGTATACGGCATCGTTGCGCCAACAATTCCATTCGCTTGTGCAGCTGGTACATAAAAAGTATCTGCTTTTTTAGATACAGCGCCATATACAATATTATCCGTTTCTCCCATATGCATAGATTGTATAGTTAACATAACAGCCATTCCCGTAACAATTATTTTTTTTGCTATTTTTTTCAATTTTGTTTCTCCTTTTATGTGACGGATTTTCAATGCCAAAACAACCTATAGCAACTACATTGGTCACTATAGGTTATTCTGATTTTACATGTTCCTATCAACTAAGACTCATTTATTTTTTTATTTTAATTTTCTTAGCTTTTGTCCATTTTCCGTAAACTTTCTTCTTACCATTTAACTTATATGCTCTAGCTCTCACATAAAGTTTCTTTTTATTTTTAATCTTCTTGCTCTTAATTGTAAATTTAACTTTCTTTACATTCTTTTTAACAAGAACTTTCTTAAATTTCTTTGAAGCTGAAATCTGTACATTATATCCTTTTACAGATTTGACTTTCTTAAGACTGATTTTAACTTTTGTTGAAGCTTTCTTCTTTGAAGCACTCTTAACTTTTGTCTTTCCAGGCGCTTTTACTTTATTCTTTGGCGTTGTAGGATTTGCTGTTGTTTCCTTAGGTGTCGGAATACCACCATATAATACGGCGTCTTTGATTGTTACATCAAAAGCAGCGTCTACTGTTGATTCACCATGCATATGGAAACCTGAATTAAATTTACTCATATCCACACCAGATGCCTCAAGGTCAATTACTACTGTTGTATTGTTACCAACCATTGGAATTTCCATTCCATCTTTACCTACAAAATGTATATCCTGCTCCGGATTAAACCAATATGGTCCATCTAAATTGTTTTCAGGTAACTGAATAAATTCAAGTCTTAAACCTGTAATATCACCTGTGTAAGTAAACTTAAGATATTTGAAATCTTTTGTTGCTAAATCTTTAAATGTAACAAATCCTAAATATTTATATGCAACATCAGTTGCTGCCTTATCAATATGATATGTTCCGTTGAATGCACTTGCACCCTTATCATCACCGTTTAACTGGATTCCTGTTGCAACATCTGCCGGTGTTGTCGGTTCAGGTGATTCTGTTTCCTGTGGGTCCGTAACTTCCGGTGTTGATGGAGTTTCTATTGGCGCTGTCGCTGTCGTCTTCAGGTTAACGCTCTTAAACTCATATGTAAAATCTGTTCCATTTCCTGCATGTAAATGAATAAAGTCTCCTCCTACATATGAAACGCCTGATTTCTCTAAATCAATCACAACTGTTGTTTCTGTCTCAGCATTCAAAACGATTTCAGAATCATCTGCTGTCTTAAATGTTCCCTCCGGATTTTCTGCAAACCATGTTGTACTCTTTCCTGCAAGTCTCAATGAACTGATATCACCAACATATGTAATCTCTAAGAACTTATACTCTGCTGTTACTCCCTCAGGAATTGAAAATCCTCCCTGGTATGCATATCCACCTGATACTGACTGTGGACCTACCTTGTTTACACCATCCTGTGCCAACTGTAATGCAACACTCTTACCTTCCACAGGCGGTATTTCTGTTCCCGGCTCTGCTGCCGTTCTCAATGTAACACTCTTAAATTCATATGTGAAATCTGTTCCATTTCCTGCATGTAGATGAATAAAGTCTCCTCCTACATATGAAACACCTGATTTCTCTAAATCAATCACAACTGTTGTCTCTGTTTCTGCATTTAAAACAATATCTGAACCATCTGCTGTCTTAAATGTTCCTTCCGGATTTTCTGCAAACCATGTTGTACTTTTTCCTGCAAGTCTCAATGAACTGATATCACCGACATATGTAATTGCTAAGAACTTATACTCTGATGTTACTCCTTCAGGAATTGAAAATCCTTCCTGGTATGCATA
>NZ_CALGRE010000003.1 GCF_937958975.1 uncultured Eubacterium sp. | reverse complement strand
TTCCGATCTGTGACACTGCTCACATTAAATTATATGAAAATGGGAAAATAGAAAATTAAAATAATACAGGGAGATTATCAAATGATTTTAAATGAATATTTTGTATTAAAAAACGGTGTGAGGATACCAAAAGTGGGACTTGGCACATGGCAGATTGCTGAGGGAGAAGATGCATATAATTCTGTGACATATGCTTTAAGGAACGGTTACAGACATATTGATACGGCAGCAGCATATGGAAATGAGAAAAGTGTAGGAAAAGCAATAAGAGATTCGGGGATACCGAGAAATGAAGTTTTTATTACAACAAAACTTCCGGCAGAATGTAAGGGATATGACGTAGCAAAACAGTGCTTTGATAAGTCGTTGTCAGATTTGGGATTGGACTATATTGACTTATACATTATCCATGCCCCTTGGCCTTGGGACAAAATGGGAATGGATTGTGCTGAGGGAAATGTAGACAGCTGGAGAGCTATGGAAGAAATATACGAAAGTGGAAAAGCAAGAGCAATCGGTGTTTCGAATTTTTCACCGGAACATTTGGAGCCGATAATAAATAATTGTAAAATTATTCCAATGTGTGACCAGATAAGTTTTCATATAGGAAACAGACAGGAAGAGACAATGCAAAGATGCCATGAATTGGGTATCCGGGTAATTGCCTATTCGCCGCTTGCTACAGGCAGAATTATTGAGGATGAATATATCGCAAAAATAGCAGAGAAATATGATGCCACAATTCCACAAATCTGTATCAGGTATTGTATCCAAAAAGGAAATGCCGTGATTCCAAAATCTACAAAGGAAGAAAGAATTATATCCAATTCCAAGCTTGATTTTGAAATAAGTAAAGAGGATATGGCATATTTAGATAGAAAATAAGTTAAAAATAAAACCGGATGTCAATGTGATTTGATATCTGGTTTTATTTTTTTGCAATAAAATGGTAAATGTTCCCGTTTATAAATATAACAAGAGAAAGAGAGGAAAAAAACATGAAAAAATGGGAAAGGACAGCAAAAAAAATTTTTGTAATTACTCTAACAATAACAATATTTTTTAGAACAGTAGCTACAGATGCAGCCATTATTAGTGGTACAGAGGTAACAAATCCAGTGATAGTATCAGATTCAAGTATGGAGACAGGTCAAAAGGTAACATATAGTTGTATCTGGTTTGGAAGCTATCCACAGACAGAGATAGTCGATAAAGCAAAAGATAGTGGTGTGTATAAAAAAGTATGGGCAAGTAATGATGATTATATTATAGATAACAAACTATATCGTATATTAAAATCTACAAAAGGATGGGATTGTAATGGTGATGTTACAGTAAATGGAAATAAATATCGAAGAGTCAAGGCGAGGGATGCAGAATATTCAGCTGAAAATTCATATTATTATAGTTGGTCAGATAATACAACTTACCATTATTTTAAATATGAACCAATTAAATGGAGAGTATTAAAGGTAAAAGGAAGTGAAGTATTGCTTTTGTCAGACAAAGTTTTAGACAATAAAAAGTATGACTTAGAATTTAGTTATTCTTCGGAAGAAAGCGCTTTAAGGGCATGGTTAAATGGTTATAATTGGAAGAGTGTAACTATGGATAAAAATGAAAGTGGTCATTTTTCCGACAATTTTATTGATGCAGCTTTTACAAATAGAGAGAAATCTGCAATTAAAAACAGTATAGTAGAAAATTATAAATATAAAGGATATAATAATGTTGAAATTGGGAGCTATCAAATGGTAGACAAAATATTTTTGTTGTCGGAATCGGAGATGAGTGGAAGTGATGCTGTAGGTTTGGGATATATGTCTTCTGGCAAAGAGTATGATGAGGCAAAAAGAAGTAAAAGTACAACTTACGCAAAAGCCATGGGTGTATGGAATAGTAAAAGTAGAAATTATTTAGGGAATTGTGATTGGTGGTTACGTTCGCCGGGGTATGATTTTGGTCATACAATGCGTGTAGGACATTTGGGTTACATATATGTTTCTGGTGACGAGAATTATAATTGTTATAATGGTGTTCGTCCAGCTTTAAATCTTGATTTAGCATTTTCGGATATATATAGTTATGCAGGGACAGTGGATAGTAATGGAACATTGAGAGAAGTAGAACCGAAAAAGGAAAAGGCATTACAGAAATTAACAGTAAAAAATATGACGAAAACCTATAGTAAGAAAAAGTTTGATTTGGGAGTGAAATCAAACAGCAGTGGAAAATTGACATATATGAGCAGTAATAAAAAAATTGTTACAGTTTCATCAGCAGGTAAGGTGAAAATGAAAGGCTATGGAAAAGCAACTATAACAATTACGGCAGCAGAGACTGATATTTTTAAAGAAACAACAAAAAAAATGACAATTACAGTCAAACCAAAGAGAATAAAGATACAAAAATTGATGTTCAAAACATCTTCAAAGCTAAAAATAAAGTGGAAAAAAGACAAGAAGGCATCAGGTTATGAAATCTGGTTATCTACTGATAAAAAATTCAGAAAAAATGTGCATAAGTTAATAGAATGGAATGAAAAAGTTACAAGTGCATTTTTTATGGATGAGGGGAAAAACAGAACAAAATATTACGTTCGTATAAGAGCCGTTAAGAGTTTTGAGGAAAAACGTTACCTTGGAAAGTGGAGTAAAGTAAAATCAATAATTAAAAAATGAAGTTTATGTTTTTATTGATTATAGTATAGAAGGAGAAGAAGATGAAAAAAATTGTAAAAGTAGCAGTGCTTGTATTTGCAGCAGTTTGTTTGATTTCTGTATTATCAGAAAATAGTGTGAGTGCGAAAACAAAAAATAATGTAAAGATTACATATAAAAACGGGACAGTAACGATAAAAGGAAAAGGTCCAATGCAGTATACAAAGAAGTATAAAGGAAATAAAAAGATTAAGAAGGTTGTAATTAAGAGAGGTGTAACATCAATTTCAAAAGATGCATTTAATGGCTGCAAAAACTTAATTACAATAAAGATTGCAGATACAGTGAAATCAATTCAGAGAAGGGCGTTTCGTGGAACTGGTATAAAACAGGTTATAATTCCTAAAAGTGTAACGAAAATAAAAAGTCATGCATTTTCAGAATGTAAAAGACTGACAAAAATAAAAATGCCGGGAAAAGTAAAGTTTGAAACTTTAAAAGGAGACCCGGATTGTTGTCCTACGGGAACATTTCTTGCATATACTCCAGTAAAAAATGTATATTTTACAACAGATTTATCATTAGATGTTATGGAATATATTCCGGCACAAAATCTTTTTGTAAGCAAAAGGGATAAAAAATTTACCAGTATTGACGGGGTAATATATACGAAAGATAAAAAGACAATCGTACGGGTTCCTAGTAAAAGAAAAGAACTCATTATAGAGGAAGGCTGTGAAACATTTGCGATTTCTTCTATTTATTATCCACAGTCACCTTTAGAATGGGAGGAAATTTCTTGTGCGGGAAATTTAAAAAAAGTAGTGATTGCGAGTACAGTAAAAAATATAGATTTGGAAAAATATAAGGTGACAGATTGTTATTTTACGCCAGAGAGTGATGGGATAATGCTGGGTGATTTTGAGTACCTTATATTTTCTAAAAAACTTACGAATCAGTCAGTTAACAATTTGCTAAAATCTATTAGTAGAGAATATGAGGATAATAGTGAAGAAGATAATGAAGTTAATTACTATAGAAAAAAAGTATTAGAACAGTTGACGGATTTAGGCTATAGACTAGATGCAATAGCCATATGAAAACACTTTAGACTGTCCACCCTCCATCGACTGTAATAATTTGTCCGGTCAAATAGCTTCCGGCATTAATAATAGAAAAAACAGCTTGTGCGATATCGGATGGAGTGCCGATTCGCCCTGCTGGAATTTCTTCTATAATATTTGAAAAATCTTCTTCTGATAAGTGTCGGTTCATTTTGGTATCTATAATTCCGCAGGAAATGGCATTGACCTGAATGTTAGAGGGCGCAAGCTCTTTTGCTAATGCTTTTGTAAAAGAATTTACAGCCCCTTTTGTGGCAGAATATGCAACTTCACAGGAAGCACCACAATTTCCCCAAACAGAAGAAATATTAACAATCTTTCCGGCACCGTTTTTAAGAAAAATAGGTATGATTTCTTTGGAAAGAGAAATCATAGAGGTTACATTTGTATTCCAAAGAGTATCCCAGTCATTCTTGGTAAGTTCCTGCAACAAGCCAACGAAAGAAATGCCCGCACTATTGATTAAAATATCTAAATGCAATTCATCTTTTGTGATATCTGAAATCAACTTATGCGTTGATTCAAAATCAGACAAATCACATTTATAATAATGAAAATCATTTCCTAATTCGTAAGATAAATTTTGGATAGAAGTATAATCAGAGAAATATATTCCTATAACAGTATAGTTATGCTTGATAAAGAATCGGCATAATTCTGCTCCAATTCCTCCGGAAGCTCCTGTGATTAATACAGTTTTTTTCATGGTTTCTACCTCTTTTCCTTAAATAATATGAATTAAATTATAGTATAGCATAAATTGTGTTTTTCAGATATGTTAAAATAGTCAGTAATCATATTGATTTACATAATCTCATTCATTTATGTTGACAAGCAATTATGCGAATGCTATAATTGTAACAAAAATGTAACATTTAGATTAGGCTTTAAAACAAAAAAATAATATTGGAGGCTAATTTTTCATGAGATATTATTATTCTAAAAAAATAGCTGGAGGAGCATTGGCAGTAGTAATGGCAGTTACATTGACTCAACCGATGTTTGCTGAAGAGTTAAACATCGAGGAGGCGAGTGCAGGGGCAGCGGTTGCGATAGAAAATTATATTGCAAATGTAGGGGATGAGAGTGATTTGGCATCATTTCTTCCAAAAGAAGCCGTTGACACAGTGGCAAAAAGTGAAAAGACTGCGAAGACTACCAAAAAAGCAGCGACAAAGAGCGCTGAGTATTTTAATGATATAGCCATAGCTAAGGTAGATGGCGGCGAAGAGGGATATGTAAATGTCCGTAAGAAAGCCAGTACAAAATCAAAAATTGTAGGAAAGATATATAATAATTGTGGTGCAAGAATACTTGATAAGACAGATGATGGCTGGTATAAAATTGTATCTGGAAATTGTACAGGCTATATCAAAGCAGAGTATTTCGTGACAGGCAGTAAAGCAGAGGATTATGCATTAGATGACGGTTATGTTTTTGCAAATATAAAAGATACAGGAATCCATGTAAGAAAATCGGCGACAACAGAGTCGGATGTAGTTACAAACGTTTATCATAATGAGACATATGTTATTAAGAAGTTTAGCAAAAATGGTGAATGGGTAAAAATTAAAATAAGAGCCGGCGTTGGCGGCTGGGTTTCTTCTAAATTCGTAAAAGTTAGTATTGATATGGAGACTGCTATTACAATAAAAGAAGAAAAAGAGATGATAAGAAAGCAGAAGGAGGCAGAGGAGAGAGAACGTCAGGAACGTCTTGCGGCACAGCAGCAGGAACAAAATAATAATAACGATAATAATGACGACGATAATAGCAGCAACTATACTCCTCGACAGAATACAAACAATCAATCATCAAATAATAACACTCAGTCTACACCAAAGCAGTCATATGGAGATTCATCAAGTAGTGGTGGTGCTTCGGCAGTTGTAGCATATGCAAAACAATTCCTCGGAAATCCATATGTATGGGGAGGTTCGAGTTTGACAAATGGAACAGACTGCTCCGGATTTACAATGTCAGTATACGCACATTTCGGTTATTCATTGAACCGGTCTTCATATACTCAGGTATACAATGGACGTTCGGTATCTATGAGTGAGTTACAGCCTGGAGATTTGTTATTTTACAAGTATGGTGGTTCTACAATCAGCCATGTTGCAATTTACATAGGTGGAGGACAAATTATCCACGCATCAACAGAAGAAACAGGAATTATTATCAGTGGCATGGGTTCACCTTGTGCAGCGCGAAGAATTATTAATTAGATATGAGAAGACCTTACGGAATGGTAAGGTCTTTTTCTATGAAATGATAATTTATGTTTATTAAAAAGATACTAAACACCGGTATTGGTTAAAAAAGAAAAAAGTCAAGTGAATATGTAAAAAATGCACAAGTTTATAAGATGTTAACAAAACGCCTGTTCTTTTATAATTCGACAAAGATTTACATAAAAGGATGATAAAAAGCGTTAATAATGTTAATAACTCGGTTAATAACCCATTTTGTCGAGAAAGAACATTAGAAAAAGATGTTAATAACTCGTGTTAATAACTTTTATGTCAAATTATGTTGAAAAATGAATATATGTGAAAAAATTGTGCAAGTTATACAAAAATATGGAAAATGTATAAACTTTTGAGATTACAAAAATAATTCCTGAAAAAAGTGTGATTTTTCTTGTGGAATATACTGCTGTTATGGTATAATTTACATACTAGTTAATGAAAGGAAGTGGTACCATGAAAATTAAAATCTTCGGAAAAAATATTGAGGTAACAGAGGGTATCAGAAGTGCAGTAGAAGAGAAGCTCGGAAAGCTGGACAAGTATTTTGCAGAGGAGACGAAAGCAGACGTTACACTTAGTGTTAACCGAAACGAGCAAAAAGTGGAGGTAACAATTCCGGTTAAGGGAAATATTATCAGAGCGGAAGAAATCAGTGAAGACATGTACGCATCTATAGATATGGTTGAGGAGACTATAGAGCGTCAGCTTGTAAGATATAAGAATAAGCTTATTGATAAGAAAAAGGCCTATAGAGAAGAATTTGCTACAGATTACATTGAAGCAGATTATGATGATGACGAAGAAGATGATATCAAGATTGTAAGAACAAAAAGTTTTGGTATTAAACCTATGGACCCGGAAGAGGCATGTGTTCAGATGGAACTTCTAGGACATAATTTCTTTGTTTTTCTGAACGCTGAGACAGATGAAGTAAATGTTGTCTATAAGCGAAAAGGTGATACATATGGTTTGATAGAGCCTATGTTTGACTAGATACAACTAAATATTGAAAAGATTATGGCGGTGGATTTTTCACCGCCATTTATAAATTTAACAGAACTTTTACAATGTTTACAATAAAATAAAATCTAAAATATTGAATTAAGGCTATGAAAATGGTAAGATATTTATTAACGTGCCGGTAACAGCGGTAAATATATTAGAGGAGATTACCATGAGCGTAATTAGTAAAATCATAGGAACGCACAGTGAGCGTGAATTAAAAAGACATCAATCTACATTAGATAAGGTTCTCAGCTTAAAGCCGGAGATGGAAAAATTAAGTGAAGAACAGATGAAAGCAAAAACAGCAGAGTTTAAAGAGAGATTAAAAAATGGGGAGACTTTGGACGACATCTTACCTGAAGCATTTGCATTGGTGAGGGAGGCTACAAAGAGAACCCTTGGAACGGAGCATTATCCATGCCAGATTATGGGTGGAATCATTTTACACGAAGGTCGTATTGCAGAAATGAAAACAGGTGAAGGAAAAACACAGACCTGTTTACTTCCGGCGTATTTGAATGCGCTTGCAGGAAAGGGTGTTCATATTGTAACGGTAAATGAATATCTTGCGACTCGTGATGCGGAATGGATGGGACAGGTACACAGATATCTTGGTCTTACAGTGGGATGCGTTTTGGCCGACATGGAGCATGAGGCAAAAAAGGAAGCGTATGACTGTGACATAACATATATTACAAATAACGAATTGGGATTTGATTACCTGAGAGATAACATGGTAGTTTACAAGGAACAGTTAGTTCAGCGTGGACTTTCTTATTGTATTATCGATGAGGTTGACTCTGTTTTAATTGATGAGGCGAGAACACCTCTGATTATTTCGGGACAGAGTGGTAAATCAACAAAACTATATGAGATGTGTGACATTCTTGCAAGACAGATGGAGAGAGGAACAGCGAGTCCGGAACTCAGCAAGATGGATGCTATTATGGGGGTCGATATTGAAGAAGATGGTGATTTTCTTGTAAATGAAAAAGATAAAATTGTCACATTGACAGCTGACGGTATTGCGAAGGTAGAAAAGTTTTTCCATATAGATAACTATGCGGATGCAGAGAATCTTGAACTTCAGCATAATGTAATCCTTGCACTCAGAGCTCATAATCTGATGCATAGAGATCAGGACTATGTCGTAAAAGATGATGAAGTGCTTATTGTAGATGAATTTACAGGACGTATTATGCCGGGAAGAAGATATTCTGACGGACTTCATCAGGCGATTGAGGCAAAGGAACATGTAAAAGTAAAGAGAGAGAGCAAGACCCTTGCCACGATTACTTTCCAGAATTTCTTCAACAAATATGAAAAGAAAGCAGGGATGACCGGTACAGCTCTTACAGAAGAAAAAGAATTTAGAGATATTTACAGCATGGATGTTGTAGAAATTCCTACGAATAAACCGATTGCTAGAATAGATAGAGAAGATGCTGTTTTCAAGACAAAACGTGGAAAATTAAAAGCTGTAGCGGATGAGATTGAACAGTCATACGAAAAAGGACAGCCTGTTCTGGTTGGTACGATTAACATTGATTCATCTGAGGAAATTAGCTCTGTTTTGAAAAAGAGAGGAATACCACATAAGGTTTTAAATGCGAAGTATCATGAGATGGAGGCTGAAATTGTAGCACAGGCAGGACAGCATGGAGCAGTTACGATTGCAACCAATATGGCAGGACGTGGTACGGATATTAAATTAGATGATGAGGCAAGAGCAGCAGGTGGTCTCAAGATTGTCGGAACGGAGAGACATGAGTCCAGACGTATTGATAATCAGTTGAGAGGTCGTTCCGGTCGTCAGGGAGATGTAGGTGAGTCTAAATTCTTTATTTCCCTTGAGGATGATATTATGAGACTTTTTGCATCTGATAAGTTAATGACTGTATTTAATGCACTCGGTGTACCGGAAGATGAAGAATTACACCATAAGGCTCTTACCAATACTATCGAAAAAGCACAGAAGAAGATAGAAGGAAATAACTTTGGCATCAGAAAAAATCTGATGGAATATGATAAGGTAAATAATGACCAAAGGGAAATTATCTATGCAGAGAGAGCAAGAGTTCTCAATGGTGAAAATATGAGAGATGCTATTATTAAAATGGTACATGAGGTAATAGAATCTCAGGTAGATATGTTTATCAGAGATGAACAGACATCTAAAGATTGGGATATGGCAGGTCTCAAGCAATCCTTATTTGAGATTATTCCGTTTAAGCTAAGCATCACAGCAGAAGAAGCGCAGCAGATGAGCAAATCAGAATTTAAACAGATGTTAAAAGAAGAGGCTGTGAAATTGTATGAAGCAAAAGAATCAGAATTTCCTGAGCCGGAACATATCAGAGAGTTAGAGCGAATTGTACTCTTAAAAGTTATCGACAGAAAATGGATGGATCATCTGGATGATATGGAACAACTCAAACAGGGAATTGGTCTTATGGCATACGGTCAGAAAGACCCGGCGGTTGAGTATAAAATCCAGGGATTTGAAATGTTTGGTTTCATGATAGAAAATATAAAAATTGATACCATAAAGACCTTATATCATATTCAGGTAGAACAGAAAGTTGAGCGTGAAGAGGTGGCTAAGGTTACAGGTACCAATAAGGATGACGAGGGTGGCGTGAAAAAGCCGAAGCAGAGAGTGGAAGCAAAAGTTTATCCAAATGACCCGTGTCCTTGTGGCAGCGGTAAAAAGTATAAGAATTGCTGTGGCAGATTAAAATAAAAAAGACGGGCAATGCCCGTCTTTTCTTTAGAATAGTAAATAAAAGTAAATGAGGTATTCATGTGATTGAATTAGAACAGTTTAAATATCAGTGGAGTCAGTATGAGGATAGTGTCAATGAATTGGAAGAGTCATTCCACATTGATAGCAAAAAAGAAAGAATAGAAGAGATAGAAGCGGCAATGGAGGCACAGGATTTTTGGGATGATGTGAAAAAGTCCCAAGAGCTAACCAGAGAGATGAAACAGCTGCAAAACAGTTTGGAAATTATTACGAGCTTGAAAGAACAGTACGAGGAATTAGGAGTTCTCATTGAAATGGGAGATGAAGAAGAGGACTTAAGTATTGTGGAAGAAGTAGAAGAAGAATTAAAAAAGTTTATAGCTGATTTTGAAAAAGTAAAAATACAGACACTGTTTTCAGGGGAATATGACAGGCTCAATGCGGTTGTTAAGATAAATGCCGGTGCAGGTGGCACAGAGTCCTGTGATTGGGCGAGCATGCTTTTTAGAATGTATTCCAGATGGGCTGAAAGTAAAGGTTTTAAAATCGAAGTATTAGATTTTCTTGACGGTGAGGAAGCTGGAATTAAGTCTATTACATTTCAGGTGACGGGAGAAAATGCATTTGGATATCTGAAATCAGAGAAAGGGGTACACCGCCTTGTAAGAATATCTCCTTTTAATGCGGCAGGAAAAAGGCAGACCTCTTTTGCCTCCTGTGATGTTATGCCGGACATAGAGGAAGACTTAGATGTTGAAATTAATGATGATGATATTCGTATTGATACATATAGGTCGAGTGGTGCGGGAGGACAGCATATTAATAAGACATCCTCAGCTATCAGAATAACGCATATGCCTACCGGAATTGTTGTGCAATGCCAGAATGAACGCTCTCAGCTGCAGAACAAGGATAGGGCAATGAAAATGTTAAAATCAAAACTTTATGTGCTGAAAAAACAGGAGGAAGAGGAAAAACGCTCAGGAATAAGAGGTGAGGTAAAAGAGATAGGATGGGGAAATCAAATTCGTTCTTATGTTATGCAGCCTTACACAATGGTAAAAGATCACAGGACAAATGAAGAACAGGCTGATGTTGGAAAAGTCATGGACGGTTATATTGAGCCTTTTATTAATGCATATTTAAAATGGATTAATATCAGTAAAGATAATTAATTCATATTGATAATTATTAGTATCCGTGCTAAAATCTACGAATATAGACTGCCTAAATTAGAAATTGGGAAATAAACATAAACAAGTGAGGAGTTAATATGATTAAAGTTGCAATCTTAGGATATGGTACAGTAGGTTCGGGTGTTTTTGAAATTATTAATGAAAATAAGGACTTGATTACTGCAAATGCAGGAGAAGAAATTGATGTCAAGTATGTATTGGACTTGAGAGATTTTCCAGGAGACCCTTGTGAAAGTGTATTGGTACATGATTATGATGTGATTTTAAACGACCCTGAGGTTGAAGTTGTCATTGAGGTTATGGGTGGATTAAAGCCGGCATATGATTTTGTGAAGGCGGCGCTTGAGGTAGGAAAGAGTGTCTGTACATCCAATAAGGAATTGGTTGCGAAGTATGGAGCAGAATTAATTAAAATTGCTCAGAGCAATAACAGAAACTTTTTATTTGAGGCGGCAGTTGGTGGAGGAATCCCGATTATCCGTCCTATCAACATGCATATTACAGCGGACAAAATCTGTGAAATAACAGGTATTTTAAACGGAACAACAAACTATATATTAACAAAAATGGATAAAGAGGGTGCTGATTTTGACAGCACATTAAAGCAGGCACAGGATTTAGGGTATGCAGAAAGAAATCCGGAAGCTGATATTGAGGGATATGATGCAGTGAGAAAGATTGCTATTCTTGCATCATTAGCGAAAGGAAAAACAGTTGATTTTGAGGAAATCTACACTGAAGGCATTTCAAAGATTACAGATGTAGATTTTAAATATGCAAAAGTTATGGGAAAATCTATCAAGTTACTCGGAAAATGCAAGAATGAAGATGACGCAGTTGTGGCGTCTGTTTCTCCGAGACTGTTATCACCAAAACATCCGTTGTACAATGTGAGTGACGTTGTCAATGGAATATTGGTGCGTGGAAATATGGTAGGTGATTTGGTATTTATTGGCAGTGGTGCAGGTAAATTGCCTACGGCCAGTGCAGTTGTATCAGACGTAGTCGACAGTGTACGTCATTTGAATGTTTCCACAACAGTAATGTGGGAAGAAGAAAAGTTAGAGTTAGAAGATTTTTCAAAGTCCAAAAAGAGATTTTTTGTCAGAACAAGTGCCTCAAAAGATAAAGTTGCGACAGTGTTTGACAATGTAGATTATGTCGATGCAGGTATCGCAGGGGAAACAGGCTTTGTAACGGAAAAGATGAGTGAAGAAAAATTTGCTGCGAAGGCAGAGGAACTTGGCATTATCTCTAGAATAAGAGTGGAAGAATAGTTTAACATTAAATTTGAAAATTGAAATATTAGGAGGCAGAAAGTGAAATATATCGTTGTATTGGGAGATGGGATGGCTGATAAGCCAATAGAAGAGTTAGGGAATAAAACACCATTGGAATATGCTGATACTCCTACGATGAATAGATTATCTAAAATGTCAGAAATAGGTCTGGTACATACGATTCCGGAAGGGATGAAACCGGGAAGTGATACTGCAAATCTCTCAGTTTTAGGATATGACCCTAAAAAATATTATACAGGTCGTTCTCCGTTGGAGGCTTTGAGCATTGGTGTGGATATGAAAACTACAGATGTTGCGCTTAGATGTAATATTGTCACAGTATCTACAGATGACCTGCCATACGAAGAAAAAACTATTATTGACCATAGCGCCAGTGAGATTGATACAGAAGATGCCGCTGTCCTTTTGGAAGCAGTAAAAAAAGAACTGGAAACAGATATTTATAAATTTTATGTTGGAACAAGTTACAGACATCTAACCATTTGGGATAAAGGTAGTGTTGTAGACCTGACACCTCCGCATGATGTTTTGGGACAAAAGATTGGACAATATCTTCCAAAAGACAAAGTGCTTAGGGAAATGCAAAAGAAGAGTTATGACATACTGGCAAATCATCCGATTAATATAGAAAGAATGAAAAAAGGGTTGAATCCTGCAAATTCTATTTGGTTCTGGGGGGCAGGAACAAGACCTTGTGTAACCTCATTTGAAGAAAAGAATGGAAAAAAGGGTGCCATGATTTCAGCAGTAGACTTATTAAAGGGAATTGCTGTAGGTTCTGAAATGAAAGTAATTGAAGTGGAAGGGGCAACCGGAGGTCTGGAAACAAACTATGAAGGCAAAGCAAAGGCTGCTGTAGATGTTCTTTTGAATGAGGAATTTGATTTGGCGTATATACATGTCGAAGCTCCGGATGAGATGGGACATCAGGGCAGTGTGGAAAGAAAAGTGAAGGCAATTGAAAATCTCGATAAAAGAGTAATCAAGCCGGTGACAGAAGCGCTTGATAAATCCGGTGAGGATTACAGGATGCTTGTAATGCCGGATCATCCAACGCCGATATGTGTGAGAACTCACACAAGTGACCCTGTTCCGTATATGTTATATGATAGTACTGATATTAAGGATGGGGAATTGGATTACACAGAAAAATGTGGTAAGGAAAGTGGCATTTTTATGGCAAACGGATATGAGATGATGACATATCTGTTATCAAAATAAAAACATTTACCCTAAAATAATATTTTTAGAGTAAAATAAGCAGGTACGGAAACAAGTACAAAGTTTTACATAGTATATAAAATAAGAAAGATATTTCATTCCGGCATAATAAATAGGCTTATGTAAAAAGTAAATTTACTATGTTGAAAAATAGTTGATTAAGGAGAAAAGCATAAAATGAAGGAGACAAAGGTTGTAAAGTTCGGTGGAAGTTCATTAGCGGATGCAAATCAGTTCAAAAAAGTTGCAGATATTGTTCTGGCTGATTCGACAAGACGTTTTGTAGTTGCATCTGCACCTGGAAAGAGATTTGTAGAAGATATTAAAGTTACGGATATGCTTTACCAGTGTTATGAACTGGCAACAGATGGTCAGGAATTTGACGAACAGTTTCAGGCAATTAAGGAGAGATATAACACCATAATTGCAGATTTGGGGATTGAGGATTTTTCTCTTGAGGATGAATTTGAAGTAATAAAAGGAGCATTTTCTCATATGGCCGGACGTGATTATGCAGCCAGCCGTGGAGAATATCTTAACAGTAAAGTGCTTGCAAAGTATCTTGACTTTGATTTTATTGATGCTGCAAAATACATTTATTTTGATGAGTTGGGACAGTTTGACTGGGAAAAGACAGAAAAAAAATTAGCTCCAAAACTTGCCACAACAGACAGAGCAGTAATACCGGGATTTTATGGTTCTATGCCAAATGGAACAATTAAAACATTTTCCAGGGGAGGTTCTGATGTTACAGGTTCGATTGTTGCAAGAGCAGCAGAGGCAAAGATTTATGAAAACTGGACGGATGTAAGTGGTTTTCTAATCTGTGACCCGAGAATTGTTAATAATCCAGAGCCGATTAATACCATTACTTATATGGAACTTAGAGAGTTAGCATATATGGGAGCAACGGTACTTCATGAGGATGCAATTTTTCCTGTAAGAGCAGCAGGCATCCCTGTGAATATTAAGAATACAAACTGTCCTCAGGACAGAGGAACAATGATTGTTTCCGAGACGGCAGAACCATGTGAGCATATTATAACAGGAATTGCCGGAAAAAAAGGTATGTCGGTAATCAATATTGAAAAAGATAAAATGAACAGTGAAATCGGATTTGGAAGAAATGTTCTTCGCGCTCTCGAAAAGAGCAGTGTAAGTTTTGAACATATGCCATCCGGTGTAGATACGATGAGTGTCGTTATACAGACAGATAAATTAGCTGGTAAGGAAACAGCAATTTTAGACGAAATCAGGTCGAGAGTGCATCCGGACCAGTTATATATAGAAAGCAATTTAGCACTGATTGCAGTTGTTGGGAGAGGAATGAAGAGCGCCAGAGGTACGGCGGCAATTCTTTTTACAGCGTTAGCAGATGCAAGAGTCAACATTAAAATGATTGACCAGGGTTCTTCGGAGCTTAACATTATCATAGGTGTTGCAGAAGAGGACTTTGAAGTTGCAATGAGAGCTATATATAATGCGTTTATCAAAGTGCAGAAATAAAGATAAAATAGATAATAATTCTTCGGGGCAGGGTGCAATTCCCTACCGGCTGTATTTGCATTTGCATAAGTCAGCGAGCCGTAAGGCATGATATGGTGTGATTCCATAACCGACAGTAAAGTCTGGATGAGAGAAGATAAAACAATATGATGATGTGTTGCCTGTAATATGAAAAGTGAGGTGGCATGATTGTTATAGTTGTGTAGTGTTTTAGCCCTGAATTTATTCAGGGCTTTTCTTTTTTGGAAGGAATTGTGAAAACTATGGTAGATAGAGACTATATGAAAAGGGCAATAGAATTGGCAAGGAATGGGGAAGGCTGGGTGTCACCAAATCCTATGGTGGGGGCAGTAATCGTAAAAAACGGAAAAATTATCGGCGAAGGGTATCATGCCAGGTGCGGTCAATTGCATGCGGAGCGCAATGCCATTGCATCCCTTACGGAGTCAGCGGAAGGGGCAACGATGTATGTAACTTTAGAACCCTGTTGTCATTTTGGAAAAACCCCACCGTGCACAGAGGCTATTTTAGAGCAAAAGATTGCCAGAGTAGTAATTGGTTCGAGAGACCCTAATCCTAAGGTATCGGGGAAAGGAGTGGAGATTCTTCGCAATGCAGGGGTACAGGTGGAAGAGGATTTTATGAGACAGGAGTGCGATGAATTAAATTTAGTATTTTTTCACTATATTACTAAAAAAACTCCATATGTTGTGATGAAATATGCCATGACTGCTGATGGAAAAATTGCCACAAAAACGGGTGCTTCCAAATGGGTTACCGGGGAGGCGGCAAGAAATGAAGTTCAGCGAATGAGACATAGATACACAGGAATTATGGTCGGTATTGGAACAGTGCTTGCAGACAATCCGATGTTAAACACACGGATAGAAGGAAAGAAAAGTCCGGTTCGAATTATTTGTGATACGAAATTAAGGATACCTCTTGATTGTCAGATATGTAAAACGGCTGAAAGATATAAAACTATTATTGCTTATAATGAGGGGAATCCGAAAAAAATAGAGCAGTTGACAAAATTAGGAGTACAGTTAATTCACTGTACTGTAAAAAATGGAAACATAGACTTGAATGCTTTGATGAAATATTTAGGAGAACGGGGCATTGACAGCATTCTTTTAGAAGGTGGCGGAACTTTGAATGATAGTGCATTACAGGCAGGAATTGTCCACGAGCTTAAGATGTTTGTGGCACCAAAGGTATTTGGCGGAGAGAAAAGCAAAACTCCGGTAGCAGGTATAGGAGTAAAGGAACCGTCAGAGGCAATCAATATGAAGTTAAAATGTGTCAGACAAATAGGTGAGGACCTATTGTTAGAATATATGATGAGGTAAGAAATATGTTTACAGGAATTGTTGAGGAGTTGGGAAAAATAAGAAATATCAATATGCGTGGGAACTCCGGACAAATTGAGATTCAGGCAGATAAAGTGCTGGAGGGGACAAAGATTGGAGACAGCATATCCGTGAATGGAATATGTCTTACAGTGACATCTTTAGAAAAGGATGGTTTTACCGCAGATATTATGGCAGAAACAGTGAGAAGAAGCAATCTTAATTGTATTAAAAAAGGGGATGTTGTTAATTTGGAGCGTGCCATGTCAGCAGATGGAAGATTCGGCGGACATATTGTATCGGGACATATTGATGGAACAGGGAAAATCACCGGCATAAAAAAAGAGGAAAATGCGGTATGGGTTACGATAGAAACTTCGGAAAAAATTTTACAGCTAATTATAGAAAAGGGTTCTATCTGTATCGATGGAATTAGCCTTACGGTGGCATCGGTTTGTGATTCGGGATTTCAAGTATCTGTCATACCACATACCGGGCAGCAGACTACTTTGCTAAAAAAGAAGCGGGGAGATGTGGTCAATCTGGAAAATGATATCATTGGAAAATATGTTCAAAAGCTCCTACGGTTTGAATATAAAAATGAAGAAAGTACAAGTGGAATTACAATGGAAATGTTAGAGGAGTACATATTATAGGAGGCAATTATGAGTTATCAGTACAATACAATTGAAGATGCGTTGAGTGATTTAAGAGCAGGAAAGATTATTCTTGTTACGGATGACCCGGATAGGGAGAATGAAGGAGACATGATTTGTGCGGCTGAATTTGCGACGCAGGAGAATATTAATTTTATGGCATGTCATGCAAAAGGACTTATCTGTACACCTATGAGTTCTGAAATTGCAGGTAAACTGGGACTTCCGCAGATGGTATCTGAAAATACAGACAATCATAGTACCGCTTTTACAGTTTCAATTGACCATATGGATACAACAACAGGGATTTCTGCAAAAGAGCGTTCCTATACAATAATGAAATGTGTGGATGATAATACAAATCCACAGGATTTGAGAAGACCGGGGCATGTATTTCCGTTAGTTGCCAGAAAAGGCGGTGTTCTTGTGCGAAATGGACATACAGAAGCAACAGTGGATTTGATGAGATTAGCGGGACTTAAGGAATGTGGAATTTGCTGTGAGATTATGGAAGACGATGGGACTATGATGCGCACACCGAATCTATGGAAATTAGCACAGGAATACAATCTTAAATTTATTACAATAAAAGAATTGCAGGATTATTGCCGTATTCATGAAAAGCATGTTGTGCAGGAAGCAAGCGCAAAAATGCCTACCCGTTATGGAAATTTTCAAATATATGGTTATGTGAATGAAATTACCGGAGAGCATCATGTGGCTTTGGTGAAAGGGGATATAGGCAATGGAGAGGATGTTCTCTGCCGTGTTCATTCGGAATGTCTTACCGGTGATACATTCGGCTCAAGAAGATGTGACTGCGGGGAGCAGCTGCAAAGTGCAATGCAGCAGGTAGAAGAGGAAGGCCGAGGTATTATTTTATATATGCGTCAGGAAGGCCGAGGTATCGGTCTGATTAATAAATTAAAGGCGTATGAATTGCAGGAAAAGGGCTTAGATACTGTGGAGGCAAATATTAAGTTAGGGTTTGCTCCGGATTTGCGGGAATATTGGGTCGGAGCGCAGATACTATCAGATTTAGGTGTTAAGTCTTTGCGGTTATTGACCAATAATCCGGATAAAGTATATGGATTAGAAGGATTTGGACTGGTGATAAAAGAGCGGGTTCCTATTGAGATTGCACCGCAGCAGTTTGATTTTCAATATATGAAGACTAAACAAGAAAAAATGGGACACATTTTTAACAAAATAAATTTATAAATACAGATAAAGGAGGAAAGTAAAATGAAAAATATTCAGTTATTAGAAGGAAAAGTGGTTGCGAAAGAAGGGATGAAAGTTGCAATTGTGGCAGCCAGATTTAATGAGATTATTGTAAATAAACTTCTTGGCGGTGCGGTAGACGGGCTGGTTCGTCACGGTGTGGAGGAAAATAATATTACAGCAGCGTGGGTTCCGGGAGCATTTGAGATTCCTGTGGTGGCATCAAAAATGGCCCGGTCAGGAAAGTATGATGCAGTAATCTGTGTAGGTGCAGTAATTCGTGGTGATACCACCCATTATGATTATGTATGTAATGAAGTCTCAAAGGGAGTAGCCCAGGTTGGGCTTAATACAGGGGTACCTGTATTGTTTGGCGTGATAACTACAGAAAATATTGAACAGGCAATTGCCCGTGCGGGCAGCAAGGCAGGTAATAAAGGTTATGACTGTGCTTTGTCGGCTATTGAGATGGTAAATTTAATGGAGCAAATGTAATAATATTAAATGAAATATAAAGGAGAAAGCAAATGAAGAATTTATTTACAACAAAGAATTTGGTATTAATGGCTGTATTTTCTGCGCTTGCAGCAGTTTTAATGATATTGGAATTTCCAATTCCTTTTATTGCGCCCTCATTTTATGAGATTGATTTAAGTGAGATTCCTATTTTGATTGGGTCATTTATTATGGGACCTGTAGCGGGTGTCGTAATGGAAGCTATTAAAATTTTGTTGAAATTATTAATTAAGGGAACAACAACAGCTTATGTGGGTGATTTTGCAAACTTTTGTATTGGCTGTTGTCTGGTTCTTCCGGCAAGTATTATTTACCGTAAATTAAAAACCAAAAAAGGTGCGCTCATTGGAATGGGTGTAGGGACATTAACGATGGCAGCGGCAGGAGCAATATTAAATTATTTTATAATGATACCATTTTTTGTAAAAGCATTTGGAATGCCGTTAGATGATATCATTGCTGCCGGAACAAGTATTAATCCGTTAATTAATAATAAATTTACATTGGTTTTAATATGTGTTGCACCTTTTAATATATTAAAAGGATTTATTGATAGTCTGGTAACATTTATTTTATATAAACGAATTAGTACATTTATTAAAAGCATCGGGAACAAAAAATAATAGTTATTGTGCAATATGAGTATTATTGCAAAGAATAAGGTTTGAAAATTATAAGAATATTGTTTATAATCAGATAGGAGTTTATAATAAGCTCGAATGATGATAGACAATATTCTTTTTCGTTAAAATGGAGGACAAATGATTTATGAGACAATGTCTCCGCAGGAGACTTTTGAATTGGGAAAGAAAATCGGACAGGCAGCAGTGCCGGGAGATATCATATGTCTTGACGGTGATTTGGGCGTTGGAAAGACAGTATTTACTCAAGGATTTGCTAAAGGCCTTGAAATAGATGAGGTCGTGAATAGTCCTACATTTACAATTATTCAGGAATATGATGATGGAAGAATTCCATTGTATCATTTAGATGTTTACCGAATCGGTGAACCCGAAGAAATGTATGAGCTGGGTTATGAAGATTATTTTTTTGGAGAGGGCGTATGCCTGATTGAATGGTCTCAGTTAATAGACGAATTAATACCGGATAGTGCGAAAAGGATTTTAATAGAAAAAGATTTGAATCAGGGACTTGATTATAGAAAGATTTCGATAAGCGATTAGGAGAGAGAAATGAGAATATTAGCGATTGACAGTTCATCTATGGTAGCTACTGTGGCAGTAACAACAGATGGTGTCCTAAATGCCGAATATACGATAAATCATAAAAAAACACATTCCCAGACATTACTACCAATGATTGATGAAATCAGTAAGATGATAGAATTGGATATAGAAAGCGTTGATGCGATAGCTGTCACGGGAGGCCCCGGCTCTTATACCGGTCTTAGAATAGGGAGTGCTACAGCAAAAGGGATTGGTCTGGCACTTGGAAAACCTATTATTAATGTACCGACAATAGATGCGTTGGCATATAATCTTTTTTCGTCCCAGTATATTGTGTGTCCAATAATGGATGCAAGAAGACAACAGGTATACACAGGAATATATCGCTTTCATGGTACGGATATGGAAATTATAAAGTCTCAGTGTATTATGATGATTCAGGATTTGATTTATGAGCTGGATAAGATTGGAAGACCGGTAATGTTTTTGGGAGATGCTATAACTGTTGACAGAGAAATTATTGACACGACTATGGCGACAGAACATTATTATGCACCGATATCCATGAACCGGCACAAGGCTTCAAGTCTTGCGGCTCTGGCAGAGATATATTACAAAAATGGCAAAGTAGAATCAGCCAAAGAGCATAGACCGGAATATCTGAGGTTGTCGCAGGCTGAACGGGAATTAAAAGCAAAAACGGAAGAAAAAAATGATGGAAATTAAGGAGATGGCTCAAGAAGATTTGGCACAGGTCTCAGAGATAGAAAGTCAGATATTTTCTCTCCCATGGTCTGAAAAAGCATTTGAAGAATCGCTGAAAAATACAAATACATTATATATTGTGGCAAAAGAGAAAGAAGAAGTGTTAGGGTATATCGGTATGTATATATCTTTTCAAGAAGGAAACATAACCAATGTTGCCGTAAATCCTAATTATCGAAGAAAAAAAATTGGACAGAATTTAATTCGTGAAATATTGGAAAGGGCAAAACAAATAGGGGTAACAGATGTGATATTAGAAGTGCGTGAGACGAATGCAGCTGCGATTTGCTTATATGAAAAAATGGGATTTGAAGAGGCAGGTATCAGGAAGAATTTTTATGAGAAACCTTTAGAAAATGCTATTATTATGTGGAAACATAAACTATAAGCGGAATAACTTTCCACTATGATTTTTGGTAATAAAATAATAAAATTGTTTTAGAGATTTTATTCTTTTCGACATTGAATAAAAGTTTATTGATTTTTATTGAATGCTGCGAGGGGGATATATTCTGTTGTTTACCAAATTGAAACCGATTTTTGAGATGAGTCATAGGAGGAAGATATGAGAGTATATAGGGAAGAAAAATTAGAACAGTTATACTGCAATAGATGTGGTAGAAAAATTGAAGTACAAAATCAGATAATTCAGGAAGGAGTATTATCTGTAGATTACAAATGGAATTATTTTTCAAATAAAGATGGAGTGAGACATGCTTTTGATTTATGTGAGAAATGTTATGATGAAATGATACGAAATTTTAAATATCCTATTAAGGAAACAGAATATAATGAATTGATTTAGAAAGAAAAGGTGGAATAAATGTTTGACATATGCTTGTTGGGTACAGGTGGCATGATGCCTTTGCCGAGGCGTTTTTTAACGTCATTAATGTGTAGATATAATGGAAGCAATATTTTGATAGACTGCGGTGAGGGAACACAGGTGGCAATTAAGCAGAAGGGATGGAGCTTTAAGCCGATAGATGTTATATGTTTTACACATTATCATGCAGACCATATCAGTGGGCTGCCTGGATTACTTTTGACTTTGGGAAATGCTGAGAGAACAAAGCCCCTGACAATGATTGGCCCAAAGGGTCTGACAAGAGTTGTAAATTCGTTGAGGACGATTGCGCCGGAATTGCCTTTCGATATAGAGTTTATAGAATTGACAGAAAATTATCAGACAATACAGTTTGAGGAATATCGAATCAATGCGTTTAAAGTCAAACATAATGTGACATGCTATGGATATTCTATAGAGATAGATAGAATTGGAAAGTTTAATGTCGAAAAAGCGAAAGAATTAAATATTCCAATACAGAATTGGAGCATTCTTCAAAAGGGAGAAGAAGTTGTGGTAGAAGGGGTGAAATATACTCCGGATATGGTTATGGGAGCACCACGAAAAGGATTGAAAGTTACTTATTCTACAGATACAAGACCTGTAGATTCTATTGTAGAAGCAGCAAAAAATGCGGATTTGTTTATATGTGAGGGAATGTATGGAGAGCCGGATAAAGATGTAAAGGCTAGAGAATATAAACATATGACATTTAGAGAGGCGGCTATGATAGCAAAGGAGGCAAATCCAAAAGAAATGTGGCTGACACATTATAGCCCATCTCTGATAAAACCGGCATTGTATTTGGATACGGTAACAGAAATATTCCCAAATGCGAAAGCCGGTAAGGATGGAATGTCCGTAGATTTAGTATTTGATGAGTGATAGAGGTAGCGTGGTGAAAGATATAAAAATACTTGCGATAGAAAGTTCATGTGATGAGACAGCGGCGGCAGTAGTGGAAAATGGAAGAGAGGTATTATCCAATGTAATATCTTCTCAAATAGACCTCCATACGCTTTATGGTGGAGTTGTTCCTGAAATTGCTTCGAGAAAGCATATAGAGAACATTAATTTTGTAATTGAAAAAGCATTAAATGAGGCAAACTGCACATTGGATGATATTGACGCAGTGGGAGTTACTTATGGACCTGGTCTTGTGGGAGCACTTCTTGTAGGGGTGGCTGAGGCTAAGGCTATTTGTTATGCAAAAAAAATCCCATTGGTTGGGGTTCATCATATTGAAGGGCATATTTGTGCAAATTATGTACAAAATAAAGAGTTAGAACCACCTTTTGTCTGTCTCGTTGTGTCGGGAGGACATACGCATTTGGTTGTTGTCGAGGAATATGGTAAATACAAAATATTGGGAAAGACAAGAGATGACGCGGCGGGAGAAGCCTTCGATAAAGTGGCAAGAGCTATTGGATTAGGATATCCAGGAGGACCTAAAATTGATAAGGTGGCAAGAGAAGGGAATCCACACGCGTTTGAATTTCCCAGAGCAAAAATAACAGACAGTGTCTATGACTTTAGCTTTAGCGGATTAAAATCTGCTGTTCTAAATCAAATTAATGGGGCAAAGATGAGAGGCGAAGAAGTAAATCAGGCAGACATCGCAGCCTCTTTTCAACAGTCTGTGGTAGAGTCTTTATTGACAAGGGCGATGCATGCTATAGAAGAAACAGGAATGAAAAAGCTGGCGATTGCAGGAGGGGTAGCATCTAATACTGCAATTAGAAAAGCTTTTGAAAGTGAATGTAAAAAAAGAGAGATAGAATTTTATAGACCTTCTCCGATTTTGTGTACAGATAATGCGGTAATGATAGGCTCGGCTGCATATTATGAGTATATGAATGGGGTAAGACATGGATGGGATTTAAATGCAATTCCAAATTTAAAATTAGGAGAGCGTTAAATACATACCAACCAAAAAGGATAAAAATAGCGGAAGGGAGTAGAGAGATGGGAGATAAAGCTTCTGCAATTGTGTTGGCGGCCGGAAGCGGAAGCCGAATGAACAGTAAAATAAAGAAACAATTTATGTTATTGAAGGGAAAACCGGTTTTATGGTATTCCCTTTTTGAATTTGAAAAAAGCAATGTGGAGCAGATTGTTTTAGTAACAGCTGAGGAAGATATAGAATATTGTAGAAAAGAAATCGTAGAGAAATATAATTTTAATAAGGTAACGGATATTATATCGGGAGGAAATGAGAGATATCATTCTGTATATAATGGTTTATCAAAAGTTAACGGAGATATTGTATTGATTCATGATGGTGCAAGACCGCTAATAAATCAAAATATAATACAAAAATGTATTGCACAAACAAAAGAAAGTGGTGCGTGTGTGGTTGGAGTGCCAGTAAAGGATACAATTAAGATGGTATCGGAGGAAATGTTTATAGAAACAACACCGGATAGAAATAGACTTTGGATTACACAGACACCGCAATCGTTTGAGAGAGAGCTTGTTCAGTCGGCATACGATAAAATGTTGAATAACGAAATCGGAAATATCACGGATGATGCTATGGTAGTAGAAAAATATGCGGATAAAAAGGTTAAGTTTATTTATGGAGATTATACAAATATAAAAATAACAACACCGGACGATATAAGAGTGGCAGAGATATTTCTTGAGGATACACTAAATATTGTGTAATATTACATAATAATAAAGATATATTGTTTTTATGACAAAATAAGATACTGAGCTACAGAAAAAACAGTAAATTATTTTTGAAAAAAGTTTAAATATAGTGTTGACACATGGAAAAAATAGTGATAATATAATCGAGCACGTCACGAGAGCGTGTGGCACGGAGAGGTGTCCGAGTGGTTTATGGTGCCGGTCTTGAAAACCGGTGTGGGTAGTACCACCGTGGGTTCGAATCCCACCTTCTCCGCTGTAGAGTAATCTACTTAGTGTCAACTGCTTGGAGAAGTACCCAAGTGGCTGAAGGGGCTCCCCTGGAAAGGGAGTAGGTCGTTAA
>NZ_CALGRE010000002.1 GCF_937958975.1 uncultured Eubacterium sp. | reverse complement strand
TAATGATACGGCGACCACCGAGATCTACACTCTTTCCCTACACGACGCTCTTCCGATCTCGGTACTACATTTGTTATATTCAAGATTTTATACAAAGTTCTTATATGATATTGGTGTTGTGGACTTTGAAGAACCATTTAAGAAACTGTTTAATCAGGGTATGATAACGGGTAAAAATGGTATTAAGATGAGCAAGTCAAAAGGTAATGTAGTTTCACCGGATGATTTGGTAAGAGATTACGGATGTGATTCTCTGAGACTTTATGAAATGTTCGTTGGACCACCGGAATTGGATTCCGAGTGGGATGAGAGAGGAATTGATGGTGTATACAGATTTATTACAAAATTCTGGAAGTTGGCAGTAGAGAGTATTGAAAAAAATGTTGCTCCGACAAAGGAAATGATAAAATTACGTCATCAGATGATTTATACAATTACCAGACGTCTTGAGGATTTTAGCTTAAATACAGTTGTTTCAGGATTTATGGAATTTAATAATAAATTCAATGAGATTGCTAAAAAAGAAGGTGGGGTTGATAGAGAGACAATTGAAGTATTTACGACATTACTTGCTCCATTTGCACCACATATTGCTGAAGAACTTTGGGAAATGCTTGGAAAGACAGGCAGTGTATTTGAGAACAATCAGTGGCCTGCAGCTGATGAGGAACTTATGAAGGATGATGAGATTCAGGTTCCTGTACAGGTGAATGGAAAGACAAAAGTTGTAATCAGTGTACCTGCTGATATTTCTAAAGAAGATGCGATTGCTCAGGGAAAAGAAGCAATTGCCGATAAAATTTCAGGAAGTATCGTAAAAGAAATTTATGTACCTGGAAGAATTATAAATTTAGTTGTTAAATAAATTATATGAAAAGGGAAAGCACGTTAATGTGCCTTCCCTTTGTTCTTGCCGACCATTGATACAATTTTTTTTACCATATCAATTCGTTTTATTTCTTCCGGTGACATATCTTCCTTCAAAACATTTAAAATCAAATCTGTTTCCGCATTTGTAAAATTGATTCCCTGCTTTCCGGCTGTATTAGACTGTTGTATAAAATATGTAAGCATTTGCTTGGGTTCCATCCCTTTTGCACCTTCTATTATTTTTGTCAACATTTCTAATTTTTCGTTTGAAATACCTTCTAAGATAGGGTCATCCATCCACTTATTGTTTGCCATAGTTCCTCCTAAAAAATTATTCATTATTCATTCCGCCAAAATCTCCTCCCATAAAGCTGCCCATAAATTCATTCATTGCGTTTTCATCCATATTCATCATTTTGAACATTTCCATCATTTCCATCATGTTATCAATATTTTCTCTGTCCTCATCACTTAAAAAATCCCTGATATCTTCAAGCATGCTTTCCATGCCTTTGTGCTTGTCAGAATTTAATGCTGCAATAGAGACATTATTATTAATTCGTGCGGCATTCTGCAATTCCTGAAATTTAATAAACATACCTATGATAGTACCGATATGGTTGTCAATGTAAGGAATTACAGCCTTTACTAACTGCATGGTGCGGTTAGTAACAATGGAATCAAATTTTGTCTGTTTTAATTGTTCATTTCCCATTAGGCTGTAATCCTCCATTTGCAAAATTGCGTTTGCGGTTAATAAAGTTTATGCTGTTTTATAAACTTACATGCTTAAGCTCACAAGTAAAATAAAAAAATTTAAATTACCTGTATAATGCTCATATAAGGCATTCGTTATCAAACACTCGAAATCATATTCGTAAAAATCAGTGTTATCAACTAGCAGCCGCAACCACAACCGTTTCCGTTACCGCCAAAGATTGATGTGCCGTTTCCACATCCACAGCAGCTAAGAATTAAGAATAACCAGATGATGCTAGAACAGCAGTCGTTTCCTCCGAAAATACCATTGCCTCCGCATCCGTTTCCACATCCGCCACAGAATATAAGGATAAGGATAAGGAATAAACAGTTGTTGTTGTTTCCTCCGTCACAACCGCATCCACAGTTTGTTGCTGCTAAATCACTCATTTTAATTCTCCCTAAAAATTGTTTACACTAAAGAATATGTCGATTAGCATGTCTTGTTTCCTAAAGATTTAAAAATTTATAAGAAAAGTGTGTAAAAAGTGAAATTTACAAATGGACATTTGAAATTCAAAACATATAGTAATAGTAATTCATATACTAAATTATTCATGATTGGATATGAGATAAGTTTTTGTTATGTGTTCATATTAGGAGGCAGTATGCGAAAAGTAAAAAATGTATTGGGGATAAACGAAATTCATAGAAAAGGTATTACGGGAAAAGGAGTATGTGTGGCAATCCTTGACTCAGGAATTGCTTCACATCCGGATTTGAAAAATCAGATTGTTGCGTTTAAAGATTTTGTAAATGATAGAAATGATAATTACGATGACGAGGGTCATGGAACGCATGTTGCAGGGATTATAGGTGGTAATGGAAAATTATCGAGGGGACTTATGTGTGGCATTGCACCTGAAGTCGATATTGTGTCCTTAAAAGTATTAGATAAGCATGGAAGAGGAAAAGAAAGAGATGTCATCGAAGGAATAAGATGGATTATAGATAATGGAAAAAAATATAATATAAAAGCAGTCAATATATCTTTTGGAACAACTTCAAAAACAATGGAAGAAAATAATCAGTTGATTGATGCAGTGGAATTACTTTGGGATTTGGGATATGTTGTAATTGCTGCTGCGGGTAATAATGGTCCCGGAGCGAGTTCGGTATCAACACCGGGAGACAGCAGAAAGATAATTACGGTCGGAGCGGAAAATGATAATATTAAAACTATAGTAAACGGTAAAATGACAAAAAATTATTCAGGAAGAGGTCCTACAAAACAATGCATACAAAAGCCGGATATAGTTGCGCCTGCAAATGATATTTTTAGTTGTTGCAATTTATGGGAAAGGAAATATTTTTACGTTTCAAAAAGCGGAACTTCTATGGCGACTCCGGTTGTTACAGGAATTGTCTGTTTAATGCTGTCTCAATATAATTTGACGAACGTAGAGTGTAAAAAGATGATAAGAGATACGGCAATTGATTTAAAACTAGATAAAAACAGGCAGGGATGGGGAAGAATAAACCCTGAAAAAATGTTTGGTCTGAGTGGGAATTGAAAAAAATAAAATCATTTTATTTACATTATTGGCTAATTTCGATATAATCTACAAGGATACTACGAGAAACAAACTTAGGAGGGAACAAAAATGGAAAAGATTAAAATGACGACTCCACTTGTGGAAATGGATGGAGATGAGATGACAAGGATTCTCTGGAAGCTTATCAAAGATGAATTGTTATTACCATTTGTAGATTTAAAGACAGAATATTATGATTTAGGACTGGATTACAGAAATGAGACAAATGACAGGGTCACATTTGATTCGGCGGAGGCAACAAAGAAATATGGTGTTGCCGTAAAATGTGCTACCATAACCCCGAATGCAGCGAGAATGCCGGAATATAATTTAAAGGAAATGTGGAAAAGTCCAAATGGAACCATAAGAGCAATTCTTGACGGTACAGTATTTCGGGCACCTATCATAGTGAAAGGAATTGAACCATATGTAAAGAATTGGACAAAGCCTATTACAATTGCAAGACATGCGTATGGAGATGTCTATAAGGGAACAGAAATGAAAATCCCGGCTGCCGGAAAAGCAGAATTGGTATATACAGACGAGGCGGGAAAAGAAGTAAGAGAATTAATACACGAGTTTGATGATGCCGGAATTATTCAGGGTATGCACAACCTAAACGGTTCTATTGAGAGTTTTGCCAGAAGTTGTTTTAATTTTGCTCTTGATACAAAACAGGATTTATGGTTTGCCACAAAAGATACAATTTCTAAAAAATATGACCACACATTTAAAGATATTTTTGCTGATATATATGAGGCTGAATATAAGGAAAAATTTGAAGCTGCAGGAATTGAATATTTCTATACTCTAATTGATGATGCAGTCGCAAGAGTAATGCGTTCAGAAGGTGGTTATATTTGGGCATGTAAGAATTATGATGGTGATGTAATGTCAGATATGGTTGCCACAGCATTTGGTTCCCTTTCTATGATGACATCTGTACTTGCATCTCCAAATGGATACTATGAATATGAGGCAGCACATGGTACAGTTCAGAGACATTATTACAAGCATCTTAAGGGAGAGGAAACATCGACAAATCCTATTGCTACGATTTTCGCATGGACCGGAGCTTTAAGAAAGAGAGGAGAATTAGACAACCTTCCAGAGCTTATGGCATTTGCGGACAAACTAGAGAAAGCTTGTATTGATACAATCGAAAATGGAGAGATGACGGGAGATTTATATCTTATCTCAACATTAGAAAATAAAAAGAAATTAAATACACAGGATTTCATTTTGGCAATCAGAAAAACACTTGAAAGTCTCATGTAATTCGTGTAAAATATTATTACTAATGACAGTGTAGTTTTTTTGGCTGTCAAAATAGAGAGAGGTAAAATTCATGAAGAAATTATTAAAATCAGTTGTGAGTATCGGAGCAGTTTTTGTTATGATTCTTGCAATGGGAGTTATCGTATCAGCAGCAGAACAGACAATCACTGTTCCAACAAAGTATTTTGGAAATGAAAGTGCAGTGACAAGGAGTTATACATATACAGATAAATCTGTCTTGTCCGGTAGTGAATGTGGAGTTATCATACCATTGAAAGTGAGTGCGCCAGGGACAGTTAAGCTTAGAATTGACTATACAAAGTTACAAAAAGATATTAATGGATATGTATATACAGATGCAGCATGTACTAATAGATTATATTTTTCTGCTGTAACACAGGTTGGAAGCAATTCAGAAGAAGCATTTGTCACAGTCAACAATGCGGGAACATACTATTTGAAATTCTACAGCTATCAATACAGCTATCAAACGTCAGAATTTACCAATAGTTTGTCAGTATCTGTTTCTGAGTATACAGATGCAGATAAGACTATCAAATCAGGTCAGACAATTAATTATTATAGAAAGAGTGGTTCTACACCATATTACTTCAAGTATAAGGCTGAAAAAACCGGAAAAGTAACTCTTTCGTTTTCATATAATTATTCTACATATGTGACGTTGATGAATTCAAAGAAGAAAGCGCTTTCTAATCAGGTAACAGTATTTCCAAGCGTAAATAAAGTAACTTTTGCAGTGAAAAAGGGAACAAGTTATTATTTCTGTATCACTTCTAATGGGATTAACAATGGAAAAACACAGAGTATTTCGGTCAAAAATACTGCAATTAAAGAAAAAAGCGGCGCTAAGAAGAAAAAAGCTGTTACAATCAAAGCAAAGAAGAAGGTAAAAGGAACAATTCTTCCGGGAAGCAAAACAGCAGATTGGTATAAGTTCAAGTTAAAGAAAAATAAAAAGATTTCGGTGGATATTTCAGGAGAAGTAACAGGCAGCCTTAGAATAGAATTTTTCTATAAAAATGGCAGGTCTGCCGGTTCCGGATATTTTTATGGAGGACAGTCCATTTATAAGCCTTTGTATGGAAAAATGAAAAAGGGCACATATTATGTTAAGATTTCTAGAGGAAATTCTTTGAGCAGTGGTCATTATTCAATGAAATGGAAATAAAAAATTTTGAACAATGTGGGACCGTTTTGTGACGGTCCCTTTTCAATGGAGTTTTTATGAAAGAAAATTTAAGAAAAATGATATCTTATTACAAACCATATAAAAGCGTGTTTTTTGCGGATATGTTTTTTGCAATTATGGCATCGGCTGTGGCGCTGGTAATTCCTTTGGTAGTAAGATATGTTACGTCTACAGTGATATATATGGAAAAGGATAAAGCTTTATATTACCTTGCCGTGATTGCAATTGTAGTGGGTGTTCTTATTCTTTTTCAATGCTATTGTAATTATTATATTTCAAATTATGGTCATGTAATGGGAGCTAAAATTGAATATGATATGCGAGCTGAAATATTTGCACACTTTCAAAAAATGTCATTTTCGTTTTATGATGACCAAAAAGTCGGACAATTGATGTCGAGAATTACCTCTGATTTGTTTGATATTACAGAGTTATTGCATCATGGTCCTGAAAATATAACGATTTCTGTTATAAAGATTGCAGGTGCACTTATAATTTTGATGGGAATCAATGTAAAGTTAGCAATTGCCGCATTTGTATTAATTCCATTTATGATTATTTATGCATATTTTTTCAATAAGAAAATGAAACGTGCATTTAAAATGAATAGAGTAAAGATTGCTGCAATCAATGAGCAGATAGAAGATAATTTATCCGGAATCAGAGTTGTAAAGTCCTTTGCAAACGAGAAAATTGAGAATGAAAAATTTAAAGTGGGAAATGATGCATTTTTAGCTGCAAAGAAAAACAGCTATTTGTATATGGGCGGTTATCATTCGGGGCTGACGGCATTTACCACGATGATTAATCTTATTGTTATTATTTCCGGTGGCGTAATGATTACAAAAAACATGGTGGGAATAACAGATTTGCTCACATTTCTTTTATACATTAATATTTTTACGGACCCTGTAAAAACTTTAATCGATTTTACAGAACAGTTTCAGAATGGATATTCAGGCTATGAGAGATTTCGTCAGATTTTAACGATGGAGCCGGAAATACAGGATAGTGAAGATGCGGTGGAAATTAAAAATGTCAGGGGAGACATTCAATTTCATGACGTATCATTTCGGTATAATGACAATGCGCACCGGGTGTTGAAACATATTAATTTAGATGTGGAGGCGGGTGCCTATATTGCTTTAGTCGGTTCTTCAGGCGCTGGAAAAACAACATTGTGTAATCTGATTCCAAGATTTTATGAAGTGTCAGATGGACAAATTACTATTGATGGAATTGATATCAGAGACATGAAATTAAAAAGTTTGAGAGATAATATTGGTATTGTTCAGCAGGATGTTTACCTTTTTGCGGGAACTATTTATGACAACATAAGATATGGGCGTCCTGACGCCACAAAAGAAGAGATAATTTATGCGGCAAAGGAGGCAAACGCATATGAGTTTATTATGTCTCTTCCTAATGGATTTGATACAGATATTGGACAGCGTGGAGTAAAATTGTCCGGTGGTCAGAAACAGCGTTTGTCGATTGCAAGAGTATTTTTAAAAAACCCGCCAATATTGATTTTTGACGAGGCAACATCAGCACTCGATAATGAGAGTGAGAAAATTGTGCAGGAATCTATGGAAAAACTGGCAAAGAATCGTACCACGATGGTGATAGCACACAGGCTCTCGACTATAAGAAATGCGGAGAAGATTTTGGTTTTGACAGAAAAGGGAATCGAGGAGCAGGGAACACATAGTGATTTAATGAAAAAGCATGGAATATACTATGATTTATATAAGTTAACGGAAATATAGAAGCAGTTTTAAATGGATATTATATGGTTTGACCATATAATATCCATTTTTATATTACATATTTTAATAAAAATGTAATGAAATGATGGTTTCGTGGGAAATAATATAAATATAATTGGAAAAAATCTATATTGCATATACATGGAGGAATTGAGAGTGAAAGTTGGAATTTTAACGAGTGGCGGAGATTGTCAGGCATTGAATAGTGCGATGTATGGTCTTGTAAAAGGACTTTGCAATATGTCTAAAGAACAGGTAGAAATATTTGGAATTTTAGAGGGATATACAGGTCTGATTGAGGGAAAATATAAAAAAATGAAGGCAGAAGAATTTCAAGATATTTTGAATATGGGGGGAACGATACTTGGTTCTTCCAGACAGCCTTTTAAATGGATACAGGAGCCGGACGATAAGGGAAGAGATAAAGTGAAATCTATGATAGACAATTATAAAAAGATGCAGTTAGACTGTCTGGTTGTTTTGGGAGGAAATGGTTCTCATAAGACAGCTAATTTATTATCGGAGAATGGACTTAATGTAATAACACTTCCTAAAACGATTGATAACGATATACATGGTACTGATATGACCTTTGGCTATGCAAGCGCTATCGATATTGCGGCGAAATATATTGATGATATCAGAACAACGGCAAGGTCTCATAAACGCATTTTTGTTGTGGAAATTATGGGAAATAAAGCAGGATGGCTCACACTAAATGCGGGGATTGCGAGTGGATGTGACGTGATTATAATTCCTGAGATTCCTTATGATGTAGAAAAAATAGTAAAATTTGTGAATAAGAAAATTGAAAATGGAAAAAAAGAGATTATTATTGCAGTAGCCGAAGGCGTTAAGACGAAGGAAGAAAGTAAATTGTCAAAAAAGGAATTAAAAGCAATCAGGGAGCAGAGTACAGCCACCTCGTCAATGCGATTAGAGAACCAGTTAAGAGGTAAGGTACATGGTGAGGTGAGAAGTGCAGTGATTGGACATATACAAAGAGGAGGAAATCCGAGTGCATACGATAGAATCTTAAGTTCAACATTGGGGGTAAAAGCTGCGGAACTGATTGTAAACAAGGATTATGGAAAAGTGGCGGTCTTAAGGAATGGAAAGATAAAAGATGTTCCATTGAAAGAGGTTGCAGGAAAGAAAAAAGTAGTAGGAAACGAAGATGAGATTATTGTACAGGCAAAGGCTTTAGGAATTTGTTTTGGTGACGAATAACATATAAATGAAAGTTTGGGTTAAAATCGGAAATGAGAAAGAAAAGCTTGAAAAAGAAATACGATAAAAGAGACAATGCAGGGGCAAAAGGTAAAATAAGGAGTTCGAGTCCATTTTACGATAATAGGGAGTTGTCCTGGCTCAAATTTAATGAAAGAGTTTTAGAAGAGGCAAGTGACGATACAGTACCGCTTTGTGAGAGATTAACATTTGCAAATATATTTGAAAGTAATTTGGATGAGTTTTTTATGGTGAGAGTTGGTTCTCTCTATGACCAGATGTTAATTAGTAAAAATAAAAGAGATAATAAGACCAATCTGACGGCAAGAGAACAATTGTATTGCATACTGGCCAGGGTAAAAAAAATATTGGTGCAAAAGGACAAAATATATCATAAGTTAATGAGTGAAATCAACGAATATGGAGTTGAATTAATTAATTTTAATGATATAAGGAAAGAGGACAGTCTCTATTTAGAAAAATATTTTAAACAATCGATTCAACCATTATTATCGCCACAGGTTATTGGTAAAAAACATCCATTTCCTTTTTTAAAAAATAAGGAAATATATGCAGTAGCATTGTTAGAAACGAAAAATAGTGAAAAATTATGTATTGTTCCATGCAGTAATGGTGTATTTGAGAGATTGATAGCAGTTCCCTCAGATAATCATAAATATATGTTGGTGGAGGAACTGATTTTACATTTTATGCCGCATATTTTTGAAAAGTATCATGTAAAGAGTAAATCACTTATTAGAATTATAAGAAACGCTGATATTGATATTGATGAGGATTTCTGTGATGAAAATACAGGTTACAGGGAAAGTATGGAGGAAATGATAAAAGTTCGTGGAAAACTCTGCCCTGTGAAAATGGAATATTCCCGTGTGCTAGATGAAAAAGTCATCAGGTATTTGTGTAGAGAATTGGAATTGGCGAAGGAACAGGTATTTTATTCCGAGTCTCCGCTCGAATTATCATTTGTATTTAAATTGGGAGATGTGCTTCGGGATAAAAAAAAATTATTCTATAAAAGATATATTCCTAGGATTCCAGAGGGAATAAATGAGTCTGTATCTATGATAAAACTTATTGAACAAAAGGATATATTACTCAGTTATCCGTATGAAAGTATGTATCCGTTTTTGAAATTGTTGAAGGAAGCTGTATATGATAAGAGAGTAGTATCTATTAAAATGACACTTTACCGTGTTGCGAAAAATTCGCGGATTGTAGAGACTTTGATTGAGGCTGCTGAAAACGGTAAGGAAGTTGTAGTTATGGTAGAACTCCGTGCGAGATTTGATGAACAGAATAATATTGAATGGTCCAGACGCATGGAGGCAGCAGGTTGTCGTATTATTTATGGAATTGATTTCACAAAAGTACATTCAAAAATATGTTTAATTTCATATAGCGACAATGGAGAAATTAAATATATAACACAAGCCGGTACTGGAAATTACAATGAAAAAACCGCAAAATTGTATACAGACCTTTCACTGATGACTGCAAATCAGGATATTGCAAAAGAAGTAGCAGAGACATTTAATAAGATATGTATGGAACAATTTATTGAAGATACAAATCATTTATTGGTTGCTCCTAAAAATTTGCAAAGCAAGGTGATTCAGATGATAGATGAGGAGATACAAAAGGTAAGGAATGGTGATAGAGGATACATAGGATTAAAGATGAATTCTCTCACAGATAAAATAATTATTGACAAGTTGGTTGAGGCTTCTATGGCAGGAGTGAAAATTGATATGGTTATTCGTGGTATCTGTTGTCTTGTGGCGGGAGTAAAAGGATATACAGACAATATTTCTGTGAGAAGCATCGTGGGACGATATTTGGAACATTCGCGCATATATATTTTTGGCAATAAGGAAAATGATAAAATATATATTTCATCCGCTGATTTTATGACAAGAAATACCTTAAGGCGTGTGGAGGTGGCCGTTCCAATTTATGACTATGAAATAAAAGACAGAATTCGTAATATGTTTCAGAGACTGATGTATGATAATGTGAACGCAAGAGTCATGGAATGTAGTGGAGACTATAAAAGAGTAGAAAAAAGCGAGGATATAGTAGATGGACAAATAATGTAAGTGTTTGTCGCTGATACAAAATCCCCTCGTCTCTCAAACATGAGAACGAGGGGAGAATATGTAAAGCTATGTGTATAATATTCTAATTTGTAATTTATTTGATAATGGTTCCAATTTTTCCACGAATGCCATCCTTGGCTTTATCTAAGTTTGTGATAATAGCTGTTCTTTCTTTTCCTGCAAGCACAAAAGAAAGAGAGGCGTCAATTTTTGGAAGAGAAGTAGCATTATCAAAGTAACCATCGGCAATCAGTGCTTCTGCTTCGGAGGTTGAAAGTTCTTTCAGTTCAGTTATTTCACCGTCTTTTTCAATCGACATATAGTCACTTGAAGTAAGAATCATAAGAGTAGAGGCATCAAGCATATCTGCAAGTTTTGCGGCCGTATAATCTTTCTCAATTATACCACTGGCGCCTTTTAGTCCCGTGCGCTGCTCAAGAACGGGGATTCCACCGCCGCCCGCAGCAATTACCAACTGGTGTGCGTCTACTAAGGTTTTAATGGCATCAATCTCATATATATCTACAGGCTTTGGACTGGCTATAATTCTTCGATATCCGTCTTCACCTTCTTCATATTCAACGTAGTTTCCTTTTCTCTTTTCATTGTCAGCTTCTTCCTTTGTCATAAGACGTCCAATAACCTTAGAAGGAGCATTAAACGCCCTGTCAAAAGGGTCAACTCTTACTTGTGTAATAATGGTGCTGACCGGTTTATAAATACCTCGGGATAAAAGTTCTGTTCTAATAGCGTTTTGTAAATCAAAACCGATATATCCCTGGCTCATGGCGCCACATATCGACATAGGAGCAACGGTTCTTTCTTCGTCCAGTCTTGAATATTCTGTCATAGCTGTCTGAATCATGCCAACCTGTGGTCCGTTGCTGTGAGTAATGATAACTTCATATTTTTCTTCCACTAAGTCTGCAATGGCTTTTGCTGCCTGTTTTACACGTTCCTGCTGCTTTGGAAATGACTCACTGAAAGCATTTCTTCCAAGAGCAACCACAACTTTTTTATTTTCCATAATGATGTCTCCTTAACCGTAAAAAATAGATGTATATAGTATAAAATAAATTAGGGGAAAATACAATAAATAACCCCAAATTGTAATTGAATTATAATTGGTCGGATAATTCTTCCCATTCAATCATTAATTGGTCTAATTTTTCACTAATTTCATTTTGTTCTTTGCTTATCTCGTTTAATTTTGCAGAGTTTGTAGATATTTCCGGATTTTCAAGCATCTCATCTAATTCATTTAAACGGTCTTCATATTTCTTGATTTTTTCTTCCACTTTTGAAATATCGTTTTTCAATTTTCTTATCCTTGCGGCTTCCGCCTTCCTTTCTAAATAATCCTGTTTATTACTTGAAACAGTTTTATTTTCCTGCTTTTTGGCTATTTCAGGGGCATAAGTAGCAGTTAACTGTTCGCGTTTTTCCTCATAATAATCATAATTTCCCAGGTAATTAATTAATTTTGTGTTTGTAAGTTCTAAGATGCGACTTGCAGTCTGGTTAATAAAATATCTGTCGTGTGAAACATAAAAAACAGTTCCGGTGTAATTGTTGATAGCATTTTCTAAGATTTCTTTTGAAACCATATCCAAGTGATTGGTAGGCTCATCTAATATAATTAGATTGGCTTCTGATAACATCAGTTTTGCAAGAGATAAACGTCCCTTTTCGCCACCGCTTAAGTCGGCTACTCTCTTAAATACATCGTCACCTGTGAACATAAAGGCTGCAAGTGTATTTCTGATTTTTGTGTTTGTCATATCAGGATATGCATCTGCAATTTCTTCAAATAGAGTATTATCATCGGAAAGATTATGATGTTCCTGGTCGTAATATCCAATATGGACATTTGTTCCCAGCTTAACAGTTCCGAAGTCTGCATCTATCAGGTTATTAATAATTTTTAAAATAGTGGTTTTTCCGGTTCCATTATCTCCGATAAGTGCAACATGTTCCCCGCGCTTAATCTCAAAATTGAGCCCCTGAAAAAGCAGGGTGTTGTAAGACTTTCCTAAATTTTCAACGGATAGTACATCATTTCCGCTGATAATATCCGGTTCTAGAATAATGGTCATACTCTCAGTAAAATCAGAAGGCTTATCGAGGATTTCCATTTTGCCTAATGCTTTCTCTCTGCTCTCGGCACGTTTATAAAATTTTTCCTGTTTATAAGAACGAAGCCTTGCAATTACCTCTTCCTGATGCTTGATTTCACTTTGTTGCTTTAAATAAAGATTCATCTGTGCTTCACGCATTTTCTTTTTCTTAATGGCAAATTGTGAATAATTTCCATCGTATACATAACATTTGTGATTTTCGATTTCAATAACTTTCGTCACGATCTTATCCAAAAAATATCTGTCATGAGCTATGATTAAAACGGCTCCATTATAATTTAAAAGATATGTCTCCAGCCATTTGATAGAATTTAAGTCTAAGTGGTTGGTAGGTTCATCCAGCATAATAATATCGGGTTTTTCCAATAAAAGTTTACACAATGCTACGCGGGTTTTCTGCCCACCGGATAAAGTTCCGACCTGCTTATTAAAATCCTCTGCCGTAAATCCAAGACCTTTGATAACTCCTTCAATTTCACTTTTGTAAGAGTATCCGTCTAGCATTTGGAAACGGTGTTCAAGATTGGTATAGGTTTCCATCAATTTGTGTAATTCATCTCCTGAAACATTTGCCATTTCTTTTTCATATTCCATGAGCCGCTGTTCCATAGTGATAAGATTCTGTTTTACGGATTTGACTTCGTCGTATATCGTATTGTGTGAACTCAAATCCTGATACTGTGCCAGATAGCCGATAGTTTTATCTTTTCCGACAGTGACAGTACCGTCGTCTGCTTTGAGTTCTCCCATAATTATTTTCATTATGGTAGATTTTCCGGCGCCATTATTTCCAACGATGGCAGCCTTTTCATTGTCATTGACAAAAAAAGAACAGTCGTGGAGGATTTCTTCTACACCGTATGATTTGTATATGTGATTACATGATAATATCATTTGTTTTCTCCTGAAATCATTATTTTTTCCTGCAAAATAGTCTATCATAAATTAGAAAAATATGAAACAAAATAGAATGATAAATATTTGACAATGTTTGTTGATATACTTATAATTAACTATAATAAAGGATTCGAGGAGTTAACAATGAACAAAATTTCAAAGGCTGTTATTTCAAGACTGCCAAGATATTATAGATATTTAGATGAATTGAGACAGGAAAAGATTGAACGAATTTCATCAAAAGAACTGAGCCGGCGAATGAATGTGACTGCATCTCAGATACGTCAGGATTTGAATAACTTTGGAGGTTTTGGACAGCAGGGATATGGTTATAATGTTCAATATCTCTATGAAGAAATTGGAAAGTTATTAGGTCTTGGTGTAACCCATAGAATGGTTATTGTGGGCGCAGGCAATTTGGGGCAGGCAATTGCAAATTATGGAAATTTCAAAAACAGAGGATTTGAGATTATAGCATTATTTGATAAAAATCCTGAGCTGATAGGAAAACAGACAGCGGGTGGAGAAATCTTAGATATAGAAAAGTTATATGACTTTGTAAAGGAAAACAATGTAGAAATCGTGGCTCTGACATTACCAAAGGAGCCGGCAAAAAAAGTGGCGGAAAACCTGGCAGCGTGCGGCGTAAAAGCATTTTGGAATTTTGCGCATACAGACCTTGGAGTTTCGAGTGATATTATTGTAGAAAATGTGCATTTATCAGAGAGTCTTATGAAACTGACATATAGATTATCGGAAAAAAACAGCATTTAATGTGTTTTGCAAAAGTACAGGAGTGACTTATGAAAAATATTGTTACGGGAACAGATATGAAAAAAGTGGATTCGTATACAATCAATGAAATTGGAATCCCTTCGGTTGTTTTGATGGAAAGAGCGGCTTTAAGTGTTGCAAATTTAATTGAGAAAAATGAGTATAAATATAAGAAAGTAAAAACAATACAGGTCATTGCAGGTATTGGAAATAATGGTGCAGATGGTCTTGCCATAGGAAGGATGCTATATCTTTTAGGGCATAGCATCTGCATTTTTGTTCTGGGAGACATAGAAAAAGCAACAGATGAGTTTAAATTACAGATGGATATCGTAAAAAATCTTGGTATTGAGGTGACAGACAGCCTGATTGATGCGGATATTGTGGTCGATGCGATTTTTGGAGTAGGATTATCCAGAGAAGTGAGCGGAAAATTTGCCGAACTGATTGATGAGGTAAATAAAATGAAAAACATTATTTATGCCGTAGATATACCATCAGGAATTAATGCAGATACTGCCGAAGTGATGGGAAAAGCTGTGAAAGCAAACTATACAGTGACATTTGGAAGTCATAAGGTGGGAACGGTATTATATCCGGGAGCAGAATATTGTGGTGAGGTTACAGTTAGTGACATAGGCTTTCCTGAAAGAGCATATGACTTGCAGATAAATCGGGTAAAGTATGCGACGGGAGAGGATTTGTCGTGGATTCCCAAAAGAGCAAATTATTCTAATAAGGGGACATATGGGAAAATACTGATTATAGCGGGCAGCAAAGATATTTCCGGAGCAGCTGTGTTGTGTGCAAAAGCTGCTTTTCGGGCAGGTGCGGGTTTGGTAAGAGTATTTACCCATGAAAATAATAGGGAAATTATTGGAAGATTATTGCCTGAGGCCATGATAAATACTTATAATACAGAAAAATTTGATTTTAAAATATTGGAATCCTGTTTAAAATGGTGTGATGTAGTGGCTGTTGGACCGGGACTTGGAATTGGAACCGTGCAGAAAATGATTGTGGAAAAGGTAATCGAGTCTGGAATACAGGCCGTTATTGATGCAGATGGAATCAATAATGTAGCCGATGATGAAAGAATCAAAAAGAAGCTTCACAAGAAATTGATATTAACACCACATCTTGGAGAGATGGGACGGTTTATTCATAAACCGGTGAAGGATATTGCTAAGCATTTGATACAATATGCAAAAGATGCAAATTATAAATATGGTGTAAATATTATATTAAAAGATGCCAGAACAGTTATTGCCACTGAAGGACAGGTTTACATTAACCTTACAGGAAATAGTGGGATGGCAACAGCCGGAAGCGGTGATGTTCTTACAGGAATGATTGCGGGATTGATAGGGGTTGGAACAGACTTTAATAAAGTATCTTTCATTGCACCGTATGTACATGGTTTGGCAGGAGACAGGGCGGCAGAAAAGGTCTCAAAGTCAGGGCTTATGGCAAGTGATATAATTGAAGAATTAAAAAATATTATTATAGATTAATGGAAAGTGATGTTATGGAGATAGAGAAATACTTTAGATGTTATGCGACAGTCGATTTAGATTGTATTTATAAAAACATTGATACAATGAAGAAGAGATTAAACAGAGAAACGGGTATCATAGCTGTGATTAAGACTGATGGTTATGGACATGGAGCTGTCCCAATTGCTAAAGCTTTAGATGATGTATGTGAAGCTTTTGCTGTTGCTACAGTCTATGAGGGACATAATTTGAGAAGGCATGGAATTGATAAACCCATATATATTCTGGGGTATACCGCAGAATGTACTTATGACATGCTGATAGATGAGGATATGCTTCCGGCAATTTTTTCTTTAGAGATGGCATGCAGGTTATCAGAGCATGCAGTAAAAAGGAACAAGACAGCAAAGATAAACATTGCAGTAGATACAGGCATGAGCAGAATCGGTTATATTCCGGGAAAAGAAGCGATAGATGAGATTGTACATATTTCAAAATTGCCGGGAATAAAAATAGAGTCTATTTTTACACATTTTGCTAAGGCAGATTATAGAGATAAAAGTTTCACACAAAAACAGTTTAAAGAATTTAGCAGTTTTGTCAGTGAATTAGAGAATAACGGAGTTTCGATTCCAATACATCAGTGTGCGAACAGTGCTGCAATGATGGAAATGCCGGAGACATCTTTAAACCTTTCCAGAGCCGGTATATCTATGTATGGTTTATATCCATCAGATGAAATGGACAGGGGGAATATGAAATTATGTCCGGCAATGTCCATTTATAGCCATGTTGTACATGTAAAGGAGATTGAAAAAGGAAGGGGCATAAGTTATGGTCAGACATTCATTGCGGATGATACTATGAAGATTGCCACAATTCCGGTTGGATATGGAGACGGATATCCAAGAAATCTCAGTAATAAGGGATATGTTCTTATAAATGGAGAGAGGGCAAATATTGTTGGCAGGGTGTGTATGGACCAGTTTATGGTGGATGTAACTGGTATGAATGTTAAAGTTGGAGACTTAGTTACTCTTGCAGGAAAGGATGGCAATGAGGAAATAAAAATAGACGATTTATCGGTACTTGCAGGAACATTTAATTATGAGTTTGTCTGCGATTTAGGAAAGCGTGTTCCAAGAGTTTACTTAAAAGATGGAAAGGTTGTTGGAACAAAAGATTACTATGATGATGACTATAATATAGAATTTTAAATAATATTTTGAATACACATTCCAAAAAGTGGAATACTATAACTAATAAGAAAAGAGATGAGTTAATTTGGAGTGTGAAAAATGGTAATCAGAAGAGGAGACATATTTTATGCTGATTTGAGACCTGTGATTGGCTCTGAACAGGGAGGAATCAGACCAGTGCTAATTATTCAAAATGATACGGGGAACAGGCATAGTCCCACAGTTATTGTTGCAGCAATAACTTCACGCATGACGAAAGCAAAATTGCCGACACATGTTAAAATAAATAAAGAAAATTGCGATATAGTAAAAGATTCAGTAATATTACTTGAACAGCTTAGAACAATTGACAAAAAAAGATTGAAAGATAAGGTCTGTCATTTGGACAATGATATTTTGAAAACAGTAAATTCAGCATTGCTTGTTAGTCTGGAACTTGATACATAAAGAAAAGCGAATAGGGCAAGTTGACTATTAAAATAGAAAATGATAAACTTTCTATTGGATTAAAAGATAAAAGAAAAATAAAGCGATTACGGAAGAGAGGGTAATTATGTCAGGACATTCAAAATTTGCGAATATTAAACATAAGAAAGAAAAAAATGATGCTGCGAAAGGCAAAATGTTTACGATAATAGGTAAGGAAATTGCAGTTGCAGTAAAAGAGGGTGGAGCAGACCCAAATAACAACAGTAAATTGAGAGATGTTATTGCAAAAGCAAAAGCAAACAATATGCCAAATGATACCATTGAAAGGGGCATTAAAAAGGCAGCAGGGAATGCGAGTGCCATTAATTATGAGACAGTAAGATATGAGGGCTATGGGCCAAACGGCATTGCGATTATTGTAGATGCTCTTACAGACAACAGAAATAGGACAGCTGCGAATGTAAGAAACTGTTTTACAAAGGGAAGCGGAAATGTCGGAGCACAGGGATGTGTATCATATATGTTTGATGAGAAAGGTCAGATTATTATAGATAAAGAAGAGTGTGATATGGATTCCGATGAACTGATGATGATGTCAATTGATGCAGGAGCAGAAGATTTTGCAGATGAAGAAGATAGCTATGAGATTATTACTGCACCGGAAGAATTTAGCAATGTGCGTGAAACCTTAGAACAGGCCGGTGTAAAAATGGCAGAGGCAGAGGTGACAATGATTCCACAGAATTATGTGGCATTGACGGATGAGGAAGCGATTAAGAAAATGAACATTATTATTGACAGATTAGATGAAGATGAAGATGTTCAGCAGGTATATCATAACTGGGATGAATAATTTATTAGAATAATATAGGATAAAGAATGAATACGGTACTTTTTGATTTGGATGGAACATTGCTTCCAATGGATATGAAGGAATTTACAGATACATATATGCTTTTATTAAGCAACAGGCTCGATACTGCCGGTTACGATGCAAAAAAAATTATTGCGGCTTTGTGGGTGGGAGAGAAGGCCATGGTTCAAAATGACGGTCTTATCACAAATGAAGAATGTTTCTGGAAAGCTTTTGAGAATTTTATGACAGATGGCAATGGAAAAATGGAATCAAAAGTAAAAAGAAAATTAGAAAAAGAAATCACAAAATTTTATAAAGAAGATTTTGGAGTGGCAAGGTATGTGACACATGCTGTCGATACGGTGGCAGAGAGTGTTGAGATATTAAAAAATAAGGGATATCAGCTTGTAGTTGCCACAAATCCTATATTTCCGGAAATTGCCATTTTAGAACGGTTGTCATGGACAGGGGTAGATGTTTCAGATTTTAGATTGATAACGACATATGAAAATTCATGCTATGCAAAACCGAATTTGAATTATTATAGATACATATTAAAAGCAATTGACAAGGACCCGGAAGATTGCCTGATGGTAGGAAATGACGTACACGAGGATATGTGTGCGAGACAACTTGGAATAGATGTTTTTCTTATTGATGGCAATATTATAAATGAATATAACGAAGACATATTTGATTTAAAGAAAGGGAGTTGGAATTTATTTAAAGAGTACGTTTCTAATTTGCCCGACTTGAATCAGTGATTTAAACATCAAAAAATCCCAATGCAATTATTCATGCATTGGGATTTTTTGATGTTTACTAATTTAGATATTTTATTCTTCTGTCTCATATAGTTTTTGATATATTTGTTCTGTATATTCGTAGATTAAGGATTCGTCTGCGTTTTCAAATTCATGCATAAGCGCTTCTTTTATTTTGTCGGCACGGTTAAAATAAAGCAATTCCATTGACTGGGATAAATCTAAATCATTGTCTATTTGTTGAATTGTTAAATTTTCGTCTGCCCATGATAAAATGTTTTTGATAAGATTGTCTTCCTCTTCAGCATCAATTTTAACTTGTTTTGCATGCATAAAAGAGACAATGCCTGCAACGATAAATATAATAAATACACCTCCCATAATCGTATTAAACAGCCAGGCTGTTTCAGAACTAAGTGGAAGAGGAATGATTTCAGCGAATACCAATATCATAAATAAGAGTCCTGCAATACCTACAAAAAGCATGGTTGAAGCAGAGGATATGATATCATTGTATTTATCAGATAAACGTACAAAAGATGGAACGTCATTGTCTATGAAATCATATAAATGGTCTGTAGAAGTTTTTTCGTCCATTTCTTCCACCTCAATATTATTTGTCATAGCATTTTCGGGTGATGTGTCGGTTTTAACATTTGTGTTTTCTTCCATAAGCATACTCCTTTCAATATACTATTTTATATAATTATATAACAATAAGCACGTTATCACAAGTAACTTCTCGTTTTAAAACGGTATAGCAGATTCCTTCGAGAGTTTGACATTGTGGTGTGATTATGGTATATTTTGCTTAGTTTAGTGTGGTAAAGTGGCAGTACACTATATTTAATAAAAAAGGAGAGAAAAAATGAAGAAGAAAATTGCTTTATTGTTATCAGTTGCTATGGCAGCAACTTTATGCTTAGCCGGATGCGGAAGTAAATCAGGAGATGCATCTAAGGAAGAAAAGAAAGTTTATGCTGTAGAGTCGGGTTCAGCCGGAGAAAAAGTTGCTAAGGAAAAGAAATGGAAGATTAATTCTGTGACTTCACAGGCAGATGCTCTGATGGAAGTAAAATCCGGTACATCAGATGCGGCTATTATTGATTTACTTATGGCTGGAGCTATGATTGGGGAAGGAACAAGTTATCCTGACCTGAAATATACGGACCAGCTTACAACAGAGGAATATGGTATTGGATGTAGAAAAGGTTCAGATTTAGTATCATATATTAATGCTTTTTTGGCAGATACATATAGTACCGGAGAAATGAAAAAGGTTGCAGAAAAGTATGGAGTACAGGAAGCATTAGTGGAGCAGAAGGAATGTCAGTATGAGGCAGCAAAAAGTGACAGTGATGTAGAGTATATCAAAGAAAAAGGTGATTTAGTTGTAGGTATTACAGAATTTGAGCCAATGGATTATCAGGACAAAGATAAGAATTGGATTGGATTTGATGCAGATATGGCTTCACTTCTAGCAGAAAAGTTAGGAGTAAAAGTTAAATTTGTAGTAATTGATTGGGATACAAAGGCAATGGAATTAGATTCCAAGAATCTTGATGTTGTCTGGAATGGTATGACATTAACGGATGAAGTAAAGAATGCAATGGATTGTACAAATGCTTATTGTAACAATGCACAGGTTGTCGTTGTTCCATCTAAGTAATAATAAAAGAATTAAATAGTAAGTAAAGGCAGAGGGTTCAAAGCTCTCTGCCTTATGTTGCTAAAAAGAACTGGTAAGGGAGAAATCATATGTTTTGGGAAGTAACGCAGTTACTATTAAGTGGACTTGGGACGACGATAGAAATTTTTGTCCTGACTCTTTTGTTCGCATTGCCGCTTGGTTTATTGATTGCCTTTGGTGCGATGAGCAAACTGAAAGTAATAAGATATTTTGTACAGGTGTTTGTATGGATTATCAGAGGAACACCGCTTATGTTACAGCTCATTATTATTTTTTATGGACCGGGACTCTGGCTTGGACATAATATATGGAGTGGAGATGAGTCAGGGCGAATTATGGCTACTGTTGTAGCATTCGCAATAAATTATTCCTGTTATTTTTCAGTAATCTATAGAGGCGGAATTGAAGGGGTTCCGGCTGGTCAGAGAGAAGCTGGGCAGGTGCTTGGAATGACGAAAACACAGATATTCTTTAAAATAACACTCTTACAGATGATTAAAAGAATTGTTCCACCGATGTCAAATGAAATCATCACTTTAGTTAAGGACACTTCTCTTGCAAGAATTATAGCAGCTTATGAACTAACATTTACCGGATTTGCTTTTATGAAATCGGATGGAATCACATGGCCTCTGTTCTATACAGGTGTATTTTATTTGGTATTTGTAGGAATACTTACGTTATTATTTAGTTACATAGAAAAAAGATTGGATTATTTTAAATAAGGAGGTGCTTAGAAATGGCAGTTTTAGAAGTGAAAAATATTGAAAAACATTTTGGCAGCACCAAAGTATTGAAAGATATTAGTTTTGACCTTGAGGAAGGACAGACGTTAGCTATTATTGGTTCGTCAGGTTCGGGAAAAACGACATTGCTGAGATGTCTGAATTTTTTAGAGACACCGAATGGAGGAACAATTGATGTAAAAGGTGAAAAACTGTTTGATGCAAGTTTTAAAAGTTCGAAAAAAGATAAAGATTTGCGAAAGAAACGTTTGCATTTCGGAATGGTATTTCAGTCATTCAATCTTTTTCCACAGTATACGGCGCTCGAAAATGTGATGCTTGCCGAAAGATTACTTGCCCAGGAGAGGGAAGATTTTAAACAGAACAAAAAAGAAATTTTAGTACAGATTGAGGAGCATGGTAAAGAACTTTTAGCGAGAATGGGACTGGCAGACCGTATGGATCATTATCCACATCAGCTATCAGGTGGTCAGCAGCAACGCGTGGCTATCGCAAGAGCATTGGCGCTTCAGCCGGATATTCTTTGTTTTGATGAACCTACGTCTGCATTGGACCCTGAGCTTACAGGGGAAGTGCTAAAGGTAATCAGAGGGCTTGCCGAAGAAAATACGACGATGATTATTGTTACCCATGAAATGGCGTTTGCCAGAGATGTAGCTGATACTGTGATTTTTATGGACCAGGGCGTCATTGTCGAGCAGGGAGAAGCAAAACAGGTCATTAATTCTCCGAAAGAAGAGAGAACGAAACAGTTTTTGAATCGATATAATCAGGGATAAGAGACTATAATAAAAAATGGACACTTTCACCGTATATTTTTTATGATAAAATATAATAAAACAGTATTGATTTACAAATGTGAAGGGAGATTTTTTATGAGATTAAAAAAAGGTTTGGCACTTTTATTGAGTACAAGTATGGTATTTGCAAGTGTTACAAATATTGCATTTGCAGAAGAAAATACGAATGAAGAAAATGCTTCGGTTTATTCATTGACAGTAAATGGGGAACAATTTTCTGAAGAAAAGAGTGAAATTCAGTGCGGAAAGGGAACCGCAAAGTTTGACAATGACACGTCAACTTTGACCTTGAATAATGCGGAAATTACTGAAATTTTAGGTTATTCCGGAGGATGTATATCATTTCAGCTTGATGAATTAAAAATAGTTCTTGTAGGAGAAAATACAGTTACAAATAAATATAATACCGGAATTAGTGCTACAGGTAATGTCACAATTATGTGGCATTTCTTATGGAAATAAAGTAAAACCAGTGGAAACTACAAAAGAACCGGAGAATGAAGAAACGACAACTGAGAAACTGAATAAACCGGTAAAACCTGTTGAAACATCGGCAAGAACGGTTAAAGTAGCAAAAACAAGGTGTAAAAAAGCGACTAAAAAATATAGAAATACTAAGATAAAGATTTCTTTGAAAAAGATATCCGGAGTGAGTAAATATCAGATTCAGATATCAAAATCAAAAAAATTTAAAAAAGTTTTGGTAAGAAAGACAGTTAAAAAGGCAAAGTTTACGATAAAGAGTAAAAAAATAAAAAATAAGAAAAAACTCTATGTAAGAGCGAGAGCAATAAAAATTGTGAATAAAAAAGAATATCGAGGAAAATGGTCAAATGCCAAACGAGTGAAAGTGAAAAAATAGTATAGGCATTTCATCGATAAATCATCACATAATTTTATGGAACAGTTTTAATATGAAAATTACAGTATTGTGCGTTGGAAAAATTAAAGAAAAGTTTTATATACAGGCAATTGAAGAATATGCGAAAAGACTGTCTAGGTATTGTAAATTGGAAATCATCCAGGTTGCGGACGAAAAAACGACAGAAAACAGTACAGAAACAGAGATGAATCTGATAAAACAAAAGGAATCAGAGAGAATCTTAAAGCATATTACTGGAGAGGAATATGTAATTACTCTTGAAATACAGGGAAAGATGTTGGATTCAGTAGAATTGGCAAAAAAGATTGATTCTTTGGGAATTGGTGGAACGAGCCATATTGTCTTTGTGATTGGAGGTTCTTTAGGGCTTCATAAGAATGTATCGGATAGGGCAGATTTAAAACTGAGTTTTTCCAAAATGACGTTTCCACATCAGTTAATGCGTGTAATATTATTAGAACAGATATATAGAAGTTATAGAATTATACATCATGAGCCGTATCATAAGTAAATGAGGTTTTTTGGCAGATATATATAATGACTGATAGAGTTGGAGTAAATAAGGATAGTTTTTTTAAAAGAATATATGAAAAAATATAGAGGGTATCTCTTAGATGTATAGGTTGTTTGACCTATCGTTTTAGAGATACTCTCATATTATTTTGCTGTTTTATTGATTTTATAAGGGATAATCAAATATAATGTTGACATTATACTCCCAAAGGAGTATACATAAGATATAACAGTAATATTTTTAAGGAGAATATGGATGAAACTATATCATGGTTCCCAAAATATAATAAAGTGTCCTCAATATGGTTATGGAAAAAAATATAATGATTATGGTTATGGATTTTACTGCACAGAAAATATAGATATGGCAAAAGAGTGGGCTGTTTCGTTAGATAAAGACGGATATGCTAATATTTATGAACTAAATATAGATTCTTTGGATATTTTAAATTTAAATGATGAAAAATATTGTATGTTGCATTGGCTTGCAATTTTATTAGAGAATAGAGAGTTTGAAGTCAATTCTCCTTTGGGGTTTGAGGCGAAAGAATACATAAGAAATAATTTCTTAGTTGAATATCGAAACAAAGACATCATAATAGGATATCGGGCAGATGATAGTTATTTTTCCTTTGCACAGGACTTTATAAATGGTGTGATATCATATCGTCAATTATGTAATGCAATGTATTTAGGAAAATTAGGAGAACAGATTGTTCTAAAAAGTAAAAAAGCGTTTAATAAAATTAAATTTTTAGATTATGAAATAGCTTTTAGTAATGAATGGTTTTTAAAGAGGAATAGTCGTGATAAAGAAGCGAGAAGAGAATATTTTAATATTGAAAGAAATAAGCGTAAAAAAGGGGATATTTATATAATAAACATAATTGATGAGGAGATGAAAAGTAATGATGAACGCTTACGATAAAATATATTTGGAGAGTGCAAGAAAATCATTAGCCCGAATGTGTGATTATGCCGTTTATGATTTAAAGTATGATTTAGAAGAATTTTTTGATATGTTTATAAAATCTTCTTATGCAAAGCGGTTTGAGCATGGAGAATCTAACGTAGTAGCAGGACATTCAGGAGTTGAACTCGCATATGATATTCTGGATGAAACAGGAAAACTTTCGTTGAGAATTGAACCGCAGTATACCATGAATAAAAGCAAGGAATATTGGCTTGGTTGGGCACTAGCGTATTATCAATGGTATACGGGTTTATCGTTTGCAGAAATAATAAAATATGTTCCGATTAAAAAAATATTGAAATTATATTCTCCATATCATGAAATGGATGTCAGACATTTTGTAGATAAAATGAATGAATTATATTGGGAGACAAAGAAAGAAACAAATCTAAAAATTAGAAGAAAAAAATTGGGAATAAGTCAGAGTAAGTTGGCGGAATTGACAGGAATAGCAGTAAGAACGATTCAACAGTATGAGCAAAGACAGAGGGATATAAATAAAGCAAAGGCTGAATATTTGGTTATATTAGCACGTGTACTTTACTGTAATGTGGAAGATTTGATGGAAAAAGTGTAGCATTTATAAGTATTATCCATATCATAATAGTTGCTACTTAGCAGAGGTGCAAAAAAAAATTCTTACGAATTTGTGCTTTACGAGAGGGTTCGCTTGCGAACTCTTTGTTTTTATGTTGAAATAATATTCAAAATTATGTATAATTATGAAAGTGTTATTTTATAGAAAACCAATGAAAACACAGAATAAAAATAAGAGGAGGCATGAAATGAAGAAAATTATTTCATTAGCAATGGCGCTTGTTCTTTGCACATCTTTATTATGCGCATGTGGCAGTGCCGGTTCAGAAGAAAAGAAACCAAAACTTACTATGGCAACAAACGCAGAGTTTCCACCATATGAATATATGGAAGGAGAGAAAGTTATAGGTATCGATGTTGACATTGCTCAGGCGATAGCAGATAAGCTTGATATGGAACTTGTGATTAGTAATATCAATTTTGATTCAATTATACCATCTATCACAGCCGGAAAAGCTGATATCGGAATTGCAGGAATGACAGTGACACCGGAAAGACAGGAAAGTGTTGATTTTACTGATTCTTATGCAACAGGAGTACAGGTTATCATTGTAAAAGAAGGTTCAGATATTAAGACAGCAGATGATTTATTCAAAAAGGGTGCAAAAAATAAAATAGGTGTTCAGATGGGAACTACCGGAGATATTTACTGTACAGATGACATTCAGAGCAAGGGACTTGGAACAGTTGAGCAGTACAATAAAGGAGCAGATGCGGTTCAGGCATTGGTTAGTGGAAAGATTGATTGTGTTGTAATCGACAATGAGCCTGCAAAAGAGTTTGTTAAGGCAAATGAGGGGCTTAAGATTCTTGATACAGAATATGTAACAGAAGATTATGCTATTGCAATTGCAAAGGATAATACAGAATTAAAGGACAAGATTAATAATGCATTAAAGGAACTTATCGATAGTGGAGAAGTTCAGAAGATTCTTGATAAATATATCACAGCAGAATAATACATAGAATATTAAAGGCTGCCGTTAAATAAAATAACGGCAGCCTTTAAAAAGAGGTAGAAATGCACAATTTTATTAGTAATTTATTTTTGAAAATGGATATGATTCCGGCTATTAGTTTAAAAAGACAGTTTGAGTTGGCATTTTTAGAAAAAGATAGATGGAAGTTATATATTACCGGACTGGAAAATACATTAATTATAACATTTGGGGCTCTCTTAGTAGGGGTATTAATCGGAGCCTTGATTGCTGTTGTCAGAACAACATATGATAGAACATATACAGAAATGAATAAAGGAGCCGGAAAAGCATTTTTGGCAATTTTTAATTTGCTTTGTAAAATTTACCTGACGGTTATAAGAGGAACACCGGTAGTAGTTCAGATAATGATTATATTTTTTATCGTATTTGCAGGTGCCAGTACAGACGCCAATTTGGCAATAGCAATTTTAGCTTTTGGAATTAATTCCGGTGCCTATGTTGCAGAAATATTCAGAAGTGGAATTATGTCTATCGATATCGGTCAGACAGAGGCAGGAAGGAGTCTGGGATTTAATTATACGCAGACAATGTTATTTGTCATTATCCCTCAGGCTTTTAAAAATGTTCTTCCAACTCTGGGAAATGAATTTATCGTTTTGTTAAAAGAAACATCTGTATGTGGATATATAGGTTTAATGGATTTGACAAGGGCAGGAGATTCTGTCAGAGCAGCAACTTATTTAGCTTTTGTACCTTTGATTGTGGTGGCAATTGTCTATTTAGTTATGGTTATGTTCTCTACCTGGCTTCTTGGAAAATTGGAAAGGAGGCTGAGAAATGATGAACGATAGTTTGAAGTCTCTAATAAAAGCAGAGGGAATAAAAAAATACTATAAAGGCGGAAAAATCAAGGCTCTTGATGGTGTGAATCTGGAAATAAATAAAGGGGAAGTGGTAGTTATTATCGGGCCTTCCGGTTCCGGAAAGTCGACGATGCTTCGCACCTTAAATCTGTTGGAGGTTCCAACAGAAGGAAAGATTATTTTCGAAGATGTGGATGTTACAGATAAAAAAATAAATATTAACAAGCATCGTCAAAAGATGGGAATGGTATTCCAACATTTTAATCTGTTTCCTCATATGACGGTTTTGAAAAATATGACGATTGCACCTATGAAATTATTGAAAAAATCTAAAGAGGAAGCGACAGCTAAAGCGATGAGTCTTTTAAAGACTGTTAACTTGGAAAACAGGGCAGGGGCATATCCGGCACAGTTATCAGGTGGACAAAAGCAGAGAGTTGCAATTGCAAGAGCTTTATGTATGGAGCCGGACGTTATGTTATTTGACGAGCCGACATCAGCGCTTGACCCGGAGATGGTAGGAGAGGTATTAGCAATTATGAAAGATTTGGCAAGTCAGGGAATGACGATGGTTGTTGTCACTCATGAGATGGGATTTGCCAGAGAAGTGGCATCCAGAGTTATTTTTATGGATGAAGGAAGAATTATTGAAGAGGGAACTCCTTCGCAGATTTTTGATAATCCAAGAAGCGAGAGAACAAAGACTTTCCTATCTAAAGTATTGTAGATAAAGAGTGATTATAAAAAATGTCTATTGCATTCTAAGAAGAAATGCAATAGACATTTTTTATAGATTTTTATTTGTCATAACGCGGTCCATAGTACATTACGCCATTTTTCATTTTCTTTCCTTTTACAGCGTATAATTCGCTGATTGTTACCATTTCATAACCTTTTTTTCTAAGCTTTGGCAATGCCTTGATAAAGCCCTGTACAGACGTCTCATGGATATCATGTAATAGTATAATTTCTCCGTCACCGGCTTTATTTAAAATGGTTTTCTTTACATAGTTTGCATTTTTATATTTCCAGTCTTCCGTGTCAACAGACCAGTAAATCATTGGAACACCGGCATTTTTGCTTACGGTTTCGTTATAATTTCCGTACGGAGGTCGGAGAACTGTAGGGTTCTTGCCGGTTATTTTTTTTACGGCTTTGTTTGTCTTAGAAATTTCACTGATAATTTCTTTTTTTGAAAGTGTTTTTAAATTTTTGTGAGCATATGTATGACTGCCAACTTCCATACCGAGTTCATATTCACGTTTCAGCTGACTACTGTAGGAATCAACACGGTTTCCGAGAACAAAGAATGTAGCTTTACTATGATATTTTTGGAGAGCATCTAATAAAGTATCGGTATATTCTCCCGGACCATCATCAAAGGTAATTGCAATATACTTTGTTTTTTGCACAATAACTTTACATTTGACAGATTTGTTGGAGTATTTTGATGTGAGCTTAATATATGTTGTTCCGTTTGATTTTCCGGTAACTACACCCTTTTGATTTACCGTGGCAATTTTATCATTATTACTACTCCAAATAACAGGCTCAGAAGCGTAATTTTTGCGATTTTTCCTGCTATATGTAATTGTAGGTTTCAGTGTTCTTTTATCGCTTTTATTGAGCCTCATTTGGTCTTTATCAAGTTTAAGGCTTTTAATAGCATTATATGGTTCCCGCACGATAACTTTGCATCGTGCTTTCACTGCTCCGCTTTCGCTTCTGCATATTATGTAAGTTTTTCCGGCTTTTATTGCCTTTACTTTTCCTTTGGAAGTGACGGTGGCAATAGAAGGGTTTTTACTGGTCCATACATAAGATTCGTTTTTTAAAGAGGTATTTTTTCCGTATTTCACTGTAGCTTTTATAACACTCTTTTTGCCTTCTTTTATTGTAATCGAAGTGTGGTTTAATTTGATTTTTGTTATCGGGTTATATGCGAAAGCTGTTGAAGCTTCTGTTGTTTCTACAGCTTCCTCAGCATTTAAGCTGTGATTCGATGAAATGCCTATGAATACCATAGACGCTGATAAAACAATGATTGTAAAGCATAAAATCAAAACCTTATACAAATAAGTCTTTTGTTTATTCATTCTCATTCCTTCTTTCTTTTGTTATTTTATTTTAATTTTACAGTAGATAAATTTAAAAGTAAATAGAATAATCTATTTATTTGTTCATATATTTTTGATAAGGAGAATGAAAATGAGAGAGATATCAAATTATTTTAATGAAAAAATTCGAGGCTGTATTCAATCTTTGTGTCATAAGAACAGTATTACAGAAATAAGAATGAGGATTGGAAAACCTTTGATTATTAATTTTATTAATAATGAAGTTGTCTTAGAGCATGTAATTGTCACAGAAGGTGATATTAAAGATACATTTAATATTGCAACAGAGTATTCTGCATATGCGTATGAAGATAATATTAAAAACGGTTTTTTATCTGTTCCCGGAGGACATAGAATTGGTTTTGGAGGCGTAGCAGTGACCGACAATGGAAGTATAACAGGATTAAAAAATATTATGTTTTTAAATATAAGAGTGTGTCACCAGATTGAAAATTGTTCATTTGATGTATATAAAAAAATTCATTTAAATGAGAGATTGAGACATACTTTAATTATTTCGCCACCGGGATTGGGAAAGACTACTTTATTAAGAGATTTAATCAAAAACATTAGTAATAATAAAAGAGGGACAAGTATTTGTGTCATAGATGAAAGAAATGAGATTGCGGGAACCTTTAGAGGAATCCCAACAATAGATTTAGGAAAAAGAACCGACATTATTAGTAACTGTAATAAGAAAGATGGAATTTTAATGGCAGTGAGAGCAATGGGACCACAAGTTATTGCTGTAGATGAAATTGGTGGTACTGAGGATATGACTGCGTTAAGGTATGCGAGTGTGAGTGGAGTGGTTGTAATTGCAACCTTGCATGGGGAAAGTGTTGAAGATGCAAAAAATAAAATGGGACAAGACCTTTTAACATTTTTTAAAAATATAGTTGTAATTAAAGAAAAGGGTGAATACATATGTTATTAAAAATATGTGGATGCATAATGATAGTCTGCGGCTGTAGTGCAATTGGGTTTTCATTGGGAAACGATTACGTTTTAAGGATAAAACATTTAGAGAGAATGAAAAAAAATCTGTTACTGTTAGAAGGCGAAATTAAATATTGCAATTCAGGAATCGTCGAGGCATTATCTAAAATATCCAGACAATCGGGTGGTATTTTTTCGATTTTTTTTGAAACAATTGTCGATGATTTGACACAGAATAATAAGACGTTAAAGGAGGCGTGGGATGCCTCGGTACAAAAAAATATAAAAAATCATACCAAATTGACAAATCAGGATATTCGTATCATAGGTGAATTGGGGGAATGTCTGGGAATTACTGACAGAGAAACTCAGATTCATAATATAGAAAATACAAAAAATCAGATTGACAGTATTATTGGTGAACTTAATAAAATCAAGACAGAAAAATGTAAAATATACAGAACATTGGGTGTTGTTGCCGGAATGTTTATAGCGATAGTTTTACTATAAATATATGAAAGGCAGAAAATGATTATGGAAATAAGTTTAATATTTAAAATTGCGGCAGTAGGAATTATAGTTTCGGTAGTGAGTCAGATTTTAAAACACAGTGGTAGAGAGGAACAGGCATTTCTTACCAGTCTGGCAGGTTTAATTCTTGTATTGATGTGGATTGTACCGTACATATATGATTTATTTAAAACAATTCAAAAACTTTTTGATTTATAGATAAGAGAGCGGGTAAAGATATGTTGACAATTGGGATTATAGGAATGGTTGCGGTTCTTCTTGCCATTCAGTTTAAATCAATAAAACCTGAATACGGTATTATGATTTCTGTGATAGCCTGTATATTTATCTTTTTATATTCTCTGTCGAGGGTCTCGGATATCGTAGAAGTTGTGGACAGGCTTTCGGGACTTACATCAATTAGCAAAGAATATATTAAAATTCTATTGAAAATTACAGGAATTACGTTTATCTCAGAGATATCATCTGATATTTCAAAAGATTGCGGTTATACAGCTGTAGCAAATCAGATACAGATTTTTGGAAAATTAACAGTGTTAGTGATTAGTCTGCCGGTCTTTGTAGAATTGATTTCGGCTGTCAGCAATCTGTTGACATAATAGTAGTTGGGAAGAGTATGGGAAAAAAAGTATTTATAGTTTTTGTTTTGATATTTATATATAGCGGATTACTTGTACCAGTGCAGATTCATGCTGAGGATATTTTGGATGAAACAGAAACATATATTTCTATAGAGGATTTTGATATAAAAGAAAGCAGTAAAGCCCTAAAAAAGAATGGGTATGAAGACTTAAATATTAAAAAGATGCTGGATGAAATTATGAATGGTAACATTTTAGAAGTAATGAAAAGCTGTGCAGAAACCATATATCAAAAAACAATTGGGGATATCAGTCTGGTGGAGAAAACGTTGGGAAATCTTTTGTTAATTGTAATTATATCTGCTTTTTTTACTAACTTTGCAAATGTTTTTTCCAGTGAAAGTATATCCGGAACCGGATTTTATATCTGTTATTTGTTAATTATAACGCTAATGATAACATTATTTGACAGTTTTTGTATCCTGGCATCAGATTTTGTAAAGCTGTTATTAGATTTTATGTGTGGAATTATTCCGGCATATTTTATTTCGATAGCAATAACAGGACAAGTTTCTGCTGCGGGTTTTTACCAGCTGACACTTGTTATTATAGGCGTTGTAGAGTTTATCTTTATCAATATTTTGATTCCTTTAATAAAGGTATATGTATCAGTAAGCCTTGTAAATAATATTTCTAAAGAAGACTTTTTGTCCAAAACAACAGACATTATAAAAAATTTTGTGAATTTTATTAATAAAACGATTGTGGGAATTGTTGCTGGATTAAATATAATTCAGGCATTAATACTGCCGGCTGTTGACGGGGCAAAAAATACAGCGGTAAGAAAAGTGTTAGGCGCTTTGCCGGTTGTGGGAGATAGTACAGATGCTATGACAGGAATCGTTTTAGGTTCCGTAAATTTAATAAAAAATACAATCGGGGGATTTACAATTATTATGATAATCGTATTTTGTGCAGTTCCCTATCTAAAAATACAACTATATTCAATATCGATGCAGATTGGAGCCGCAGTGGTACAACCAATTGCAGACAGAAGAATTATAGGCAGTATGGGATGTGTACAGGAGGGAATTAAAATGTTGACTAAAGTGATTGTAGGAGCAGCACTTTTATTTATTATCAGCATTGCAATTATTTGTTTGGTGACGGGAAAGGAATAAGAGGGGAGAGAAGAGAATGGAATTTGTTTATGGATATATTAAAAATATTTGTATATTTATGCTTGTTATTACATTAATTTTAAATATATTTCCGGAAAAAAGTTGTAAAAAGTATATTAAACTATTTGCCGGCTTGCTGCTTTTATTAATTATTTTTAATCCCATTATTCATATAAAAAATTCTAAATTGGACATTGGTAAAATGATTGAAAAATACTATAAAGTAAATATTGATTTCAATACAAATTACGAGGGGGATATGGAAGAAATTCAGACCAAAATGTTTGAGAGGATTAGTGAAAAATATGAAGAGCAATCTGAAGAAAATAAAGGAAATTAAAAATATTGGAAAAGAAAAATTAATTCTTTTAGTTGTGGCAGGAATATTGTTGATAGGAGCTTCATATTTTGAAAGTGAGAGGAATGTAGGGAAGACAGAAGAAGTTACAACAATTGGCAAAGAGAGAGAAGAAAATTATCAGAGCGGCTTGGAATCAAAAGTTACCAATCTCATTGGAAGCATAAAAGGAGTATCTAATGTTTCGGTTATGATTACTTTGAAATCAGGTAATGAAAAGGTACTAAAGGAAGATAGTGAAAATTCAGTATCAAACAGTAAACAGGAGAATAATAATGAAAACAGTAGCAGTCAAAAGAGAAGTACAGTAATTTTTGAAAATGAAAATGGAGAAAATCCTTATGTGGTGAAAGAGATTTATCCTGAAGTTGAGGGAATTGCTGTAATGGGAAAAGGAATATCAAATTCATCAAAAAAAGAAGAGATAATAAATATGTTATCAGCATTGTTTGACATTCCGGTACATAAAATATCTGTAATAGAAATTGGTTAATGACGAGGGGGTAACATGAAAAAAATATTTAAAAAGAACCAGTTTATAGTAACATTTCTTGCAGTTCTAATTGCTGTAGCAGGATACCTAAATTATGCGGACAATAACGATAAGAAAAAAGAAGCTGCCCAGGCAAATGGTGATACATATGAGTCAATTTATTCCGAAGACAGTCTTTTGACTGGAAAAGGTGATATCGACAGTTTAGATGGCGAAAGTGAAACGGAAGCAGAGGATAAGAAAAATGAGGAGGATACAACACAGGAGCCGGGTGCAGCGGTGCTCACAAATGGTATGTCAATGAATTCGTACATGGCACAGGCAAGACTTGACAGAGAACAGATACGTTCAAAGAATAAAGAAACATTATTAGAGGTTATTAACAATAATGATGTCAGCGAAAGTGAAAAGAAGAAGGCTGTAAAATCTATGGTTAAGCTGACAGAAGTGAATGAGAAAGAAAATACAATTGAAAGCTTATTGAAAGCCAAGGGATTTACTGATGTAGTTGTGACAATCAGTGATAAACAGGCAGATGTTATAATTAGTGATGCAGAAGTTGATGACACGAAAAGAGCTCAAATAGAGGATGTTATAAAAAGAAAAGCAGGAGTGACAGTAGACAATATAACGATTACACCAACACAGAAACAGTAATCATAGTGACTCTAAAAGCACGGTTTGCCGTGCTTTTAGAATTTTACATGTTTTTTTATTGCTTCAAAACTTTCTTTACTGATAACGTGTTCAATACGGCATGCATCCTGAGCTGCGATTTCTTTGGAGACACCAAGATGTTCCAGGCATGATGAGAGAAGTTCATGTCTCTCGTAAATCATTTCCGCAATTTCCTTTCCCTCATCGGTTAAGTAGATAAAACCGGCATCAGTAACAGTTATTTGATGTTTTTCTCTTAAGTTTTTCATAGCGATGCTTACACTGGATTTTTTATAGCCGAGCTCATTGGCGATATCCACTGAACGTACGACCGGAAGTTTTTTGCTTAAAATAAGTATTGTTTCTAAATAGTTTTCCGCCGATTCATTACTTTTCATAATTGTCTCCTAAATATTAAAGATAAAGAAATTATAACACGTTATAATTTTAAATTCAAATTTTGTAAACTTATACGAAAGTAGAAAATAGTTTTTCAGCAATAATTGACAAAATAAACAAAAATTAGAAAAAGCTAAAATAAATTATTGACATCTAATATGAGTTAGCATATACTAACTTAGAAAAGAAAATAAGATGTATTTATTACAAAGATGAAAAAGAGAGGGTGGTATGATGCCTTTGACAATGGCCAAAGAGGGTGAATCAAATATTATCAAAAGAGTATCGGGAAAAACGGAAACAAAAAAATTTTTAGAGAGTCTTGGTTTTGTGGTTGGCAGTGCAGTTACTGTTATTACGCAGATGGGAGGAAATGTTATTGTTAATATCAAAGACTCCAGAGTTGCCATAGGGAAAGATATGGCAAATAAAATAATGATATAATATGGAGAGGAGTACCTTATAATGACGTTAAGAGAAGTAAAGGTGGGTCAGACAGTCAGAGTGAAAAAACTGATAGGTGATGGTCCTGTAAAAAGGAGAATTATGGATATGGGAATTACAAAGGGCGTCAATGTTTTTGTGAGAAAAGTCGCACCTCTTGGTGACCCGGTTGAGGTTACGGTGAGAGGATATGAACTATCGCTCAGAAAAGCGGATGCCGGGATGATTGAAGTGGAATAATTTTTTTTACTCATTAGTTAGTTGAAACTAATTAAAAATAGAAACAACAAACAAGTTTATTCTTATAATATTTAGAAAGGAAGTAAATATGTCAACGAAAATTGCATTAGCTGGAAATCCAAACAGCGGTAAAACGACATTGTTTAACGCATTGACAGGCTCCAATCAGTTTGTTGGAAACTGGCCAGGTGTCACAGTGGAAAAGAAAGAAGGAAAACTTAAGGGATATAAAAATGTAACCTTGATGGATTTACCTGGAATTTATTCATTGTCTCCATATACATTGGAGGAGGTTGTTGCAAGAAATTATCTGATACATGAGAAACCGGATGCGATTATCAATATAGTTGATGGTACAAATATTGAGAGAAACCTGTACCTTTCGACTCAAATTATGGAGTTGGGAATACCGGTTATTATGGCGGTTAATATGGCGGATGTCATCGAAAAAAAAGGTGATAAAATACATATGAAACAATTGAGCGAAAAGTTAGGCTGCGAAGTTGTTGAAATATCGGCATTAAAAGGAAAAGGAATAAAAGAACTTGCAGCAAAAGCTGTAAAACTTGCAGAAAATGGAAATGCAAATAAAATCGCTCACCGATTTTCGGAGAGTGTCGAAAAAGTTATCAAAGAGACAGAGTCGCTTTTAGGAAACGACGTTTTGGATGAACAAAAAAGATTTTTTGCTATAAAACTTTTAGAGAGAGATGACAAAATTGCGGATAATATGACAATGATTCCGAATGTTGAAAAACAGATAAAGGAATTGGAAGATGATTTTGATGATGATACAGAGAGTATTATCACAAATGAGAGATATGTATATATATCATCTATTATCAAAGACTGTTGTACAAAAAATAGTGATAAGAAAATGACAACATCGGATAAAATTGATCGTATTGTCACGAACAGATGGCTGGCACTCCCAATATTTGCAGTTGTTATGTTTATTGTATATTATGTTTCTGTAACAACGGTAGGAACTATTGTTACAGATTGGACCAATGATGTATTGTTTGGTGAAATTATTCCACCGGCTATAGAGAAAGGCTTAGAAGCTATTAATTGCGCAGGTTGGTTACAGGGACTGATTCTTGATGGTATTGTTGCCGGTGTGGGAGCGGTGCTGGGTTTTGTTCCGCAGATGCTTGTATTATTCATATTCCTGGCTTTTTTAGAAAGTTGTGGGTATATGGCAAGAGTAGCTTTTATAATGGATAGAATTTTTAGAAAATTTGGACTTTCCGGAAAATCTTTTATTCCTATGCTGATTGGAAGCGGATGTGGAGTACCGGGAGTGATGGCGTCAAGAACGATAGAAAATGACAGAGATAGAAAAATGACAATTATGACAACAACATTTATACCTTGTGGAGCAAAGCTTCCAATTATTGCTTTGATTGCAGGAGCGTTGTTTGACGGTGCGTGGTGGGTATCACCGAGTGCTTATTTTGTTGGTGTTGCAGCAATTATTATTTCTGGTATTATATTAAAGAAAACAAAAATGTTTGCGGGAGAGCCTGCTCCGTTTGTAATGGAACTTCCGGCATACCATTTGCCTACAGTGGGAAATGTACTGAGAAGTATGTGGGAAAGAGGATGGTCATTCATCAAAAAGGCAGGTACAATTATCTTACTCTCAACTATTTTACTCTGGTTCTTAATGAACTTTGGCTGGGTCAATGGAAGCTTTGCAATGCTTGATATGGAAACACAGCTTGACAATAGTATTCTTGCAAAGATTGGCGGAGTTATTGCTCCAATATTTGCACCACTTGGCTGGGGAGATTGGAAGATGGCAGTGGCAGCGGTGACAGGTCTTATCGCAAAAGAAAATGTAGTCAGCACATTTGGTATGTTGTTTGGGTTTGGCTCAGAAATTGCAGAAGATGGTCAGGAAGTATGGGGAAGCCTTGCAGGAAGTCTTTCGGCATTGGCGGCTTATTCATTCTTAGTTTTCAACCTTTTGTGTGCTCCATGTTTTGCAGCCATGGGGGCGATTAAGAGAGAGATGAATAATAAAAAATGGTTTTGGTTTGCTATCGGTTATCAATGTGTTCTGGCTTATTTGGTAGGACTTTGTGTATATCAGATTGGTATGTTGGTAACAGGAGCGGCATTTGGTATTTGGACTGTAGTAGCTTTTATCATTCTATTATGCTTTTTATATCTATTGTTCAGGCCATATAAAGAGAGTAAATCATTTCAAATAAATATTAAAAATACAGCAAAAGCAAGATAGTTTTTGTGAAAAAAGCCATTTTGAATAAATTATAAAGTATGTAAGACAGAAACCTGACTGGGCATCTGCGTTTCTGTTTTGCAGACACTATTGCAAGGAGGTTCATATGAACGGTACTATAGGTACATTTATTGTTTTAATTCTATTAGTTTTAATCATATGTTTGGTTATAAGAAGTATGATTCGTGATAAAAAGAAGGGAAAATCTCTCCAATGCGGTGGTGATTGTAAACATTGCGGCGGACATTGCCATTAAAATACGATGTTTGATTCAAAGAGGAGGCAGCTAAAGTATATGGATTCTTATACATTAGCTGAATCCTCTTTCTTGTTCTGTAGAAATATGTTTTGTTATTTGTTAATATTGTACATAATTTAATATTTGAGGAGGAAAAAGTATGTTCTTGCAAATCAGTAATATAAGAAAAAGTTTTGGAATTGGTGAAAATCAGATGGAAGTGCTGAATGGAGTAAGTTTTGAGCTGGAAAAAGGCGAAATGTGTGTGCTTCTTGGTCCATCCGGTTCAGGAAAATCAACGCTACTAAATATTATTGGGGGAATAGATGAGGCTGATAGTGGATACATCAGTATTGATGGGGAAAAGATGGTTGATATGAAAGAAAAAGAATTGACCAGGTATAGGAGAAAGCATTTAGGGTATGTTTTTCAGCTTTATAATTTGATTCCGAATCTAAATGTGAAAGAAAATATAGAGATTGGCGCTTATTTAAGTGACAATCCACTTGAGATAAATGATTTGCTAAAGACACTTGGACTTTATGAGCATAGATATAAATTACCGAATCAATTGTCGGGAGGACAGCAGCAAAGAACAGCTATTGGACGGGCAATTGTGAAAAATCCCGATATACTTTTATGTGATGAACCAACAGGAGCGTTAGATTATAAATCATCAAAAGATATTTTAAAGCTAATTGAAGAGGTAAATAAAAAATATGGAAACACAGTAATTATAGTAACACATAATGATGCAATAAAAAATATGGCTGATAAAGTTATTCAATTAAGGGATGGAAAAATAAGAAATATTTGTGTAAATAATAATAAAATGTCTGCAAAAGATTTGGAATGGTAAGGCGGTGATGTTGATGAAAAATCCGTTAAATAAAAGAATATTGAGAGAATTGAAAGAGGATTTTGGAAAGTATCTTGTAATATTTTTATTTATGACTTTGACAATCGGATTTGTTTCAGGGTTTCTTGTGGCGGGAGGAAGCATGAAAACTTCGTATGAGGAGAGCTTTGAAAAATATAATATTGAATATGGACATTTTGCTTTAGGTGATAAAGCGGATGACAGGTTAATAGAAATTTTAGAAAAAAAAGGAGTAAAGATATATGAAAATTTTTATAAAGATACGCAATGTGATACAAATTTAGATGGAGATAATAATAGTACGCTTAGAGTCTTTGTAAATAGGAAAAAAGTAAATAAAGTATGCCTTATGAAAGGGAGTATGCCAAAGAAGAAGAGTGAGATTGCCGTTGATAGGATGTTTGCAGATAATAATAAAGTAAAAATCGGTGACAAAATAAAAGTGGCAGATAGAAAATTAACAGTAACAGGAATGGTTGCCCTGTCAGATTATAGTGCGTTATTTTCTAATAATACTGACATGATGTTTGATTCAGTAAAATTTGGTGTTTCCGTTATGACAAAAGAAGGTTTTACATTTGTTAATAATAATACGAAATATAATTATAGTTTTTTATATAAAAATGTACCGAAAGACGAGATAGAACAGAAGGAAATGTCAGATAACTTTTTGAAAGAGCTGGCAAAAGTGGCAGTGATAGATGATTATGTACCCAGGTATTTGAATAGTGCGGTAAATTTTACGGGGAATGACCTTGGCAGTGATAAAACTATGATGATAGTAATATTGTACATATTAATGGTTATATTAGCATTTGTTTTTACAGTGACAATCAGTCATACAATAGTGAAAGAATCAGCGGTTATTGGAACGCTTCGTGCATCGGGATATGATAAGTCTGAAATTCTAAGTCATTATATCAGGCTTCCAATGCTTGTATCTTTTCTTTCCGCTATAACAGGAAATATATTGGGGTATACAGTTTTTAAATATATGGTAGTGGGTATGTATTATGGCAGTTATAGTCTTCCAACATATAAAACAATATGGAATACAGAAGCTTTTGTTTTAACAACGGTGGTTCCAATGTTTATAATGTTGATTACAAATTTTATAGCATTAAGTACAAAATTGTCATTATCACCTCTTAATTTTCTAAGAAGAGATTTAAGGAAAAGACAGAAAATGAAAACTGTAAGACTCCCTGACATTAAGTTTTTCAGCAGATTTAGAATACGCATTATATTACAAAATAAAGTAGGATATCTAACGCTGTTTGTTGGAATTGTTTTTGCAAATGTTTTATTATTATTCGGAATGATGATGTCGCCTCTGCTCGAGCATTATAAGACTGAGATTGTAGAAAACATGATTGCTAAATATCAATATATTTTAAAATCACAAGTGGAAATAGAAGATAGAAGTGCTGAAAAGTATAGTGTTACAAATTTAAAAATGAATATGTCTGATGATGGAGAGGAAATAAATATATATGGAGTTGCTGATAACAGTAAATATTTTAAGCAGAATATAGAAGATGGATATTATGTATCGGAAGGATTTGCTGATAAATATAAAGTAAAAGAGGGAGATTTCCTTAAGTTAAGGGAAAGTTATGGGGAAAGGGAGTATAAATTTAAGATTCAGGGATTTGTAAAATATCCGGCTGCATTAGCTGTCTTTATGTCTCAAGATGAATATAACCATGTGTTTGAAAAAGAGGATGGATATTTTAATGGTTATTTTTCAAATAGCAAAATAGATATCGATGACAATTATGTTGCTACATGTATTACAAAAGACGATTTAACGAAAACATCAAGACAGTTAGATGTCTCTATGGGAAAAATGTTCTATTTGGTCAATGTATTTGCTGTTGTGATGTTTACAATATTAATCTATCTCTTAACAAAACTAATTATAGAAAAAAATACAATATCTATCTCCATGGTAAAGATTTTAGGGTATACGAATGGAGAAATTGGCAGACTCTATCTGGTTGCTACTACTGGAATCATTATTTTATCAATGATTATAAGCTATTTGATTGCGATGGCAGTTATAGACACTATATATTTTCAAATGATGAAAGATTATAGCGGATGGCTTACATTGTATTATGAACCGGTAATTTTTGTACAAATGTTCTTTATGGGGATGGTGGCATATGGCATTGTGGCATGGATGCAGTTTAAAAAAATAAAAAACATACCAATGAGTCAGGCATTAAAGGTGACGGAATAAGTGATTAAATCAAAAATACCGATATAAAACCAATAGAGAACTATGGGTTTTATATCGGTATTTGATTATGAAACTTTTATTTTATACCCTTTTGTGCGGTAACTGTTGCATTTAGTATTAGAATATATAGAACGGATTTTATAGTAAAATGTTTTTCCTTTTTTCTTGTTTTTATCTGTATATGATGCTGTAGTTGTTGTCGCAATCTTTTTATATCCAGAGCCTTTTTTTGTTGAACGGTAAATATAATACTTTACAGCATTTGTATTCTTTTTCCAGGATATTTTTATATTAGCGTACTTTTTACTTTTTGCATTGGTTGATAGCTTTTTTACTTTAACCTTTGTTGGAGTAACTAATTTAACGCGCACACTTCTCTTTAGCTTGATTCCGCTGTCTGTGGTGGCGGTAATTGTTGCTGTTCCAATTTTTTTTGCGGTAATTTTGCCGTTGGCATCTACAGATACAATAGTGGGTTTACTGCTTATCCAGGAGATGGCATCTGTGGTGTCTGATGGGGACAGGCTGGTTGTATAAGTTTGCGTGTCCTTTCTGTGTAAATAGGTGGTTCCTTCTGCAATTGTAAACGCAATAGAAGGTTGTTTTATGCTCACGGAACACATTGACATTAAACCACTGTCTGTTGTAGCCATAATCATTGTATCTCCGGTTCTAAGACCTGTTACGTTACCCGTATTTCTGTTGACGGCTGCTTTTTCACCATCTAAGCTGTAATATTCAATTTTGTTTGTAAACAGATGCATGAGTGGATTTTCGGGGGTGTATTGAAGGAAAGCACTAAGATTTTGAGACTTTCCTTTATTTACAGTTATTGTAGTAGATGACAGTTTTAAAGTATCATCAGATATTGCCTGTAATTTTTTTGCAGTATCATATTCTAATTTTGTAAGCAATTCATCGGTGTCAAATTCACTGCCGGGAAGGAAGTGATTATTATAAGCTGACTTTGAAAAGATACTCTGGTAGAGTGTGCATGCCGCAAGGTAACTTCCCTCAATAGAAGGATGGTGCAAGTCCGAATGATACAAGTTAATTTCAGGATATAAAGTCATACATCTTGTATAATTAACTCCGGCAGTAGATACCGTACAGTTGAAAAGGTTTCCGATAAAATAATAGTTTTTTGTCATATAATACTGTAATGTTGTATGGTCTAAAAAAGTAAGTGTTCCATCGATGGTAAAATCTTTTCCGGTGTAGTCTGCCTGGGTTTCATAAAGAATAGTTTCGGCACCATATTGTTGTATCAGCTCTTTTAGAACAGAGACAGCATCTTTGGAAGTTTCCATGTTTTCTATTATAGAGGCCCTGTGGTCTTGTAAAATAACATAATCAAATTTTTTTTCTGATAATAACTGTTTTATTTTTGTATTGTAAAGATTACCGTCTGCTGCAAACTGGGATAATTTGTAATTGGATGCAGTTACAGTCTCGACTTCAACCTCTATCCCATCGGCATTGGCAAGTCCCTTTATCATAAGCGGCATATTATTATAATAAGTAGAACTGTTTCCAATAAAAAGTATTCTGACAGGTGAAACGCTCAGGGGAGATGCTTTTATGCTGTTAAAAGACATCGAATATACTGCAGTAAATAATAATAAAAATAAGATGTTTTTTTGTAAACTATGTTTCATATATTTTTTCCTCCGCACTTTATCAAAATCATAAAATATTAATTTGATGAAAATGAGATTATTAAATCAAGTCCAGTTATCAATTTTATATCATTTTTATTTTTTAATGTAATAAATGAAATAATTTTGTAAAAAAACAAAGAAAGAAGGAACGAATGAATGAAAATTTGGAAAAAAGTTACAGGGATTATTGTTACCGTTTCATTGATTGCAGGCTTGACTGCATGTAGTGGAGGAGATAAAGAAACAAAAAATGAGGCAGAAAACCTAGTAATCGCTTATCAGTCGAGCATTGCGTATGCACCTCTTGTTGTTATGAAAGAGCAGAAACTGATTGAAAAATATTATGGGAAAGATTTGTCCGTAGACTGGAAAATTATGGCAAATGGTTCAGCAATTAATGATGGCATTACTGCCGGTTCCGTTGATGTTGGCGCTATGGGAGTGGCTCCGGCTATCACAGGAATGAAAGCGGGAATCCCGTATAAGATTTTTGCAGGTATGTCCTCACAGCCTTATGGTATTCTCACAAACAAAAAAGAAATCAACAGTTTGAAAGATATTACATCAGATGACCAGATAGCAATCACGAACATTAACAGTCAGCCTCACATTTTATTGGCAATGGCAGCAAAAGCAGAACTTGGTAATGCGAGAGCGTTGGATGGAAATTTGACAGTTTTGGCAAATGCGGATGGTTATTCTTCAATTTTGTCGGGTGCGGTTTCGTGCCATATGGTAATTTCTCCATATAATTTTATGGAGCTTGAAAATGAAAAAGTACATGAAATAGAAGTTGGCGAAGATGTATGGCCAAATGGAAATACATTTATCGTTGGTGTGGCATCTACAAAATTAAAAGAAGAAAAACCAGAATTATATGATGCTCTTTGTAAAGCGATGGAAGAGGCAGTGACATATATTGATAACAATCAGGAAGCAACTGCGAAACTGATTGCACAGGATTATGATGCATCAGAAAAAGAGATTCTCTCATGGATGCAGGATGAGGGTTCAAATTATACGACAAAACTTCAGGGAGTAATGGAACTTTCCAATTTTATGGTTGAGGAAGGATTTCTGGAAAATGGACCAAAGGATATTCGTGAAATTGCATTTGATAATGTTCAGGGAGAATAGGAAACGAGGAGTAAACAGTGAATAAGAAGATAAGAAATATTCTGGCACAGGTTATTTTTATTTTAGCAGTTTTAGTGTTATGGCAGGTTCTGTATTCTATGGAAATTTGGCCGAAGTTACTGTTTCCATCATTAAAATCCATAGGACAGGCATTTATAACAGCGTTTGCAGAAAAAGAGCTGGCGGTCATGGTATTACATTCTCTTTCCCTGATATTAAAGGGACTTGTAATAGGAATTTTGCTGGCACTTATATTTTCAAGTCTTTCTGTTATCAGTGAAACCTTTTATGCGATTTATAACATGATTGTCTCAATGTTTGATTTGATACCGGGTATCGCATTGATACCCGTGGCAATACTATGGCTTGGTGTCGGTGATAATTCAATTATTTTTATGGTGATTCATTCTGTTGTGTGGCCGATGTCAAGGAGTATTATTGATGGCTTTAATGCTGTACCGAAACTTTATCTGGAAGTTGGACAAAATATAGGACTAAATCCGGTCAGACTGGTGTTTGGTGTTTTCCTTCCGGCAGCTCTGCCGAGAATTTTCTCGGGGATAAAAGTCGGCTGGGCAAGAGCGTGGAGAGGTCTTATCAGTGCAGAGATGATTTTCGGTGGTGGTGGAGCCTTAGGAATTGGATATTTTATTCAGGACAGACGAACCCAGACCGATATTTCAGGTGTTTTTGCGACAATTATCGTAATTGTTATAATCGGGCTGATTGTTGAGTACGGTATATTTAGAACCATTGAGAATAAGACATTTAAGAAATGGGGTATGACACGATGAGCAATCAAAAGAATACTATTTTAAAAATACAGAATCTTACAAAGAAGTATGATAATTCGAGCAGGGTAATTTTAAATAACATAGATTTAACAGTTAATGAAGAAGATTTTTTATGTGTTCTCGGTCCGTCGGGATGCGGAAAATCTACATTAATTCGATGTATTGCAGGTTTTGAGGAATATAAAGGTTCTATTGAAGTAAACGGAAAACGTGTAACGAAACCCGGTGCAGACAGAATAATGGTTTTTCAGGATTTTAACCAGTTGTTTCCATGGAAAACAGTTCTTGGAAATTTGACATATCCATTAAAGGCCGGAGGTATGAAGAATAAACAGGAGCGTAAAAAAAGAGCCATGGAATATCTTGATAAAGTAAATCTTCTGCCATATAAAGATTATTATCCACATCAGTTAAGTGGAGGAATGAAGCAGAGAGTGGCAATCGCAAAAGGAATGGTGCTAGGTTCAAAAATAATTATGATGGACGAACCCTTTGCAGCATTGGATGCAATGACAAGAAACCAAATGCAGGCTGAGTTAATGCAGATAAAAGAAAAGGAAAAAATGACAGTGTTATTTATCACTCACAATATTCAGGAGGCAATTGCCCTTGGAAACAGAATTATGGTCATGTCAAAAGATGGAGTGATAAGGGAGCATTTGTATAATCCGATTGAAAAACCTGTGACACCGGCAAGCGAGGGCTATGGTGAGCTTTGGGAGCACTTAAATGGATTATTGACTGAGGAGAATACGGAAAAAAATAAAACCGGAGAATTACATGAAAACAAAAATATTTAGATTTTTTAAAATCATTTCATTTTGTATGGTTGTTATTTTGATGGTGCATTGTATATCAGACCTTTTTAAACCAAAATGGTTGGAGAACAGATGGCAGTCATCAAAGACCAACAATAGTTTTTACGAGTTAGAAAAGAACAGTACAGATGTTTTGTTTTTGGGTTCCAGTGTTATTGCCGCTGCGCTTGACCCATTTCAGTTGTATGAAGAATATGGAATTTCATCATATAATCTCGGTGTTATGCAACAACCGATGATAGGGACTTTTTTCTGGATGAAAGAAGCGTTAAAAACACAATCACCGAAACTTATAGTTGTAGAAATAAAGACCGCAGGTCGAGTTTCAGATAAAGATGAGGCGGATTCAAGAAAATCATATGAGTATATGCGGTGGGGAAAAAATAAATTGCAGTATGCATTGGAATATACAAATACCAATGAACAGGCAGATATTTTTGAGTATCTTTTTCCTCTTTCCCTCTATCATACGAGGTGGTCTGAACTTTCCCGTGATGACTATAATTTTGTTTTGGGAGAAGATAAAAGTTATACCAGAGGTTTTGCAACGCTTACAACCAGATATGAGAACAAAGAAACATATAAAGAATATAACGGTATCAGAGAAGATGACAAAAAACAAAAAGATTATAATGAGACAAATACGAAGTATTTGAGACGAATTATAGATTTAGCAAAGGAAAATAATATTGAGCTTTTATTTGTAAAAACACCGGATAGTGCGTGGAACACTTATAAACACAATTATGTTGTAAAAATAACAGAAAAGTATAAGGCTTCGTTTATTGATTTTAACACAAAAGATAAGATGAAAGAACTTGATATTAATTTTGGAAGAGATGGTGCTGATTCGAATCATTTGAATATGGATGGGGCAATAAAATTTACATCATATATTGGAAAGTATATATCTGAACATTATGATTTTACAGAAGATTCTCTCAGTAAAAAGAAAAAAGCAGATATGTATAATAGGGAAATGACAAATTATAAAAAAGTGTATGAAGATGCGTTTGCTGTCATGGAAAAATAGAATAATCCGGAGGAGAAAAAATGAATTTTACAAGTATAATGTTTTTGCCCTTTGTTATTTTTGTGGTTTTTTTGTATTTTACGCTGTTTCGTAAATGTCAGTGGATACTTTTACTTGTGGCAAGCATCGCGTTCTACCTGTTTTCGGGTCCGAAGTATATTATATATATTTTAATTACGGCGGTGTCTACTTATCTGCTTGCAAGACGGATACAGTATCTTCATGATAAAGAAAAAAGGATAGTACAAGAGAAACAATTAGATAAAGAACAAAAGAAAAAAATAAAGAAGAAATATACATCCAAAAGAAAAAGATATCTGTTGCTGGATTTTGCAATTAATATCGGATTGTTATGTGTTGTGAAATATATGGATTTTGCACTTACAGGTGTTACATCTGTATTAAGCCATTATGGAATTGAATGGAGCAAACATTTTGGTTTTGTTTTGCCTCTGGGCATATCATTTTATACATTTATGTCAGTAGGATATATCCTGGATATCTACTGGAAACGATACAGAGCAGAGACAAATTTATTTAAATATACCTTATTCACAACATATTTCCCTCATATTATTCAGGGACCTATTGCCAGATATAACAAATTGGCACCACAGTTTACTGAAAAACACAGGTTTGACTATGATAGGGTGACAAAGGGAATACAGCTTATGCTGTGGGGATATTTTGAAAAAATGGTTATCGCAGACCGACTTGCGATTTTTGCAAATGGAGTATATGCAAAATGGGATGAAGTGACAGGGCTCCCTTTAATTTTGGCAATTATATTCTTTTCCATACAGCTTTATATGGATTTTCAGGGATGTATGGATATCGCAAGAGGTATTTCCCAGGTTTTTGGAATTGAATTAGAAAGAAATTTCTGGCATCCGTATTTCTCAAAAAACATGCCGGAATTTTGGAGAAGATGGCACATTACTCTTGGTGCATGGTTTAAGGATTATTTGCTGTATCCGGTGTCAATGTCAAAACTTTGCAAATCTATTAATAGGTTTACGAGAAAGAAATGGGGGAATACGGTATCCAGGACCTGTGCGACAATTATTCCGGCTGCCTGTGTATGGCTTATCACGGGGGCATGGCATGGTGCGGCAATGTGTTATATTTTATGGGGAATTTACCATGGAATATTAATTATACTCGGCGCCATTTTTGAGATACCATTACAGAAATTCTCTACTCTTTTACATATTAAGACAGATACATGGAGTTTTAATTTATTTAGAATGATTCGGACCTTTGTATTATCGGCAGTGGGAAGAATATTTTTTGTGGCATCTGCCGGTTTTGGACAGGCAATTGAAATTATTCAGAGAACTTTTGATTTCAAAAATTTGAGTTTGTATACAATGTGGGATGAGAGTTTATACACATATGGACTGGACAGACACGGATTTACGCTTGCATTGTTATTGATTGTATTGGTATGGATTGTAGGCATGTTACAGGAAAAAATGTGTATCAGAGATTTTATCGGAAAACAGAATCTCGTTTTTCGATGGATTATGTATCTGGGACTGATTGCATCTATCTTAATATTTGGGATTTATGGTTCCGGTTATGATGCAGGGGCATTTGTATATGGACAATTTTAGGGTTGAATGAAATCGAATCATGTGATGAATAAAACAAGATGATTGGAGGCAGGAAATGAGTGATAAAGTGTTTTCCATTGTGGAGGCTTTAAAAGTAAATGCAGAACTTACACCAGATAAGCTTTGTTTGGGAGATAAAAAAAAGCAGTTAACATATGCTGAGTTTTGGGAAATTGTGAAAAAGACAGCATTTTACTTAAAAAACAGGGGAGTGAAACAGGGAGATATCGTTGTTATCAGAGGCGCCCAGAAAGTGGAGTTTCTAGCTGCTGTATTTGGAGTTCATTTATTGGGAGGTGCAGTATGTGCGCTGGAGAAATCCATAAAAGATGACAGAATCCTGGAAATCATGAATTTTGTGGATGCAAAAAATTATATAGCAGACAGAGCGGTAAAGAAGGATACGATAAATAATATAAGTATGAAAGAAATGTATAAGTCTGCTTTGGAAGAATCTGAAGGACTAAAGAATATACAATTTCCAAAAGCAGAGGATTTGTCTGAAATATTATTTACAACCGGAACAACAGGAAAATCCAAGGGTATAGAAGTGACATTTGGATGTGATATTGCGATAGCAGAAAATGTAATGGATAGTGTGGAAATGGGAAATGATGAGGTAGAACTTATCACTACACCGATAAATCATTCCCTTGGTATTCGAAGAGCGTACGGAGCAATTTATAATGGAAGTTCAGTTGTTTTAACGGATGGTATTGTTTTTGTGGAAGACTTTTTTAAATTACTAGACCATTATAAAATAACTGCAATTACATTTGTTCCCGCAATTTTAGAACAGGTTTTAAAGTTTGCGAAAGACAGGTTTTCCGGTTATGCAAAACAGCTTAATTATATTCAGCTTGGCTCGGCACCTCTCTCGGAAACCAATAAAGAACTTCTGACAGAAATGTTTCCCGGGGTAAGATTATACAATACATATGGAGCTACGGAATCGGGATGTACTGTTATCCTAGAATTTAATAAGTATGCGGATAAGAAAAAATGTATTGGAAGGACAACTGTAAATACGCATATCTTTTTTGTGGATGATAATAAGAATGAGATAAGTGCGACAGTTGAACATCCTGGTATTATGGCTTTTTCCGGAGCAATGAATATGAGAGGATATTACAAAGAACCGGATATTACAAAAGAAGTATTAATTGATGGAAATATATATACAAATGATTTAGGATATAAAGGCGAGGATGGACTTATCTATTTATTGGGGCGTCAGGGAGACGTTATTAATATGGGAGGAATTAAAATTGCTCCGACAGAAGTTGAAGAGGTTGTTATGCTAAATGATAAAGTTAAGGATTGTGCATGTATACCGGTATATGATGAGATTACAGGAGAGGCGCCAAAGTTATTTGTAGTAATGAACGAGGGATGTATGTTTGACCAAAAGGAACTTTCAAAATATATGCTTGATAAGTTAGAGGCTGTAAAAGTTCCTAAAAAATTTCAAGTGATAGATGAGATACCGAGAACCTTTAATGGAAAAATAATACGAAAGAAATTAAAAGAATTGAATTGTAAATAATTATATGGTAAATATATAAATATTAACAAGGATTCAGTTGTGGAGGTTTGTTTTTTAAACTGAATTAGAAGAACAGAAATGAGGCGAAAATTATGCATGAAGAAGTAAAAGAAATTTTAGAAGAAATATGTCCGGCATTTGATGTGGAAGACGAGGACATGAATATTGCTGAAGATTTAGATTCTATGGATTTAATTGCTTTAATAGCAGAATTGGAAGATAAATTTGATATTGAAATTACAATGGAAGAAAAAACAGAGGAGAATTTTGAAAATATTGATACATTAGTTGTTATGATTGAACGTCTTCAATAGTTGTAAAAAATATGTTTTGATGGTATACTTGCAAAGATAGAATGTCTTTTAATCAGGAGGTATTAAATGGAAACTGTAAGAAATACTTATAAGATATATGATAATTCAGAATTGGGAGAAGTTCAGATTAGTGACGATGTTCTGGCCGTAATTTCGGCGATGGCGGCAATGGAAGTAGATGGTGTTGTTGCCATGGCGGGAAATGTTACAACAGAAATCGTAGCAAAACTTGGGATGAAAAAATTGTCTAAGGGTGTCAGAGTTGATGTAGATGAAAATACAGTGATGCTCGACCTCTCTATTGTATTGAGAATGAATGAGAATATTATTCAGATTTCTAAAAAAGTACAGGATAAAGTTAAGACAACAGTTGAAAATATGACAGGCATGAAAGTTGCTAATGTAAACGTAAATATTTCTAATGTTTTATCAAACTAATTAAGACGAAATTAAGGGTGTCTGTAAAGACACCCTTTTTGAGCGTTAATAAGTTATGAAAAAAGAAAGGCCGGTAAAAATATGAACAGGATTAAAATGAGAGAATATACTTTTAAATTACTTTTTTGCAATGAATTTCATGAAAAAAGTGAGATGCCAAAACAATATGATTTGTTTCTTGACAATTTGGAAAATACAGTATTGAACGAAGAGGACAGGGATTATATTACAAAAAAAGTTACAGATATTATAAATCATAAGGCAGAGATAGATGGGGCTTTGGATAGAGTTTCTGTTGGCTGGACAACACAGAGAATGGCAAAAGTAGACCTCACGATATTAAGATTGGCATACTATGAGATGAAAATGGAGGAAGATATTCCACAAAAGGTCGCTATAGACCAGGCGGTGGAACTTGCTAAAAAGTTTGGCAGTGACGATTCTCCATCATTTGTTAATGGGATTTTGGCGAAAATATTTTAATTAAGTTGATTTAGGAGTGAAACATGGCATCTGTATATTCTGTCGGGCAGGTAAATGCATATATAAAAAATATGTTCAATGCCGATTTTGCTTTGAATAATATCTATATAAAAGGTGAAATCAGTAACTGCAAATATCATACGTCGGGACATATTTATTTTACGCTCAAGGATAACACCGGTGTAATCTCTGCGGTTATGTTTGCCGGAAACAGACAGGGATTAAAGTTCCGGCTTGAAGAAGGACAAAAAGTGGTTGCCCTGGGAAGTGTCAGTGTGTATGAGAGAGATGGAAAATACCAGCTCTATGCAAAACAAATTATTTTAGAGGGTGCAGGTCTTTTATATCAGAGATTTGAACAACTGAAAAACGAACTGGAAGAAATGGGACTTTTTGATGCAATGTACAAGAAGAAAATTCCGTCATATGCTACAAAAATAGGAATCTGTACGGCAAAAACGGGTGCAGCCATTCAAGATATTATTAACATATCAAAAAGAAGAAATCCATTTGTTCAATTATATTTGTATCCATGTCTTGTTCAGGGACAGGAGGCGGCAAAGGATATCGTGAACGGAATACGATGCCTTGATACGATGGATTTAGATATTATTATTATCGGAAGAGGCGGCGGTTCTATTGAAGATTTGTGGGCGTTTAATGAAGAAATTGTGGCAAAAGCGATATTTGACTGTAATACACCGATTATATCGGCTGTAGGACATGAGACAGATACAACAATTGCTGACTATGTGGCGGATATGAGAGCGCCAACACCATCTGCTGCTGCTGAACTTGCGGTATTTGATTATAATGAGTTTATAGAGAGGCAGATAAATTATCGAAAATTGCTTTTTTCAAATGTGAGTAATAAAATAAAATTGTGTAGAATTAATTTAAAGAATTATGAGACAAGCATTCAGCTTTACAGTCCTGCAAATCAACTTAGGAGCAGGCGTCAGTATTGTGACGATATACAGACAAAATTATTAGACAATATTTACGGATTGTTAGAAGAAAGAAAACATCAGTTGCAAATATACGCTGAGCGGTTACAGGGAATGTCACCGCTGAAACGAATTTCCAAGGGATTTGCATATGTGGCGGATAGTAATGCAAAACCACTAAATACTATTAACCAGATAAAAAAAGATGATGAGATAACTTTAATTATTAGAGATGGTAAAATAAAAGCGAAGGTAACAGATGCTTTGATAGAGAGAAGGAGTCAGTGATGTCTGAAAAAAAATTGAAAGAGCAGAAGTCAGTAGAAGAAAATTTTAATGAGATTGAGGAGATTATAGTTGAGATGCAGAAAGAGGATGTAACTTTGGATACTGCATTTGATTTATATAATAAAGGATTAAAATTAATAAAGGATTGCAATGGACAGTTAGATTCTATTGAGAAGCAGATTAAAATATTAGAAGAGGAAAATATCAATGAATAATTTGGAATTTATTTTTCAGGAAAAGAAAGATTATATACAGAAAATAATATACGATTTTTGTCCAAAAGAAGATGGATTACAAAAGACAATTTTTGATGCAGTAAATTATAGTGTGAGAGCAGGAGGAAAACGTTTACGGCCTATGCTTATGCTGGAGACATTGCGACTGTTTGGGGGAAAAGAAGAGGAAGTGTACCCGTTTATGGCTGCAATAGAAATGATACACACATACTCCCTTGTTCATGATGACCTTCCGGCAATGGATAATGATGCATTTCGCAGAGGAAAGATGACAACGCATACAAAGTTTGGGGAGGATATTGGTGTATTAGCCGGTGACGGACTTTTAAATCTCGCATATGAAATCATGTCAGAAGCATTATTAAATAGCGACCGGATGGACAGGGCTGCCCGTGCAATGCAGGTCATTGCAAAAAAAGCAGGAATATATGGAATGGTCGGGGGACAGACAGTGGATGTTGAAAACGAGGGAAAAGAAATGACAATTGACACTGTAATGTATATTCATAATCTTAAAACGGCTGCACTGATTGAGGCATCCATGATGGCAGGAGCTATTTTAGCAGGAGCTACGGCAGAGCAGATAGATACGGTAGAAAAAATGGCAAACAAAGTCGGAATTGCTTTTCAGATACAGGATGATATTTTAGATGTCACAAGCACTACAGAGCAGCTCGGAAAACCGGCTCTCAGTGATGAAAAGAACAAAAAAACTACTTATGTTTCTCTTTTAGGTATAGATATTTCTAAGGAACATGTAAAGAGATATTCCCGAGAGGCAATAGAATTATTAGAAAGCCTGGGGGGAAATAACAAATTCCTTAAATTTTTATTTATTAAATTAATTAACAGAGAGAAATAAAATTCGTTTTATTTGGTGAGAAAACAATGGGAAAAATATTAGATAATATTAATAAACCAAATGATATAAAAAAGATATCCAGAAGGGAATACCCTGAATTAGCAGAAGAAATACGGCAATTTTTAATTCAGTCGGTCAGCAGGACAGGAGGGCATTTGGCTTCTAATCTTGGAACAGTAGATTTAACAATTGCGCTGCATGCGGTTTTAAATCTTCCGGAAGATAAGATTGTATGGGATGTGGGGCATCAGGCTTACACTCATAAAATTTTAACCGGAAGAAAAGAGTGTTTTGGGAAGCTAAGGAAATTAGATGGTCTGAGTGGTTTTCCAAAAAGACATGAGAGCGAGTGTGACAGTTTTGATACAGGACACAGTTCTACGTCTATATCAGCTGCTCTGGGTATGGCAGTCGCGAATCAGTTAAATGGAATTGATAACAGGGTCGTTGCAGTGATTGGTGATGGCGCATTGACGGGTGGTATGGCACTGGAGGCATTGAATAATGTAGCAGCGTTGAATAAAAATTTTGTGATTGTTTTAAATGACAATAACATGTCTATCTCTGAAAATGTAGGAAGCATGTCCAAGTATCTCAATAAGCTCAGAGTTGGTGAACATTACAATGATTTTAAAGTGGATGTGGAAAATTCCCTGAGTAAGATTCCTAAAATTGGTGGAAGACTGGTCAGAAGAGTCAAGAGAACAAAGGATAGTATAAAAAATCTGATTATTTCCGGAGGCTTGTTTGATGATTTGGGAATTACTTATATTGGACCGGTAGATGGGCATGATATTAATGCAATGATTGACATTTTTAATGATGCATTAAAAATAGAACATCCTATTGTAATTCATGTAAAAACAATAAAAGGAAAAGGTTACAAATTTGCAGAGGACAGTCCGTCAAAATTTCATGGAATCAATTGTTTTGACATAGAGACAGGAACAGAAATCGGAATACAAAAAAATAAGAAGCTAATGACTTATACGGATGTTTTTTCGAGAACTATAATAAAACTGGCAAAAGAAAATAAAAAAATTGTTGCAATAACAGCGGCTATGCCGGATGGAACAGGGTTGACTGACTTTGCCAAAGAATATCCGGATAGATTTTTTGATGTGGGTATTGCCGAGGAACATGCGGTTACATTTGCTGCAGGATTGGCAGCATCAGGTTATAAACCGGTGGTATCGATATACTCCTCCTTTTATCAGAGAGCATATGACCAGATTTTACATGATGTATGTCTACAAAATCTTCCGGTTACATTTATTGTGGACAGGGCAGGTTTAGTAGGAAGAGATGGGGAGACACATCAGGGAATTTTTGATATATCCTTCATGTCAGCAATTCCGAACATGGCGATTATAGCACCAAAGGACACAAGAGAGTTAGTTAGTTCATTGAAGTTTGCGATGACTTATAACGGACCGATTGCTGTCAGATTTTCCAGAGGAACAGCATATGTAGGATTAGGACATGCAGAAGAGAAGATTGTTTTTGGAAAAAGTCAGATAATAGAAAAGGGAAAAGATGTTGCACTGATTGCTGTCGGAAATATGGTGGAAGAGACACAGCGGGCAGTAGATGTCTTGAAAGAAAAAGGAGTCTATCCGACTTTTGTAAATGCAAGATTTTTAAAGCCTTTGGATGAAAAATTGATTTTACAGCTTGCGAAATCCCACAGATGTTTGATTATTATCGAAGAAGGAATTAAAAAAGGCGGATATGGTGAAGGAATTGAATCATTGATATCGGAAAATCAAATCAATACGAGAACTCTAGTTATGGCAATTGATAATCAATTTATTGAACAGGGGGCTGTGGAAGAATTGAGAGAAAAAATTGGAATTGATTATAAAAATATTTGTGAAAAGGTACTTGAAATAATAAAATGAAAGAAAGATTAGATGTTTTACTTGTGAAAAGAGGACTTGCCCCGTCAAGGGAAAAAGCGAAAGCAATTATAATGAGCGGTATTGTATTTGTGGATAATGTGAGAGAAGACAAGGCAGGGACGTCTTTTGATGAAAAAGTTCAAATTGAAGTGAGGGGAAAAACACTCAGATATGTGAGTCGTGGGGGGCTTAAGCTGGAAAAGGCAATGGACAAATTCGGCGTAGAGATTCATGGAAAAGTATGTATGGATGTAGGCGCCTCCACAGGTGGATTTACAGATTGTATGCTTCAAAATGGTGCTGTTAAAGTATATTCTGTGGATGTGGGCCATGGTCAGTTGGCATGGAAACTGGTACAGGATGAGAGAGTCGTATGTATGGATAGAACCAATATACGCTATGTTACATCTGAAGATATTGAGGATGTAATTGATTTTGCTTCTATTGATGTATCCTTTATTTCGCTTACAAAGGTTCTTTTACCCGTAAAAAACTTATTAAAGAAAGACGGGCAGATTGTCTGTCTGATAAAGCCACAGTTTGAGGCCGGAAGAGAAAATGTGGGAAAAAAAGGTGTTGTTAGAGACAAAAAAATACATACACAGGTGATTGAGAAAGTTATTGAATATGCAGAAAGTATCGGTTTATGTGTTTTAAATCTGGATTTTTCACCGGTGAAAGGCCCGGAAGGAAATATTGAGTATTTATTATATTTGCAGAATGTCCTGAAAAGTAAAAATGAAAAAGAGCATGAAGTCTTTCCAAAAGATGTGGTGGAACAGTCACACTTGGAATTGGATAAATAGAGGTGATTGTATTGAAGAATTTTTGTATTGTTTCAAACAGTTATAAAGATGAAGAGTTGAAACTGGCAAATTCTATTTCCCAATATATTAGAGATTTAGGAGGGGAATGTTTTGTTGTAGATAACGTAGACGTATCTACAGGAGAATTTAAAATATTAGATTATAGTGAATTTCCGGATTCTCTGGAGTGTGTTATCAGCATTGGTGGAGATGGGACGCTATTACATGCGGCAAAAGATTTGAGTACATTAGATGTGGTTTTTGTTGGCGTAAACAAAGGAACTCTCGGATTTTTAGCAGAAATCTCACCGGATAATGTAAAAGAAGCAGTGGATAAGTTGTTGAGCGAGCGGTTTAATGTGGAATCCAGAATGATGTTAAAAGGTGAAATTATAAGAGATAATCGGGTTGTTTTTGTATCTACCGTGTTAAATGATATTGTGATACATAGAGGGGGAGATATGGCAATTACAAGTTATGATGTTTTTGTTAATGGTCAACGTCTCGGAACTTTTGAGGCAGATGGACTGATTCTGTCTACACCGACAGGTTCTACAGCATACAATCTCTCGGCGGGGGGACCGGTGGCAAGACCGGATTCGCATATTATTATGCTGACACCGATTTGCCCACATACGTTAACAAACCGCAGTATTATTTTTTCACAGGATGATGAAATCGAAGTGAAAATCGGAAAGAGCAGAACGCCTAATGAGGAGAAGAGAAAAGCAGCATTTGATGGTGATGGTATTTTTAATATTATTACAGATGATATTATAAGAATCAGTAAGGCGAGAGAGACAACTGAGGTTGCAAAATTGGATGAGGGAAGTTTTCTTCAGGCAATAAAAGATAAATTAAGATAGGAAGAATAAAGTGAAGGCGAAGAGGCAGAGAAAAATTATAGAATTAATATCCGAATATAATATTGAGACGCAGGAGGAATTGGCTTCTTTATTGGAAAGAGAAGGTTTTCCTGTTACACAGGCAACAATTTCAAGAGATATTAGAGAGTTGAATTTAACCAAAATAGCTGTTACAGGGGGAGGACAGAAATATATTGTGCCGGTAAGCACAACAATTGATATCAATAACAAATATTTGAGAGTTATTAATGATGGAATTGTTAAGATAGATATTGCCGAAAATATCCTGGTAATAAAAACAGTGTCCGGGATGGCTATGGCGGTGGCTGCTGCTGTGGACGCCATGAATATAAAAGAAATATTGGGATGCATTGCAGGTGATGATACGATTATGTGTGTGATAAAAACAAAAGAAAATGCGCCAGAGGTAAAAAATTATTTAGAAAAGATGATAGGCTGATGAGAATTGGAGAGAGGCACAAAAGGAGGGAATATGTTAATTAATTTACATGTGAAAAATCTGGCATTGATTAAAGAAATTGATGTAGATTTTAGCAATGGACTTATTGTGCTTACAGGAGAGACCGGAGCAGGAAAATCACTGCTGCTTGGTTCTGTAAATATTGCTCTGGGAAATAAAGTTTCTAGGGATATGATTCGCACAGGAGCAGAATTTGCATTAGTTGAAATGACTTTTCTTGCAGACAGCGATTGTATCTCAAGGTTAAAAGAGATGGATATTTTTGTAGATGATGACAATCAGGTAACGGTAACCAGAAAAATATCTGAGGGACGAAGTATTTCAAAAATTAATGGAGAAACTGTCAATATAAATATTTTAAAAAAAGTAATGGGAATGCTTGTGGATATTCATGGGCAGCATGAACACCAGTCTTTGCTTTATAGTGCAAATCATTTGATGATTTTGGATAAATTTGCTAAGGGTGAGATGAATGATTTGCCTGCGCAGTTAAAACAGGAATATCGTCATTTTTTGGATTTAAAATCAAAACTTGCAGAATATGATATGGATGAAAGTCAGAGAGCCAGAGAAATGGAATTTGCCTTATATGAAGTAAATGAAATTGACTCAGCGAATTTGAAGTCCGGTGAAGATGTTTTGCTTGAAGAACAATTTCATAAATTATCTAACAGTGAAAATATAGTAAATGCTCTGTCAGGCATATATAATTTTTTATGTTATGATAATAGTGGAAGTGCAGGTGATTTGATTACAAGAGCAGTTCAGGAAATAAATAATATAAATGATTTTGATGAAAGAATCCATCAGTTTCGGGATACACTATATGATATAGATACAATGTGCCGGGAACTAACAAGTGAAATTTATGATTATAACAGTGAATTAGAGTATCATCCGGAATCTATCAAAGAAGTAGAAGAACGATTAGATATTATTAATCATCTAAAGTTAAAATATGGAAAAAGCATTGAGGAGATTCTTTCATACCGGGATAAGAAACAAGAGTACATTGACAGTCTTAATCATTATGGACAGGAAATAGAAAAAATAAATGCCGAAATTTCAGATTGTGAAATAAAAATAAACAATTTATGTGAGAAAATTTCAAAAAAGCGTGCAGCCGCATCGGGAATACTAGAAAAAAAAGTCCGCGAAGCTTTGACAGAATTAAATTTTTTATCTGTTAATTTTAAAATAGATATTACAAAAAAGGATAAAATAACAGAAAACGGGTTTGATAATGTAGAATTTATGATTTCTACAAATCCGGGTGAACCATTGAAGCCATTAGTTAAAGTGGCTTCGGGAGGTGAATTGTCACGAATTATGCTTGCCATAAAATCGATTCTTGCCACAGAAGATGAAATTGATACGTTAATATTTGATGAGATAGATACAGGTATTAGTGGAAAGACAGCACAGATGGTGGCAGAAAAGTTAGCGAAGATTAGTAAAAACCATCAGGTTATCTGTATTTCACATCTTTCTCAGATTGCGGCGATGGCAGACAATCATTATCTCATTAAAAAAGATATGGAAAATAATAGTACATCTACCACAATTTTAAAATTAGACCGGGAGCAATCGATTCAAGAGATTGTAAGGATAAATGGTGGAGGAACAATGACGGATGCGGCAATTGCCCATGCAGTGGAAATGAAAGATATGGCAGACAGAACAAAAAGTGACTTGGTTTAAAGATAAGTTTTTTGGAATATTAAGAAGGAGAATAAAAATCTTTAAAAGATTGGAATTTTCCTTCTTTTTATTTAAAAAAATCTGGGGGTATGGATAAATGATAAAGATATATAGAAAGTGTATTATAATTTCAATTTTTGCGGCTTTAATGGTCATTATAATGTCAGGTGTAGTATATGTAAATAATAACTTGCCTGATACTATTTTTGTTGGGACCAATAAGGTGACAAAATACAATTTTTCTATGCCCGTATCCTTAGATATGAGCAATAAAAACGAAATTAAATTATCCGGTAAAAATAATATATATTCAGGTGAAAAAGGAGATTATACAGGAAAATATAAACTTTTTGGTATATTTTCGTTAAAAAATACTAATGTAAAAGTGGTAGAAAAATCTTATGCTTATCCGGTCGGACTTCCGGTAGGATTATATTTGAAGACGCAGGGGGTTATGATTATCGGAACAGGAGAGTTAGAAAATGAAGCAGGAAATATAGTATCTCCTGCAAAAGATAAAGTGAAAGAAGGAGAATATATTGTAAAGTTTAATGAACAGAATGTCAGTAATAAATCACAGTTATCTTATCTAATTAATGAGAATGGTAATAAAGATATACTTCTTACGGTAAGAGGAGAAAATGGTATTAGAACACTTCGGTTAAAACCTGTGAAAAGCAAGGAGGGAGAGTATATGCTTGGAATTTGGGTTCGTGATGACTCACAAGGCATTGGAACAATGACTTACATTACAGAAAATAATAAATTTGCAGCACTGGGTCATGGTATCAGTGATATTGACACCGGAAAATTATTATCATCTCACAATGGAACTATTTACAATGCAAATATATGGGGAGTGAAAAAAGGAGAAAAAGGGAAACCGGGAGGACTTTGTGGAACAATATCTTACAATGAAAAAAATATAATTGGTGCAATAGAAGATAATAAGTATTGCGGTTTGTTTGGAACTATCGACGCAGATATTATTTCTACTTATCATTTACAGAAAAAAGAAATTGCATTTCATAATGAAATAGAAAAGGGAAAAGCACAAATCCAGTTTATTTCTGAAGGAAAAATAAACTATTATGATATAGAAATTATAGAAATAAATGAAAATAATAAAGAAAAAAATATGGTTTTAAAAATTGTTGACAAAAATTTACTGAAAAAGACAAATGGTATTGTACAGGGGATGAGTGGAAGTCCTATCCTGCAAAATGGAAAAATTGTTGGTGCGGTTACTCATGTCATGGTGAATGACCCGACAAAAGGATATGGTATTTTTGCAGAGCAGATGATTTGGCAAAATTAAAAAAAATAGAGAATTATATCGGGAAATGTTGTATAATATTTATAATAGATAAGAAAGGGGCAGTTTATGGCAAAGAATAATATTGAACGCGTTTATGAAATAGAAGACTTGATTAAAAAATATAATAAAAAACCTGAGAAAAAAGTTAAGAAAAAAGATATTGTAAAATTACTCCAAAATGCTGAGATTATTATGGCAGCAAAGGCAGTGTTTGAGGATTGTCAGGTATATGAAGAAATGTTAGATGGAATTTCTTTACATCCGGATATCGTAAAAGATGGGGCGAGAGCCAGATTACTGCCTGTATTTACATCTTATGAGCAGATTCCGGTTGATTATATGAATTCATTTTCGCTCATAAGAATACAGGCGATGGATGCATATACTTTTATGAATGAATGTGATGATTTAGATGGTATGGTTTTGAATCCATTTACGGAAGCTCATTTGGAATTAAAAAAGAAAAAAGATTTTAGTAAAAAAACAATTACAAAACATTACAAAAAAGATATTGTTTCCAATCAGCCTGAAGCAATGATTATTCATAACAATAAAAAATATTTGATTAACAAGTCCCCTTTTACGATTGGAAGAGAAAATGCCAATATAGTGATTCCGCAGACGTATATATCTCAAATACATGTGGTAATCTCTTTTAAAGACGGAAAATACAGGGTGGCAGATTATGATTCTACCAATGGAACAAGGGTAAATGGGACATTATTGAAACCAAAAATATATTATGAATTGAGAGACGGTTACATTATCGAACTATCAGAAAAAGAAAAGATGGTTGTTTATATCAATTAATTTTTTGTCGACAGAAAAGTAAAAAAATCGACTTTTATTTTGGGTATTATTGAAAGATTTCATCTGTTTGTGTTACATAATTTTTTCTATGTAAACCGGTTTGTCGAAATTTAGAGTTTTATGCGATTTCTTTAAGTTGAACTACACCGAAATACAATCTATAATCATCTTTGTCAAAAGAATTCAAACAGTACTGTATTTTGACAAAACAGGAGGAAAGATGATATTAAATAATACCAGAAATAGTAGTATAAATAGAGTGATTAATTCAAATTATGTGAAAAAAACAGAAAAAATTAACGTTGCTGTGGTAGATGATAATGAAAAAGTAATTAGCAATATTTGTGATACTTTATCAAACGATGACGATATTGTTGTTGTGGGAAAAGCTTCTAATGGTGAGGAAGCATATGATGTTATCAAAAAAAGTAATCCAGATGTGGTGGTGTTGGATTTGATTATGCCAAAGATGGATGGATTATCTCTGATGAATAAAATACATAATGATGGAAGTATCATAAAATTGCCGTTTTTTATTATTACATCTGCAATATGTAATGAGACAGTAATACAGGATGCTTTTGGGATGGGAGCAGGGTATTATATGCTGAAACCATTTGAGACAGATATGATTGTAGACAGAATCAAAAGTGTAAAATCTTATAATAAACGTATTCCTGAAAATAAGAAGCTCATTGCACCATATGAGGATAAACAGCAGTTTATGGAAAGAAATATTGAGGGGGATGTGACAAATATTATACATGATGTCGGCGTTCCTGCGCATATTAAAGGATATCAGTATTTGAGAGAAGCTATTATTATGTCGGTGAATGACCCGGAGATGTTAAACTCAATCACAAAAATTTTATATCCAACCATTGCGAAAAAGTTTCAGACAACTTCGAGCAGGGTGGAAAGAGCGATACGTCATGCTATAGAAGTTGCATGGAACAGAGGCAGGATGGATACTATTGATGAACTTTTTGGTTATACCATTAACGCAGAAAAAGGGAAACCGACAAATTCAGAATTTATTGCTTTAATTGCTGATAAAATCAGATTAGAGTATAAATGCAGATAAATAGTTCTTTTCATTATTCTGTATTTTTAGTATGATATACTTAAGAAAAAAATAGTCTGGAGGAAAAGATATGAAGAAAATATTATTCGCTGCGTCAGAGTGTGTACCATTTATCAAGACCGGTGGTTTGGCAGACGTTGTTGGTTCATTGCCAAAATGTTTTGATAAAGAAAATTATGATGTCAGAGTGATGATTCCTAAATATATGTGTATCAATCAAAAATGGCAGGAAAAAATGACATATGTAAATCATTTTTATATGGATTTATGTTGGAGAAGACAATATGTTGGAATTATGGAAATGGAATATGAAGGTGTAAAATTCTATTTCATTGACAATGAATATTATTTTGCGGGACCAAAGCCGTACAGTGATGTGAGATATGACCTTGAAAAATTTGCGTTTTTTTCCAGAGCTGTATTGTCGGCGCTTCCTGTAATTGATTTCAGACCTGATATTATTCACTGTCATGACTGGCAGACGGGACTGATACCGGTTTATTTGAAAGACAGTTTTTCTTATGGAGATTTTTATCAGGGAATAAAGTCAATTATGACAATTCATAATCTTAAATTCCAGGGAGTGTGGGATGTAGATACGATTAAGGATATTGCAGGATTGTCTGATTACTATTTCACATCAGACAAACTGAAAGATTATGATGATGGAAATTATTTAAAAGGTGGCATTGTCTATGCAGATATGATTACTACCGTGAGTGACACATATGCAGAAGAAATTAAGACACCTTTTTATGGAGAAGGATTAGACGGACTTATGAGAGCCAGAGCAAACTGTTTACGAGGAATTGTAAACGGTATAGACTATGACGAATATAATCCGGCAACAGATAAAATGATTGCAAAGAATTTCTCAAAGGAGAATTTTAGAAAAGAAAAAGTAAAGAATAAGACAGCTTTACAAAAAGAGTTAGGATTGGAAGTAAATCCTAAGAAAATGATGATTGGACTTGTCAGCAGGCTTACAGACCAGAAGGGTCTTGATTTGATTGCATGTGTTATGGATGAATTGTGCCAGGATGCGGTACAGTTCGTTATTCTCGGTACAGGTGAGGAGAGATATGAGAATATGTTCAGACATTTCGATTGGAAATATGGAAAGGATGTATCTGCAAATATATTCTATTCAGAAGAGCTTTCCCACAAAATTTATGCAGCATGTGATGCATTTATAATGCCGTCTTTATTTGAACCGTGCGGTCTCAGCCAGCTCATGAGTTTAAGGTATGGAACGCTTCCTATTGTCCGCGAAACCGGTGGATTAAAGGATACAGTAGAACCATATAATGAATATGAGAATACGGGTACAGGTTTCTCATTCTGTAATTATAATGCCCATGAGATGATGGGGACAGTCAGATATGCAGAACATGTATTTTATGATAAGAAACGTGACTGGAATAAGATGGTTGACAGAGCTATGGCGGCTGATTTCTCATGGAAGGCATCCGCTGAAAAATACGAAAAATTATATGAAGAATTATTATAGTAAATAGACTGATATAAAAAACAAGGCTGATATTAAAAATATCAGCCTTGTTTTTTATACTTTAAATTATTTCTTGTATTCCTGAAATGTCAGGAGCAATCGACATAGAATAATTTGTATGATAAATTACAAATCCCGGCATTGCTCCGGCAACTTTTTTTACATGTTTTTTCTGAATATAATCAATTTCTACTTTATCCTGATTTACTCCTTTTGAGTAATATGCAGCAAGTCTTGCAGCTTCCTCAAATGTATTGTCCGGTAATTCTTTATTATTACATTTTACGATGACATGTGAGCCGGGAAAAGTCTTACTGTGAAACCACCAGTCATTTCCGGTAGCAACTTTGAACGTTAATTCTTCATTTTGGATATTATTTTTTCCAACATACATATCAAATCCGTCTGAGGAAATATAATGAAGCGGTTTACTTTTCACTTTATCTTTTTTGTTTTTTGAATTTCCATGATGTTTTTGTTTTATATATCCGGTCTGCGATAGTTCTTTAGAGATGGCTTTTAAATCATCTTCGTTGACTGCCATATCAAGTGCCACATGTATGGATTCCAAATAGTCGATAGAAATTTTTGTTTCTTTAATAATATCGTTTAAAGCTTCAAATGTTCTTTTTAGTTTCGCATATTTTTCAAAGAATTTTTTGGCATTTTCGATAGGAGTAATCGTAGGGTCCAAAGTGATTTTGACAGGTTCTCCGGTATAAAAATCAATAGTATCAAAAGTTTTGGTTCCCGGTTCTATGGAGTAGCCATAGGTGGTGAGCAATTCACCATAAACCTTATATCTATCTTTTTTTTCGGTATCTTTTAATTGCCTGAGCTGCAAATTATATTTTTTATGTTCCCGCTCAAGAGAATTAGACACAATTTTTCTTAAATCAACGGATTTTTGTCTCATCCGTGTGTATAAATTTTTTCTGGCATAGTAAACTTCCAGAAGGTGGCTCATACTGTCAAATTGTACGTTGCTGCAATCGGGAAATGTAGAAAGAGGAATAGCGCTAAACTCTTCCGGTTTCTCATCCTTTTCGTATATGACAGGGGAAAAGTCCTGATTTTTAATTTTATTTATTATTTGATAAAAACTCATCCAAATAAGATTTTGGTCTCCGGGAACAAATGTATTTGCAGGAAGTGAGGAATCCAGTTTGTTTTCGAAACAGATACTTTCAGCAATTGCAGGACTGATTCCTGTAAATGAAATATAAATAGCTTTTGATAAAGGCATCGGTTTGGAAAAAACAGTTTGGAAAAAATCTTCTTTTGAGATTTTTAACGGATTGGATTTATCCATTGTTTCCGGAATAAAATATGGTTTGCCGGGTAGTACCTGCCTTACGGAACTCATTACAGAGGTGACATGTTTAATACTGTCGATAATGTTGTTTTGGTCATCTACAAAAATAATATTACTGTGTTTTCCCATCAGTTCAACAATCAAATGCTTTGTACGCACATCGCCCAGCTCATCTAAATGCTGAATTTCAAAGTCTATAATACGTTCCAACCCCGGTTGTGTAATGCTCATAATTCGACCATTGTTAATATGTTTTCTTAAAAGCATGCAAAAATTGGGAGCAGTAAGCGGAGCCTGTTTACTGGATTCTGTAAAGTAAATGAGAGGAAGACTGGCATTTGCACTGATAAGCATTTTATATTGGGTTTTATTTGCCTTAAAAGTCAACATAAGTTCGTCTGCTTCGGTTTGTGCAATTTTATAGATTCTTCCATCGGTTAATTTTTTATTAAATTCTGATATTAAAGCTGATACTGCGATTCCGTCAAATGCCATAAATTTTTCTCCTTCTTTTAATCTAAGATAGATTTTAGTATTAAATATCTGGTAAGTCAAGGGAAGTGCAACTTGACGGTAAGCCATCTATGAATTATAATAAAGTGAATTATGGGCAAACAGTTCATTAGGAGGCAAAATGCTAAAAAGTATGACAGGATTTGGCAGGTTTGAGGTATCTGAGGGTGACAGAAAAGTTACTGTGGAGATGAAATCTGTAAATCATAGATATTTAGAATTGGGGATTAAGTTACCGCGAAAACTTAATTTTTTGGAAAATAATGTACGAAAAGAAATGAAAAAATACGTTGAACGTGGAAAAGTTGATGTTTTCATTACATATGAAAATATGGGCGAGGGAAACGAAAGCGTAAGATATAACCCATCGTTGGCAAAAGAATATTTTGATTGTTTTGCACGCATTAGTGATGAGTTGGGAATAGAGAATGATATCAAGACAAGTTATATCATGAAAAGTCCTGATGTCATAACAATTGAAAGCGGTCAGGATGATGAGGAATTAATCCAGACATTGGTGTTACAGGCCGTGGACGGCGCCGCAGAAAAACTCGTGAAAGCGAGAGCTGAAGAAGGAGAACGTTTAAAGACGGACTTGCTGGCTAAACTTGATGGAATGCTTCAATATGTTCAGATAATCACAGAAAAGTCACCGATTATTATTGCAGAATATCGGGAAAAGATAACAAATAGAATCAATGAACTGTTGGAAGAAACACAGATTGATGAAGCAAGGATTGCACAGGAGGTGACTATTTTTGCGGATAAGATTTGTGTTGACGAGGAATTGGTGCGGCTAGACAGCCATATTAAAGCAATGAGAGAAGCGCTGGTCTCTGGAGGAATTGTGGGAAGAAGATTAGATTTTATCGCACAGGAGATGAATCGGGAAGCAAATACTACACTATCGAAAACAACAGATGCTGAAATATCTGATATTGCGATTGAGTTAAAGACAGATATCGAGAAAGTCAGGGAACAGATTCAAAATATAGAATAGAGGAAACAAATAATGAAAAAGGGTAAATTACTTATCATATCAGGATTTTCCGGTGTGGGTAAAGGTACGGTTGTCAAGTATTTGCGGGAGCACTATGAAAATTACGAGTTTTCAGTTTCTGTTACGACCAGACAGCCGAGAGAAAACGAAGTAAACGGGGTTCATTATCATTTCATTTCAAATAATTTGTTTGAAGAAATGGTGAAGAGTGACAGACTTCTTGAGCATGCGGGATATGTTGACCATTATTATGGCACTCCCCGTGAGTTCGTGGAAGAAAATATAAACAAAGGAAAAGATGTTATTTTAGAAATTGAGACCAAAGGTGCATTGCAGGTGAAGGAAAAAATGCCGGAAGCACTGATGGTATTTATTTTGCCGCCAAGTGCCGGAGAATTAAAAGCCAGACTTGTGAATAGAAATACAGAGAGCAGTGAAGTGATAAGAGAGAGGCTGGCAAAAGCGGCAGAAGAAACACATAATGTTGACAAATATGACTATTTTGTAGTAAATGATATTGTTGAAAGTTGTGCTGAGCGCATAAATGATATTAGAAATGACAATAATCCTGAATTAGCAGATAGGGATTTTGTAAAAAAAATAAAAAAAGAAATTTTGGTTTTTGTGGAAGGAGAATAAAATGTTACATCCATCATATTCAGATTTAATGTTAGTTGCAAACAGTGAGGTTGAAGACGGTGAGCAGCCGGTTGTCCAGAGCCGGTATTCTATTGTTATGGCAACATCGAGAAGAGCGAGACAGATTATTGCAGGAGACGAGCCTTTAGTGGAGAAAGCAGCCGGAAAAAAGCCTTTATCCGTTGCAGTAGACGAATTGTGCAATTCTAAAATTAGAATTTTAGGAGAAGACGAAGAAGAGGAATAAAGAATCTACAGATACTTTTTTCTGATATTTTAAAGGAGAAACAAATTGAAGATACTTTTGATATCACTGGGCTGCGATAAAAATTTAGTTGACTCTGAGCATATGTCGGGAATACTGGAAAAAGCAGGCTATGAATTTACAGATAATGAAGCGGAGGCTGATATTATCATTATCAATAGCTGTTGTTTCATCAATGATGCAAAAGAGGAAAGCATTGACACTATTTTTGAGATGGCGAGATACAAAGAAGAGGGAAAATGTAAGGCGCTTGTTTTGGCGGGCTGTTTGGCGCAGCGATATTTTAGCCAGATAAAAGAAGAGATTCCTGAAATAGATATTTGTATCGGAACAACGGCAATTGACAGTGTTGCGAAAGCGATTGATAATTTTTTTACAGAAAAGAAAAAAGTATTATGTTTGGAAAATATAGATAAACTGGCAGGTGAAAATGCTCCTAGAAATTTATCAACTTCCGGTAGTTATGCATATCTTAAAATAGCAGAAGGCTGCGATAAGCATTGCACTTATTGTATTATTCCTAAAATAAGAGGAAATTACAGAAGTGTAAAAATGGAAAATATACTAAAGGAAGCAAAAGAGCTGGCGGAGCGTGGTGTGAGAGAGTTGATTCTTGTAGCACAGGAAACAACGATGTATGGAAAAGATATTTATGGTAAAAAATCTTTGCATGTTCTTCTTGAAAAACTCACAAAAATCTCTGGAATATATTGGATTCGGGTATTATACTGTTATCCGGAAGAGATTTATGATGAGTTGATTGAGGTGATGGCGAGGGAAAGCAAAATATGTAATTATCTTGATATTCCGATACAGCATGCCAGTGATAATGTCCTTAAAAGAATGGGGCGGAAAACAAATAATAAACAGTTAAAAAGTATTATTCAAAAATTAAGAGATAAAATTCCTGATATTGTTTTGAGAACAACACTTATTACAGGATTTCCGGGTGAAACCGACGAAGACCATCAAAAAATGATGGAGTTTGTAGATGAAATGGAATTTGACAGACTGGGGGTTTTCACATATTCTGCAGAAGAAAATACACCTGCGGCAGAGATGGATAATCAAATTGATGAGTCTCTCAAGGTTGCAAGGCGAAATGAAATTATGGAATTGCAACAGGAAATCGTATTTGAAAAATCAGAACAGTTTATTGGCAGGAAATTGGTTGCAATGATTGAGGGACACATATCAGGAGAACATGCATATTTAGGCAGAACATACATGGATATACCAGGAGTTGACAGTAATATTTTTATCGTTACGGATGAAGAATTGATGACCGGTGACTTTGTGAAAGTAAAGGTTACAGGGACAAACGATTATGATTTCATTGGAGAACTGGTTCAATAATTAAGTTTTAGGAGGATATATGAATTTACCAAACAAATTGACAATATTCAGAGTTTTATGTATCCCTTTTTTTGTGGTTTTTATGTTGGTTGATAAAGTGCCATTTAACAATTATATTGCTGTTGGGATTTTTATAGTGGCGAGCCTTACAGATTTTCTTGATGGGAAGATAGCCAGACGATATAATCTTGTAACGAATTTTGGTAAATTTATTGACCCCTTGGCAGATAAACTGCTGGTTTGTGCGGCACTTATATGTCTGACTCCGGCAAAGATTCCGGCATGGGTTGTTATTATAATTATTAGTAGAGAATTATTTATCAGTGGTTTTAGAATTTTAGCCGCAGACCAGGGAACGGTTTTAGCAGCCGGCTGGTGGGGCAAATTTAAAACAGCATTTCAGATGGTTATGATTATAGTTTTAATCATTGATATACCACATACCGTATTTGATATAGCGGGGTGGGTACTTATTTGGATATCTCTTGCACTGACAATCATTTCTATGATTGATTATGTAGTAAAGAATATAGATGTACTGAAAAATTAAAAGGTAGTTTTAATAATATTTAGGAGGAAGAAAATGGCAGGGTACAATACTTTATCAAAGGAAGAATTAAACGAAGAACTTAATAATTTAAAGGCGGAATACGCTAAAATTTGCGAGACAGAAATTAATCTTGATATGTCAAGAGGAAAGCCGGGGCCGGATCAGCTTGAGCTTACAATGGGAATGTTCGATATCTTGAATAGTTCTTCAGAGCTGATAGCGTCAAACGGATTGGATTGTAGAAACTATGGTTTGTTAGACGGAATACCGGAAGCAAAAAAAATGATGGCAGACATTATGGAAGTATCGCCGGAAAATGTTATTGTGTACGGAAATGCAAGCTTAAATATAATGTATGATTCGGTATCGAGAGCGTTTACACATGGTATTATGGGAGAGACACCTTGGTGTAAGTTAGATAAAGTAAAATGGTTATGTCCTGTTCCTGGATACGACAGACATTTTGCCATTACAGAGTATTTTGGAATTGAAATGATTAATATTCCAATGTCAGAGGAAGGTCCTGACATGGATATGGTTGAAAAATTGGTGTCCGAAGATGCTGCAATTAAGGGTATCTGGTGTGTTCCAAAGTATGCAAATCCTACAGGTATATCGTATTCAGATGAAGTTGTAAAGAGAATGGCAGCATTAAAACCGGCAGCGAAGGATTTTAGAATTTTCTGGGATAATGCTTATGCAATTCATCATTTATATGAAGATGAAAATAGACAGGATAAAATATTAAACATATTAGAAGAGTGTGAGAAGGCAGGAAATCCGGATATGGTTTATGAATTTGCTTCAACATCTAAAATTTCATTTTCAGGTTCCGGTGTTGCTGCACTGGCTTCTTCTAAGGCAAATCTTGAAGAAATAAAGACACAGTTGGCAATTCAGACAATTGGTTTTGATAAAATAAATCAGTTAAGACATGCGAGATATTTTAAAGATTTTGAAGGAATGAAAGCGCATATGATGAAACATGCGGATAAGATGAGACCAAAGTTTCAGGCAGTTCTGAAAATGTTTGAAGAAGAGTTGAAAGGTGCAGATATTGCCACATGGACGAATCCAAATGGTGGATATTTTATCTCTCTGGATGTCATGAATGGATGTGCAAAGAAAATAGTAAAAATGTGTAAGGATGCAGGAATGGTTCTTACAGGTGCAGGTGCAACATATCCATATGGAAAAGACCCGGAAGATAAAAATATTAGAATTGCTCCATCGTATGCAACTCCGGAAGAATTGATTGAGGCAAGTAAAATTCTTATTTGTTGTACTAAGATTGCAACTATTGAAAAAATGTTAGAAGTTTAATCGTAATAAGCATAAATAGTGCTGTCATGTTTGTAAAAATTACTGATATGACAGCATTTTTATATAATAAAATGTTGCTTAATAAATGAATAAGGAATATAATTGTATCAATGGAAAATCCATTATTAAGGCAAAAAAATAATATTGACATTAACAGAATATTGTATTATCATAATAACGAACATAAGTTCGAATAAAAGCGATTAATAATTGAAATGAGGAAGAATATGAATAAAGAAGATAAGTTAAAAGCATTAGATGCAGCCATATCACAGATTGAAAAACAGCACGGAAAAGGTGCGATTATGAAATTGGGAGATTCGGGGAATAAAATAAATGTTGAGACTATTCCTACAGGTTCCCTAAGTTTAGACCTTGCATTAGGTCTTGGAGGTATTCCAAAGGGACGTGTAATTGAGATTTATGGTCCGGAATCCAGTGGTAAAACTACAGTGGCCTTACATATGATAGCTGAGACACAAAAAAGAGGTGGTGTGGCAGGCTTTATTGATGCCGAACATGCCCTTGACCCGGTATATGCAAAAGCAATCGGTGTTGATATTGACAATTTATATATTTCACAGCCTGATTATGGCGAACAGGCACTTGAAATTACTGAGACGATGGTTAGGTCAGGCGCCGTAGATATTATTATTGTAGACTCAGTTGCAGCGTTGGTGCCGAAAGCAGAAATCGATGGAGATATGGGAGATTCTCACATGGGGCAGCATGCCAGATTGATGTCGCAGGCATTGAGAAAACTTACCGGTATTATGAATAAAACCGGATGTGCAGTTGTTTTTATTAATCAGTTGAGAGAAAAGATTGGTGTTATGTTTGGAAATCCGGAGACAACGACCGGTGGACGCGCATTAAAGTTTTATGCGTCTGTAAGACTTGATGTCAGAAGGATTGAAACATTAAAGGTTGGCGGCGAAATGGTTGGTAACCGGGCAAGAGTTAAGGTTGTAAAAAATAAGATTGCTCCACCGTTTAAGGAAGCAGAATTTGATATTATGTTTGGCAAAGGTATTTCCAGAGAAGGTGATATTCTGGATTTGGCTGCGAATTGCGGTGTTGTGATAAAGAGTGGTTCATGGTATGCATACAATACTGAAAAAATTGGTCAGGGACGTGAAAATGCAAAAAAATACTTTGTAGAGCATCCTGAGATTATGGACGAAGTGGAGGCTAAAGTACGCGAATATTATGCATTAGAGGGCAGTGAGGAGGAAGTTAAGGATAGTTCTGCCACATCAGCCGGAGAATAATATGTACAGCGTATTAAAAATAGAACCGAAGGGGAACAGAATACTGGTCACTCTTGATAATGATATATCTTTTATGCTTTATAAGGGGGAAATCAGAAAATATCATATCGCAGAAAATTCCGTGATAGATGAAGGAACGTATTTAGAAATTTTTGATATTTTATATAAAAGAGCCCGGGAGAGGGCTCTTTATATTCTTGATGATAATTATAAAACAGTAAAACAGATTCGTGAAAAATTGCAGAACGGATATTATCCGGAGAGTATAATAAACCGTGTCATCTCATATTTGGAGGAATATGGTCTGATAGATGATTTTAGATATGCATTGCTTTATATTGACTATAAATCGGCTGTTAAAAGCAAAAAGCAGCTGATTCAGGAGCTGTATGTTAAAGGAATAGAGAAAGAAATTATTGTAAGGGCTTTAGAAGAAAGCGGATATGAGGAAGAAGATTCATTAAGTAAAGTGATAGAAAAGAAAATATCGAAATATGATTTGAGAGAACAAAAAGATATACAGAAATTTTATAGGTATCTGGTGAGTAAGGGCTACTATTATAGCGATATAAAAAAAGTTTTGTCAAAGTACATAGAAGAGATGTATTGATTACAATATATACCGTAAAATTATATAAAAAAGTACAATATCTTGTTATAAATATCGTTAATATGACATACCTTTACTTGACATAACTATGTTTATAAAGTAAAATAGATATGTTGTATTGTACAATGAAAACTAAATAAGGAGGTGCTCCTGTGAGTGATACTACTTGGTTAATCATATGTATTGTAATTGCCATCGTAGTTGCTTTAATTTCTGCTTTTGTAGCAACACAAATTAGAAAAAATGTTGTTGAAAAGAAGATTGGCTCGGCAGAGGACAAGGCTCGTGAAATTATAGACGAAGCTATTAAGACTGCGGAGGCAAAGAAAAAAGAGGCACTTTTGGAAGCTAAGGAAGAAAACCTTAAAACCAAAAATGAACTCGACAAAGAAATTAAAGAGCGAAGAGCGGAAGTACAGCGATATGAGAAGCGTGTTCTTAACAAGGAAGAGTCTGTGGAGAGAAAAGCAGACGCACTTGAAAAGAAAGAGAATAGTCTGAAAAATCAGGAAAATGAGCTGATTGAGACGAAAGCTAAAGTAGATAAATTAAGCGAACAACGCGTACAGGAACTTGAAAGAATCTCTGGATTAACCTCCGAACAGGCAAAAGAATATTTATTAAAAACTGTTGAAGAAGAAATTAAAATTGAGACTGCTAAATTAGTTAAGGAATTAGAAACGCAGGCAAAAGAAGATGCTGATAAGCGTGCGAAAGAGTTGGTAGTAAATGCGATTCAAAAGTGTGCTACAGATCATGTTTCTGAGACTACAATTTCAGTAGTTTCACTTCCTAATGATGAAATGAAGGGTAGAATAATTGGTAGAGAGGGAAGAAATATAAGAACTCTTGAATCACTGACTGGTGTTGATTTGATTATTGATGATACACCGGAAGCAGTTGTTTTATCAGGATTTGACCCGATTAGGAGAGAAGTGGCTAGAATAGCCCTGGAGAAGCTTGTTGTAGATGGCAGAATACAACCTACAAGAATTGAAGAAATGGTCAATAAAGCTCAAAAAGAGGTAGAGACTATGATTCGTGAAGAAGGAGAGTCTGCTACACTTGAAGTGGGAGTACATGGTATACATCCTGAGCTGGTAAAACTTCTCGGAAAGATGAAGTTTAGAACCAGTTATGGTCAGAATGCTTTGAAACATTCTATTGAAGTTGCGCATTTATCTGGGTTGCTTGCAGCTGAATTAGGATTGGATGTCAGAATTGCAAAGAGAGCTGGTTTATTGCATGACATTGGAAAAGCAGTTGACCATGAAATGGAAGGAACTCATATACAGTTAGGTGTTGATTTGTGTAGAAAATACAAAGAATCGGCTACAGTGATTAATGCTGTTGAAGCACATCATGGTGATGTGGAGCCGGAAACACTTATAGCTTGTATTGTGCAGGCCGCGGATGCGATTTCTGCTGCCAGACCAGGTGCAAGACGTGAAACACTTGAAACATATACAAACAGATTAAAACAGTTAGAAGATATTACGAACTCATATGAAGGAGTTGACAAATCTTTTGCCATTCAGGCAGGTAGAGAGGTTCGTGTTATGGTTATCCCTGAAAAGATATCAGATGCTGATATGGTTATCATGGCTAGAAATATTTCTAAGCAGATTGAAGATGAATTAGAATATCCTGGACAGATAAAAGTTAACGTTGTAAGGGAATCGAGAGCCATAGATTACGCAAAATAAATAATCTACGTTATTAAGCCATCATACTTATGTATGATGGCTGTTTTTATACAAAAATGTAACATTTATATATTAACTTTATATACAGATTGCTTTTATAATTTAATTTATTAAAAAGATATAAAAGGAGAGAAAAATGGCAAATGATAATGTAATTAATTTTTTATTCTATGATGTCCATATGGCGATTATTTTAGATATTGTTAGTTTTGTTTTGGGTTTCGTGTTAGTTTTTTTTACTTACAAAATAAATATGAAGATTAGAAGTGGGATAATAGGAACCTATTTTGGAATGTTGATAGGTGGAATGATAGGATGTATTATCAGAGATAACTTGTCATGTATTATTATAGGAGCGGTTTTGGGTATGACGATATTCTATTTCATACAAAGATATTGGAGACAGGGGAGTAAATTTATTATTGGGTATATATTCTTTATGAAAATAATTTATGTTATTGTAACAATTCTGGTAAATCTATATATTGAGTATATAGAGGAAATTTTTCCGGAATCGGAAAAAATACATTATAGCATTCATTCGTTAAATGAATGTGGAGAAAGCGTAGATGTTGCAATATATTCTGCATTAACATTGGCAATTATAATTGCTTTTATTTATATAAAAAGGTTTGGCAGTGAGAAAATGATAGTATTTCAGTGTACTTTTATTGGAGCATCACAATTGTTATGTTTTATAACATCTCACCCTTATAATAGTCTTTTTTATTCCGGTATGGATTGGCGGGGATTTTTTGTTCCATATATGGGAATGGATTATCATGAAGATGTAATTCCGTTTATAATCATGATATTAATGGTGACTGCAATATTTTATTGTATACAGATATTATTTAAAAAAGAAAACACATAGGAATAAAACTGTGCTATACTTACTTGGAAAAATAGGAGGTGTAATATGGCAATATTAGGATTTATTGGTATGGGAAACATGGGAACAGCAATGCTTTCTGGAGTGAAAGACATCTTTGGCAAAGATAATATTATTTTTCATAGAAGCTCCAAAGAAAAGATGGAGGAATTTTCGATACATGAAGGAATTGCATTTAAGGACAATAATATTGGTGTTGTACAGGAAGCAAAATATATTATATTAGCAGTAAAACCTCAAATGTTTGAGAGAGTGGCAAAGGAGATATCAGAGTATATCACGGATAATAATATACTTATATCTTTAGCACCGGGATTTACAGTAAAACAGTTGGCAGAAATATTCAAGACGGACAGAATTGTGAGGTCTATGCCGAATACACCTGCAATGGTTGGAGAAGGAATGACAGGAGTGTGCTTTGATGGAGATATATTTTCCGGAGAAGAAATAGAAGATATTCATAAGATTTTTGAATCTGTAGGGAAAATACAGGTGGTGGATGAAAAAATGATGAATAGTGTTGTATGTGCCAGTGGAAGTTCGCCGGCATATGTTTTTATGTTTATGGAGGCATTGGCAGATAGTGCTGTGAAATGTGGAATGGCAAGAAAAGATGCATATACATTTGTTGCACAGACGGTTTTAGGTTCTGCGAAACTGATGTTAGAAACAGGAAAACATCCCGCTGAGTTGAAGGATATGGTTTGTTCACCGGGAGGAACTACAATTGCGGGGGTGGAACAATTAGAAAAAAACGGATTTAGAAAGGCAGTTTTTGCGGCGACAGAAGCATGTTTTGACAAATGTAACAATATAAAATAATAGAGGTAAACGTGAAATGGAAAAGTTTAAAAGAATCAATCGGGAGATTGTGTATCAGGGGGCTATTTTAGATTTTTGCAAAGATGAAATTTTAACTCCCAAAGGAAATCTTGTGAAATGGGATTATTTGGAACATAAAGGGGCGGCTGCGGTGATTCCTGTTTTAGAAGATGGGAGAATTATCATGGTGCGTCAATGGAGAAATGCAATTGATAAGTTTACATTAGAGATACCGGCAGGCGGCAAAGATGGAGTAGGTGAACCTACGGTAGAATGTGCATTGCGGGAATTAGAAGAAGAAACCGGATACAGGTCAGCAAAAATTGAATTTTTACAGACAATAGTTCCAGCTGTCGCATATTCGGGAGAAAAAATAGATATTTATGTGGCTTTCGATTTAGAGAAAACCGAACAAAATTTTGATGAGGATGAGGATATTTCTTTGGAAATATATACCATACAAGCGTTATTGGATAAGATTCTGTCTAATGAAATAAATGATTCAAAGACGATAGCAGCGTTATTGACATATTATAATAAATATGTTCGCTAAAAAAGAAAATAAATTATTGGTATGATATAGTTTTATTGGAATATATTATACAAACAGGTGATTGGATAATATATGAATTTTAAGGCTATATGGACAAACTATAAAATCTATGCCTTTTTTTTGGGAGTTATATTAGGAACTTTGATATATAATTTTCTTGGCATAGATTTTTCTTTTGAGAATGTACAGAGAATTGAATTGATAAATTATTTTGACAGTTATATTTATATCTTGTCGCATAATTTGAGATTCTGGGTTTTGATTTTTGTCTTATCATTTTTTAAGATGAAAGATAAAATACTATTATTAATAATATTTTATTATTCTTTTTTAATTGCCGGAATCATAACCGTATCGCTGAATAGTCATACGACATTACTGATACATGGAAGCATTATTGCAGTGGTAAAAATTTTCGGTGCAGTTTTTATGTTTGATGACACAAAAAGAGTGAGGGGAAGAATTATAAGTTTCGCAATGTTGATTGTAGGCAGTTTTTTAGAAATTTTTTTCGTTCAATTATTTTAAAATTATTTACAAGATATTGTTGTTCATAAATTGTCTTTTGGCATATGTGGTGTCTTTTTTATGTAACCCTAAAATCCAGGCATTTTTGTGTTGAAAAATGTGTTTGATTTTATTTCAAAAGGCTTATATAATAGGATTTATCACTCTAGAAAAAGAGTATAGCGAGGAAAAAATGCAAAAATTAATTGAAGAATTCATTTTAAAACTACATAGTGAAAAGAATACTTCAAGCAACACAGAGGTCTCGTATAAAAGGGACCTTAAAAAACTTTTTACATATCTGGAAGATAATCAGATAGATAATCTTAAGAAGGTCTCAGCAGAGACTTTAGAGAGTTATATTTCATCATTAAGCGCTATCGGCAGAGCGCCAACAACTATATCAAGAAGCATTGCATCAATGAAAGCTTTTTTTGGATTTTTGTGTGATGAGGGATATTTGGAACAGAATCCCGCATCTCAATTAAAATCGCCTAAAATTATAAAAAAATCGCCAGAGATTTTGACGATAAATGAGATTGATGCACTGTTACAGCAGCCTTCAAAAAATACACCGAAGGAATTAAGAGACAGGTCTATGCTTGAGTTGTTATATGCTACCGGTATGCGTGTTACGGAGCTGATTACGTTGAAGG
>NZ_CALGRE010000001.1 GCF_937958975.1 uncultured Eubacterium sp. | reverse complement strand
GCGGTGGACGGGCTTTTTTTGATAAGTTAGGGGGATTTGGAGCATAGAAAAAGGACATGACGATACCTCCTTGATACCGCCGTATCCTTAAAAAAGGGCGACTTTAACACACCCTCCGTATCCTATTTTTCAAAAAGGAAACGGCGGCTTTGACTTTTGATTTTCAAAACCGCCGTTAAGTCCAGTTTGCCCATAAGGTGCATGACACCGCATAACAACGGTTTTCATGTTTAAGAAACTGTCCGATTAAAAAGCATTTTGTTTTTTGTTGATTAAGGAAGTTGTAATAAGCAAAACAAACATCATTCCAGAAAGAATGATAATCTGCTCCATATTATCAAACCACCCTAAACCATTCTGCATACTTTCCGTTGTTTCAATAAACCACCGTAAAGGGCTTATTATACTAATTTTTTGGAGCATAGCGGGCATATCATTATAAGCAATAAATGTTCCTCCTATAAGAGAAAGTATAAGTGCAACAAATGACGCGCTTAAATTCGCATACACTTCTTTTCGATAGATACTTGAAAAAAAAGTGCCAAAAGCGGTTGCAATTCCACTTAGCCATATACCCATAAATATTAAGTCACAATATTTAATTCCTATTTCAACTCCTATAAAGTACATAAAAGATATAGAAATGAAATATTGACAAAAAGTAATTAAGTAATTATATAAGAAGTTCCCCAAAATGTACGTTAAAGATGTTTGCGGAGCGTATTTGTATCTTCTCAAAGTACCTCCGTTCTTGTCTTTTATCATATTAGACGCAGTTACCGTGGCAGTAACCATAAGAAATAAAACTATAAAAGCTATGGTTCGTTCTGCAACGCTCATTTCAGTTCCTATCACTTCGTAAATGTTGATTATCTGTGCAGAATTTTGGTAACTATCTAAAATCTGCCGTATTTCGTTATTTGTCTTTTGGTCTTTTACAGAAAATAAATCATAATTATTTTCAGAAAAGGCAATGACAACAGAATATTTTCCTGTGATTAAATCACTTTTAACTGTGTCAGCGTTAGCGTAGCTTATATCAATTCCGGGTGTATCTGAGAGCCTATTTATAACATGTGTAGCGTATTGCTCATTGAGAACCCCGATTGTGAAACTCGGTTGGCTGATATTATTTGCGAAAATCCCTAAAATTACGACTAATATAGGGATAGCAAGATTAGCTATAAAGGCAGCACGCCTATTCCAGTTTCGTTTGAAACAGTATTTCATAATATTCAGAATATCCATTAGACAAACGCCTCCTTTTTGAAGTGCTTTGTTGTAAGAAAAGTGCATATTATCCCTACAACAAAGAGTGCCGCACTCACACCCAAAAGAATAGTGTTATTTTCCATATACAGGCAGAATATTATGCTTTTATTTATCCATGTCAGAGGTGACAGATTGATGATAAATGACAGCACCGGATTGACAGAACCAACAGGGAAAAAAGCACCACCAAGGAATCCAAAAATAACAATCGGTAAATTCAGAAAGTTTTGAATAACAGCGAAGCTTTTAATTGCAAGCCCAAAAAACAGACCTAACCCGCTTATCGTTATTGACTCACATAGTAGTAATAATGATAAAGCTGCAAAGTTCTTTCCTACTGGTAAATGAAATAGTAATCCTGAAAGCAATAGTACAATCACACTGCATATCGTAAAGGCTATGACACACGAAAAGAATTTTGACCATATCAAAGCAGCTTTTGAAATGGGAGCTATCATATAACGATATGCGGTTTTCGTTCTCTTTTCATCAGCCGTAGCATAAACTACGCTTGTTGTTCCCATGAGTAAGCAAAATGGTATAATTACTATTGAGTAATATTCATAAGATGTAAATTCTTTCCCGTATGAAGTAGAGGTAAGATAGCCTAAAAGTGCAATAATGACAATCGGAAACACCACTGTATAAAAAATAATGAAAAAATCCCGACTTCTGCGCCTTATACCTAATTTGAGTAGCGGAAAAAATGTATTCATAGATTATTCCTCCATATCCCGCAAATCTGTTCCTGTGGCATATAAAAATATATCTTCCAAAGTAGAGCAGCCCAGTTGTTCGTATTTTGCTTTATAGTCATTTTTGGATAAATCCTCAATCACATTTCCTTTATCAAGCAATACAATTCGATTGCACAGGGCTTCAATTTCTTCCATGTAATGACTGGTATAAATTACTGTAGTTCCAATTCGATTTAATTCTTTAACTGCTTCAAGTATTTTGTTTCTCGATTGTGGGTCAATTCCTACCGTTGGTTCGTCCATAATTAACAGCTCTGGTTCGTGTGCAATCGCACAAGCTATATTTAGTCTACGTTTCATACCACCGGAAAATTTAGAGGGCAAATCTTTTCTTCTATCCCATAAACCAACAAACTCTAATGCCTTTTTAACCTGTTCTTTTAGCTTCATGCCATAAATACCGTACAATGAGCAGAAAAAAGCGACATTATCATAAGCGTTCAAGTCCTCATAGATTGCTAAATCTTGTGGAACAATCCCTAAAGATTTTTTATAGTGAAGATTATTAGAAAATATATCTTTTCCTTAAAAAATTATGATGCCATTATCGGGAGATACAAGAGTGCTTATTATATTGATAGAAGTGCTTTTTCCTGCGCCATTTGGACCGATAAATCCTAAAATGTCGCCTTTATAAACAGAGAAATTTTCATTTGTAATAACGACTTTTTCCCCGTATTTTTTTGTGATATTTTGAATTGACAAAATACATTCCATTGTATAATCCTCCTTATTTTATAAACCAACCGTCGGTCTGTATATGTTCTAAAATAAGCTGCTCTTTTCAGAGCAGTTTATTTTATTTCATAGTATCTTGCTTTGAACAATACTTTACATATTCCTCAATCATAGCGTCGTCTAACAAATCAATCCCCAATCCTTTTAGTAGCTGGTTAAACGTATAGCAGCGGTTTCTCATACTTTCTTCATCAGTATAACGAACAACTGGATTGAGCCAGACATTATTCAAAATCATTATCACTTCTGCTACTTCCCGTGGATTTTTTGTACTGATAGTTCCGTCGTCAATCCCTTGTTGCAAAATAGGCTCTATGAATTTGGGAACAACAATGTCATATAGCTGCTGAATTTGCATAGCCAAAAATTTTGGATTTTCCAATAATGGCGGGGTAACGGTCAGCATTAAACTTTGATTTGGATTAAAATATGCTGCCTTAAATATTGCCTTGAGTTTTTCGTATCCGTTGAGTTTTTTATCATCACGAATTTTCGCAAGTGCAACAGAGTTTTCTTCTCCAATTCTGCGGAAGATTGCTTCAAAAATTTCTTCTTTAGAACTGAAATGATGATAGATTGCGCCTTTTGACAATTTCGTTTCATTGATAATATCTTGTAATGAGGTATGCTCATATCCTTTTTCAACGAATAACCGGGTTGAAACGTCTAAAATCAGTTTCACTGTTTGCTCCGGATATTTGTTCCTTGCCATTTTACACCTCCATACAAACCAATGGTCTGTAAATAAGATAACATATCTCTTTGACTTTTGTCAAGTATCCACGCAAAGAATAATATGATTTATTTTGATGCATAATATGAAGTGTGTAGACATATCCCGAAAGAAAGGTGAACTGTAAAATGTAATAGGGTGAATAAAGATGAAAAGACCAGTACCGTTATACGATTTTAAGGCTTTTGGAGAAGCCATAAAAGACGCAAGAAAAGCGCGGGGCGATAGTCATAAAAAGGTAAGCGACGAGCTATATATTTCCCCGCGCTATCTTGCGAATATTGAAAACAAAGGACAACAGCCGAGTTTACAGGTGTTCTATGACCTTGTAACCCGGTATCATATATCGGTAGACCAATTCTTTTTTCCAAATGACCCCGCCGAAAAATCAACCGGGCGGCGGCAGCTTGACGCGCTGCTGGACGGTATGAGCGATACGGGATTGCGGATTGTTACCGCTACGGCAAAGGAAATCGCGGAAGTCGAAAAAGAGGACGAATAAGAATGTCTCGCAAAATTGAATATGAATTTTAGAAAGCGTTGTAATCTTTGCAGATTGCAGCGTTTTTCTTTTGCGTCGGTTCGGCAAAATGCACTTTTGTACCGTCGTAGGAAGTAGAGGGAAAGTTTCGTAGCAAGCATAGGAAAGGGGTACCCTTTCCGTATTTTTGACCGGCCGCGCCTTATGGCAGCGGCGGCAAAAATGCTTTTTGGGAAGCGTCCCAAACCCTCGAATAGAAAGGAGCTACACATGGGCGGCAGGAAGCGGACGGTACAAATCAAATTCAGAGTAACAGAAGAAGAACGCGCATTGATTGAGGAAAAAATGAAGCTCGTCCCTACCCGGAACATGGAAGCGTATTTGCGGAAAATGGCAATCGACGGGTACATCATTCAGATAGACCATGCCGACATAAAAGCCATGACAGCGGAGATACAGAAAATCGGTGTCAACATCAACCAGATAGCGCGGCGCGTCAATGCCACGGGCAGCGTCTATCAAGAGGACATAGAGGAAATAAAGGGGGTGCTTGCGGAGATATGGCGGTTACAAAGATTAAGCCTATTAAAAGCACG